>NZ_CP012160.1:726875-1453750 GCF_001187845.1 Octadecabacter temperatus | reverse complement strand
TCGGACGCAAACCCGCGAGAAGCGCCAATTCGCGGTCTTCTTCATTGAAGTTGAAACGCACGCCGCGCTCGCCGACGGTTTCGATGCTGTCTACTTTGTTAAAGAAGCCATGGTAGCGCGGGTGACCCACAGTGCCGAGAGTTTCGTAAGACCAAATCACGTCTTCGACCGTAACTGGGCTGCCATCAGAGAATCGGGCCTCTGGGCGGAGGGTAAATTCGACCCATGAGCGGTCTTCAGCGGTCTCAACCGATTCGGCGAGAAGGCCATAAAGCGAGAAAGGTTCATCCAAAGAGCGCCCCATCAAGCTTTCGCCCATCAAGAAACGCATCTGCCAATGAACCGAGCCTTTGACGATGAACGGGTTCAGGCTGTCAAAGGATCCGACGTTGGCCGTGACGATAGATCCGCCATATGGCGCATCGGGGTTGGCATAAGGTAAATGCGCAAAATCTAGGGGTAGGGCAGGGTCGCCATACATAGCTATGCCATGTGTTGCCTCAGCATTGGCAAACGTCGCAAGCGCTGTGGTCGCCATTGCAAGCGCCGTCGTGCGCAGTGTCGCGCCCAGCCTTGTGTATATTCCTGTGGTCATTTTGGTCCCGCTCCCCGTTTCAATGAATCTGTTCTTGGGGCCACGTTAGAGGTGGAAACAAACCTTTTCAAACTTTTAGCTTGGATGCGGGCGGCCTAACGCTTATACAAAGGTCACTGCTCGATAGGTTTCTTGCCTGTATGAAACCTGCCTCAATAACTTAACCCCAGCTTCGGCTGGGGTTTTTTTCTGCCCATTTTTTAAGGGCGAGCAGTGATTTATGTTTTTGATTTTAGGTTGTGAAAACTGACCGCAGGAATCACCAGAATCGGGCGTTAAGAATACTTAACGCGGCAGGGTGAAGTATGCTGAATATCGTGAAAGATTCGGGTGGCCTAAAGTGTGCCTACCCGAAGCTCGTTTTCCAACGCTTCAATGTCGAGATCATTGAGGCTGGACGTGGCCGCGTTTTCAAATGTCGCGTTTAAGGAAACGACAACGTCGTTCTTGCGGTTTTTCTGTTTTGCCTTAGCGCGTTGTTTCGGCCGATTATTTCGGGAAGCCGCCGCAAAAATTCCACTCAGCTCGTTCGCGCTAAAGAATTCACCTGTGGTGAGGTAAAGCGCTTTTTTACCTGAAACCAGTTCATCCATTTGTTTGGCGTTCAGTTCAACGTTCAGATCAAGCGGGGCATCTTCGGTTTGGTCGGTTGTCGCAAGAACGTCCGTTGCATCATACCAAGGCGTATCCACATCAGCATATGCGGCGTTAAGGTCCGCAACGGTGATGTGAATGTCAGGGTAGGTTGAGTGGGTCTTTAGAACCACAGCTGCAGATCGGGTCTGAACATCAATGCGGTCGACCGTGCCACCGTTTGGCAGGCCTGTTTCGGCATCATAAGTAAGATTGGCCCCATAAACGACCGCGCCCTGAAAAACAGGCGCGCTGTCGACATCCGCAAATGTGCCGAACAAAAAGCGCGTTTCGCCTGCATTTGAGATAATCGGGGTCATTCTACGTCCAAATTCGAAACAGTTGTCTGGTTCGCGAGTGTTTTACGCGTGAATCGTGGACAAATCGGGGCAAGGATAGGGCAAATTTGGCTAATTCAATGCGGCTACGACGAGCACTCGCGCATTGTGCAGATGCAGCATATACTACGCCAAACGCAACGCAGGAGCAAAACCATGTCAAACAACGGACCTCTTACAGGAAAAACCGCCGTCATTACGGGTTCAAATTCAGGCATCGGCCTTGGCGTTGCGCGTGAGATGGCCAAAGCGGGCGCGGATGTTGTTCTGAATTCGTTTTCAGACCGCGAGGAGGATCATGCGTTAGCAACTGAAATCGCTAAAGAATTCGACGTAAAGGCGACCTATATTGCCGCTGATATGTCAAAGGCTGATGATTGCCGCCGCCTCATCACGGATGCTGGCGCTTGTGATATCTTGATCAACAACGCGGGCATCCAGCACGTCGCCCCGATCGACGAATTCCCGACGGCTAAGTGGGACGCGATCATTGCGATCAACATGAGTTCTGCTTTCCACACCACGGCGGCGGCCTTGCCGATGATGCGGGCGGCAGGTTGGGGACGTGTGATTAACATTGCCTCAGCCCACGGTTTGACGGCTTCACCTTACAAATCAGCCTACGTCGCGGCCAAGCACGGGATTGTTGGCATGTCCAAAACTGTTGCTTTGGAAACTGCGCAAGAACCAATCACCTGCAACGCGGTTTGCCCAGGCTACGTGCTGACACCGCTTGTCGAGGCGCAGATCCCCGACACGATGAAAGAATATGACATGAGCCGCGAAGACGTGATTAAGAACGTCATGCTTAAGCGCCAACCTTCCAAGGAATTCGCAACCGTTGAACAGCTTGGGGGCACTGTTGTGTTCCTTGCATCTGATGCGGCTGCCCAGATCACAGGAACGACCATCAGCGTTGACGGCGGATGGACGGCGCTGTGACAAAAAACGTAAAACGCATCAACCTCGCGCTTCAGGGCGGCGGTGCACATGGTGCGTTCACTTGGGGCGTGTTGGACCGCATCCTTGAGGATGATCGCATTGAAATCGCTGCGATTTCTGGAACCTCTGCAGGGGCGATGAATGGCGCAGCATTGAAGGCTGGGATGCTGAACGGTGGGCGTGAAGGCGCGCGCGAGAACCTGAATTGGTTCTGGGGGCAGGTTGGTGCGGTCAAGGATGAGGCCATGTCGCAATGGATGGATATTATGTCTCCCGCGACAAGCATCCTATCCGCTGCGATGGCCTATTCGCCAGCTTATGCCGCCTTGGATATGACGACACGCATGATGTCGCCCTATGGGTCTGGTCCGTTTTACAGCAATGCGTTGAAGCCGATTGTCGACCAGATGAGTTACGATGCGGTTTGTGCCGAAACTGGTCCAGAATTGCATGTTTGTGCCACGAATGTACGCACTGGTAAAATCAAGATCTTCAAAGGCGACGGTATCACAAGTGAGGCGCTGATGGCGTCCGCCTGTTTGCCAACGATGTACAAAGCGGTTGAGATCGACGGCGAGGCCTATTGGGACGGTGGTTACACCGGTAACCCCGCGCTGTTCCCGTTGTTTGAGGCAGGATTGCCGGAAGACATCATGGTCATCAACATTAACCCGCTGCACCGCGAAGAGGTTCCTACGGACAGCCAAGCCATTCAGAACCGGATCAACGAGATCAGCTTTAACAGTTCGCTCTTTCGCGAACTTCGGGCGATTAACTTTGTGAAGCGTTTGCTTGCCGCAGGGTCGATGCCTAAAGGCGCGATGAAGAACGTATTGGTGCACATGGTGTCTGATGACGTGCTGATGAATGAGCTGAGTGTGGCGACGAAATCTGTTCCAAATCCAGTTGTATTGGCGCGCTTAAAGGCCGCCGGACGGGCCGCGGCGGACACGTTTATTAGTAATCATTACAACGATTTAGGTGAACGTGATACCGTGGATCTTCAAGAGATGTTCTCTGAGTAAAAGCGCGGATTACTCAGCAGCGTCCGTGTCAGACTTATGCGTATGGGCGATTTTTTCTGCAAGGTCGGTGTAGGACTCTGACAGTTCGCCTTCTTTTTCACCCGGATAGACAAGACCTGCAGAGATGACCAATTTGGCCGCGTCTTCCACCGTCATATCCAACTCGATGATGTCGCGGGTCGGGAAGAACAACAAAAAACCCGATGTCGGGTTTGGCGTTGTTGGCAAGAACACGGACGTCATTGGTCCTGTGTCTGCCTTGTCCAAAATCTCACCCTTGGTTGAGGTCGACACAAAGGCGATCGCCCAGATACCTTTGCGCGGGTATTCAATCAGGCAGGCTTTATCAAAGCTGGTTTCTGTCTGTGCGAAAACCGTTTCGGCGATTTGTTTGACGCCGTTATAGATGGAGCGCACGACCGGCATGCGCGCAACAAGCCCTTCGCCCCAGCGAAGGAAACTACGTCCTAGTAGGCCTTTGCCCATCCAACCCACAAGCATCGTAAACAGCAGGAAGACAAAGACGCCAATGCCGCGCACGTTAACCGTGATCCAATTTTCATCACCAACAGTGCGGCCGAGCGCCCAGTTCAGCAATTCTTCGGGCTGATAAGCGTTTGGAACGAACGGCCATACGAAACTGTCGACCCAGCCCACAACGGTCCAGATCAGCCAAAGCGTCAGGCCAATTGGCGCGATGACCACAAGGCCGGCGAGGAAATTGGTCCGCATGCCACCGATAAGCGAACGGCGCGGTGTAGTCGGGTCTTTGATCGTTTTCACTTAAGCGCAGCCTTGGATACATGCTCCGCGAAGGTGCGGACAGATGTTATGTAGGGGATGGTGGGCGCTTCCACAATGATTGGCGGGATAACTGCGCCTTTAGGTCGCCAAACTGCCTGCAATTTGGGCAGCAAGACGTGCATTGTTTCGCACCAGTGCAATATTCGCCGTTAATGACGCTCCATCGGTAAGCTCAAGGATACGACCAAGCAGGAACGGCGTGACGCCTTTTGCGCTGATGCCATGTGCGTCAGCTTCCGTCAAAGCCTGCGCAATGATCGGGGCAAGGGTCTCAGCGGGGATCTGTGCGTCGCTTGGGATCGGGTTCGTGACCAACTGTCCACCGGGGAGGCCCATCGCGACGCGCATTTCATGTGCAGCCGCGATGTCAGCTGCGCTGTCCATGCGTAGGGGCGCGGGCAGGGGCGATGTAGCGGACCAGAACGCGGGAAGGGTGTCTTGGCCATATACAATGACAGGAACTCCCAGCGTTTCGAGGACTTCGTAGGTTTTCTCAAGATCTAGAATGGCTTTGGCGCCTGCGGCCACGACGGTCACCGGCGTTTGGGCCAACTCGTTCAGGTCAGCGGAAATGTCGAACGTGGTTTCCGCGCCTTTATGGACGCCTCCAATGCCGCCTGTCGCAAACACTTTGATACCCGCCAGATGTGCCGCGATCATCGTGGCGGCCACGGTTGTCGCACCTGTGCCACCCGTTGCTATGCAAGCTGCGATATCTGCACGGCTGAGCTTGGCGACGTTTTGGGCTTGGCCAAGGGTGTCGAGTTCCACGTCGGTGAGGCCGATGTGCAATGTTCCATTCAATACGGCGATGGTTGCAGGCACTGCACCACCAGCACGAACTTCTTCCTCGACCAGTCGCGCGGTTTCGACGTTCTGCGGGTAAGGCATGCCGTGGGTGATGATTGTGGATTCAAGCGCAACGATGGGTGTGCCGTTCTTTTTGGCGGTTGCTACGTCTGGCGCGAAAGTCATTGGAATGGTCATGAAGGTGTTTCTCCGGAAACGTAAGTTGCGGCAGCGTTGAGGGCGCGTTCCAGCGCGGCTTGACGCGGCATGCCTTGGATTTCTGACGCGATGTGCGCCGCCATAAACGTGTCACCCGCGCCTGTAACGCGTGTAACGAGAACCTCTGGGGGCTGCGCCGTTAGAATGTCACCGTTCAGGCATTCAGCAGCGGGATTGCCGCCATCGGTCACAAGGGCGCGGTGCACACCACGTTCTGTCAACGCCTTGGCGCCGTCTTGTGCAGTTTTAAACGTGGTTTGGCACAGCAGCCCAGCTTCTTCGAGGTTCACATAAAGCGTCGCGGATGGGTGCCCGACAAGGGCCAGAAGGCGTTCCGCCTTACCAGGTGACGCTGGTGCGACCCGTAAATCGGAGGCCGCAAACAGTGGCGATGTTGCGATGTCTGCCAGCAGATCACGGGTGAGGTTGCCATCCAGCGCCACAAGGCCAGACCAAGGCGTGGTTTCACTACCTAAGGTGCCGTCAGACATCGGGCGAAGGATTTTGGTGCCTGCTTGCTCAAGTGAATGTGCGTCCGCAATGGCCGCAATCAACCCGTTCGCGCCCTCAATCGCCATGTAGGAATCGGTTGGCAGGTCTTCCGAACGGTAGACGTAATCGGTGATAATCCCGAGGCGCGCGGCCTCACCGACAAGCTCATCCCCTTCAAGATCGCGCCCAACGGCGGACAGGGCCGCGGGTGTGAGGCCAAAGTTGTTCAGCGTCATTGCGATATTCATCGCGACGCCACCGGGCAGGCGCGTAATACGGCCCGGTACATCAGATCCCGCGCGCATGCTGCTGGATGAGCGTCCGATGATGTCCCAAAGGAAGGAACCGATGCAAAGAATGTCAGGTTGTTTCATACGGAAGTTCATGGCGCGGCCACTGCATAAGGTCAACGGGGTGTGTTGGGTATGGAATGCCTGACCTTACTGTTGGCGGCTAAATTGGCATAAATGAACGATGTTCACGTCTCGAGAGTTTCCCAACTTTCAATCAATTCACTCTTCTGCCAAGGTTGCCCCATGATGCGATTTTTTGATGCCACGCTCGGTAAGTGGACCCGCCATTTATTTTTTGTGCTGCTGCGCACGTACTATGGGCTGTTCTATAACGTCAGCGCCTCAGGCAAGCACTTGTTGCAAGCCCAGCCGGGGACATTGATTTTGGCCACGCACGTCAGCCGCCATGACGGGCCGCTGATCGCAACGACCCTTTATTCCACGACACGTGTGCGCCCGACAGTTCACTATGATGAATACCACAACTGGGCGCAGTGGTTCCCGATGTATGTCGCAGGGGCCGTTCCTATGAGTTCGCCAAAAGCATGGCCAGAAGAAAAACGCGCCCAGCGTAAGGTTGAGACATTGGAGAAAATCCATACGCTTTTGGGGGACGGGAATTCCATTCTGCTGTTTCCTGCGGGGCAGGTGCGTCGCCAACCTGAGGAGATCGTGAAGCCGTATCTCTCTGGGGTTCATGAAATCCTACGGGCTGAGCCGGATACCCCTGTGATGTTGTTGCGCCTTGATGGTTTGGGAAAGTTCCAACGCGCCACCCATGATCTGTTCTGGAGCTTTATTGGCCGTAAAAAAGGCCGCCGTCATGTCAGTCTTGATTTGCAACCGATTGAGCTGGACGCAAACATGGAATTGGAAGCGTTTAACATTGAGTTGGAGCGGTTGTTGAATTCGTAAACGGCTCTATTCAACTGCTTGGCCAAAGACCGTAATTGCGATGCCAACACAGGTCAAAACCGCAAAAAAACCTGACTTGGCTGTGCGGCCTGTTTGATGTGCTGAAATCGCTGCGATACCTGCTTGCAGGGCATAGTAAGCTGCAAACGCGCGTGAGGCGTAGCTGATGATTTGGAACACATCCGCAGTCCACGTTAGAAACACGCCGACAATGACAAGCACCCCGTAGGCGCTTTTTTCGCTCACTTTGCCTTTGGTGATTTCGGAAATAAGGCCACCTGCACCGCTGGTGTCGGCCACCGCCGCGCTAAATTGCGCACTCAATGCAGCGGCCACAAGCAAAAGTGGAAGCACAGGCGCAACAATGGCCGTAAGATCAATAATCGCGGTTTCACTAAGCGTCAAAGATCCTGCGTCCAACGCATAAGTGAGCAAAACAATGTAGGCGATATAAATCACGGCAGAGATCAATTGCGCCAAACGCATCGAACGTATCCGAAGCGCTGCGCTATATGCATTACCAAGGTAGCGTGATGTCTCGAACCCTTGAACGGTCACGATCAAACCCGCCGCAAGTGTGAGTGCCCCCCAACCTGAAACTTGGGCAGGGTCAAACGCGAGTGTTTGGTCATGGACCGCTTCGCCAAAATACACGATTAGGCCGAAGAGCAGGCCCGCAATGATCGCAAGTTTGATCCCAACGGTGATTTGCTCCATGCGCTCTAGTGCTGAAAAACCGCGCGTCCAGCCCACCAATAGGATAATCGCAAATACCGAGGTCGTAAGTAGACGTGCGTTCTGGCTGTTGTTGAGGTCCGTAAGGCTAACCCCGAATGCGCCAAACAGGTTCAAGTAATACGCAACAGAAATGATAAATGCGAAGGCCAATACGACCGATGCAACCTTGTCCAATTGTTCAGTAAACGAAGGGCGCGAATGTCCGCGATCTATCTGGGCGATGTTGAACCGAATTGCGCTGCCAAACAGGTAGGCCACCACACAAAGCCCTGCCATCACCAATGGCGCGTACCCCCCATAGCTGACGTCGAGGATCGGCCCGAGAACCAAGAAGCCGCTCCCGATGATCGAGGCAAGCGGTGTGATCGTGGCCCGCCACAGCTGCGCATTTGCGACCCTTGGAAGGATCAGGATGCCGCCAACAATAACGACGACAGCAAGGATAAGTGCATTTAGCATATTTGCGTTAAACCGCGCTGTCGGTTTGCTGGCAAGCTGGTGAAACAGCGCACCTAGAACATGCAGCCATTTGGGTTGAACGCAAAGCTGGGACGGGTGGCATTTGATACCGTGTTAGCGCGCTTTGTGAGGGATAAAGTTTCAGTCCTTTGATGGACGAAACGCCAAAGAAAGTAGCAAGTTCGGTTGAAGTTGCGAAGCGACCTAAAAAAATGTTCTAAGACCGCAACACTGCTTTCAGAAAGGCTTCGCTATGACGCATGAGGGTGCCCACCTTGACCCAGAGAACTGGGATGAATTCAGCCGCGACATGCACAAGTTAATGGATCAATGCCTTGATCGTATGAAGCAAGCAAGAGATCTGCCATGGCAACCAAAGCCGAATGATCTTAGCGAACGGTTGTCACTGCAAGACGCAGAAACAGGGGCGGGTTCTGCGCAAACCTTCAACCAACTAACATCTGAAATCATGCCTTATGCCACGGGTAACACACACCCGAATTTCTTTGGCTGGGTACACGGCGCCGGGTTGCCTGTCTCTGTTGGGGCCGAGCTTGTGGCGGCCACGATGAATAGCAATTGTGGTGGCCGTGATCACGGCGCCATTGAGGTAGAGCGCGCAACGCTGGATTGGTTGCTCGGTGTTTCGGGCATGCCCAACGACGCCTCAGCGATCTTAACAACAGGAACGTCACAAGCGACGATCCTCGCCCTGATTGCTGCGCGCAATCGCCAGTTTGGTCAGGATGTTCGAAAGACCGGTATTCAATCACTGCCAAATGTTGCGGTCTATGTCCGCAAAGGAACCCATTCGTGCATTAGCAAAGCGCTAGAAGCGATCGGCTACGGGTCGGATGCAATTCATGTCGTTGATACGGACGACAACATGAAAATGAACTTAACATCATTGGCAGACGCGGTGGCCGCAGACCGTGCGGCGGGCAGGGTGCCGTTGGCGGTGGTCGGAACAGCCGGATCCGTGAACACAGGGTCGTTTGATGAATTAGATAAGATAGCTGATTTCTGCGGCGAGCAGAACATCTGGTTTCATGTCGATGCGGCTTTCGGCTTTTGGGCCAAGCTGGCTGACGATCCATGGAAACAGCTGACGAACGGAATGGAGCGGGCCAATTCGATTTCATGCGATTTTCATAAATGGTTGTCCGTCCCGTACGACTGCGGGGCGTGCATGATTTATGACCAGACTTTGCACTTTGACAGCTTCACCTCGCGCCCGAATTATCTGGAACAGCAGGACGCGGGCCTTGGCGGCGGCGACGTGTGGTATTGTGACTACGGGCTTGAGCTGTCCCGCGGCTTCAGAGCGTTGAAAGTCTGGACAGCAATTAAGTCCATCGGAACCGAGGCGTTTTCGAAATCCATTACCGACAATTGCAAGCAGGCCAATTTGATGGCCGACTTGGTCGAGGAATCCGACCTGCTAGAGCTCGCGTTTCCGGTCGCGTCCAATGTGTGTTGCTTCTCTGTCGCGCATGGAGACGTAAACAAAATCGCGGCTGAGCTCCAACTGAGCGGCGAGGCGGTTTTTTCGACCACGGTGATCCACGGGAAACCCTGTCTGCGTGCCGCGCTGGTGAACCACCGCACGACGTCTGACAACATCCGCCAATCGATCAAAGCTGTTGAGGATGCCGTAAGTCGTTGTAAATAAAACTGTTCGGGCAGCCGCGGGACTGCGCCCAGCCACCATTTACTCCGCTGGAACACCAAACGTCAGGGCTGCCCACAGGGTCTCCCATACAATATCGGCCTCACCTACAAGTTCTGGGTCAGGCTCGCGCAGCACCACCGCATCGACAAGATAACTGTGCCCCGCTTTGACGGGCAGGGTGGCAACACCCATCGCATCTGTGCGGTGCAGGGTAACGGCGACGGTGCCGTCGGGTGCCTTTTCAAACAGTTCAACTTGGGCATCGGCGCGCTGGTTGCCGAGGTAGAACAGCTGAACGCGGATGCCATTACTCAGATCATCTGTATAGGGATTATCAAGCGCGACGAACTCGGTCGCGAGACCGGTGTTGAAATCGCGCCCCATTGCGTTTCCAACACCAACGAGGGTCTTGGCAAACCGCCAGTACCCTTCGGAGAAACCGGTGCGGGGCAGGCCGCGGGCATCGTGGATGGCCTCAATGTCGGCGAAATCCTTATGCTCGGCGAAGGCCAAGAATTTAGCCCATTCCGAATAGCCGATTGTTGCAAGCCGCGACTGATAACTAATTACGTGCAATCCCTCAGCCAGAGGGTCGATATTCAAAGCAGGCCGCGCACCAAGGCGGTTTTCGACATCGTTCTGGCGCATGCCCGCTGCAACCGTAAAACGTTCAAACCGTTGAGGAAGATATCCCAGATGCGCCCCTGAAAACTCTTGTCCATTGATAAGCTCGCCGCTAATCATTCCATCTGAATCAACTTGATACGCCAATGGTTCAATCCAGAATTCATGGGATTGGGCGGGTAGGGCGGCAAAGACTGTTAGAAGGATGGCGAGTATGCGCATGGGGAACTCCGTTTGGGCTGAGACAAAGGTGACATTCATGCGGGTGGTGTCAATGGCTGCCCTCGTTTGGATCACGCTCGCGTCATTCGCAAATGCCCATGAAGTATTCCCGACGATTGGCGACATGGAGGTCGTGGACGATCAGATCACGTTCCGCCTTGAAGGGAACTTCGAAAGCATCGTTGCCGGAATCGATTTGGACGGTCTGGAAGACACGGAAGCCGCGCCAGAAGCCGATATTTATGACACCCTACGCGCGCTTGAACCTGATGCCCTTGGTGCCCAAATGCAGGCCTATTGGCCAAACATGGCGGATCAAATTACAGTTTTGTCGGGTGGTGAGCCGGTTGCGCTGTCACTGACATCGTTTGACGTGCCTGAGGTCGGCGATGTCGAGGTCGTGCGCCAATCTACGTTGGTTTTTCAAGGCACGCTTCCAGATGGTGCCCAGGATATGCAGATCGAATGGCCTTCTGAATACGGTGTGCTTGTGTTGCGTCAAGTGGGCGTTGAAGGGGGATGGGACGGCTATTTGTCCGGCGGTGGCCTGACAGATCCAGTGTCCCTAGCGGGTGGCGATGAAATGTCTGGTGGCGAGGCGTTTATGCGCTTTATCCCTGTTGGCGTTGAACACATTGTTCCGCTTGGATTGGATCACATTCTGTTCGTGCTGGGCTTGTTCTTCTTGTCCGTCAAAATGCGCCCGCTGCTTTGGCAGGTAACAGCGTTTACTGCGGCCCACACGGTGACATTGGCGCTGGCGACGATGGGGTATGTCAACATCCCAGACGAGCATATGTGGATCGTCGAAAGCATCATTGCAGCATCGATTGTTTATGTCGCTGTCGAGAACATATTCACGGATGGTCTGAACCCGTGGCGACCCGCGATTATCTTCTGCTTTGGCCTGCTGCACGGGCTTGGCTTCGCGTCGGTGCTTACGGCCTATGGTCTGCCGGACGGTGCTGTCCTGCCAGCATTGCTCGGCTTTAACATTGGCGTCGAACTGGGCCAGCTGTTGTGCATCGCGATTGCCTTTATCATCGTGGTGTCCGCGATCCGTCTTTCTGAAGACGGCAAAGCCAACAAGCCAGCCGCTTGGGTTTATATGGCCATCGCTATTCTCGTTGTGCCATTGGCGATCATCCCTGTTTCAGCGCTGGGCGCAGATGCGGTCGAGGCTTACTTGCCGCTGTTGTTCATGGTTGCAGCCCTGTCCGGTCTCTGTGCGGCGTCTTGTGCGGTGGAACGGTTTGAAAGCTACCGCCACATGGTCGCGATGCCTGCGAGTATCGGTATCGCGCTTATCGGCGCGTATTGGGTTGTTGAACGCGTGTTTCTTTAACGGATCGGTTTTTATTGGAGAATCCCACAATCAAAACGTCTTAGTAACGGTTTGTTAGGGGCTATCACGTAGCACGTTACCAGAGTGAATTTTTGGTGCTGTTATGATCGAGCTTCTTTTTAATGCCCACATCGTGGTGGACCCGATCGCTCTGATCTTGGCGTTGATATTGATCGTCAGCATCGTCAAACGGAAAAAACAGTCAGAGTGGAAAAGCCGACTGGTGATGGCGGGATTGTTTTCGTTCACCTTGATGCTCTCCATGTCCAACCCGATAGACCTAGGGGAAGGCGGTATTCACGACATGCGCGGCCTTCTTATTGGCGTCGCGGTTGCGTTGCTTGGGCCAACGGTAGGATTGCTAACGTTGGCGACAGGGCTGGCTATGCGTTTGGGCATTGGTGGGCCGGGCTTGGCTCCAGGGCTCGTCGCGATGTTCGCGGCTTTCGGGGGCGGTCTGGTCTGGCGTTACAAGTTTTATGACTCGGAGCACGCAGTTTGGATTAAGTCGGTAATCTTGGGGTGTTTGATATCGTTTCACCTCGTTGGACTGACGTTGTTTCCGGCGGACCTGGCGCTTCACCTCTTTTTGGTAATGGGGCCGTATTACATCGCTGGCAACATTATTGGTGCGCTGGTGATTAACTACCTGTTGGGCGGGGAGCTGTCCTTTCTGTCAGAAGCTCAAGCCCTAGAAATTGATGCGAACACAGATCACCTGACAGGGCTGTTAAACAGGCGCGGCTTGGAAAGCGCCTTACCGAACCTGAAGACAAAATTTGCGCCAAAGAAGGGGCGCGCCTTGCTCTACTTCGACATCGATAACTTCAAAACTTCCAACGACAAATATGGCCACGCCTTTGGTGACGACCTTTTGGTCGGAATTTCTGAACGTATTTCTATGAACCTACGAAGGCATGATGTGTTTGCGCGCATGGGGGGAGACGAATTTGCGGTCATTCTGCCTGAAGTGGACATCGAAGAAGCGCGGTTTGTTGCAGAACGCTGCCGATCCGTCGTTGGAGATGAAGGCTTTTTTTATGGCGAACAAAAAGTTCCTGTAACGCTTAGTATCGGCGCTGTTTGGCTGGATGAGCCTAGCGAAATGAACGCAATGATCCTCGCGGCGGACAGGGCAATGTATCATGCCAAGGTTAGCGGACGAAATGTCGTTGTTTTCTTGGAAAACCATAGCAACTCGACCTTGAAGCGACCAATTCAAAACATGCAGCAAGTCGCTTAAGAAAAGACCGCGTTGTGGCATTGATATTGGTGCGTGCAAGATTGACGTAAATCACTTGCGTCTTACCCAAACCCAAACTATACGCGCGACACGAAATCCCCAGACGGGGGCGGGTAACTTGGGGAGAAATCCCAAGGCATCCACCGGTTGGCGAAAGCTGATACCCCCGTCCAAGGCTAATGAAACCGGAAAGGAACTACACATGGCTCTTCCAGAGTTTACCATGCGCCAACTGCTTGAAGCAGGCGTACACTTCGGCCACCAGAAACAACGCTGGAACCCGAAGATGCAAGAATTCATCTACGGCGCCCGCAACGGCATCCACATCATGGACCTTACACAGACGCTTCCAATGTTGGACGCTGCTCTTGATATCGTTCAGAAAACTGTCGCTAAAGGCGGCCGTGTTTTGTTCGTTGGTACCAAGCGTCAGGCGCAGGCACCAATCAAAGACGCTGCTGAGAAGTCCGCGCAGTTCTACATGAACCACCGTTGGCTCGGCGGCACGTTGACCAACTGGCAGACTGTTTCCAAGTCTATCCAGCGTCTCAAGAACATCGACGAAGCAGCTGAGCGCGGTTTTGAAGGTTTGACCAAGAAAGAACGTCTTGGCATGGAACGTGAGCAGGGCAAGCTTGAAGCTTCCCTCGGCGGTATCCGCGAAATGGGCGGCGTACCTGACCTGTTGTTCGTCATCGACGTCAACAAAGAAGATCTGGCCATCGCTGAAGCCAACAAGCTGGGCATCCCAGTTGTAGCTGTTGTCGACACCAACTGTTCCCCAGCTGGCATCGACTACATCATCCCGGGCAACGACGACGCGGCCCGCGCGATTGCACTGTACACAGACCTCGCAGCACGCGCGGCACTGGACGGTATGACAGCACAGATGGGTGCCGCTGGCATCGACATCGGAGAAATGGAAGCCTCTGTTGAAGAAGAACTCGCAGAAGCAGCACCAGCTGAAGCACCTGCAGCCGAATAAGGCAGCGGACGCTTATACGAATTTGGATGCGGGGATAGCCTCGCATCCACTTCACACACATTCCAAAGGAGACCAAAGATGGCGATTACAGCTGCATTGGTAAAAGAACTGCGCGACTCCACAGGCGCGGGCATGATGGACGCTAAGAAAGCGTTGACTGAAACGAACGGCGACATGGAAGCAGCGGTCGATTGGCTGCGCACCAAAGGTCTTGCAAAGGCCGCTAAGAAATCCGGTCGTACAGCTGCTGAAGGCCTCGTGGCTGTTGCGGTTAAAGACGGCAAAGGTATCGCGGTTGAAGTGAACTCCGAAACTGACTTCGTTGGTAAAAACGCTGATTTCCAGAAAATGGTTTCCGGCATTGCTGACGTTGCGCTCTCTGTAGACGATGTTGACGCGCTGAAAGCGGCTGACATGGACGGCAAGTCTGTTGAGCAGACTGTCACAGATGCTGTTGCGATCATCGGTGAAAACATGTCCGTGCGCCGGATGGCGACATTGGGCGGCGACACTGTTGTGTCCTACGTTCACAACGCTGCGGCACCTGGCATGGGTAAAATCGGCGTTCTGGTTGCAATGACTGGCGGCGACGAATCCCTTGGCAAGCAGGTTGCGATGCACATCGCGGCTGTAAACCCAGCAGCACTTTCCGAAGCCGACATGGATGCGTCCATCGTTGAGAAGGAAAAGCAGGTCCAGATGGATATCGCACGTGAGTCCGGTAAGCCAGAAGCTGTAATCGAAAAGATGATCGTTGGCCGCATGAAGAAGTTCGTTGCTGAAGCGACACTTCTGAACCAAGCGTTCGTCGTGAACCCAGACCTGACAGTCGGGCAGGCGGCTTCTGAAGCTGGCGCGACCATCACAGGGTTTGCACGTTTGGAAGTTGGCGAAGGCATTGAAGTCGAAAAAGAAGACTTCGCAGCTGAAGTTGCGAAAATGAACGGTTAAGCCAGTACATTAAGTACAGCCAGTAAGCTTTTGAAAGGCCGCTCTTTTTTTTGAGCGGCCTTTCTTGTTTTTGGAATGTAGTTGCGGCCTTGCGATGGGAAGATCGCAAGGCCGCATTGACGTGCATCACAGGGATAAGAAAAACAACACACGACTACTCAGGGTGCTGGTCTCCTTGGGCTTAGCCCAAACAGACCAGCGTCCGGTTTCCCGGTGCGGCTAAGCTAGCCTTGAAATCTCAAGGGTTCAGAGCCACTGTTCCCAGGCCTAAGGCCACCACTCACGGAACAACCATAGAGTTGCATTTACGCAGGGGAAACTACAGTACGGGTTTCCTTACCGGCGCATTTTTGTCGATAATAAAGGGGAAAATGCGAGGATTTCGCGCAGAACGCGTTTACGCGGCTTCCAACTCGATCACAAACATCTGGTTGTAAAATGCTGCCTTTAGAACGGCTTGCGCTGTGGTTTCGACGTCTAAGGCTTCACGCGCCAAACGAAGGTGTTTCTCGATCGTTGCGGCCGTAAGTTCAAGCAGGATAGCAATATCTTGCGTTGTTTTGCCATCTCCGACCCATTGCAGAACTTCGCGCTGGCGTTTCGTCAGTTGGCGTTGAGAATAGGGCAGGGTTTGGATTTTTAGATGCATCACATTGTTTAACATAGTGATTTCGTCACCATACTTAGCCCATACTGCGTCAATATCGTCTTGGGACATGCCTGCTTTCGCCGTGAGCGCGGTCGCGCCCTTGGTGCGTTCCGTAACGCTCAGAAAGCTCACGGTATAGCCAGCTGTAACATTTTGGCCGATATTAAAAGCCATAACGTCTTGCTCTTGGGCGCTCAGCTCGGCTTGCTTCATCCAACTCCAAGAGCACGCGCCAGTGTTGGCGAGCGCCCAGCGGATCATCGGTGCGTGATAGAGATGACCTTTACCGAGAAATTCTTCCATGTAGCTGTCACCGTGGTTGGTGAGCAGAACCCAATCTTGAGGATCACCAAGCGAGCGGCCACTGCGGTAACGGGTAAAGCCGTAGATGATACGATCAAAGCCGTAAGAGGCCATACGGTTCGAATGCAAAGCCCAAAGGGCCTCAACGGTCGGCGCGTTCGTTAAAGAATTTAGGTATGAGGTTAGGTCTGACATTTTGTATGGGTAGCATTGTTTGTCTTAAGCGCGAAGGTTTTTTGTTAATTCGACCGGGTGCTACAATTGTCAACTTAACGCGTTCATGCATCTAATTGATTTCAAATAGCAATACATATTTTACATAATACTGATTATAGGAATTATGTACATTGGAAATCAGGATTACCAATTGCCCTCCACTATGTGGACCACGCGACTCTCTTCCCCCAAGTCTTCCGCCTATCAGCGCAGCTGAGCGACCTTTTCGACATAAGGGCCACGAGACGCCGTATTTCCCGTTGTTGCCGTACAGCTCACGCCAGGTACGATTTCGAAATCGATGTCGGCTGCGCTGAGAGCGTCGACGTCATTGGCGCTACGCGGATCGCCGGTTTGAAGATGAACGACACGTTTGCCTTGTCGTGCGGCTGAAACAAGTACGCCTAGAATTTTGTCTTGCGGCCATTGTTGGAGTTCTGGTGCGTTACCAAGCTGAACACGTTCGGCATCGCGCCGCGCAAGATCTAAAACTTCGCCGTCAATCTGATGATCATAATAAATCACATCAGCTTCTTGCAGCCGTTGAACGCCGCGCATCGTTATGAGGTCCTTTGAGCCAGGCCCTGCCCCAACCAGCGCAACCGAACCGGAACTGTCTGCGCCGAAACTTGCGGTGTCGATGGCTTTCTTAATCATCTGCGCGGCGTTGCGCTCTGCGCCGCGCGCATGAACGTCGCGAACCGGACCAGCAAACACCCAGCGCCAAAGATCACGTCGCATACGCGGGCCAAGGCGCGTCGCAGCACGATCACGCAAACGACCAGCCAGCGCGGCCAAGTCGCCCAAGCGCGGCTCAAGCATGTCTTCAAGGCGGGTTTTGATCTGGCGTGCCAACACCGGTGCCGTGCCCTCAGTACCAATCGCCACAACAACCGGCGAGCGGTCGACAATCGAAGGTGTCAGCGCATCGCAAAGATGCGGTTGATCTACAACATTGACCGTCGCCCCAGCAGATTTCGCAAACATATGCAGGCTGGCATCTGCTGCGGGACACCCCGAAGCGATGAACACAAGGGCGGCGTCTTTAAAGTCGCTTGGGCTAATCGGGCCCCGTTGCCAGTTAATCCGCCCCTGCCCGTTAAGGTCTTCAAGCTCAGGATCGAGTGATTGTGCCAACACGGTTATCGCGGCCTCGGTTTTCAGGATCAGACGGCATTTTTGCGCGGCTTGCTCTCCGCCGCCGGCAATAATGACGCGGCGACCCTGCATTTGCAGAAACATGGGAAAGGTCTTCATCCTGCTCTCCTTGATAGGGAATGTCGGTCGCGCCACATGTCCGCTGCAAGGGCGCTGGATTGCGAGACTGTAGCGGCTTCATCCAGTGTCCAAAGGGCCAACGCGGCCGTTCCTATGATCGTCTCGATGGCGAATGTGTCGTCACTTGAACCACGCCATAATGATTTAATATCAAAGGCTTGCTCGGGTTCGTTCATGCGGCGTGTTTCGCTTAGGCATGCGGGGGCTGAGGTGTTCAACTCTTCCCCATTGCGCAAACCAAAGATGGCCGTTTCCTTCGTTGGGTTACGCTCGAATTCGCCACCGCCGCCTTTGATGACGGTCAAATTTCTGTCGCCAAGTAAAGCAGCCGCGCGCGATTGCAACCCGCGATAGGACGGATGAAAGACACCCTGTACCGATGCCCCTGCCCCAGACGGATTCCACATACGAAGAACCGTGTTGATGCAGCTTCGCAGCCCGAATGTATCGCGCAGTTTTAACAACTCAAACGCGGCCGGGTTTAAGGTTTCAAGTGGTCGGTATGTGAGCCCGTCACCTTCCAGCTCGAGATCGTACAGAACCTCACGCACATCCGCAGCTGAGCTTTGGTGCGAGTTCCAGCCATGAAGCGTAACCGCGTATCCAGCCTGTGCCACCAGCTTTGCGGCGAGTAGAAACAGCGGCGAACCACGTGTGCGCCCAGCAGCGTAACAGGGCCAATCCAAGTCAGCGGTAGGGAAGTTTGGCGTTGTGGCCCGTAATGCGGCCGTAAACCCTGCGATTTCCGCATCTGTTTCACCGCGCAAACGCAGCACCATAAGAAGCGCACCAACGGCTTCAGGCGCGGCATCACCTGACAACATCAATGTCATCGCTTGCTGCGCCTCGTCCTGCGTCAATGGGCGTGCGCGGCCTTTGCCGCGGGCGACAATACGAACAAATGGCGCAAGCGTCATTCTGCGGCCATTGGAAGTTGGAAATCTGCGAGCAAGCGGGCCAATTCAGGTTTGCACGAGCCGCAATTGGTCCCAGCAGACGTGGCGTCGCCCAAGGCATCGACACTGTTCGCACCGTCCGCGATTGCCTGTCGCAAGGTGTTCACACCAACGTTGAGGCAGGCACAAATGGTGGCGCCCGGATCTGGTTGGTCCGCACCGCTTTGCCCAGCCAGCGCCAACAGCGGCGGCGTTTCGGTGCCGATCAAGGACACCGCGTGGCTACGGGACAGGGACACAGGTTTTGGGCTGATAAAGAAAAGCCCGATCACCTGGTCGCCATCATGAAACGCAAGACGGGTTTGTTGCCCTGTGTTGTCCCGAACCTCAGACACGTCGCCCTGCCCTATGTCCATGAGATCACGCGCAAGCGCTTCCCAGTTTTCAGGCGCATCAAGACCCGCGAATTCACCCTGCCAACCGGTCAAGGTTCGTGAAATAGCGCCATACGTGCAATCGGGGCTAATGGGGTTCAAACCCGCGGCATAACCGTACCAGCTCGCGCCATATCTGCGTGCCGTGACATTGATATTCTTGGACGCAGGTTGCCCAGAAAACGGATCAACTACAGATGAGGCCAGATTATTCACCCAAGCTTTGCTGCTTTGCTGGCGGGTCCAGTGCATGGGCGCGAAGAGTTGACGCTCAGTGGTGCGATCAGTGATGAGAGCCCGCAGAACTGACGTCCCCTTCGGGTTGCTTAGCTCAATTAGATCGCCAGCCGTGATGTCCAATTTGGCCGCATCAACGGGGTGAATTTCAACGTAAGGTTCCGCCAAATGCGCCCCAAGACGCGGGGCTTTGCCTGTGCGGGTCATTGTGTGCCACTGATCGCGGTTGCGCCCAGTATTCAATATAAATCCGTCACCCTCGCACGGCGTTGGTGCGCAGACAGGCAGCATACGTGCTTTGCCATCAGGGTGATAGAATCCACCATCCGCGAAGAACCGTTTTCCATCTTTAGGCCACTGCGTCGGTATCAAGTTGGCGTAGTCGGCATCTGCAAAGATGCTCAGATCAAGGTCACGCCCGAAGTCAGCGGAGGCAGATGAAAGTGCGACGTATTCGGCAAACACCTCAGCAGGAGACGCAAAGGTAAACGCGTCTTTCCAACCCATTCGAACACCAACGTCACAGATGATTTCCCAATCTGGACGGGCTTGTCCTGGCACGGGAAGGAACGCGCGCTGGCGTGAAATACGGCGTTCTGAATTGGTAACCGTGCCATCTTTTTCGCCCCATCCGGTTGCCGGCAACAACACGTCCGCCAGATCACCGGTATCCGTGCGTGCCATGATGTCAGAGACGACGACAAACGGCACCTTTTTGATCGCCTCTGCAACGCCATCGGCGTCTGGCAAGCTAACGGCAGGATTGGTCGAGATAACCCAGAGCGCCTTGATCTTCCCGTCAGCGCAGGCCTGAAACATATCGACCGCCTTAAGGCCAGCCTGCGTCGACATAGTCGGGCTGTTCCAAAAGTTTTGTACGCAATCGCGGTGATCTGGGTTTTCGATGTCCAGATGATTGGCGAGCATATTGGCCAAGCCGCCTACCTCACGCCCACCCATCGCATTGGGTTGTCCTGTAACAGAAAACGGCCCACAGCCCGGCGTTCCGATGCGCCCTGTTGCAAGGTGGCAATTCAGGATCGCGTTCACTTTGTCAGATCCGCTTTCAGATTGGTTTACCCCTTGGGAATAAACCGTGACCACCTTTTGCGTGCTAGTCCAAAGCTGATAGAAGTCAGACAGCTCTTGTGGGGTTAGCCCGCTTTCAGATGGATCATCAAGGCGGGCTTGCGTGATCGCAGGAAGGCCGCCTTCGACGTGATCGCGGATGTAGTCATTGTTCAACGCACCTGTGTCAGCCAAATGCGCCAGCAACCCGTTGAACAGCGCGACGTCGCCGTCTTTTGCGATCCGCAAATGGATGTCAGCTAGGTCGGTGGTCGCGGTTTTGCGCGGGTCGATATTGACGATGCGCATGTTGGGGCGCTCGGCTTTCGCCGCAGCGATGCGATGGTGCAGCACGGGATGGCACCATGCAAGGTTGGACCCGACCAACACGATCAGATCCGCCTGTTCAAGGTCCTCATAGGTGCCGGGCACAGTGTCGGTCCCAAAGGCCCGTTTATGGCCCACAACAGATGACGCCATGCATAGCCGCGAGTTCGTGTCGACGTTCGCAGAGCCAATGAACCCCTTCATCAGCTTGTTGGCGACGTAGTAATCCTCCGTGAGGATTTGTCCTGAAAGGTAGAACGCAACACTGTCGGGGCCATGCTCACGGATGGCGGTGTTGAACTGTTCAGCAATAAGGTCGAGGGTTTCGTCCCAATCGGCATCCTTGCCGTTGACCTTTGGCGTCAGAAGCCGTCCTTCAAGATCAATGGTTTCACCAAGTGCCGCCCCTTTTGAACACAGCCGCCCAAAGTTCGCTGGATGTTCAGGGTCGCCCTTAATGGTGCCGTCAGCACCGGCCAAAACCCCGCAGCCGACGCCGCAATAGGGGCAAACTGTCTTCGTTAGATTCATGCAACCGCCCGTCTGACTAGGAAGGCTGTATCAAGCGTGATGCGCCCATCAACGACCTTGGCCGGATAGGTTGCCACCTGCCCCTCGTCCGCGCCCTGCACTTCCCCTGTTTCCAGCGAGATAACCCAGTTGTGCAACGGGCACGTCACGGATTTATCATGCACGATCCCATCTGCCAGCGGACCCTGTTTGTGCGGACACGCATTGTCGAGGGCGTAGACCTCATCCGCTCCGGTGCGGAACACAGCGACGCAGCCATGCGCGGTTTTGATCAGGCGCGCGCCCCGTTTCGGTACGTCTTCAAGGGCGGCGATATCGACCCAATTGGCTGGTTGCTCGTTCATTCTGCGGCCTCCAAAGTCAGGTCAGCTAGTGGCTGATAGGTTTCGGCCTTGGCGACGTGCTGCGCCCAAGGGTCCTTGCGGTAGATAGTTTGTGAAAGATCGAAACGCTCAACCAGCGCTGCGCGCGTGTCGAGGTCCTCAACGGTTTCTTGGATCCACTCAAGGCCAACCTTGTCCATCCATTTATAGATGCGATCCAAATATTTGGCGTTTTCACGATAGGATTGTGTAACCGCTTTTATGACGTCGACGACTTCTTCTTCCGTCGGAACCTGGCACAGCAGAACCGTTTCGCGCACATCCATGCCCGCAGCCCCACCGATGCTGATCTGATACCCACTGTCGACACAGACGATGCCGATGTCCTTACAGGTGGCCTCAGCGCAGTTGCGCGGACACCCCGAAACACCAAGCTTCAACTTATGCGGCGTCCAAGAGCCCCAGAGTATCTTTTCCAGTTTGATGCCAAGACCGGTGCTGTCCTGGGTCCCAAAACGGCAATGGTCCGTACCAACACAGGTTTTGACCGTACGCAACCCTTTGGAATAAGCGTGGCCAGACACCATGCCAGCCTTGTTCAGATCGTCCCAAATTGCTGGCAGGTCTTCACCCTTTACACCGAGCAAATCGATCCGCTGACCGCCAGTGACCTTAACGGTTGGCACCTCAAACTTATCGGCGGCATCGGCAATCGCACGCAGCTCATCCGGTGTGGTGATCCCACCCCACATGCGCGGAACAACTGAGAATGTGCCGTCTTTCTGGATGTTGGCGTGCTTGCGTTCGTTAATGAAACGCGACTGCGGGTCATCTTGGTATTCAAGCGGCCAGTCGGCCAGCAGATAGAAATTCAATGCCGGGCGGCAGACATGGCAGCCACAGGATGTCTTCCAACCGCATTCCTGCCAAACGGCGGGCATTGAGGTCAGTTTTTGCGACTTGATCATGCGACGCACGTCTTCGTGCGTCATGTCTGTGCAGCCACAAATGGACGCGGCCGCTGGGATGACAAAATCATCGCCCAGTGTGACGGCCAAGACCTGTTCAACCAATCCGGTGCAGGTCCCGCAGGATGCGGATGCTTTTGTGCTGGCTTTGATGGCAGCTAGGTCGCCAGAACCAGCTGCGATTGCGTCTTCGATTTCACCTTTGGAAATGCCGTTGCAGCCGCAGATTTCCGCATCACGCGGTAAGGCTGCAACGGCTGAGAGCGGGTCCGAGGCACCGCCCCCCTGAAAGGCTGGACCAAAGATCAAGGTCTCGCGCATGTCAGACACGTCGGTCTTTTCGCGGATCAGGCCAAAGAACCAGTTGCTGTCAGCGGTGTCGCCATACATGACGGCCCCGACGACAACGTTATCTTCAAGCACCAAGCGGCGGTAAACGCCGCGCGCAGGGTCGCGGAACACAATATCTTCGCGCCCTTCCCCTTCAGCGAAATCACCCGCGCTGAACAGATCACAGCCCGTGACCTTCAACTTGGTGGACAGTTCTTTCTGAACGAATTGCGCCTCGTCGCCCATCAGCGTTTTCGCGACGACCTTTGCTTGATCATAAAGCGGGGCAACCAAACCAAAGATCGCACCGTCGTGTTCAACACATTCGCCAACCGCCAAAATATCGGCATCAGACGTACACATTTGATCATCCACATGGATGCCCTTGCCGACAGCCACGCCAGCGTCTTGCGCAAGCTTGGTATTCGGGCGGATGCCCACGGCCATGACCAACAAGTCACACGGCAATTCAGTGCCATCATCCAACAGCAACGCACGGACTTTACCGTTTTCGCCAAGGATTTCTTTTGAGTTGGCAGAGCATTTAACGGTAATGCCCTTGTCCACCAATGCCTTGC
Organism: Octadecabacter temperatus; assembly: GCF_001187845.1. Classification (NCBI taxonomy): domain Bacteria; kingdom Pseudomonadati; phylum Pseudomonadota; class Alphaproteobacteria; order Rhodobacterales; family Roseobacteraceae; genus Octadecabacter; species Octadecabacter temperatus. The sequence continues at coordinate 1,430,328 of NZ_CP012160.1, read as the reverse complement.
GCAAAAGGTAGCCCGCGGCTTCGTCCAACTGACGTTCCATCAAGTGGCCCATGATGTGAATAACGGTGACGTCGACACCCCGCGCGGCCATGCCTGCAGCCGCCTCTAGGCCCAACAAACCACCACCGATGACAACGCATTTATTGTCAGGGCCAAGGCCCATCATGCGCTCGGTGTCCTCAAGGTCGCGGTAGGCAATGACGCCTTCAAGATCATGACCCGGAAGCGGGATCATAAACGGATTAGACCCCGTCCCGAACAGCAGTTTGTCATAGGACAGAACATCGCCGTTTTCAGCCGTCACAGTTTTGGCGGCCCGATCAATCGATGCGATTTTCTCACCGAAGCGGCAGGTGATGCCGTTCTCTTCGTACCATTCAGCCGTGTGGGTTTCGATTTCGGCATATGTTTTTTCGCCGGACAAAACGGGCGAAAGCATGATGCGGTTGTAGTTGCCGCGCGGTTCCGCGTTAAACAACGTTACGTCGTAATCCGCGCCTGCATCCAACAGATGCTCCAGCGCGCGGCCTGTCGCCATGCCAGCGCCGATTATGATCAATCTCTGTGTCATTATTCTGCCGCCACTGTTGTTATGGGTTTCGGTTTCGGGGTTTTTCCGTGTTCATATTCCTCAAGGAAATCAAGAACCTCTGCGCGGTAGTTGTAGTAATCTGGATGCTCTAGCAACGCTTTGCGTGTGCGTGGGCGTGGCAGTTTCACATCGGTAATTTTGCCGATTGTGGCCTGTGGTCCGTTGGTCATCATCACCACGCGATCCGCGAGCAAAATAGCCTCATCCACATCGTGCGTGACGCAGATGGCGGTCACTTTGGTACGGGACCAAACCTCCATCAGGACCTCTTGTAGCTCCCAACGAGTAAGACTGTCGAGCATGCCGAATGGTTCGTCCAAAAGCAGCAATTTCGGCGACAGCGCAAATGCGCGTGCGATCCCGACCCGCTGTTTCATACCGTTGGACATGGAGGATGCGACCGTATCCATGCTGTCGGCCAAACCAACACGTTCAAGGTAGTATTCAATCACGTCCTGACGTTCGGCTTGGGACGCACGCGGGTAAACCTTATGCACGCCAATCGCGACGTTTTCCTTGGCTGTCAGCCATGGAAACAGGTTTGGCGACTGAAAGACCACAGCGCGTTCTGGATCAGCGCCTTCAACGTTCCAACCATCCAGTTTGATCGCACCCTTTGAAATCGGGTTCAGGCCGGCGGCCATGGTCAGAACCGTGGATTTACCACAGCCAGAATGCCCGATCAGGCTGATGAATTCACCCTTGTTGACCTTAAGGTCAAAGTCTTCGACCACGGTTAGCGGGCCTTTGGGCGTTGGGTACACTTTGTGTAGCTGCGAGAAGTTCAAATAGCGTTCTTCGATGCCGCCCTCTTGTGCCTCGGCGACCGCCGCAGGAACCGAATGGATCGGGGTTACGTCTGGCAAATGCCGCGTATCTTCGACCTTGGCCGCGATACCGATATCCATCAAATACTTGGTTACCTGTGCACGCAACGCTTTAAATGTTGCGTCATCGTTCATCGCACCGCGATCACGTGGGCGCGGAATGTTGACGGTAACCGGATCGGCCAAGGTGCCATCCGGGTTCAATGGTATGATACGGTCGGCCAGCAAAATCGCCTCGTCCACGTCATTGGTGATCAGGATACAGGTCTTCTTGTCCGTCTCCCAAATATCAAGGATTTCGTCTGCGAGATTGGCACGGGTCAACGCATCGAGCGCACTTAGCGGCTCGTCCAGCAACAACATCTCAGGGCTCATTGCCAGTGCACGGGCAACGGACACCCGTTGGCGCATGCCACCGGACAGTTCTGATGGTCGCCGCGACGTTGCGTGGGACAGCCCCACCATGCTGACATAGTGGTCAATCTTGGCTTGGCGTTCTTCTTTGTTCAGCTTTGGGAACACCGCATCGACCGCAAGGCCGACGTTTCCCCCAACCGTAAGCCACGGCATCAGAGAGTAGCTTTGAAAGACCAGACCACGTTCCGGCCCAGGCCCCTTAATAGGCACGCCTTTAAAGGTAACGCTGCCGGTGTCGGGCATTTCCAGCCCAGCGATCAGGTTCATCAGTGTGGATTTCCCTGTACCGGAAAATCCGAGGATTGCGACGAACTCACCGTCTTCGATTTCAAGATTGATGTCTTGAAGAACATCGACGCGGTTGGTGCCTTGGCCGAAGCCCTTGGAGACGTTTTCAAACTTTAGGATGCTCATATCGTTCACCGGTTTTCTGTGAAGGTGAACATGGATTGCAGTGCGAACATCACGCGGTCCAGCAAGAAGCCGATGATACCGATGGTGAAGACAGCAACCATGATTTTAGCGAGTGATTGGGATGAGCCGTTCTGGAATTCATCCCAGACGAATTTCCCAAGACCAGGGTTCTGCGCGAGCATTTCCGCAGCGATCAGAACCATCCAACCCACACCCAATGACAAACGAAGGCCGGTGAAGATCAGCGGCAATGCAGACGGCAATACCAGCTTGGTGATCTTCGAATAAGTGTTCATTTTCAGAACCTTGGATACGCTGACCAAATCCTTGTCGATGGATGACACACCCAAGGCCGTGTTGATCAATGTCGGCCATAGTGAACAAAGGGTCACCGTGATCGCGGACACGAGGAAGGATTTGGAAAACATCCCGTCGTTGGTCGCGTAAACCGCAGAAACCACCATGGTAACAATCGGCAACCATGCCAGCGGGCTAACCGGTTTGAAGATTTGAATGATCGGGTTGATCGCGGCGTTTGCCGTCGCGGAAAGGCCGGCCATAATCCCGAGTGGGATCGCAATTGCTGACCCGATGAGGAACCCGAAGAACACCGTTTTGATGGATGTCCAGATCTGTTGATAATACGTCGGCTTACCTGTGTAGATACGGTCGCGTACGTCTTCTGCGTTTCCTTCTGCAATCAATGCCGCGTTGCGCTCGTCTTGGCGCACGTAGAACGCAGCTTCTTTCTCGCGTTCGCGCACGGCGTCGGCGTTCAGATTAATCGCCTGCTCCCAGACCTGTACGGGTCCTGGGATCGCACCGAGGGACGTTTGCACTGTTGGAGCCAAGGTCGCCCATGCAGCGATAAAGATACCAATCGCCAGAACAGGCACCCCTAAAAGGCGCCAGATTTCAGACATTTGCGCGCGTGGGTTGTCCCCTGCGGCGGCTTTCAGAATTGGCGTTAACCACGCCAAACCCATCACCTGAAACCATGCGTCGGCTTTGTTGATCCGCGTAAAACGGCGCGCTTTGCGGGCCTCTTGTTCGATTGTATCTGGGTCGATGGCGGTCATGTGAGGGCCTGTATTCTGGAGGACGTTAAAAGGAGTTTGCCCGCCCCACGGTGCGTGGGGCGGGAAAGTGTTTTAGTTTTGGATTTCGGAACCGACGACCATTTGCTCGCCCTTCAAGCCGATCGGAAGGCTCTCGAGGTAGGCGTTTGGCGTGCGGCCGTCATAGCCGATGCCGTCGATGACATCTGCTGCTGGTGTTGGCTCTTTGAAACCGTCGCTGTCCCAAGGAAAGTCAGCTTCGTTTGCGATACCGTCGTCGACCAACATGCGTGCTGCATCAAGGTAGATGTCGGAGCGGTAAACAGACTGCGCGGTTTCAATGTACCACTCATCTGTCTGTGGCTCAGCGATTTGGCCCCAGCGACGCATCTGTGTCAGGTACCAGATCGCATCGGACGCAAACGGGTATGTCGCGTTGTAGCGGAAGAACACGTTGAAATCTGGAACGTCACGAACGTCGCCGCTTTCGTATTCAAACGTACCCGTCATTGAGTTCGCGATGACTTCTGCATCTGCGCCGACGTATTCGGAACGCGCCAAGATTTCGACCGCTTCTTCGCGGTTGGCGTTGTCGTTTTCATCCAACCAGATCGCGGCACGGATCAGCGCTTTGGTCAGGGCGATTGTTGTGTTCGGGTTCTCTTCCGCGAACTCAGCTGAGATGCCAAACACCTTCTCTGGGTTGTTGCGCCAGATTTCATAGTCGGTGATAACTGGAACGCCGATGCCTTTGAAAACGGCCTGCTGGTTCCAAGGTTCGCCAACGCAGTAACCAAAGATCGTACCCGCTTCCATTGTGGACGGCATCTGCGGTGGAGGTGTCACGCTAAGGAACACGTCTGCACCGATTTGGCCGCTTACGTCGTCTGGAGAGTAATACCCTGGCTCAAGCCCGCCAGCAGCCAACCAGTAACGCAGTTCGTAGTTATGTGTGGAAACAGGGAAAACCATACCCATGTTGAACGGGATACCTTGGTCTTGGTAATCCTCAACAACCGGCGCGAGGGAGGCCGCGCTGATCGGGTGTTGTGGGCGGCCATCTTCCATCAATGGAACGTGTGGGCGCATTTGCTCCCAGATGTCATTGGAAACGGTGATGCCGTTGCCGTTCAAGTCCATCGAGAAAGGCGTAATGATATGCGCCTCTGTACCGTATCCGATTGTCGCCGCCAGAGGTTGGCCTGCCAGCATGTGTGCGCCGTCCAATTGGCCGTCAATCACGCCGTCCAGCAAAACTTTCCAGTTCGCTTGTGCTTCGAGCGTTACGAAAAGGCCCTCGTCTTCGAAGTAGCCAAGTTCATAAGCGACGGCCAAGGGCGCCATGTCGGTCAGCTTGATGAAGCCAAGTGTGAGTTCATCTTTTTCAAGGTCCAACATCTCTGCCATCACGGGGCTTGCGCAGAAAGCTGTGGAGGCGAGAAGCCATTTAAGAGTGTTCATTTATTAGTTCCCTGTTGAAACGCAAAAAACCGCACGACTGCTACATGCGGGAGGAGGTGCATGCACAATCGAGCGGCTTTGCTCTGAAAACGTTAGCTGGCAACACTGTCAGCTGGTAAAGGCATCGTTGCCTTGCTTCATACTTTTAACCTTTACGTAGGGGGTTGCCATGTAACGGCTTCGCATTTGCGGCATAATTTGCCGCAATGCAGCAAGTGCTTAAAAACTGTGCAGTTATGGCGCATCAAAGTCGAAAACCGCGCCATTGAAAAACCGGTCCGGTCCCAGAATCATTTGACCCATAGTTGAAGTAACGGTTGTCGGGCCTGCCATTGTACCTTCAATCTTTTGGGATGCTGCAGGCAAGTCGACACCAATCGGTAGCAAAGCTTCGCGGTAAATATCGCTGCGAAAACAAGCCTGTGCGATCTGTCGCGCCGCGTCACGGTCAAGGGAATGCCAGCGTGACAGGATATCAGCGATCCAACATGCCTGACTGCGCCATGGGAAATTCGCAGCCCCCTGATGAAAGACCATGAAGCGATCCATCTGTTCCGGCGTCTCTCCCTGCTTGGTTATGAACTGACCACTTAGCGCGGGATCAATTGCATGATCGGGAAGGTCTAAGTGTTGGCTTCGCGCCAAGATTTCCACCGCAAGCGGAATGTTCTCGGGTTGCGCCAACCAACGCGCGGCTTTGTAAATCGAACGGATCATCGCGTGGCATTGCTTGGGGTTTTGGGTTGCCCAACTGCGCTGTACACCCAACACCTTTTCAGGTGAAAACTCCCAGACGCGGGATCCGGGTAGAATAAGCGTCGCGCCGCTTTGCTGAACTGCGACCGAACCCCAAGGCTCACCGACGCAGAACATATCAAGGTCTCCGTCTTGCATGGCGTCTGCCATTTTGGTGGGGGGAACGGTCACGATCTCGATGCGGTCTTCCGAGTACTCGGGCGCTTGTGAAAGCCATGTCTCAAGCAGCATGCGGTGCATTGAAAACGGGAATGGCACCCCGATACGCACCGGTTTACCGCCTGCGGCAAAGATCGCTTGCGATGCGGCGGATGGGTCGTTGAAGGTGTTTGACCAACCGGTTTCTTGCATCCTGCGATCCAGATCAGCGGACACACCGACAATCGTGCCATTGGCCGACAGAACCATCAAAACGTCGATGTCGCGTGCCACGCCACCCAGACCCAGCGACATCGCCACGGGCATAGGTGAAAGCATATGAGCAAAGTCGATTTGACCGAACGCCAGCATGTCGCGCAACGAGGACCACGAAGGCTGTTTAACTAGCGTCAGATCTAGCCCCTCTTGGGCGGCGAACCGTAATTCTTTGGCAATGATCAGCGGTGCACAATCCACAAGCGGAAGATAGCCACAGCGCACTTGGGTCAACTTCATTGCAAAAGCTCCGCAGCTGTGACCAAGGCAGTGGCCACATCGATCACTTTGCGCCCCTGATCCATCGCTGTTTTGCGCAGCAACCCATAAGCCTCGTCTTCCGAAATACCGCGTGCACGGATCAAGAGGCCTTTGGCGCGGTCAATCATCTTGCGATCCGAAAGCGCCTGCTTCGCGGCATCCAGTTCGGATTGCATTTTCTCGACCATGCGAAAGCGTGCAATTGCGGTTTCAAGCACGGGCTTGATGCGATCCTTTTGCAGGCCATTCACGACATAGGCGCTCAGCCCAGCCGAAATCGCAGCTTGTGTCATTATCTCATCGGTTTGATCGACAAACATAGCAACAGGCCGATTGCGCGCGTTGGCCACCTGTCCAAGGTGTTCAAGCGTATCCCGATCCGGGTTTGCAAGGTCGATCAAGATGATGTCGGGGTCGAGGTCCTTTACCGTGCGTTCAAGCGCGGTTGGCGAAGATATGACCGTGACGTTGTTCCAGCCGCCATCCATGAGAGCATCGATGATCTCATGGGCCTTGGTCTTGTCGCGTTCCACGACGAGTATGGTGAGGTCTATTTGCACTTGGTTTGACTACGGTGCTTCGCCCGTCAGTGACCAGACGCGGTCGCACGCTCAACAAGGTCAGCGGCACGGTGCCCGCTTAGTTTGCGGATTTTGGGCGGTGTGCTTAGTAAATAGGCGGCGTGAACATGAGCTGGCCACCCTGCCCTGCATACGAAAAATGCCGGAACCCTTCGGCTCCGGCATCTTAGTTCTTAATCGAACAGATCGCTTATTGGATCAGTTCAGCAGCCCATGCGCCGTCAACGACTGTGGACTTAGAGAAGTTACCAGCAACGTCGCCGTTCTCGTCAAAGTCTTGGTTGCCTGCGCCACCCTCATAGTTGATGTCGCCACCAGCTGCGAGGATCGCTTTAGCTTCAGCCCACTGACCTGGCAGGATGATTTCACCCGGTGCAGAGGAAATCGCGCGCAAGGATGCAGCGATTGCTTCACGGTCGCCAGACCCAGCGTGCTCGATCGCGAGTGCCATCATGAACGTCGCATCGTAAGAGTTCGGAACGAACGGGTCAGATGCCGGAACGTCAGCCGCATCAGCGATTGCCTGCCAAGCAGCGAACGCATCGGTGCTGGAGTCGGACGCCGCAGTCGTGAACGTAGACGTCGTCAGGTTTTCTGCACCCAGCTGTTCGATCAGCTCGTCTGACAACATGCCGTCAGCACCGATGAAGTTCGTGAACGCGCCTGTTTCGAGAGCGTTACGCATCAATGTGATGCCGCCGGAACCGTAGTATGAAAACAGAGCGAGGTTTTCAGAGGATGCACCGATTGTCGCGACTTCAGAACGGTAGGATGCTTTGTTCGGCTCGTGTGCTTCATTCGCAGTCACGGTGCCGCCCATGCCCTCATATGCTTCTACGAATACAGCTGCGATCGCCGCGTTGTAGTCGTCGTTTGCATAAGAAACAGCAAGCTCAGTCATGCCCTGTGCCATCGCGAGTTCAGCCAGTGCAACGCCCTGATACGCATCAGAAGCAGTTGTACGGAATACGAGGTCAGTGCCGTCTTCCATTGCTGTGATCGCTGGTGAGGACGCGGAAACAGAAAGCGTTACAACGCCAGCTGGAATGGAGACTGATTCAGCTTGCGCGATTGTACCACCAGAACAAACTGGGCCAACAATTGCGGATACGCCGTTTACGTTGATCAGCTTTGTTACCGCGTCAACAGCAGCAACTGGGTCACATGCGGAGTCAGCACGCACAACGTTGAACGCTTCGCCGTCAGCGAACATGCCGCCTTGGTCGTTGATGTTCTGTGCCGCAAGATCAACAGCAGCCGCCATTGGTGCAACCAGATCAGGAATTGGGCCAGTCAAACCCATTGGGTTGCCGATGCTGACATCAGCCATTGCAGTTGTTGCCATAAGTGTCGCGGCAGTCGCGAAAGTCATAGTTTTCATTTGGTCTCTCCCATTGAGCCCGCGTCTTGTTTTTCAGCCTTCGGTGATGCGGGTCTCACCTCAGGTAGTATCCCTTCAGGATAGCGTTGCAGGATAACTTGCATCAAGATGCCAATCAGCATCATACGCAAGAACCCTGCCCGTGTCTGCAAGAAGCTTGGGTCAAGCGTCGAGAAGATGTTTGAAATCAGGTCTATGCCGCCTGTGATGACGAGTTCGGACGCCGACCAAATGGTCCAGATCAGGAACGCACCAAGGATGGCACCGCGGTTGTTGCCGGATCCACCAAGGATCAACATCACCCACGTTAGGAACGTGACCTTGGCTGGATCAAAGGTGTTTGTCGGCTCAATCAGGCGCAGGTGTTGCGCGAACAGCGCCCCTGCCAGTCCCATGATGGCGGCACCAATCACGAAGGCCTCAATGCGGCGACGCGTGACGTTTTTGCCGGACGCACGTGCGGCGGGTTCGTTTTCACGGATCGCTGTCATCATGCGGCCCCAAGGCGCGGTGCGTGCGCGTTCGAGCATGCGGTAGATGATATACATGATCAAAAGGATCGTGGCTGCGAACAGTGGCTGCCAGTACCAGTTTGGCAGCTTGTCAAAGAAGGCTTCCCAGTTTTCAGGCGTTCCGAACCAGCTCATCGGCCAGCTGGAATAGAAACGTTCTTCGCTGAAATGTTCCCAAGCACGCGGGATTTTGTTGATACCACGCGGGCCGTTGGTGACCTCGGTTTCGTTCTTCAGGATTAGCTTAATGATCTCGGCAATCCCGATTGTGGCAATCGCCAGATAATCCGCCCTGAGCCTGATACAGATTAGACCGATAAAGGCCGCGACAATGGCCGACATGACCATGCCGACAAACATGCCAATCGGCAGAGGCAGACCAAAGCCGCCCAAATGGAACGTCGATTCAGCCGTTGTCAGCAGCGCATATGTATAGGCACCCACAGCTGCAAAGCCGACGATACCCACGTTAAACAGGCCCGCGAAACCCCACTGGACGTTCAGCCCAAGTGCAAAGATCGCGTATATGCCACCAACTGTCAGGAGCGACAGAAGATAGAGGAAATATCCAACATAAGCTTCCATTAGAACGACCTCCCCTTGAACAGACCTTGTGGGCGTACGATCAGCATGATGACCATGATCGCAAAGGCCACGCCGGTTTTATATCCCGGTGAAAGCAGTGGCGCGTCGCCGATCCACGGATAGGCGCTGAGTTCTTCTGCAAGGCCGATAATCAAACCGCCAGCAACCGCCCCGTAGGGTTTGCCGATACCGCCCAAGATAGCGGCAGCAAACATCGGCAACAGCATTCTAAAGCCCATCGTTGTTTCCAACATCTGGGTATCCATCACAAGGAACACCCCTGCAGCCGTGGCGCAGATACCGCCAACGATCCATGTGGCGTTGATGACTTTATCAACGTTGATCCCTGTCACGTGGGCCAGATCAGGACTGTCAGACACGGCGCGCATGGCCTTGCCGATGCGTGTGCGGTTCAGCAAATACCCGAGTGCGACCACAAGCACGATTGTCCCTGCAAAGATGAACAAGTGCTTGTTTGGCATCAGAATTTGCAGGCCCATGTTTGACGTAATTTCGCTAAGGGTTGCGTTTGGCTTTGCAATGCCGCGCACAAAGGTGATCTGGTTTGGTCCCCAAATCATCTGCACCGCAGAGCGGATGATCAGCATCATACCAAAGGACGCCATTACGACCTTGATCGTGTCTTCCTTACGGAAAGGTTTGTAGAAAAACTTGTCCGTGCCGAGGAACAACAAGATCACAAGGAAAGCTGCAGGCACCATCGCCACCAGCGGATGCAAGGTAAGCCCCGCACCGGCCGCAATCGCCATGACGGTCCATGTCAGATACGCGCCCGACATCATGATTTCGCCGTGCGCAAAGTTGGCAAAGCGCAAAATACCGAATGTCAGCGTGATGCCGATCGCGCCGAGCGCATAGATGCAGCCCAGCACAAGACCGGGGATGAAGTAGTAGTTTACGAATTCCCACATTTCAGTGACCCCCGCCCAAGAACATGCGTGCGATTTCTGGATCAGCGGCAAGCCCTGCCCCAGTCCCCGTGTGGCGGTTCGCACCGTCAACCAGCACATAACCACGATCAGAAACGCCAAGCGCCTGCTTTGCGTTTTGTTCAACAATCAGGATCGGCACGCCGGTTTCCTTGATCTTTTGAATGGTTCCGAAGATCTCACCACGGTATTTTGGCGATAGACCCGCCGTAGGTTCATCCAGCAGCAAAATCTTGGCATCCACCATCAGCGCCTTGGCCATCGCTACCATCTGGCGTTGCCCACCAGACAGCGATCCCGCCGCCTGATTGCGCTTTTCCGCGAGGTCAGGAAACAGCACGTACATTTCTTCAAGACGCTCTTCGACACCCTTTGGCCGCGTCCACGCGCCCATCTCAAGGTTTTCTTTAACGGAAAGGTTCACAAACACGTTGTTGGTTTGCGGCACGTAAGAAATGCCCTTCTCGATGACCTTTTGCGCTGGTGTGTCGGTGATGTTTTCACCGTTCAGCTCAACCGAGCCCTCGGTGATGTTCAACAGTCCAAGGACCGATTTCATCGCTGTCGATTTACCAGCACCATTAGGGCCGATGATCGCAACGATCTCGTTTGGGTTCACGAACATGGACAGGTCATGGAGGATTTCGGTTTGGCCGTAGCCAGCTTTTAGATTGTTTAGCGATAGTACAGGCTGGGTCATACGACTTCTCCGCCGAAATAGGCGTCAATAACGCGTTCGTCGTTGCGCACTTCGTCCATCGTGCCTTCCATCAAGACTTGGCCCTCTGCCAGCACGACGACCTTGCCGCACAGTCGTGCGATCATGTCCATGTCGTGTTCGATAATGCAGAACGTGTAGCCGCGTTCTTCGTTCAATTGTTCAATCATTTCAGCGACTTTGCGCATCAATGTCGGGTTCACCCCTGCCCCTGGCTCATCCAGCAGAACGACTTTGGAGTCGTTCATCATGGTGCGGCCGATTTCGAGCAGCTTTTTCTGACCACCTGACAAATTGCCCGCCAGTTCTTCACCGACATGGGTCAGCCCGAGGAATTCCAGCGTGTCGCGGGCGAGTTCAATCACCTCGGCCTCGCGCTTCTTAACACGGCCGTTGGTAAACCAGCTGGACCAGATGCTTTCGCCTGTCTGATCAGGTGCTGCGACCATCAGGTTTTCAAGCGACGTCATACGCGCATATTCGTGCGAGAGCTGAAACGTGCGCATCAGGCCTTTGTGGTACAGCACATCTGTGCGCTGGCCAGTGATGTCTTCGCCATTCAGCGTGATCTTACCTGATGATGGCGGCAATTCACCGGCAATCATGTTGAAGGTTGTGGTTTTGCCAGCACCATTCGGGCCGATCAGCCCGACGATTGCGCCTTTGTCGACGTGGAAATCCACACCACGCACGGCATGTAAACCACCGAAATTTTTTGCCAACCCAGCTACGCTGAGGACAACCTCACTTGCAGACATCCGCACCCTCTCCCAAAAGTCGCGTGTGCTTTGAGGTTTCGGGTAGGTGCGCGTGCGCACACCATGCTTATCCATCAAAGCGGCTGTGAAATTGCTAACGCGCTGTTTTTGGGTTGTCCACGGCGAACTGAAGTCATTTCGACTGCGTTTCGCCGCGTCACAATGCGAAACGGCGCCCCAAAGGGGGCGCCGCTAACTTTTTGGTTCGTTATTTAGTGTAGATCGAAGCGATCAAGCTCCATCACCTTGACCCATGCTGCCACGAAGTCGTTGACGAACTTGTCGCCCGCATCCGCGCTTGCATAAACTTCAGCCAATGAACGCAGGATTGAGTTGGACCCAAACACAAGGTCAACAGTCGTTGCGGTCCACTTCACATCACCACCGTTACGTGCGCGGCCTTCCATGATGTCGCCGTTTTCAGTCCAGACAGTGCCCATATCGAGCAGGTTGGTAAAGAATGACTGATCCAGCGTACCAACGTTGTCCGTTAGAACACCGTGCTTTGATCCACCTGTGTTGGCACCGATCACACGAAGACCACCAACCAGAACGGTCATCTCAGGCGCTGTGAGTGTGAGCAATTGCGCACGATCAACCAAATGTTCTGCAGAAGAACGTGTTGCACCGTCTTTGATATAGTTGCGGAAACCGTCTGCCTTTGGTTCTAGCCATGCATAGCTTTCCACGTCTGTATCGTCTTGGCTGGCATCTGTACGGCCTGCGTTGAACGGAACGGTGATGGTTTTCCCAGCAGCCTTCGCCGCCATCTCAACACCCACAGAACCTGCAAGAACAATCGTATCAGCCAAGGACACCGGCTTGCCGAACGCTGCGCGCACCTCGTCCAGTTTCGCAAGGACAGAAGCCAACGCTTTCGGGTCGTTTACTTCCCAGTCTTTGGCAGGGTTCAAACGTACGCGCGCACCGTTAGCACCGCCACGTTTGTCAGAGCCGCGGAAAGACGCTGCAGATGCCCAAGCCGTGGTCACCATTTCAGCAGAGGTCAGCCCAGACGCCGCAATCGCTTCTTTCAACCCATCAACATCAGCGCCAGAAATCAGCGCATGATCAACCGCAGGCACAGGGTCCTGCCAGCTTTCAGCCGTTGCTGGAACGTATTTGCCAAGACCGAGTTCATAAGGACCCATGTCGCGGTGTGTCAGCTTGTACCACGCCTTGGCGAAGGCCTTGGCGAACTCTTCAGGGTTTTCCATGTAGCGACGGGAGATCTTTTCGTAGGCAGGATCCATGCGCAACGCCATATCGGCCGTTGTCATCATGATGTGCGTCTTGCCTTTGCCGTCAGCTGTTGGCGCTTGGTCGCTGTCTTTCAGGTCTTTTGGCTGCCATTGCTGGGCACCAGCCGGAGACTTCGTCAGTTCCCATTCGTACCCGAACAGAACACCAAAGAATGACATGTCCCATGTGGTTGGCGTTGGCGTCCATGCCCCTTCAAGACCGGACGTAACCGTGTCGACCCCGTTGCCGGTTCCGAAGGATGTTGACCAGCCAAGACCCATTTCCGTCAGGGTCGCTGCTTCAGGTTCTGCACCGACATACTTTTCGGGGTCTGCAGCACCGTGGGTTTTACCGAACGTGTGTCCACCGGCGACCAGCGCTACGGTTTCTTCGTCGTTCATCGCCATTTTGCTGAATGTTTCGCGGATGTCGTTGGCGGACAGCAATGGATCAGGGTTGCCCATCGGGCCTTCTGGATTCACGTAAATGAGGCCCATCTGCACAGCACCCAGCTGACCGATCAGTTCACGGTTGTCTTGCTTGTAACGCTCGGAATCGTCGCCCAGCCATTCGGTTTCAGGACCCCAGTAAATATCTTCTTCAGGCTCCCAAATATCGGCACGGCCACCAGCAAAGCCGTGGGTTTCAAAGCCCATGCTTTCCAGCGCAACGTTGCCTGCAAGGATCATCAAGTCAGCCCAGCTAAGTGCCGCACCGTACTTTGCTTTGACGGGCCACAAAAGGCGACGCGCTTTGTCGAGGTTGCCGTTATCAGGCCAGGAGTTCAGCGGCGCAAAACGTTGTGAGCCGGAACCCGCACCACCGCGACCATCGCCCACGCGGTACGTACCAGCAGAGTGCCACGCCATACGGATCATGAATGGGCCATAGTGGCCGTAATCCGCGGGCCACCAGTCTTGGCTGTCTGTCATCAGCGCTGTGAGGTCCGCAATAACTGCATCCAGATCAAGCGTCTTGAACGCCTCAGCGTAATCAAACGCGCCGCCCATTGGATTGCTTTGGACGTCATTCTGGTGGAGCGGTTTCAAGTTCAGGGCATTTGGCCACCAACCAGCGTTGGCGACAGAACCTGTCTCTTGCGACGTACCGTGATCGAATGGGCATTTGCCGCCTGTGTCTTTGGGTGAACCGTCCATTGGGGAATCTCCTGTTTGCTGAATTTAGAACAACTCTAACCAGCCAATTTGATTAGTTTAAGTGGTATTTTCTGATTGGATTGATAAGTTGACCTTATGATGAACTTAACATTAAAACAGCTTCGTTATTTTGAAGCATTGATCCAACACAAACACTTCGGACATGCGGCGGATGCCAGTGGAATTTCACAACCTGCCTTGTCCATGCAAATCAAGGAGTTGGAAGAAAGCCTTGGTGTGCCCCTGTTCGAACGCGCTGCCCGTCAAGTCCGCCTAACGCGCTTTGGCGAAGACCTCGCCCCACGGGTGCGCGATATTTTGCGCAGCGTTGGCGAGGTTGAGGACATGGCACGCCTTGCACAGCATACGATGTCGGGACGCTTGCGCATCGGTGTGATCCCCACGATTGCGCCCTACCTATTGCCTGCGTTCATTGGTCATTTGAAACAAGAACACCCGACACTTGATGTTCACATCCGTGAAACCCTGACACCACGCCTGATCGCGGAACTTTCTGAGGGAAAGATCGACACCGCCATCGTAGCCCTGCCTGTATCTGAGCCTGCGTTTGAAGAAGTCACGATATTTGAAGAAGATTTTGTATTGGTGCGCGCCGAAAGCGATGCATCGCGCCCTGTACCAAGTGCGGCGGACCTTCAACTTATGCAACTTCTGCTTCTTGAGGAAGGCCACTGCTTTCGCGACCAAGCGCTGTCGTTCTGCAATATCCGCTCTTCCCTGCCACGCGAAGGGTTGGATGGATCATCCCTTACAACACTGGTGCAATTGGTGGCCGCAGGGCTGGGTATCACGTTGATCCCGCAAATGGCGGTGTCTGTTGAAACACGTTCGGCCGCCGTTTCTGTGGCGCGGTTTCCCGCGCCACAGCCCAAACGTAAAATCGGGATGATTTGGCGAAAGACTTCGCCATTGTCCGAGCAGTTTCAACAGATTGCCAAGATCGTAGAAGTCGCTGCCAGCGGCTTGCGCTAGCCGACTTGATACAACCCGTCAGCTTTGATCAGGTCCAACGTCTCATCCAGCGATTTGATCGCGCGTTCAATAAGCGTATCAATTTCGGCTTTGGTGATAACCAGCGGCGGCGAAATCACCATGCGGTCCCCGACGTGACGCATAATTAGGCCGTTGGCAAAGCAACGCGTGCGACAGGCCAGTCCAACAGTGCCAGCATCGGCAGCAAACTTGGCACGGCTTTCTTTATGCGGCGTCAGCGCGATAGACCCCATCATCCCGACGATCTTCGCCTCGCCCACAAGTGGGTGCGCAGTCAGGGATTCCCATTTCGCTTTCAGATAAGGGCCCGTGTCTTGCGCTACGTTTTCGACAATCTTCTCTTCCTGCATGATGCTTAGGTTTTCCAAGGCAACCGCACAGGCAACTGGATGCCCAGAGTAGGTGTATCCGTGGTTGAAGTCCCCTGCATTTGCGATGGTGTCCGCCACTTCATCACAGACCAAGGACCCACCAATCGGCGCGTAACCAGACGACAACCCCTTGGCTATGGCCATGATATGTGGGCGGATGCCGTAGTAGTCGGTGCCAAACCAATGGCCTGTGCGTCCAAAACCGCAAATGACCTCATCCGCGATCAACAGGATGCCGTGCTCATCACAGATGCGCTGAATTTCTGGCCAATAGGTTGAGGGAGGAACAATCACGCCCCCTGCCCCTTGGACTGGTTCCGCGATGAAGGCCGCGACGCGGTCCGCGCCAAGCTCATGGATCGCGGCCTCAAGCTGGCGGGCGCGTTCCAGACCGAAGTCTTCTGGCGTCTTGTCACCCCCTTCGGACCACCAATCAGGTTGGTCGATGTGGTGAATGCCCGGAATGACCGGCACACCTTGGTTTTGCATGCCCGACATACCGCCTAGCGAACCACCACCTAAGGTGGACCCGTGGTAGGCGTTCTTACGGCTGATGATGATGTTCTTGTTGGGTTGGCCTTTGATCGCCCAATAATGGCGCACAAGGCGGATGTTTGTATCATTGGCCTCAGACCCAGATCCTGCATAAAACACGTGGTTCAAATCGTTCGGCGCGAGTTCCGCCAGCTTAGCAGACAGCGCAATCACGGGCACGTGGCTCGTCTGGAAGAACGTGTTGTAATACGGCAGTTCCTTCATTTGGCGCGCGGCGGCATCCGCCAACTCATGGCGTCCGTAACCAATATTAACGCACCAAAGCCCTGCCATTGCGTCCAGAATTTGCACACCTTCGCTGTCGGTCAGTGTTACGCCATTTGCGCTTTTAATAATGCGCGCACCGGTTTGGGCCAGTTCAGCACCGGCCGTAAACGGATGCATGTGGTGTGCCGCATCCAGCGCCTGCAAATCCGCCGTCGGCATGTGGTTTGAAATCACGTTCATGAAGCTGTCCTATCGATTGGGAGTTGCGCGTGTTTCGCGCCTTTCCGTCACATTATTCGGAACCTTGGCCAAGTCAATTGGTCGAGAAATTCAATTCCCCCATTCCAGAACGCCATATATTGCCAATCCCTTAGCTGCTCATCATACTGACGCATACAGACGGGCAAGCCCGCCGAAAATACGACAGGGAAATCACATGAAAAACGTAAATCTACTTTCCGGCATCGCCGCCCTTGCGCTCGTTGCGGGCACGGCTACGGCTGAAGAAGTTCGGGTCTATAACTGGTCCGATTATATCGACGAAGACTTGCTGACACAGTTCGAAGAAGAAACCGGCATCGATCTGATCTATGACGTTTTCGATTCCAACGAAGTTCTTGAAACAAAGATGCTTTCTGGTGGCTCGGGCTATGACGTTGTCGTGCCGTCCGCAACTTTCCTGCAGCGTCAGATCTCAGCGGGTGCCTTCCAGCCACTTGATGTTGCCGCGCTGTCTAACCACGGCAATCTTTGGGGCGCAATTCAGGACCGCACCGCGCAGTACGACCCAGATGGCGCCTATTCCGTGAACTACATGTGGGGCACCACTGGGATCGGCTTTAACATCGGCAAAGTAACCGAAATCTTGGGCGAAGATGCCCCGTTTGACAGCTGGGACCTCGTGTTTGACCCGGCAAACATGGAAAAACTGGCCGAATGTGGTGTGTATTTCCTCGATGCTCCGTCCGAGATGATTCCGGCGGCGCTGAACTACATCGGCGAAGACCCCGACAGCCACGATCCAGAGGTAATCGCTAAGGCCGAAGACGTGTTCGCAGCGGTTCGTCCCTACATTCAAAAGTTCCACAGCTCGGAATACATCACGGCGCTGGCTAACGGTGACATTTGTGTAGCTGTCGGCTGGTCAGGCGACGTCTTCCTTGCGCAACTTCGCGCTGTTGAGGCCGAAAACGGCCAAGAGATCGACTATGCAATCCCGAACGAGGGCGCGCAAATGTGGTTTGACCAAATGGCTATTCCAGCCGATGCGCCGAACCCTGAGGGCGCACATGCATTCATCAACTTCATCCTTGATGCAGAGAACGCGGCGGCTGCGACCAACTATGTTTGGTATGCAAGCGGCAATGAAGCTGCACAGGAGTTCATTGATCCAGAGATCCTCGACTATCCAGCGGTCTACCCAGACGCTGCAACGCTTGAGAACCTCTACACAACACGGCCCTATGATGCGCGTGTTCAGCGTGTCGTGACACGTCTTT
The DNA here is from genome assembly GCF_001187845.1 of Octadecabacter temperatus. Lineage (NCBI taxonomy): Bacteria > Pseudomonadati > Pseudomonadota > Alphaproteobacteria > Rhodobacterales > Roseobacteraceae > Octadecabacter > Octadecabacter temperatus. The sequence continues at coordinate 1,412,598 of NZ_CP012160.1, read as the reverse complement.
GGACCACTGTTAAGTCCGGTCAATAAGCTATTGATCCCTCGCGCTTTTTTGCGCGAGGGAATTCCGATTTTGAGGATGAATAATGGCGCAACCTGATCCAAAACCAGTCTTCGCTCCTTGGGAAGATGCGAGTGAGAAGCCTCTCATCCAATTCAAGAATGTCACCAAACGGTTTGGCGATTTCACAGCTATCGACAACCTCTCACTTGATATCTACCCACAAGAATTCTTTGCGCTGCTCGGCCCTTCGGGATGCGGAAAAACCACGTTGATGCGCATGCTCGGCGGATTTGAAACACCTACTGAAGGTACGATACTGCTCGACGGTGTCGACATCGGCCCCGTTCCCCCGAACGAGCGCCCTGTGAACATGATGTTTCAATCATACGCGCTGTTTCCGCACCTATCCGTGTGGGACAACATCGCGTTTGGGCTAAAGCGGTCAAACATGCCCAAAGACCAGATTGGCGACCGCGTTGAAAAGATGCTGAAGCTGACACAGCTGAGCAAATTCGCCAAACGCAAACCGCACCAGATATCCGGTGGTCAACGCCAACGCGTGGCTCTTGCCCGTGCGCTCGCTAAAGCGCCAAAACTATTGCTGTTGGATGAACCCCTCGGCGCGCTGGACAAAAAGCTACGAAACGAAACCCAGTTTGAGTTGATGGACATTCAAGAAACCACTGGCACCACTTTTGTGATCGTCACACACGACCAAGAAGAAGCCATGACTGTTGCATCACGGGTCGCTGTGATGACCGAAGGCAAACTGGCGCAGGTCTCGACGCCGGATCAGATTTACGAAGCTCCCAATTCCACCTATGTCGCGGATTTCATCGGGGACGTGAACATTATCGAAGGCACATCGGCGGTCGCGCAAGGTGGCATGGATGTGCATTGGGGCGATCAACAGCCCGCCATTCACATCACCACGCAAACGCCCCTGCCCGCTGGGTCAAACTGTCACTTTGCGATCCGCCCCGAAAAGGTGTCGATCTCGGCAACCAAGCCGAAGGCTGCGAATGTGGTTAAAGGCACAATCCTCGACATTGCGTACCTCGGCAATATTTCGACCTATCACGTTGAGATCGCCGCCGGGGTGATCTTCAAGGCCCAGACCACCAATTCGCAGCGCCTGTCTCGGCGCTCGTTCACGTGGGAGGATGAGGTCTACCTCAGCTGGACAGACACCGCTGGTGTCGTGCTTACAGAATGAAGTTTCGCCGCCTCCTTTTGATCTCAATCCCGTACACGTGGTTGCTGATTTTCTTCCTTGTGCCGTTTGGCATCGTGTTAAAAATCTCCGTTTCAGACCCTGCCGTGGCGATCCCACCCTATACACCGACTTTGAAGGACGGCTTCTGGCAAATGCTGTCAGGATTGGACCTCGAGAACTATGCATTCATCGGCGCAGGAGCCGTCTTCGCGCTGTTCGTTGGAATCGTGCTTTCCATCGCCATGTTCCAAATTGTCTATCCTTGGGTGCTTCGCGCCCTAATCCCAGAGGACAAACATGGCATATTTTATAGTGCTGTGGCCGCTTTGGCGACTTTGGCTGTGGCTCTGGTCAATGTCGCATTGATCGCCGCGCTTCTCAGTTTTCTGTTCCCTGTCCTCAAAGCTTTCGTTGATATCCCCGATTTTCTATACTTCGCGGCCTATCTTTCGTCCCTGAAAATTGCGATCATTTCGACGTTCCTGACGCTTCTTATTGGCTACCCGATTGCATACGCTATGGCGCGCGCAGCCGAGCATTGGCGACCCACGTTATTGATGCTGGTGATCCTACCGTTCTGGACCAGTTTTCTAATTCGCGTCTATGCATGGATCGGCATTCTCAGCACCGAAGGATACCTCAACCAATTCCTGCTTGGGGTGGGTATCATCGGCGAGCCCTTGGCGATTTTGAACACGCCCGTCGCCGTCTACATCGGCATCGTTTACACCTACTTGCCCTTCATGGTGCTGCCAATTTATGCGGCCCTTGAAAAGATGGACGACAGTCTTGTGGAAGCAGCAGAGGACCTCGGGTGTTCGGCGTTATCCGCCTTTTGGCTGGTCACGGCCCCCCTGTCCAAACCTGGTGTCATCGCGGGCTGCTTCCTTGTGTTCATCCCAACACTCGGTGAATTCGTGATCCCGTCCCTGCTGGGCGGGTCAAACACGGTAATGATCGGTAAGGTCCTGTGGGAAGAGTTTTTTAACAACCGCGACTGGCCTGTGGCCTCGGCCGTTGCTGTGATCTTACTGTTGATCCTGATCATTCCCATCGTGTTGTTCCAGCGCAACCAAGAGGAGGCGGAACAATGAGACGGTTTTCTTGGTTCAACGCCACATCCCTGACATTCGGGTTTGCGTTCCTTTACCTGCCGATGCTGATGTTGATCATCTACAGCTTTAACGAGTCTCGTTTGGTCACGGTTTGGGCCGGCTTTTCCACCAAATGGTACGGAGAGCTGATGCAAAACGAGGCATTTCTTGATGCCGCGTGGGTTACGATCAAAGTGGCGTTCTGGTCGTCTTCCTTGGCCACAATCCTTGGCACTATGGCGGCCTACATCATGGTTCGCGCAGGGCGTTTTCGCGGGCGCGGATTGTTCAGCGGCATGATCTACGCCCCGCTCGTGATGCCCGAAGTCATCACTGGTCTATCTTTGCTGTTGTTTTTCATCGCTGTTGACGTGAACCGCGGAATCTTGACGATCGTGCTGGCCCACACGACGTTTGCAATGTGCTATGTCTCGGTCGTTGTCACATCGCGTCTGGTGAGCTTTGACAATGCCTTAGAGGAAGCAGCGCTCGATCTTGGGTGTACGCCGTTCGATGCGTTCCGCTCTGTTACGCTGCCGATCATCTTCCCTGCGGTGATTTCAGGCTGGCTGCTGGCGTTTACGCTGTCGTTGGATGATCTGGTGATTGCAACATTCACCTCTGGCCCGTCATCAACCACATTACCGATCAAGATTTTCAGCGCCGTGCGCCTTGGCGTGACGCCAGAGATAAACGCGCTATCGACGATTATGATCTTGCTGGTAACGGTTGGAGTGATATCCGCCTCGCTTGTGTCGCGCAGTATGGCGATCAAGGCGAAAGCGGATGAACGGAAAGCTGAACAGTAAGTGTTAGCCTAGCGCATAGCCTGCGCCGCGCACGGTGCGTACAGGGTCCGCTCCACCATTGCTCGTTAGGATTTTGCGAAGTCGTCCGATGTGAACATCAACAGTGCGCGTATCAACGTAGATGTCACGCCCCCAAACACGATCCAACAGCAAGTCGCGGCTCCAGACACGGCCTGGGTTTTCCATAAATGTCGCCAGTAGACGAAATTCAGTCGGGCCGAGTTTGAGTTCAGCCTCGCTCCGCATAACGCGGTGGGTTTCACTGTCTAGCGTGATGTCCTCAAACTCTAGAACCTGACCTACAGTGCTGGGGCGAACGCGGCGTAACTGGGTGCGCACGCGTGCCATGAGCTCGGCGACAGTGTAAGGTTTGACCACATAATCATCTGCGCCAGTTTCAAGGCCGCGTACCTTGTCGACTTCTTCGGATCGTGCAGACAGCATGATGATCGGAATGTTGCGCGTATCACTTCGAGACTTGAGCTGCCGGCAGATTTCGATGCCCGATATATGGGGCAGCATCCAATCCAACACGATCATATCAGGCGCGTCTTCTTCAACCGCCAAAAGCCCTTGCTCACCATCGGCCGCAGTGCTGACGCGGTAACCCTCAGCACTTAGGTTATAGCTAAGAACTTCGCGCTGTGCAGGTTCGTCTTCGACAATGAGGACATGAGGCTGCGACATGGTTAGATCTCTTCTGCCGCGATTGTGCTGCTCATTTTTGGACGTTCGTCTTCGGGCATTTCGCCTTTGACCATGTAGATCACCTGCTCAGCCATATTAGTGACCAGATCACCCATGCGTTCAACGTTCTTGGCGATGAAATGCATATGCATACAGGCGGAAATGTTGCGCGGGTCTTCCATCATGAACGTCAGGAATTCGCGGAACAGCGCGTTGTACATCTGATCCACGTCCAGATCGCGTTGGCGCACGCTTTCGGCCAGTTCAACATCGTTGCGAACGTAAGCATCCAGCGCGTCACCCAGCATGGATTGCACTTCTTTGGACATGCGGCGCAGCGCTGAGTCAGCACCGCTGATCGGCTTTAGATCGGCAAGGATCGGTGTACGTTTGGCGATGTTCTTGGCGTAGTCCCCGACTCGTTCCAGCGACGCGGACAGCTTCAAAACGGACAGCAATGTGCGCAAATCTTTGGAAACGGGCGCGCGCAACGCAATCGTGCGTGCCGCAGCTTCGTTGATCTGTTCTTCAAGGGCATCAATTGCCTTGTCATCCTTTCGCACCACTTCGGCACGCTCAATATCACGCACCTCAAGCGCCTTTGCGCTCTCAAGGATGGCATGTTCAACCATGCCACCCATCTTCATGATAAGCGTTTGAATTTGCTCAAGATCGCGGTCGTACGCAGATGAAATATGTTCGTTCATGTCGCTCTCCTTACCCGATCCGACCAGAGATATAGCTCTCTGTGCGTGGATCTTCGGGGTTGGTGAAAATCTTATCCGTTTCGTCGAATTCAACCAGATTGCCGAGGTGGAAGAAGGCTGTTTTCTGGCTCACACGCGCGGCTTGCTGCATCGAGTGGGTCACGATCACAACGCTAAAGCTTTGGCGCAACTCGTCGATCAGTTCTTCGACTTGGGCCGTGGCGATTGGGTCAAGCGCAGAACAGGGTTCATCCATCAGCAAGACTTCTGGGGCCGTGGCAATCGCGCGCGCGATACACAGGCGTTGCTGTTGGCCGCCGGACAGTCCAGTCCCTGGTGAATGAAGGCGATCTTTCGCTTCCGTCCAAAGCGCCGCTTTGCACAAGGATTGCTCAACGATCTCATCAAGCTCGGCCTTGTTACGGGCCAAACCGTGGATTTTCGGACCGTAAGCCACGTTGTCATAGATCGATTTCGGGAACGGGTTTGGTTTTTGAAACACCATCCCGACCTTGGCGCGAAGCTGCACAGGGTCAACGGCGGGATCATAGATGTCTTCGCCATCAAGCAGAATGTCGCCCTCAACGCGGCAGATATCAATCGTGTCGTTCATCCGGTTCAGGCATCGCAAGAACGTAGACTTGCCACAGCCAGACGGGCCAATGAACGCGGTCACAGTCTTGTCGTCGATGTCGACATTCACGTCCTTGATGGCGTGGTTGTCGCCATAATAGACCTGCACACCTTTGGCAGAGATTTTGTAGTCGGTCATTAGGTCCGTGTCCTTCACGTTCGTATCTGTCACGTTCGTATCTTTCATATCTACCACCGACGCTCGAATTTTTTGCGCAGTAAGATGGCGATGGCGTTCATCAACAACAAGAACACCAGCAGCACGATAATCCCGCCCCATGCTTTCTCATAAAAGCCTACGTCAGCACGTGCGGCCCATGTGTAAATTTGGGCGGGCATGGCCGAATTCGGGTCCAAGAAACCGGATGCGATACCGTCTGGGTATTCGCGTGCAACAAACCCGACCATCCCGATTAATAGCAGTGGTGCGGTTTCGCCCAAAGCCTGCGCAAGGCCGATGATTGTCCCCGTCAGGATGCCCGGCATCGCCAGTGGTAGCACATGGTGGGTTACGGATTGCATTTTGGATGCGCCGATGCCCAGTGCCGCGTCGCGGATGGAGGGCGGCACGGACTTCAGGGATGCACGGGTCGAGATGATGATCGTTGGCAATGTCATCAACGTCAGAACCAAGCCCCCGACCAGTGGCGCGGATTGCGGGAGGTGCATGTACTGAATGAAGACAGACAGGCCCAAGATACCAAACACGATGGATGGCACCGCCGCGAGGTTAGAGATATTGACCTCAACCAAGTCTGTGAAACGGTTCTTTGGTGCGAATTCTTCAAGGTAGATCGACGCGGCGACACCGATTGGCAGGCTTAGGAAGAGAACCACCAACATCATAAAGAACGAGCCAATCACAGAGGCCCCGATCCCCGCTCCACCTGGGTTATCCACGCCAGAGTCCTTGCCGGTCAGGAACGCCCAGTTGAAACGCCCTGTCATCAAACCGGCATCGCGCAGCACGTCAACGATATCGAGGTCTGCTTTCTCAAGGAAGCGGCTGTCGACCAACGTGTCGCGTGTCACACGTCCGCGAAAGTAGCCTTCAACCCGTGATGACAGTTGAAGCTGAAATGTGGTCGGTTGGCCAATGTCGCTGGGGTTTTCGCGGTAATGGGCGCGGATATCGCCACCAACTTTGCCAAGCAAGCGTTCTAGCGCAGCGGCGTCGTATTCAACCTCAACGCCGTTGGTGTCCAGTTGCTCAGAGAAGTTATCGATAAAGATGTCGCGATAAACGGCTGTCTTCAACAGCTGGCTTTCGGCGTCATCAAACTGTTCTTGGCTCAGCGTGACTTCCAGCTTCATCACATATTGCGTGAAAGCTGGAAGGCCGGACTTTACGATCGTGAATGTCAGCGCGGCCAAGAAAAGCCCGCCAATCGCAATCGCGACGATACCATAGGCACGGAACCGTTTTTCAGCGGCGTTGCGTTTCTTGGTGCGCGGATCTTGCACCTTCAACGATGTGAATTTGGATGTGTCAGTCATCAGTCGTACTGCTCCCGGTACTTGCGCACGATATAAAGCGCGAAGACGTTCAAACACAGGGTGATGACAAACAAGGTCATCCCGAGCGCGAAAGCCACCATCGTTTCTGGGCTGTTAAACTCACCGTCACCGGTCAGCTGGCTGACGATTTTGGCGGTCACGGTTGTCATAGCTTCGAACGGGTTGAGCGACAGGCTGGCCGCAGCCCCTGCCCCAAGAACCACGATCATGGTTTCACCAATTGCCCGCGACGTGGCGAGAAGGATCGCACCGACGATGCCTGGTAAGGCTGCGGGCAGGATCACTTGACGAATGGTTTCAGATTGGGTCGCACCAAGCCCGTAAGACCCGTCGCGCATTGCTTGTGGGACGGCATTGATGATGTCGTCAGACAACGAGGACACGAACGGGATCAACATGATGCCCATGACAGAACCCGCAGTGATCGCAGCAGTTCCCCCCGACATCCAGTTCACCCCGAACAAACCACCGCTGCCAAAGGCACTGACCAAGAGCGGCCCAACCGTAAGCAGCGCGAACAACCCGTAAACAATGGTCGGGATCCCTGCGAGGATTTCCAACATCGGCTTGGCAACTGCGCGTACACGGTCAGACGCATATTCAGACAGGTAAATCGCGGAAAACAGGCCCAGCGGAACGGCAACGATCAAAGAGATGATCGAGATGTACAGGGTGCCCCAGATCAGCGGCAAGAACCCAAGGTCCGATGCGCCGCCGCGCCCAGAAAAGCTCGGCTCCCAACGGGTGCCGAAGAAGAAGTCGGCGGCGGGAAACGCGTCAAAGAAATTGATGGTATTGAAGATCAGGCTCAACACGATGCCGACTGTTGTTAGAACCGCGACAGAGGCCGCGCTAAACAGCAGAACCAAAACACCGCGTTCAACGACGTTGCGGGCGCGGAAATCTTTGTGGGTGCGCTGCAAAGCAAACACAAAACCGGCAAGCGCTACGGCAAGCACCGCAAAACCGCGCCATAAGTTTCCGGTCTGCGCTAACGTGCGGTAATGACGTGCGCCGTCCAAAGTCTGTTGTGTGATCTCAGAGCCAACCGCGACGCCAACATCGCCCAGCAAGTCGCGAACGTTTGTGGTGTCAGCGTTAAGTGCCGCGATCTCAGCGTCGGCCAAAACCCCTTCGTGAACGACAACATCCAGACCGTCAGCAACGCGGCGCATATCTTGAATAATAAGTGAGCTCGACGCGCCTTCAGCGATGTCTTGTTCCGCAATCAGACCAGCAACGGATTGATTAATCAAAAGCGGTTGCGCGATCAGCCAGATCGCCAGCAAAATCGCGGACGGTACAAGAACACTAAGTGCAACGTTCTGGCCGTAATATCCTTTTAGGGAGTGGAGCAACCTCTGATCGCCATCCGCTGAACCCAGCGCGCGACGCGTCCCCAATATGTAGCCAATGACGCAAAGCGCGAGCACCAAGTTGACAGTTAGCAGCAATGACATTTCGGTTGTGCCCCCAAGCAGCAAGCGTGGCCTTTCGGCCCCAAAGTTTGTTCAGGTGGCCCGATGTTGGGCCACCCGAGAGGTCATAAGGACGTTTTAGTTAACGTCCAGTGTTTCTTCTGCTTCAACAGCGGCCTGCGTTGCAGCAAGCTCAGGGTCGGACACAAGTCCGTACTGTGCAAGTGGACCATCTGGGCCAGCGATTTCGTCAGCGATGAAGAACTGAGCGAATTCTTTCACACCAGGGATCACACCGATGTGCGCCTGCTTGATGAAGAAGAACAATGGGCGGGATACTGGGTAGTCACCTGCCGCGATTGTTCCAGTGGTTGGCTCAACGCCACCCATTGTCGCAACTTTCAGGCTGTCTGTGTTGTTCTCGTAGAACGCCAGACCAAATACACCGATACCGTTCGGGTTTGCTTCGATACGAGCAAGTGTTTCTGTGTAGTCACCGTCGATGTCGACTGTGATGCCGTTGCCGCGCACTTCGATGCATGCATCTTCAGCGTCGTCTTCGGACATGCCAGCAGCCATCATAGCGTCAAATGCGCCAGTTGTTTCACAACCAACCATCAGGACTTTGTCTTCGAACACTTCACGTGTGCCGTGCTTTGTACCCGGGATGAAGGCTACGATGTCGTCAGCTGGCAGATCAGCGTTGAAGTCAGCCCACTGTGTGTGCGGGTTCGCGACAACTTCGCCGTCTACCAGTACAGTCGCGCCAAGTGCGTTGAAGATGTCAGCAGGTTCAAACGCTGTGTAAGCAGGGCCGTCGATCTGGGATGCAAACACGATGCCGTCATAACCGATGCGAACTTCGATGATGTCAGTCACGCCGTTTTCTAAGCAAAGCTCAATGTCGCTGTCACGGATTGGACGGGAAGAGTTTGCGATGTCGATTGTGTTTTCGCCAACGCCTTCACAGAAGCGCTTAAGGCCAGCGGAAGAGCCACCGGATTCAACAACTGGTGTCGGGAAATCTGTGTTGTCGCCGAATGCTTCAGCAACGATGGATGCATATGGAAGCACTGTGGACGAGCCAGCGATCTGGACGTTTTCACGTGCTGTTGCGGATGTTGCTGAGATCGCAGCGATCGCGAGCGTTGAGGCAGTCAATTTGAGAACGGACATTGTAACTCCTACGTTTGTCATCATCTCTCGCCCATCGCGAACCGAGGGGCGTTGAGGCACGAACTACGGTGTCCCCACAAAGCTTTTGTGACAGTAATGTAAAAGTAATATGACAGCGTTAAACAACGTTAACTTTGTTGCGATGCCGGTCTGCGCTCGACGGGCAAAATTACTTTAAATTCAGAGCCTTCGCCAATTACGCTAGAAATGCGCAGCCGCCCTCTGTGACGGTTAATAATGTGTTTTACGATGGCCAATCCAAGCCCCGTTCCCCCGACTTCGCGACTTCTGTGACTATCTACACGGTAAAACCGTTCTGTGAGCCGTGCGATGGCATGGCTTGGGATTCCGATTCCATTGTCGCGCACAGTGATTTGCACACCGTCTCGCATGATCGCGCGCTCATGTTCGGGACCCGTCATTGAAATTTTGACTTCACCACCCTCAACGCCATATTTGATAGCGTTTTCAATGAGATTGCTGAAAACCTGCCAAAGCTGTTCACGGTCTCCGACGATTTCGATGTCTTCCTCTGGCAATTCCGGCACAAGGGTCACCGTCTTCGCAGCGGCGACGGGCGTTAGGGCGGCAAGGACCTCGTTGACCAGCCTTTGCAAGTGGACCTCGGTGGTGGGTCGTACGCGAACATCGCTTTCAACGCGGCTGAGCGACAACAGATCCTCAACCAATCGGTGCATGCGCCCTGCTTCTTGATCCATGATCCCTAGAAAACGCTCAATTGCGGCGGGGTCGTTCTTGGCGGGGCCACGAAGCGTTTCGATAAACCCTTGCAGCGATGTAAGCGGTGTTCGCATTTCATGGCTGACATTAGCGACAAAATCGCGGCGCATGTCCTCGGCTTGCTCAAGCGCTGTGAGGTCTTGGTAGGACAAGACCACAGCTAGGCCACTGGAAACTTCGGCGCAGCGCACCGAAACCTCAAACGTGGTGCCTTGCACACCGTCATTGCCAAGATAGGTCGTGGTGCGCGCTGCGTGGTCCTTCAAAGTGGCCTCTACCGCATCTAGCAACGCGGGTTGGCGCAGCGCGGTGATATAAGGCATCCCCTCACAGTCCATCCCAACCAACTGCTTGGCCGGTTCGTTAATTCCAATGATCCGTTCATCCTGCCCGACCAGAATGGTGGGGTGTGGCAGAGCAAGGATCAGGGATTTGGCGTCAGACATACTTTAGGCTTTTTGGCTTTCGGCGATGGCATTGCTGATCTCTTCAATCAGCAACTTCGGCTCCTCAAGCCCGACCGAGACCCGAAAGAACCCTTCCGACATGCCAAGGTCTGCACGCGCTTCAGGTGTCAGAGCGCGGTGGGATGATGACGCTGGGTGGCTGAGGGTCGTCCCCACATCCCCCAAGGTCGGAGCGAACGGCAATTCGGGTGCAGCGCGGGTCAACGCGTCTGCGGCGGCACGCCCGCCTTCAACTTCAAAGCTAAGCATATTGCCGGGACGGTCCCCCAGAATTTGAAGGCCACGGTTGTGATCAGGGTGATCAGCGCGGCTGGGATGAATGACGCGTTTCACGCCTTTCACATCGGCCAACGCCGCAGCCAGTTCAATCGCCGTTGCCTCAGCGCGGTCATAGCGCAGATCAAACGTCTGCAAGCCACGTTCGGCAAGCCAACAATCAAACGGGCTCGCCGTAAAGCCAAAGGTCGTGTTGGCGATGTAGATTTGTTCCATCAATTCAGGGTCTTTGGCGACCACATAACCCAGCGTCGCATCTGCATGGCCCGCAAGCAGCTTGGTGACCGAATGCAGAACGATATCCGCGCCGTTTTCAAACGGTAGATAGCTGCGCGGCGTGGTAAAGGTGTTGTCGACCACCAACAGAATACCGCGCTCATTGGCGATTTTGGCGATGCCTTCCATGTCGGCAATCCGGATCGTCGGGTTCGAAACCACTTCAACAACCATCATCCGTGTGTTCGGTTTGATCGCAGCCTCAAAGGAGGCCGCGTCGGTTGGGTCAGCCAACGTGGTTTCCACACCAAAGCGTGGCAAATCCTGCGTCATCATCCGCAGAGTACGCCCGTACAGCTGATCCGCGCCAATGACATGATCGCCAGCTTTCAGAATGCCCAGAAATACCGCCGACACAGCCGCCATGCCGGACCCGTTCACAATACCGCCTGTAACACCTTCGAGCATGTCGATTTTTTGCGCCAGAACCGTTGCGTTCGGGTGGCCTTCACGGGCATAGGTGAACCCGCTGCCGTCCGCATATTGTTGATCAAGCGAACTTGGGTCCGGTGAAGAATAGACGACTGTTGGCTGAAGCGGCGTCGCGACGGGGCGTGATACGCTTGTCGGCCATTCAGGACGGCGGGATAGGGATTTGGGTGTATCGCTCATGATTGAATCTCTTTTAGACCTTTGCGGAACCGTGCCGCATTTTGTTGGTATCCAAGTGCTGATAGCGTGAGGCCGTTTATCGCTTTATCGTCCAATTCGCGCACGATTTTGCCAATGCCCATAACAAGCGATCCGTCAGGTATCACTTTGCCTTCGGTGATCAACGCCCCTGCCCCGATCAGGCAGTTTTTGCCAATCACAGCGCCATTCAACACCGTCGCGCCCATTCCGATCAGGGAATTGTCGCCAATGGTACACCCGTGCAGCATCGCCTTGTGACCGATGGTGCAGTTACTGCCGATAGTCAGCGGAAAGCCCATGTCTGTATGAAGGACGCTGTTTTCTTGAACGTTAGATCCTTGGCCGACACTGATCAGCTCGTTGTCACCACGCAGGGTGGAGCCAAACCAAACGGACGCCAAATCAGCGATGCTGACCTTTCCGATCAGATGCGTTCCGGGTGCGATCCACGCGCCCTTATGAACTTCCGGCGATACGCCGTCCAATTCGTAAAGCATTGTAAACTCCGTTTATCGGCCCTTCTTTAAGCCGTCTGTAAACTCGTCATGTAACAATCTTACGTGGTCCGCCAAATCAGGTTGTTGATCCCGTCGCTGGCGTTCACCTTCAACGATGGTGCGCAGCTGTGCTTCCGTGGCGTCCAGATCGTCGTTGATCAACACATAGTCGTAAGACCGCCAATGGCTGATCTCATCCCAGCTTTGCATCATACGTTTGTCGATTGTCTCTTTGTCGTCCTGCCCACGTGATTCCAGTCGGCGGCGCAGTTCTGTGATCGAGGGTGGCAGAAAGAAAACGCTTAGGACGTGCTGGCCAAGAGAGGAGTCCTTGATTTGCTCAGCGCCTTGCCAGTCCACATCAAACAATACGTCACAGCCCGCATCGATTGACGCCTTAACCGGGCCCTTTGGTGATCCATAAAAGTTCCCGAAAACATGGGCGTGCTCAAGCATTTCACCATCCGCGACGAGGTGACGGAATTCATCTTCCGTGCGGAAATGGTAGTCCTGCCCGTCTACTTCACCTTCACGCGGATTTCGCGTCGTTGCGGACACCGAGAATTCGATCGTCGGATCCCATGCGCGTAACCGTTTGGAATGAGTGGATTTTCCAGCGCCGGACGGCGAAGACAGAATAATCAATAGACCACGACGTTGCATTGTATCACTCCACGTTTTGTACTTGTTCGCGCATTTGGTCGATGACCGCCTTCAGCGCAAGGCCGATCTGGGTCAGCGCGACATCCTGCGCCTTGGAACACAGCGTATTGGCCTCGCGGTTAAATTCCTGCGTCAAAAAATCAAGCTTACGACCAACCGGACTGCCCTGCGCCAGCAAATCGCGCGCCGCTTTGATATGTGCGCCCAACCTGTCGATTTCCTCAGTAATGTCGGACTTCACCGCAAGCAGCGCCAGCTCTTGTGCGACGCGATCAGGGTCAGCTCCGGTTGCGCTATCCATCACCCGTGCAAGCGCATCGGCCAATTGGGTTTTGACAGCTTCAGTCCGATCCTTAGCGGCACTTACAGACTGCGTCGTCAGCTCTTCGATTTGATCAACTTGTTCTGTCAACACGGCCAGCAGCGCGGCACCTTCGGCTTCACGCATATCTTTCAAAGCACCAAGCGCCACGTGCAGGTCTGCACTGAGCGGCTCCAACAGATCAGCACTATCCGCCGCCTGCCCGTTCACCAAGACACCGCGCTGCGCCAAAACATCGGCCGCAGTCGGCTGACCAAGCGTCACGCCCTTATCAAATGCACGGTCCTGCACCGTGTCGAGCGCTTCAAGGATTAAATCCATCCGCGCAGGGTCAATCTGCAAAGCCCCTTCAGCTTGCGCGCGCTGCAATCGAAGCCCGATCGTCACGTTGCCGCGGGTTACGTGTTCTGCTGTCGCGCTCCGCACTGCCGCTTCAAGGCCGGGTGTTCCTTCCGGCAGGCGAATTTTCACATCCAGACCGCGCCCGTTCACACTACGCACATCCCAAACCCATGTGGTTTCGCCTGCATCGCTGGCTGAATTTCCTTGCTGCGTGGCGAAAGCCGTCATTGATCGGATCACAGATAATTTCCCCAGTTAGACGCGTTGCTTATGCTCTTGCACCTAAAGGCAAACACGCCGCCAGAGCAAGGGTGCGAACCGCGCCATTGTCGCTTGAGCCGTAGCAGTACGCGCTGAGCGAACCAGCGCGCACATTAACCTGTTAAGACTTTGTTAAGAGCAATTTGAACCAAAATCGGTCAAAACAGTGGTGCATACTTAAAACCGTTCCTAACCAGTCAGGACGGGTTTCAACACTGAAAGACGTTCCACATGAGCATGACATTTGACCCCTATAAGGTACGCGCCAAAGACGTTTCCCAAGCGCAGGACGTTATCATGACAAATCCGACCGCATTGAAAGAGCTCGAAAGCTACTGGGCCTCACTGCCGCGTATGAACGGCATTCCAAGTCGCCAAAACGTTGATCCTGTTGCGCTGGGTGGTTTGCTTGAAGACACTTTTATACTTGAGCGCGTAGCGCCCGGTGTCGCGCGCATTCGCGTTGCGGGGCGAAACATCTCAAAGTTGATCGGTGTTGAACCACGTGGGCTTCCGTTAACCAGTCTCATGCTTCCAGAGGCACGCGCGGACATTGCCAACCACCTAGAGACAGCCTTTGCAACGCCAAGCGTTGTTGAAATCCCCCTCGTCGGTCCACGCGCAGTCGGTCAGCCTAAACTTCAAGGTAAGATCCTGCTTTTACCACTGCGTGACAATCATGGTCGCGTCAGCCGAATTCTAGGAGTTTTGGTCATGAGCGGTCGACGGGGGCTTGGCGGTCGCCGGTTTGCAATCTGTTCTGAAACTGCTGTCCGGACGGACGCTGTTGTTGGGCTGCGCTCAATAGATGGCGGCGTGACAGAAACGCGTTTTCCGACGTTTCGGGTTCCCGACCACGAAAAAGCGGAGGACAAACCTGCCCTCCGCCTTGTTGTTTCAAACGTCTAAGCGCGTTTGCTTAGGCTGACTGTGCCGCCAAAACTTTTTCACGACGAGCAGACAGCTCTTCGCCGACCAAGAACGCCAGTTCAAGTGACTGGGACGCGTTCAAGCGTGGGTCACAGGCTGTGTGGTAGCGATCAGACAGATCCTCGTCTGTAACAGCACGTACGCCACCGGTACATTCAGTCACGTCAGCGCCTGTCATCTCAAAGTGAACACCACCTGGGATTGTGCCTTCGGCGTTATGTACGCCAAAGAATTCACGAACTTCGCGCAGTACGGACTCGAACGGACGGGTTTTGTAACCCGTGGACGATTTGATCGTGTTGCCGTGCATTGGATCGCAAACCCAAGTAACCTTGGCGCCTTCTTCTTCAACAGCTTTGATAAGACGCGGCAGGTGTTCGCCCACAGTGCCTGCACCAAAACGTGCGATCAGGGACAAACGGCCCTCTTCGTTGTTCGGGTTCAGCTTCGCCATCAATGCCTTAAGGTGGCCAGATGTCATTGTCGGGCCGCACTTCAAACCAATTGGGTTTTGCACACCTGCGCAGAACTCAACATGGGCACCATCAGGTGAGCGTGTGCGATCGCCGATCCAAACCATGTGACCAGACCCCGCCAGCCACTTGCCGGATGTTGAATCCAAACGTGTGAGCGCCTCTTCATACTCAAGCAACAACGCCTCATGGGAGGTGTAGAACTCAACTGTTTGCAGCTCGTGGTTTGTATCCGTGGACAGGCCAGCCGCTTTCATGAAATCAAGCGTATCGCCAATGCGCTCCGCCATTTCACGGTACTTTTCGGCTTCAGGCTTGGCTGTGAACGCAAGGTTCCAGCCATGCACTTGATGCACATCCGCGTAACCACCGCTGGAAAATGCGCGCAACAGGTTCAACGTACCAGCGGCCTGTGTGTAGGCCTGCAACATCTTTTCAGGGTTCGGAATGCGGGCTTCTGGTGTGAAGTCCAGATCATTGATGATGTCACCGCGGTAGCTCGGCAGCTCCACACCATCGACTGTTTCGGTGTTTGCCGAACGCGGCTTGGCGAACTGCCCCGCCATGCGACCCACCTTAACAACAGGAACTTTGGCGCCGTATGTCAGCACCATCGCCATCTGCAACATCACTTTGAACGTGTCGCGGATTTGATCAGCGTTAAACGCCGCAAAGCTCTCGGCGCAATCGCCGCCCTGCAACAAAAACGCTTCACCACGGCTAACGGCCGCAAGGTGGTCACGCAAACGACGGGCTTCACCCGCAAACACGAGCGGTGGATAGGAGCTGAGCTTTTCCTCAACAGCGGCCAAGGCCGCAGCGTCGGTATAGTCAGGCATCTGTACCCGCGGCTTGTTGCGCCAGTCAGATTTTTTCCAGTCCGTCATTTTCTTGCTCCGAGTTTGGCGCCCAAAATGGGCGCGTTAGCGATATCAGACCTGCATATAGCCTTCCTGTGGATAAGGTCCAATGGCAAAGACGCCTGTTTTTCTTGCAAACGGTGTTTAATTGTCTTGATCGAGGTGCAGAAAGGTGGTGAGGCTGGGTATCAGATTTATAGATGCGAACCTGCCATGCAACGTCAAAACACCATCGACATCGACGTCTCACGCAATACACCGCGCCGTTTCGTCTTTGTCTTATTGAACGAATTTACGTTACTGTCCTTTGCGGCAGCCGTTGATTGTTTGCGTCTGGCCAACCGTATGGCTGGGCAAGAGCTATATAGCTGGCGTTTGGTGGGCGAAGGTGGAGAAAGCGTCTCCTGCTCGACAGGCACGACATTTCAGTTGGATGGCGATCTTGATGAACTGCACCGCGATGACACTGTCATTCTGTGCGGTGGCGGCGACATTCAGATCGCAACCACCAAGAAGGTTCTGAATTGGCTGCGCCGTGAAGCCCGTCGTGGTCTGATTATCGGTGGGTTGTGCACTGCAGCTTATACAATGGCAAAAGCCGGATTGCTGGATGGAAAACGTGCGACGATCCACTGGGAAAACAACGATAGCTTTTCCGAAGAATTCCTTGAGGTTGAACTGACAAAGTCCGTATTCGTCAAAGACGGAAACCGTTGGACGACCGCTGGTGGTACCTCCTCGATTGACTTGTTTCTACAGATTCTCGCGGACCAATGCGGCGAAGAACTGGCCAATGCGGTCGCCGATCAGCAGATTTACAGCGCGATCCGAACCGATCAAGACACCCAGCGTCTGTCCATTCCGACACGAATCGGCGTGCGCCACCCGAAACTCAGCCGCGTCATTCAGGCAATGGAACAAAACATCGAAGAACCGATCAGCCCGTCGATACTGGCCAAAGACGTTGCCATGTCGACCCGCCAGCTTGAACGCCTGTTTCGTCGCTACCTAAATCGGTCTCCAAAACGCTACTACATGGAATTGCGGCTACAAAAGGCGCGTAACCTGTTGATGCAGACGGATATGTCGGTGATTAATGTCGCACTCGCCTGTGGATTTGCGTCGCCAAGCCACTTCTCCAAGTGTTACCGCGCGCACTATGACACAACTCCATACCGCGAACGCGGCTCTCATGCGGCCCGTCTATCTGTGTAAAGTACTCGCCCCTCGGCAAAGTTTCGAAGAGATCTGATTGATGAAAAACTCCACCGTGCTGCCAGTCTTGGTCGTTATCACAATCGTCATTCTTACCCTGACTGTCATGATGTCAGGCCGTTCCAACGATCCGGGAATTCAAGGTGACCGCGCCTACCCCCACTACGCCTGCCAGATCAACAGATACTGCGAAGGTAACAACTGTTCGGATACTCCGATTTCGTTCATTGCCTACCTTAGCCACGAAGATGGCGAGCCGCGCCTAGAATTGCCGCGCTTTGACCCGCGCGCAACACTTACCGAAACGCCTGACAGGTACTTTTTTGAAAGCAACGACGGTGACATCAGCGGTATAGTGACCATTTTCAAAGATCGCGGCGTTGATCTTGCTGGAACGTCCGGTGCTGGCGCTTCACTTGTTGAACACTTTGCCTCAGGCAGTTGTGATCGTCTGGTCGAACCATAGAGCTAAGGCGCGTCGCTTATCAAACCATCAGGAGAGGCCAAAACCTAAAGCGCGGCTTTGCTTTTGTTTCTCAAATATCTTGGGGTGGATCGCGAAGCGATGGGGCCTAGCCGCCTGTTGATCGGATTTGCGAAGCAAATTCGAAGGCCTCTTACCCCAAAGCGCGCAGTCGCTTTATTAAGCTGGACGTATCCCAACGTCCGCCCCCAAGATTTTGAACATCCTTGTAAAACTGATCGACCAAGGCCGTGACAGGCAGCGATGCCCCCGTCTCATCCGCCGTATCCAGACAAATCCCAAGGTCTTTGCGCATCCAATCCACAGCAAAGCCGTGTTCAAACTCACCGTCAATCATCTTCTCATAGCGGTTTTGCATCTGCCATGAACCCGCTGCGCCCTGGCTGATCACCTCAACCACGGCGCGCCCATCCAAGCCCGCCTTATCAGCGAAATGCAATGCCTCGGACAGGCCCTGCACCAATCCTGCAATCGCGATCTGGTTACACATTTTGGTCATTTGACCCGCGCCAGAGTCCCCGATGCGGCGGCATACCCGTGCGTAGGCATCAATGATTGGCTCAGCACGCGCATAAACTTCAGCATCCCCACCACACATGACAGACAAAACACCGTTTTCGGCACCAGCTTGGCCGCCAGAAATCGGAGCGTCGACAAACCCGATCCCACGTTCTGCAGCGGTAGAATAAAGCTCTCGTGTAACTTTTGCAGACACCGTGGTGTGGTCGATAAAGACAGAGCCTTTCGCCATTGACGGAAATGCGCCGCCTGGCCCCGTGCAAACTGCCCGAAGATCGTCATCGTTACCGACGCAAGCAATCACGAAATCGGCTTTTTCGGCGGCTGACGCTGGCGTCGCACCGAAGCCTCCGTGATAGTCTTGCACCCACAAGTCCACTTTCGAAGCTGTACGGTTATAGACCGTTACCTCGTGTCCGGCCTTCACCAAATGCCCTGCCATCGGGTAGCCCATGACCCCTAAACCCAAAAATGCGACCTTCGCCATAGTGTCTCTCCCGCTTGCATCACAATTGCTGTTGCGAGATAGGTAACGGACCCGCGCCGCACGTCAACCACTCCGGCGGCTCGATTAACAAGGGACCTGTTATGGCACTCGTATTTCGTTGGCTCGTCCGGCTCGCCTCCGCGCTTATTGCTCTCACTGTTGCAGTGTTTGCGCTGGCTTACTATTTCGCCTCGCGCTCCCTGCCCGATTATGACGGCACGCTCGAGGTTGCTGGCATTTCAGCACCTGTGGAAATCGTGCGCGACAACGCCAATGTTCCCCATATTTTCGGACAAACCGACGAGGACGTCTTCTTTGCCCTCGGCCTCGCGCATGCTCAGGACCGTCTGTGGCAAATGACGATGCTGCGTCGCACCGCCCAAGGGCGCTTGTCTGAGCTGTTCGGCGAACGCACATTGCCCATCGACAGCCTTATCCGCCGCCTTGATTTGCATCCGCTCTCGCAAAGATCTGTGCAGGCATTGGACGCGGAAACCCAGTCAGCACTTCGGGCCTATTCAAGTGGTGTGAATGCATGGATCGACCAAGTGAACCAAGGCGCGCGCGGACGCGGCGCACCTGAAATGTGGGTTTTCAACCAAGCAATCGCCCCGTGGCAGCCCGCGGATTCCGTGTCGATCATCAAATTGATGTCGCTGCAGCTCTCCAGCCATTTGGAAGAAGAAGTCTTGCGCGCACGAACCTCGCTGATCTTAAGCGACGAGGACCGCTTGAATGACATTTTGCCCGAAGCCCCCGGCGCAGGTTTGGCGGCATTGCCGAGCTACGCCTCATTGATGCCGGATGTTCCACGCTATGCCCCTAACAACCGTATGGCGTTCGCTCCGATCTCACCTGTTGTTCCACGTAATTTGGCGGGCGCGTCTAACGCATGGGCCGCTGGCATTACGCGTTCAGCCACTGGCTCAACGTTGCTGGCTAATGATCCGCACCTTGGTCTAACCGCCCCGTCAATTTGGTACCTCGCACGTCTTGAGCTTGAGACCGGCGGCGTGATTGGCGGCACCATCCCGGGAGTTCCGGTGGTCATGCTCGGGCGCTCCGCTGATTTGGGTTGGGGAATTACATCGTCCTATCTGGACGACCAAGACGTCTACATCGAAGAAGTGAACCCATCAAACGCCAGCCAATACCGCGTCCCGAACGGGTGGGCCAATTTTGAGACCCGCGAAAGCATCATTCGCATCAAAGACGCACCCGCCGTGACGTTGCAATTGCAATGGACGGTGAACGGCCCCGTCTTACCGCCAGATCAATACGACCTCGCGACGATCCGCCCCCCGGGGCATGTGACGGTTTTGGGCTGGACGGCCCTGTCAGGCGAAGACACGACGATGCAGGCCGCGATGGGCTTGATGCGTGCGCGTACGGTTGAGGCTGGGATTGCAGCGGCGGAAGATTATGTCGCGCCCTCCCAGATGCTGACACTCGCGGATCGCAACTCTGTTGGGCTTAAGCTGATCGGCCATGTCCCGAACCGCAGCCCTGATCACGTAACCCAAGGGCGCCTGCCCCATTACGGCTATCTGCCGCAAAACCGTTGGGATGGCCGGCGCGATTACGGCGAAAACCCTGAATGGATCGATCCATTTGGCGGGATTGTCGGCAACACCAACAACAAGATCATCGACGCACCCTTTCCCGCACATATCAGCCACATGTGGGGCGATAGCCAACGCGTAAACCGCTGGCTTTTGCTGATGCAAGCGCGTGAGGTTCACACCCGTGACAGCTTTATCGAAGCCCAAAGTGACACCGTGAGCTACACAGCGCGTTCTATTCTGCCGCTGATCGGTGCGGACCTTTGGTTCACCGGTGAAGCCGCGCCTGAAGGAACGCCAGAAAAGCTGCGCCAAGACGCGTTAGATTTGCTTGCGCAATGGAATGGTGAAATGAACGAGCACCTTCCAGAACCCCTTCTATACGCTGCGTGGATGCGTGCCCTGCAAGATCGCCTTATCCGCGACGAGCTAGGCCCACTGTCCCAAGAATATACCCATGTCGAACCGCTGTTCATTGAACGCGTTTACCGCAACACGGACGGCGCTGCGGCGTGGTGTGACGTGCTGCAATCTGCGCCACAAGAAACCTGTTCTGACATCGCGCGCTTGGCCTTGGATGATGCGCTGATTTGGGTCGCTGCGAACCGCGGCACTGCATTGGAAAGCCTGCGCTGGGGTGATGCCCATGAAGCGACCCACGATCACCCCGTTTTGGGCGAAGCCCCTGTGTTGCGCTGGTTCGTCAACATCCGCCAATCCACGTCTGGTGGTGACAACACATTGATGCGCGGACGCACGTCTGGTGGCGCCGAGGACCCGTTCATGAACGTGCATGCCGCCGCCTATCGTGGGGTCTACGATTTCGCGGACCCTGACAGTTCAGTGTTCGTGACATCCACAGGGCAATCAGGACATTTCCTCTCGCGCCACTATGACGATCTTGGCGATCTGTGGCGTCGTGGCGAGTACATTCCAATGTCACTCGACCCCGCGTTGGCGCGTGGTGGTGCTGTTGGTGTAACGGTGTTGGAGCCGCAGTAATAAGGCTAATCTAGCGGGTGATATTCGCCACTTGGCGCGTCTTCATCCTTGTCAGATTTGTCAGCTTCGACCGTCGGCATGGCATCTGGAAATTGTTTTTCAAACTGCGCCTGCTGGATCGCGCTCCAGCGGACATCAATGGTCCAGCCGGTCTCTGTCTGCTTGTCATCGACAATAACGCCCTCGCGCTGCAGCCAGCTTTGCGCGGCACCCTGCGCCCAATCAAGCGACAGGGTCATCGTGCGCGTAGACCCTTTTAGGATTTCGCTGACGGTCCCAAGAAGACGATCAAGCCCCTCACCGGTCACGGCAGAAATCGCGAACACACCTTCGTCGTCTTTGTTGAGCGCCTGCAAATAGCCTGCGTCCTCCTCAGACAGCAGATCAACTTTGTTCAGGACTTCGATCATCGGAACATCCGGGTTCACGTCAAGCTGGCGTAGCGTGTCTAGCACCGCTTTCTTCTGTTCAGCAGACTGCGGATGGCTGACATCACGGACGTGCAGAATAATGTCTGCCTCAAGCACTTCCTCTAAAGTCGCGCGGAACGACGCGACCAGCTGGGTTGGAAGCTCAGAGATGAATCCAACCGTGTCGGACATGATCACATCTTCGCCCGACGGCAGTTCAACGCGGCGCATGGTCGGATCAAGGGTCGCAAACAGCATATCTTTGGCAAACACATCCGCGCCCGTAAGACGATTGAACAACGTAGATTTGCCTGCGTTGGTATACCCGACAAGTGCGACAATCGGATACGGCACTTTCGCGCGGGCTTTGCGGTGCAACTCGCGCGTCTTGACGACTTTGGACAGTTGCTTTTTCAGGTTGTTCAGTTGGATATCAATGGCACGACGGTCGGCCTCGATCTGGGTTTCCCCAGGACCACCGACAAACCCAAGCCCGCCACGTTGGCGTTCAAGGTGGGTCCACGCGCGGACAAGGCGTGTGCGTTGATAGGTCAACGCGGCCATCTCAACCTGCAAAACACCTTCGCGCGTGCGCGCACGGTCGCTGAAAATCTCAAGGATCAGACCTGTGCGATCCAGAAGTTTAACGCCCCACTCTTTTTCAAGGTTGCGTTGCTGAACAGGGCTTACGTGGCCGTCAATCAATACGAGGCCCGCCTCAGCGTCCTTCAACCATTGATCGATTTCTGCAATCTTGCCCTTACCAAACAACTTGCCCGCATGAACTTTGGGCAGGCTCACGACCTGACCGCCTACAAGCTCTAGCTCGGGCAAGGCACGTGCTAATGACATGCCTTCTTCAAGCGCAGAAGCGGCGTGCCTGCGCGTTTGGTTTGATTTTATTTCAGGATGCAGGACGAAGGCTCGCGTGGCGGACCGTTCTTCACCCATGTGCTATTCTTCGCCGTCGTACATGTTGATCGGCGTGCTTGGCATGATGGTGCTGATCGCGGATTTATACACCAGCTGGCTCTGACCATCGCGGCGCAACAGCACACAAAAGCTGTCAAACCAAGTGATAACGCCTTGCAACTTTACGCCATTAATCAGGAATATCGTTACTGAAACTTTGGCTTTGCGAACGTTATTTAGAAATGCGTCCTGAAGGTTTTGCTTGTCTGAGGCCATGTTCCCCGTCCTTATTTTTATTGTGACCGACGTTGCGGCCAATTAATATCCATCCAAAGTGCACTATGTCTGGACGTGTTTGCAATATCCACCCCAAAAACCAAAGCGCCCGCAAAGCATGTTTTATGGTGACTTATTGGCGCCAGAACTCGGGATTGAGCAATGCAATGATCGCCAGTGCTTCAAGGCGGCCAACCACCATCGCAAATGCAAGAACGGTTTTACCGAAATCAGGAATACCTGCATAGGAAATAGGCGTTTCAGCCGCGACTGATGCAAGCGGGCCCGTGGTCGACAGCGCTGATACCGCCAGCACCATTGAGGTCTCAAATTGAACACCCGTGAATGACAACAGGACCATGACTGCGGCGATCGATATCGTGAACAGCATAAAGAAGATCCACGCGATCTGTGCACCTTGGCGTCTAATGCGGCGTGCATCAGCCCCTGCTCCGCCAACGGATGACGGATGAATCAGGCGCTCAATCTCGCGTTGTCCGTGTTTCCAAAGCGCGTAAACCCGCAACAGCTTGATGCCCCCAGCCGTGGTCGCAACGCCGCCCCCGATGAGAGACAACCCGACCAACATCAACCCAGGTGCGCTAAGGCCGGACCATGCGCGCGTTGATGACCAGTCCGCTGATTCAAACCCTGTCGTGGTTAAGAAGCTCGTGACGGTAAACAACGCGCCCCAAAGCGCGGACGCCGCAGATGCGATGTCGTTGTTGGCAGCATCGTCGAACGCGATAATCCCGTGGCGCAAGAATAGAACGGTTACCAACGCCCCGATCAACATCAACGCCAGTCGCACTTCGCTGTCTTTGCGCAACGGGTTGGTTTCTTGCCCTGAAAGGCCTCGCGAAAACGTAACCCGCGACAAAGCGAAAGCAAAAAATATCACAATGATGAACTCGCCTGTAAAGCCCGCCGGAGAGAAAACCAATCCACCAACCGGCGAAATGCCAGACGTCGCCAAGACAGACATCGCATGGCACAAAGCCACGAAAGCGTTCTCGCCCGATGCCGTTAGCCCTAGCCACAAAAGCGCTGTAAGGGCGAAATACAAAGGCACCAATTTCGCGCCAAACCGCAACAGTCGCTCTGATGGATCGGACACGCGACCTACCTGTGCAAAGGTCCTGTCGCTTGCGCTGCCGCCGTGGACGGCACGGACTTCGAACCCACCAATGTTGAGCGGCGCAAGGATCGCGATGGCAGATACCCAGACCAACAACCCACCAAGCCAGCCCATCAGTGCACGCCATAAATGGACAGAGCTCGGCAGGTCTTGCGGGTTATCAAACAGCGTCGCCCCTGTGGTCGTGAAGGACGAGACGCTTTCGAACCATGCTTCGTGAAAGGTCAGATCGGGAACGGCTTCGTACATTGGTACGGCCAGCATGATCGGTAGAACCAAAAAAGCGGCCAACAATGAAACAAGGTAGCCCCGTGAGAGCGCGACCTTATAGCCCGCTGTTGCCAGCCCAATGAACAAGGTCAAAACGAAAAACAGCAGCGCAGAATAGAAGAACGCCCGCGCTACGGCGTGGTTGTCGATAGACAATGCGTGGATCGCAGGAAGAACCATCGCCAACGCGCCTAGCCCCATAAGTAGGACGAAAAACGGTCGTTGCGACAGGCTGTGCATCAGAAAAAGTCGATGGAAACTTGAAGCAGCGCTTCAACTTCGGCGACTTGACTCGTCATTGCGAAAATGGCGACGACGTCCCCTTCTTCGATGCGCATGTTTCCGTGGGGTTTGTGCATTTTGCCAGCTTTCAACACACCGCCGACAAGGACCCCTTCAGGAAAGTCGACATCACGCAGCATTTTGCCCGCCATTGGGCTCGTGGTCAGCACTTGCGCCTCGATCACTTCTGCCTCGGCGTCCCCGATTGAGTACACTGACCGCACGCGCCCGTGGCGGATGTGGCGCAAAATTGAGCTCACGGTGGTTGAGCGCGGGTTGATGTAGGCGTCAATTTCGAGTGGGCCCATCAAGGGAACCAAAGTCGGATCATTGGTCAAACAAATCGTCATCGGACAACCCAGCCCTTTGGCGCGTACCGCGGCCAAAAGGTTTGTTTTGTCATCATCTGTGACCGCCAGAACCGCATCAGCGTTTGAAATGTTGGCTTCTTCCAAAAGCGACGCATCCAGCCCGTCGCCATTCAGAACAATCGTGCGTTCCAACTGATCGGCAGCGGCTTCAGCAATTTCGCGGTTCCGCTCAATCACGCGAACGCGCACGCGCTCAGTTCTGGTTTCCAGAGCCCTAGCCACGGCAAGGCCAACGTTGCCGCCACCAATTACAACCACACGCCCAAGTTTACCTTGGGTTTTGCCGAAAATTTCTAATGTGCGCGTCACGTCAACGCTCTCGGTCATGACGTAGCATTCATCGCCCGGGAACAGTTGGTCGCCAGCGTTCGGCGCAAACAAAACACCCTTGCGGCGGATGCCCATCACAACGGCCTTCAACGTCGAGAACAGGTCACTCAGTTGGCGCAGCGGCGTGTTAATGACTGGGCAGTCTTCATCGATCTGAATACCCAAAAGCTGTGCGCTGCCTTCAAGGAAGCTTTCCGTGTCAAACGCCGCAGGTGCCGCCAAACGTTGCAACGCGGCCTCGGCGACTTCCATCTCAGGTGAAATCACAACATCAATCGGCAGATGGTCACGACGGTAAAGATCAGAATAAATTGCGTTCAGATAGCTTTGCCCACGCAAACGGGCGATCTTGCGCTGTACGGAAAACACCGAATGCGCGACCTGACAGGTCACCATGTTCACTTCATCAGAATGGGTCGCGGCAATGACCATATCCGCATCCGCCGCGCCTGCACGCTCAAGAATATCAGGGTAACTTGCGAACCCGACAACACCCTGCACATCGAGCGTATCCGTAGCACGCCGCACGAGTTCGGGGTTCTTATCAACAACCGTAACGTCGTTTCGCTCGGACGCGAGGTGGCGAGCAATCTGCCAGCCAACCTGACCTGCCCCGCAAATAATGACCTTCATGAACGCACCTTGAGTGGTTTGAATTCAAATGTCGTGACAGATGGGCGCAGTCCGGTCAACACGCGAGGGGCTACTCTTCTGCGTCTTCTTCAACATGTGCCACCCGCGCACCCGCCTTATTGGACGTCACAACACCAAGTGTCTTTAGCTTGCGGTGAAGGGCAGAACGCTCCATTCCAACAAAGCTCGCGGTGCGGCTGATATTGCCGCCAAAGCGGTTGATTTGCGTCAATAAATACTCACGCTCAAACAGCTCACGGGCTTCGCGCAGCGGCAAGGTCGCAAGGCTGCCGGACAGCAGCACTCGCCCTTCATCCGCTGGTCCGTCGGACTGGCTTGGAAGCTCCTTGGCCTCAATCGGACCTGTTGCATCGCCTAGGATTAGGACACGCTCCATCACGTTCTTCAACTGACGCGCATTGCCCGGCCATTGCATCGTTTGCAGCAACGCGCCCGCTTCATCGCTCAAGGTACGTGCTGTCAGGCCTTGCGTTGCGTTGAGTTCTTCAATGAAATACGCCGCCAAAAGTGGAATGTCTTCACGACGTTCCTCTAAGCTTGGCACATGTATCGGCACGACGTTTAGACGGTGATACAGTTCTTGCCGGAACGTTTCTGCTTCAATTGCCGCTGTTAGGTCTTT
The DNA here is from genome assembly GCF_001187845.1 of Octadecabacter temperatus. Classification (NCBI taxonomy): domain Bacteria; kingdom Pseudomonadati; phylum Pseudomonadota; class Alphaproteobacteria; order Rhodobacterales; family Roseobacteraceae; genus Octadecabacter; species Octadecabacter temperatus. The sequence continues at coordinate 1,386,065 of NZ_CP012160.1, read as the reverse complement.
GTTTGTGCTGGAAATAACCCGCACATCCACTTGTACCTTATCGACACCACCAACGCGTTGGAATTTCTGATCGACCAAAACCCGAAGAAGTTTCGATTGCGTCCCAAGCGGCATATCCGCAACGCCATCAAAGTAGATGACGCCTCCGTCTGCCTCTTCCAGCAAACCGCGCTCAACGCCGCGGCCCTCAGTCTCACGCCCGAACAGGACTTCTTCCATGCGCTCTGGTTCGATGGAGGCGCAATTGACCGATACAAAAGGCATATCAACGCGATCAGAGTTCACATGAATATAACGCGCAGCCGTTTCCTTGCCGGATCCACCCTCGCCCGTCAGCATCACGCGACCATTGGATTTGGTCACCTTGTCTAGCTGGGAAATCAGCGTGCGGAACGATGCACTTTCACCTAGCATTTCTGTTGGACCTGCATCGGTGCGCTTAAGATCAATATTCTCACGGCGCAAGCGGCTGGTTTCCATTGCACGGCGAATAACAACCATTAGTTGGTCAATATTAAACGGCTTTTCAATGAAATCATAAGCACCCTGCTTAATCGCGGCGACTGCGATTTCGACGTTCCCGTGGCCAGAAATGATGACCACAGGTACCTCAGGATGGTCGCGTTTCACCTGTTTAAGGATGTCGATTCCATCCATCCGACTGTCTTTAAGCCAAATATCAAGGATCATCAGCGCGGGCGTTTCTTTCTCGATCTGCGCCATGCACTCGTCAGACGTGCCGGCCAGTCGTGTTGAAAACCCTTCATCCTTGAGGATATCAGAGATCAATTCGCGGATGTCGCGTTCGTCGTCGGTGATCAGAATATCGCCCATTGGGTTACCTCATGCAGTTTCTATTTGGGGCAGCGCGGCGGCTGCTTGAATTGGAAGTGTGATGACAGCCATTGCGCCAAAGCGCCCTGTCTCATCAAAGGCGGGCGCGTCCGTCAAGGTCAGCGTTCCGCCATGCTCATCGATAATTTTCTTCACGATCGGCAGACCAAGACCGGTGCCTTTTTCGCGGGTGGTTACGTATGGTTCGAACAGTTTGGCGCGGTCTTCAGGAAGGCCGATGCCATTGTCCGCAATCGTCAGGGTCGCCACATCACCTTCTGTCGTCAGGCGAATTTTGATTTGCGGAGAAATCTTGATTGCAGGGTCCATTTCCTGAAGGCTTTCAATAGCTTCACCAGCGTTCTTAATCAAATTGGTAAGCGCTTGAGACATCATCGTGCTGTCCAAATCCGACAGAATTTCACCGTCCGGAATGTTGACATCAAAGGTCACATCAGGCTGACCGGATTCTTGTAATGTCACTGCGTCACGCAGGATCTTCGCGAGGTCATAGGTTCGTCTGTCTGGTTCGGGCATCCGTGCGAACTTTGAAAATTCATCAACTATGACCCGTAAGTCGTTGGTTTGCCTTACAATAACGCCTGTGAGTTGTTCTAGGTCTTCTGGAACTTCGACTTCACGGCTGAATTTGCGCTTGATACGTTCCGCCGACAATTGGATCGGCGTCAGCGGGTTCTTGATTTCATGGGCAATTCGGCGGGCAACATCGCCCCATGCGGCCATGCGCTGCGCTGATACAAGGTCGGTCACGTCCTCAAACGCAACAACATAGCCCTCAAGCGTGCCATCTTCCCGAAGACGGTGGGACATACGCACCAAAAGGCTTTCTTGCAGGCCACCCCGCACAAGGTTCACCTGCCCCTGGACTACAGACTTCCCGCCCTGTGTCATTTCTTCAAACAGCGATGCAAACTCAGGCACGGCAACCGCAAGCGCGCTGTCTTGCCCGCCATCCACCTCAAGCAGTCGGTTGGCGGATCGGTTCACGAATGTTACGCGCCCATCTTCATCAAGGCCCACAACGCCAGACGGCACCGAAGACAACACAGAGTCAAACAAACGGCGGCGGCGTTCGATCTGGCGGGTATTGTCGAGCAGTTCTTCACGTTGATCGTGGAGTTGGGCCGTCATTTGGTTAAAGTAACGCCCCAGCTGCGCGATCTCATCTTCGCCTTCTTCTTCACGCACACGCACGTTCAGATCACCTGCACCAACACGCTGCGAGGCACCCACAAGTCGCCCAACCGGTCGTGAAAGCCTTTCGGCAAACCAAAGGCCAACCCAGACAGACGCTAGGATCAGGATCAGTGCAAAGCCGAGGTAAATAAGGCCGAATTCGAACAGAACCCGTCCGCGCTCGTTTTCCAACTGACCATAAAGCGCAACCGTTTCTTGCGTGTCATCCAGAAGCGCTAAAATGCCGCCGTCGACTTCACGAGTGACGTACAAATACTTTTCACTGAACGCGACCAGCGGGATCAACGCACGAAATTCGTTGTTCGCCCAGTCCTCAATAATCACAAGTCCAGTAACGCTGGCTTCCGCCAACTCTTCACGGGTCGGTTGTTCGAAATAGAACTCATATGAACGCTCACCTCGTGCCCAAATCTCACCGTCGCCATCCAGAACGAAGGCTTCGGTTAACCCCCGCTCGATCTGCGGTTGAACGGCCGCAAGGGCTTGGCGTACCTCGCCACGTTCCATGAAAAAGGTCTGCAAACGTTCAGTGTTCAAATACCCCGCAAGTGCATTGCCATCGCGCGTGACTTCGGTGCGGTGTTCTTCTTCGTAGGCTTGGGCCGCGGACAGCGAATTGCCCAAAACGTCGCGAACGCGTTCGGAAAACCAACCTTCAAGGCCGATGTTGATCGTCAAAACGGCAAAGACCGCAACGGCAACCGTTGGGATCAATGCCAATAAGCCAAAAACGCCGGTAAGACGCAGGTGCAACCGCGAACCCGCGGACTTGGCGCGTCGGGCGACAATCATACTGACAATGCGCGATGACACCAATGCGGCAATCACCAAGACATAGATAATATCGGCAAGCAGAATTAGGCGCAGAACTTCAGTGCGCCCTGTTTGGTCAAGTGGGCGCAGTGCCGTGATGGTAAGAATAACAAGAAGCGGGCCGAGCAAAACCAAGACAGCCGTCGTCACATTCTGGACGCTGCGCCGCCTGCGCCAGCGTGAAAACGCCAGCATGTTTTTACCCAAATGGGATCGCTTCACGCGATAACCCCCGTTTACCAAGGGCTTATGTGCCGTTGTTAAACCACACTTCGCCCACCGCCTGTTTGATGTGGTCCTGCCCTGATTCCACCAAATACGAAAAGGTGGGGCCAGAGGGCCACGGTTGTTGCCCTTTTACATCATTTTGCGGCGGCGTGTCACGCGGATATCCAGTTCTGTGATCTTTTTTCTCAAGGTATTGCGGTTGATGCCAAGCAACTCGGCACATTTAGCTTGATTTCCAAGGGTCGCGTCGAGCGCGATTTCGATCAGTGGCGCTTCAACTTCGCGCAAAACACGCTGGTAAAGTCCGGCGGGCGGCAGTGATCCACCATGCAGATCAAAGTAACGGCGTAGGTGTTGTTCAACCGAGCCCGACAACTTGTCCGCCTGCCCTGTATTCAGCGGTTCAATGGCGGGTTGCGAACCAAGGACTTGTTCGACCTCGGGGCGGTGAATTTCCGGGTTGCTTGAGGTCACCACAAGGCGGCGGATCACGTTCTCAAGCTGGCGCACGTTTCCGGGCCAAGTATAAGCGCGCACAATATCTACGGCATTGCTGGCCAAACGACGCGCAGGCGCGCCTTCACGGTTCGCGCGGGTTAGAAAGTGTTCCGCCAAAAGCGGAATGTCATCGACGCGATCACGCAAAGGTGGAACTGCCACCGTTACGCCGGCCAGTCGGTAATACAGATCTTCGCGCAATGTGCCCTTTTCGAGCGCATCCAAAAGGTCGGAACGTGACGTGGACATAATGCGGGGTGCTGTGTCGCCCAATGCATCTAACATCCGAACGATGCGGGCCTGCGCGTCCATCGACAGATCGGACACTTCATCAAACACAAGGCTGCCCGCCTTTGCGCGTGACAATAGTGATTGCGGGCCGTCCATTCCTTCTAGGTCAGTCGCAGAAGCCACCACAAACGGCAGTGAGCGGCGATCTGAAAAGTCATGGATAGCACGTGCAATCAGGCTTTTTCCGGTGCCGCTTTCACCCGTGACTAGAACCGAGAGCGACGTGTTCATTACCCGTGCAACCAAGCGATAGAGCGCCTGCATCGCGGCCGTGCGCCCAACGAGTGGAAGATCATCGCTTTGCGCGTCCTCGGTCGGCGACGCTGCACGACGTGGCGTTGCTTCAAGTGCGCGCGACGCACGTTTCATAAGATCCGGCAAATCAAATGGCTTTGGAAGGTAGTCGTAGGCATCAGCCTCCGCTGCCTTGATCGCCGTCATGATCGTGTTTTGCGCCGAGATGACAATCACAGGCAAATTCGGGCGCAATTCCGCAATCTTCGGGAGCTGGTCCAACCCGTTGCCGTCAGGCATGACAACATCGGAAATGACCAAGTCGCCTTTGCCCTCTTCGACCCAACGCATCAACGTCACCAAGGACGACGTGGCGTGTACCTTGCACCCTGCCCGTGTGAGAGCTTGGGTTAAGACCGTGCGGATTGTGCGGTCGTCATCTGCGACCAGAACTGTACCATCCATTTATGCGTCTCCTGAATTTTCTTTTGGAACAACGGGAAGCGATACCCGAAACACGGTGCGCCCAGGTACGGAGTCCACGGATATCCATCCGCCAACGTCCGCAATCAATTTACTTACAAGGGCAAGGCCAAGGCCGGTGCCGTTTTCACGACCTGAAATAAACGGCTCAAACACGTCAGCTGCAATATCTGGCGGCAGTCCGGGGCCATCATCAATAATCTCAATTTGGAGCGGTAAACGCGCCGCAGAGCCGTCTTTTCGTTGCATGCGCAGGGATGGCTCGTAGAAGGTGTGCAGCGTTATTGTGCCACCAGCGGACCCAGCTTGGGACGCGTTCTTTAGCAGATTTAGCAGAACCTGCAGCAACTGATCAGGGTCTGCGTAGGTGGGTGGCAAGGACGGGTCATAGTCCTCAAGGAACATCATATGCGCACCAAACCCGACGGAAGCAGATTGGCGTGCGCGATCTAGCACATCATGCAGGTTCACAGGCTGGCGATTAGGCGGTTGAAGGTTGCCGAACTGTTCGACCTGTTCCAGCAGCTTCACGACACGGCGGGATTCCTCGACGATTAGATCCGTCAACTCGCGGTCTTCATTGGACAGGGTCATCGACAAAAGCTGTGCGGCACCCGTGATGCCAGCCAGCGGATTCTTGATTTCATGGGCCAGCATTTCTGCCATCCCGATAGCGGACCGTGCAGCACGTACCGATTTGGCGGACGTGTTCATGCGCATCGCCATTTCACGCGGCTCAAATATCATCAGCATCTGTTCGCCTGACTTTTCATCAGGCTCGTTCAGCGGCGCGAACTGGATGTTGCATTGCATCGGCATCCGCTCACCGCTGCTAACGTCGACGTCGTTCACAAACAATGATGAGCGATTTTCACTGGCGCGCGCATAGGCGGCCTCTAGTGGGGAGTCGATCATCACTTTGTCCCAAACGCTCGACCCGACAAGCGCCTTGGTGGATAGATTCAAAAACGCCTCAGCCGCTGGGTTGCTTTGTGCAATCGTGTCATCGCGGTTCAGGAGGAGCGCGGGCACCGGTAAGGAATTCCAAAGAGCATTCATATGACGGCCTCCTGTGCCAGCGCCTCGGGGAGTAGTTTGAAAACTTGCGCGGTTAAGCGTTGTGTCAGAACGGCTTTACGCAAAGCAGGCTCCGGCTGAGAAATGTCCATGTACCAACCCAAATGTTTACGGGCGACTTTGCCGCCGAGCTCGTCACCATAAAAAGACAGCATGGCGTCGTAGTGGGTGGACGCCATGTCGATGAAGGCAGACCCTTGTGGGGCTGACGGTGCCACCTGCCCTGACAATTCCAACGCGACGTCGCGCAATATCCATGGGCGCCCCTGTGCGCCGCGCCCGATCATCACGCCGTCAGCACCCGAGGCGCTCAACGCTTTCTTGGCAGTTTTGGTGTCGACAATATCGCCATTTGCGATGACTGGGATTGAAACCGCATCTTTAATCGCTTTGATCGCAACCCAATCAGCGTTGCCTTTGTAAAACTGACAGCGCGTGCGGCCATGAATAACAATCCGCGAAATGCCTGCGCTCTCGGCGCGGACCGCCAACTCAGCGGCGTTTAGCAGCGCGTCGTCCCATCCAAGACGGGTTTTCAGCGTTACAGGAATATCAACTGCCCCAACAACGGCATCAATCAACGTGAGCGCATGATCCAAATCGCGCAGTAGCGCAGAGCCCGAATAGCCACTCGTGACCTTCTTGGCTGGGCAGCCCATGTTGATGTCGATCATCGCCGCGCCGTTTGCTTCGACGTGACGCGCGGCCTCGGCCATCCAGTGCGCTTCGCGACCGGCCAACTGTACGGCAGTGTTGCCTTGGTTGAACCCAAGCTCCGCTTTTTCGCGCACGCCGGGTTTCGCCTGAACCATTTCTTGGCTCGCGACCATTTCCGACACGACCCAGCCTGCCCCGAACGACGCGACCAATTGGCGGAACGGCAAATCCGTAATGCCCGCCAGCGGCGCGAGGGCCACTGGGCTGTCAGGTGTGGGCAAGGGAAATTCACGGTACATGGGAATTGGCTATCGCGAATTTAGGGCATACTCAAGAAATCACTGACTAATAATCAGGCACGAAACACGACGTGCCTAATATTTGTGCGCATCCTTCGATCCCCTTCCCACCAACCGCTGCGCTGGGTAGAACGGGGCGACTAGTAAGGACTTTTCCCGACCATGAACGCCAAGCCAACAGTCGCCGCAATTATCGTTGCCGCCGGACGCGGAGTCCGCGCTGGCGGCGATGTGCCAAAGCAATGGCAGAAGATTGCTGGAAAAACCGTTGTAGAACACACGCTTGATTTGTTCATTGGACATCCCCGTGTAAGCGAAGTTGTTTTGGTAATCGCTGAAACTGATCGCGATTGGGTCACGTCACTGGGGCTCGATAAACACGCGTTGATCGCCATTGGCGGCGAAGATCGCGCGGCGTCTGTGCTGAGTGGCGTGATGCAAACCCAAGCAGATCGCGTGCTCATCCACGATGGCGCACGGTGCTGCTGCCCTCGTGATGTTATTTCGCGGGTTTTAGACGCACTGGATCATAATGATGCAGCGGCCCCCGCATTGCCTGTTACTGACGCGCTTTGGACTGGGGCAGATGCGATTGTCACCGGCGTTCAGGACCGCACAGGCCTTTTTGCGGCTCAAACACCCCAAGGGTTCACCCGTTCAGCGATATTGGACGCCCACCGTAAAAACACCGGCCCCGCTGCGGATGACGTTGAAGTTGCGCGGCGCGCAGGTCTTGATGTCGCAATCGTTCAGGGCGATGCACGCAACCTTAAAATAACCACGCCCGAAGACTTTGCGCGGGCCGCTAAACTGCTGGAGACATCAATGGACATTAGGACAGGCAACGGGTTTGACGTGCACCGTTTCGGAGATGGCGATCATGTTGTGCTATGCGGTGTTAAGGTTCCACACGCGCGTGGATTGCAAGGCCATTCGGACGCAGACGTAGGCATGCACACGGTGACGGACGCAATTTATGGCGCGCTGTGCCGCGGTGACATCGGCCAGCATTTCCCGCCCAGTGACCCACAATGGAAAGGCGCTGAAAGCCATATTTTTCTAGCCCACGCCTGCGCTTTGGCGCGTGAGATGGGCTTTGCGATTACCCACATGGATTGCACGCTTATCTGTGAATTTCCAAAGATCGGGCCTGTGGCGCAATCCATGCGCGCCCGCATGGCCGAAATCATGGACATCGACATTGACCGCGTTAGCGTTAAGGCCACAACCTCTGAACGGCTTGGCTTTACGGGGCGCGGCGAAGGCATTGCGGCGTTGGCAACAGTGACCCTTATTAAAGGAACAACAGCATGAAACAACGCTGGGCAGAAATCACGGCGACGTATTTTTACGTAGGCTACATGAAACCCGCACCAGGGACTTGGGGGTCCCTCATGGCCCTGCCTCTTGCGTGGTTGATCTATGAATTTGGTGGACTATGGCTGTTCCTCGTCGCCATTCCCGCAGCCTATATCAAAGGCTACATCGCGACAAAGATCATGACAGAGGGCAAAGATAACCATGATCCGTCAGAGATCGTGATTGATGAAGTTGTCGGCCAATGGATTGCCCTCGCACCTGTGATAATCGCCGCATCATTCATCGGTGTCTCGTCCCTTTCCCTTTGGCCCGGCTGGATCGTCGCTTTTGCTGCGTTTCGCCTTTATGACATCACGAAACCCGGTCCTGTTGGCTGGGCCGATCGGAAAGATAACGCAACGGGCGTGATGTTGGATGATGTTATTGCAGGTCTGTTCGCCGCGCTTTGGGTGGTTGTTCTTGCAGGTGTTTGGCACGGGGTTATGCAGTGACGCTGGCCCGTGATGTTGTCGCCGCTGCGATTGCTAAGGGGCTTACCATCACCACTGCGGAAAGCTGCACAGGTGGCATGGTCAGTGCGGCCATCACGGACATCGCCGGAAGCTCGGCGATGTTTGAACGCGGGTTTGTAACCTATTCCAATACTGCAAAAGTCGAAATGGTGTCCGTTTCGGAAGCGACCTTAGACGCGCATGGTGCGGTCAGCGAAGAGGTCGCAGCGCAGATGGCGACGGGTGCCGCAAATGCTGCGCGCGCAGATGTTGCCGTATCGATTACAGGCATCGCAGGGCCTGGCGGATCAGAACACAAACCAGAGGGACGCGTGTGCTTTGGCGTGGCGGCTGGCGGCTCAGTTCAGACCAAAACCGTTGAGTTCGGCCCCATAGGGCGTGCGCAAGTTCGTCAGCGTAGTGTTGAAGCCGCATTAACGCTGATTGCCGAAGCAATAGATTCACTTTAGCGACATTTTTGGGCGTTTAGCGCTGGTCGCGCCTATAATTATGGCATTTGCCGAATGCCTGTAAATTATGCGGCCTCGATTCCCATTGCCTCTTTTTAAGTCGCAAAAAGTGCGCTTTGAGGTTTTCCAAATAAAATGGAGGAATATCCCATGAACGGAGCGGACACCGCTTGGATTATCGTCGCAACAGCACTCGTGTTGTTTATGACCCTACCCGGGTTGGCTTTGTTTTACGGCGGCCTTGTGCGCGCCCGCAACGTGCTCAGCGTGTTTATGCAGTGTTTCGGCATTGCCTGCCTTATGTCGGTGCTGTGGCTCGCGTTTGGGTACTCCATCGCATTTGGTGACGGAAACGCATACTGGGGCGGTCTCGGTAAGATGTTCCTGAACGGCGTGGATGAAGACACCATGTCAGGCAACATTCCCGAAGTCTTGTTCTTTGCTTTCCAGATGACATTCGCAATTATCACGCCTGCGCTGATCGTTGGTGCCTATGTGGAACGTATTGGGTTTGCCTTTGTGATGACTTTCTCAGGCCTTTGGATGTTGATCTGTTACGCACCTGTTGCGCATTGGATTTGGGGTGGCGGCTTGTTGGCTGGCGCTGAATGGTCCCTGTTCGCAGATGGCGTAAACGACTTTGCTGGTGGTATTGTCGTTCACCAAACGGCTGGTCTTGCAGCGTTGATCGTTGCGTTCTTCCTTGGCCCACGTCGTGACAAAGGCAAGCCACCGCATAACCCAGGTATGGTTATGATCGGTGCTGCGATGCTTTGGGTTGGTTGGTTCGGCTTTAACGGCGGTTCTGAACTGGCGGCAAACGGCTCTGCTGCAATGGCGATCACAGTGACGCACCTGTCTGCTGCAACGGCATCCCTGACATGGATCCTGTGGGAACGTATTCGCTACGGCAAATCTTCCCTCGTTGGTCTTGTCACAGGTACGATTGCTGGTCTCGCGTCCATCACACCTGCATCCGGTTCTGTCGGCCCTGTTGAGGCGCTGATCATCGGTGGCGTTGCAGGCATCATGTGCCAAGAGCTGTGTTCTTTCGTGAAGAACAAATTGAAGATCGACGATACACTCGACGTATTCGCGGTGCACGGCATCGGCGGCATGTTCGGTATCGTTATGCTGGCCGTGTTCGGCCACGCAAGCTGGACAGCCCAACTGGGTGGCCTTGCAGTCGTCGGTATCTGGACTCTGGTCACAACGGTTGTGATTGTCTTTGTCGTAAAAGCGATCTTCCCGATCCGCGTTGGGGAAGAAGACGAATACACTGGTCTTGACCTGACATCGCACGGCGAACGCGCCTACGACATGACAAGTTAAGACCTGTTACAAACAACACCAAAAGGCGCCCTAACCGGCGCCTTTTTTTGTTTTTCGGATGTTGAGGAAAGTTTCAACTCAATGTCGGCTTTGCGGACTTAGCGCCATTTCGCTGCAGCTGCGCCAATGACCGCTATCCGTTCCATGCCACTAAACCAGCCCGACTTCCGCTGGAATGAATGGCCTTATGTCACGAAGGGCACAAACGGGATACGCTCTCGATGCACGGCCTTTGCGATGAGATCATCAACCGCTGCAAGGAAATGGAGTGATGTGTTGTGCGCGTCCCACCCAGACGCATCTTCGTAAAGTTCATAGACAAAAAACTGTGATGAATCTTCCGGTGATCTGTAGGGCATGAAGAATTTCATGCCCGGTTCTGCGTTTGATGGTCCGGCCAAACTTTGGAGGATTTCAGCTACGGCGTCAGCTTCTCCTTCCTTAGCTGTTATCCGCACCATCACTGCGAAACCTGTATTGAGGTTTTGAGCCGTTGCGTTGTCGTCGTAGGTTCCCATCCGTTCAACCCCGATCCGTTAGCAATCGAAGACCAGCGAGGCCGAAAAATGTGCAAAGCGCGCCTTGAATGAAGCGGCGTGCGCGCCCGTAAACACGAACCATCATCGGCGTCGAAAAAGCCACCGCATAGAGAAGGTGGATCACCACTGACAACACAAACGTGCCACCCACAATCGCGCCTGCAACCCATAGCGGTGCACTGGGAGCAAGGCCAAGCGAGATAATCGCGATCCACGCCAAGGCTGCTTTCGGGTTCGTCATCTGGATGATATATCCGCGTCTTGCGTAGCCCCAAGCAGTGCGCCTGTCACCCGCCAGCTCTACGGCATCAATATCATGGGCGGATGCCGCTGACCGAAACGCCTTAAAAGCCAACCAGAGCAAGTAGAGCCCACCAAATATTTTGATGATGAGAATGGCAGAAGCATAGGTCGCGAGCAGGGCTGACAAACCGATTGCAGTCAGCAGCGCCCACGTAAGCGTGCCTGTCGCCACGCCCATGGCTAGCGCCATACCCGAAGGACGGTTGACTGCCATAGAGGTTCCGATCACAGCGAGGACGTTCGGACCGGGGCTTGCGATAGCCATCAAAAATGCACCGTAGGACAGCAGAATACCGACTAGGTAAGGTGAAATATTTTCCAAGAATTGAGCCTCGCTTGGGAATAATGATGTTCACACTATGTTCTGCGCGGCATGTTTTCGCAAGGACTTGTTGTTGGACTGGATCGCGTCAAAGCGGCCACTCGTGCATTCCGCAGCATCGGTCGAAGAGGGTTCTAACCTGCCGTGCTCCGCAGCATCGACCTTACCCGTACAGCGCCTCAGCACGTTTTTCAAAAGCGCGAACAATGGTTTGCATGGCTTGATTAAAGAACATGCCAGCCGCGCCTTGCAGGATGCGGTTTTTAAATTCGAAGTCGACTTGGAAATGCACGTCGCACCCGTCCTCAGACTCTATAAACGTCCAAACGCTTTCCAAATACTTGAACGGCCCATCGATATATTCAGTTTCGATCTTGCGCATTTCTGGCCACAGCACAACTCGGCTGCCGAATTTTTCGCGAAACACTTTAAAGCTAACAACCAAGTCAGCGAGCATCACAGTATGATCGCCCATTTCATCACGTGAGCGAATGCGTGCAGCAGCAGTCCACGGCAAAAACTTCGGGTAATTGGCGACATCACCAACCAAGGCAAACATTTGCTCGGCGCTATAGGGAAGGTGTCGGGTTTCGGAATGGGCAGGCATATCGGACTTTCGCGCGTGACTCTTACACTCCATGTCGTATGGTTTGTTCGAAGATTCAAGCAATTGGCACAAGGTCCGGACCTAATGACGCACGACCCTTACGTGATCGACGAAATGATATCCGCGAAATCTATCGCTGCACGCATCGAAGACTTGGCCAAAACCATTCAAACTGAATTCAAAGATACAGACAAACTGGTGGTGGTTGGTCTTCTGCGCGGATCTTTCGTGTTCATCGCGGATCTGGTGCGTGAGCTGGATTTACCAGTCGAGGTCGATTTCCTTGAGGCGTCTTCTTATGGCGACGGCATGGAATCCTCGCGCGAAGTGCGCATCCTTAAAGATCTACGTGGCCAAATCGAAGGGCGTGATGTGCTGGTTGTTGAGGACATCGTTGATACTGGCCACACCCTGCACCAAGTCATTGATATGCTGAACACGCGTCACCCAAGAAAACTGAAATCTATCGCCCTGCTCGACAAACCGTCGCGCCGCGAGGTTGATATGCGGGCAGATTGGACGGGCTTTGAAATTCCTGATGAGTTTGTCGTGGGTTACGGCATTGATTACGCACAGCGTAATCGCAACCTGCCCTTCATCGGCAAAGTGCGCTTCACCTAAGCGCACACGCTTTTGTGCGCAGACGCACGGAAATTGCACGGTGCGATTGTGTGTTCCTATGTTAGCGTTACGTCAATTGTAACGTCCACGCAGGAGCTTATTCATGAAAACCCTTTCTCTACTCGCAGGTGCGGTTGCCGTATCCCTGACAACAATGGCTTTCGCAGACGGCCACGCTGAGGTCGATCCAGCAGTCACAGCGCGCCAAGCGCATATGCAGCTTTATGCCCATAACCTTGGGGTCTTGGGCGGTATGGCGCAGGGCAAAATTGACTACGACGCTGATGCCGCACAATCTGCCGCGGACAACATGGTCGCTCTTATTGGCATGAACCAAATGAGCTATTGGCCAGCTGGAACCGACAATGCCAGCATCGAAGGCACCAAAGCCCTGCCCGCACTTTGGGAAAACTTTGACAACGTTATGGTGATCAGCGCTGACTTCGGTGCTGCCGCTGATGCGATGGCGGACGTTGCTGGTACAGATCTTGAAAGCTTGCAAGGCGCGATGCAGGCCCTTGGTGGTGCGTGTTCTGCCTGTCACCGCGAATATCGCCAGCGCAACTGATGCGTAAACGCTGGCTTGCACTCGGGGTCGGCGTTGTTGGGGCTGCAGTTGCGTTTTACGTGACTGCGCCCCAAAACCTTGATCCGGAGTTTTTGATTGATCCTTCAACCGACAGCTTGCTTGCCGGCGATGCAGCACGTGGTGAAGTTGCCTTCGCTGCTGCTGGATGTGGGTCTTGCCACAGCGCGGAAGGTTCCGAAGCACTTGCCGGTGGAAACGCTTTTGTTAGTGACTTTGGCACGTTCTATGCGCCGAACATTTCTCCTGATTCCGACCACGGAATTGGCGGTTGGTCGGTCTATGAAATAGCTAATGCGATGATGGCTGGTGTGTCACCAGATGGCGCGCATTACTACCCAGCCTTCCCCTACACGACCTACTCAAAAATGACGGCACAGGACGCTGTCGATATCATCGCCCACCTGCGCACCCTGCCCGCCGATGCCACCCCATCGCGGGATCATGACGTTGGCTTTCCATTCAACATCCGCCGCTCACTTGGCGGCTGGAAATTCCTTTTTGCAAACGATGATTGGGTCGTGACGGATGTGCAAACACCGGAAATCAAACGTGGCCGCTATCTGGTCGAAGCCCTTGGCCACTGCGCTGAATGCCATACCCCGCGCAATCCCCTTGGTGGTCTAAAGACGGACCAATGGCTTCGCGGCGCGCCGAACCCATCTGGCGAGGGTACGATCCCATCAATTCACCCCGATGATCTGGGATGGTCTGCGCAAGACATTGTGATCTATTTCGACAGCGGGTTTACACCTGACTTCGATACCGTAGGCGGTGAAATGGTTGATGTGGTTGAAAACATGTCGAAATTACCAGAAAGCGACCGCGCCGCGATTGCGGCCTATCTTGTCGCACTAGATTAGGAAGCCGGTGCGCTGCATGGAGGGCTTGGCTCATTCAAAAAGGTAAATCCCGGCATCGTTGCTTGTAGGATCTGGTCGGAAAACGCATCTCTCGTTTGGACGAACCATTCGCCGCCAAACCCGAACACCAAATAGGAATTGCATTCTCGAGGAAGTATTTCAGCCGTTTCGAGGTACTTAATTTGGCTTGTGAACGGGACAATGCCCCATTTCAACGGCCCATTTTCGCCAAAAACTGCACCGTCGGCCTGAACATTGTGTTCGACAACCTCGACAAGTTCTTTCGACTGCGCATATCCAAGCCGCATCGCGTCATAAAGGTCTTGCGTTGAGGGCAAGTTCAATTGCCGAGCAGCCGTTTCCGCATACGGTTCAAAGGTTCGCGAAATTGAATGTTCTATGCCATCACCAGAAAGTAACGCTGCACTGAATTCCTGAGCTTCATCAATGATTTGTTGCTGCGCAACCTCACTTACATCCGCCGCGACACCAATAGGCAGTGTCGCCAACGCGCCAAATAAGAACGCCCGCATCACGCGCCAAATTTTTCCATCCGTGCGGCCCGCAGTTTCGCGAAATCATCGCCTGCATGATAGCTGGATCGCGTCAAAGGCGTTGACGACACCATTAGAAAGCCTTTGTTGAAGGCCGTTTTTTCATAGGATGCAAACTCATCCGGCGTCACAAAACGATCCACTTTATGGTGCTTCGGCGTTGGTTGAAGGTATTGGCCAATCGTCAGAAAATCGATGTCCGCGGCGCGCATGTCTTCCATGACCTGCGTCACACCCTGCTTATCTTCGCCAAGGCCAACCATGATGCCGGACTTGGTGAACATTGTCGGGTCAAGTTCCTTCACACGCTGCAATAGACGCAAGCTGTGGAAATAGCGCGCGCCCGGGCGTACCTCTGGGTACAGGCCCGGAACGGTTTCAAGGTTGTGGTTGAACACATCAGGACGTGCTTCAACAACGACCTCTAACACACTGGGGTCACAGCGAATAAAGTCAGGCGTCAGGATTTCAATTGTTGTGCTTGGGGACTGCTTGCGAATGGCGCGGATTGTTTGGGCGAAATGTTCAGCCCCGCCATCTTCAACATCATCGCGATCCACGGATGTGATCACCACGTGGTTCAAACCCAGCTTTTTCACGGCATCCGCCACACGGCCCGGTTCAAAAACATCCAAATCCTCGGGCGGCTTACCCGTCGCGATGTTGCAGAACGTACAAGCCCGCGTGCAGACCTCGCCCATAATCATCATCGTCGCGTGGCCTTGCGACCAGCATTCGCCAACGTTTGGACAACCGGCTTCTTCGCAAACTGTGGTCAGATTATGCTCGCGCATGATGTCGCGCGTTTCCATGTAGCCCTCAGACACAGGCGCTTTTACGCGGATCCAGTCCGGTTTTTTCGGCTGCGGGCTATCAGGCCGACGCTGCTTTTCAGGGTGACGCTGGGCCGGAATCTTAAGATCGCGCGTGGACATTAGCTTCTCCTCTTAGCTGTAACTTAAGGAAAAAAGCCTGATGATCCAAGTGCCTTGGTTGCACGATTTGCGGAAATGCATAGGGTGCATGGCTCAGCGTACTTGGGTCGGCAATCAGCCGATACGAGGGCCCAACTCTCCACGCGCTTCATAGTGCAGGACAAGGCGCTGGAGGGCGATGCGCAACACGATTTTGCAAGACCGCGCAGCCCAACCTAAATGCTTCTCAGTTGTCTCTAAGCCTTCCAACAAACAACAACAGCGCAACGCGACCTCGGACAACCCAGGCCCAAGATAGACCAACGCGGCCTGCATTTGCCCGACTGCATTGTCCCCTTTGGTGTCGACCGGTTGATACGTTTCAATCGAATGCAAAATATCACGCCAATCCAAAGTGGTGCGTTTCTCACGGTTTTGGCTCACGAGAGCGAGTTCGTAATCTTCGCGTAAACGTTCCGCCGCACGCACCATCACGCGGTTTAAAAAAGGTTGACCGTCACGGTCTTTGCGTCGCGCAAGCGCTTGCACAGGGCTTTCTAATGACGGCTGACGCACCATGCCTGGCTTGTCATCGCGATCCCCCAGCCACGTACCGGTCCCCGTAGGTGCGCCCTCAAACGAGGCCGGCGCCTCCGCCATAGCACGCGCGCGGTTTTCTGTTTCGGCGGTCAATTCACGCAACGCCACGCGGCCAGCGGGCGTGATGCGATACCGCAAGACCCGCCCGATCGTTTGGCCACCTTCAATCCAACCACGTAACGCCAAAGTCATCGCTGTTTCCGATGGTAGTTTGCTGCCGTGATCAGGGTCGCCCTTGGCTGTGTCATGGATGATCACGCCTTGGTCCATCCCTAGCGCAATCGCCAACATTGCATTGGGTTTTGCAAGGTTGCGAAGGGCCTGCATCATCTCCAAACCATTTGGCACCGGTTTGCTTGAATTCTCTTCGGCCAAGGCCTTGATTGCACGGTCCACCAGCGGGTCATCGCGGCGCGTTTCCACCTTACGGATCTGGCGCATGATCGTTGAAGCATGGCAAGATTGCGATCGCGCCAGCACCCGAATGGGTTGTCCCATCTCAGTATGAAAAACGTAATTTCGCACCTCATTAGGCACCCAAGAAGGCACCGCGCGCACGGCGGTTTTCGCTTCAGTCATTCCTGTCCCCAATACCCTGCCTGTCGGTTCTTTAGACCTAGAGGCAGTTCAAACGTTGCCGTTAATTGTTTCCGAATAGTTAATTTTGTCTACAGGGGTCCATGATTGTTTCTATTTGGTAACCAATTGTAAACGCACCGAACGCTGCGACTTATGCACACGCAACACCCCCTTAAGTTGTGTCAGGTTGGCTGGAGTTGAATGAGGGAGACTCAATATGGAAGATGCTTTGACAATGATTTCGCGGCTCAAACGCCCGACGCTTTTGGTACGTACAGCCCGCCATGGACTTGCCGATTACAAACGCGTGATACACCTTCGACGCCTGCTAAAAACGGAAGCCGTTCCCGGCCCATCACAGGCCATAATCAAGCTGATGGACCTTGAGGTTGAGCTGGATCTACAGCGCCAAAACAAACGTGCTGAATACTCGGCCGCCAGACACGTCGAAGCCCTCGTCGCGCTGATGAGCGAGGCACGCATTTTGAAAGCCTCACAAGCATCCAAGATCGCACGCGAAAGTCGCGAACTACTGGATCACTGACGCCAAGCGAACGACGACATAACGATTGGGGCGTCTACATAAAGCTGTCTGGTTCAGACGCCTTTTTCTGCGCAACATAGGCTTCAAGCTTTGCGCGGATTTCAGGGTCTAGCGGAGGTGCAACATATGTCCCGAGAAGGGTATCGACACGTGTCGCGGCAAGTGTTTGGCTGTCGCGCGCGCCTTCCTCTTCCCATGTCTCGAAAGGCTTGTAATCAAAGACATCGGAGCGCCAAAATGCCGTTTTAAAGTTAGCCTGCGTGTGCGCACACCCGAGGTAATGTCCCCCTGGGCCAACTTCGCGAATAGCATCCATCGCTTGGGCGTTTTCATCAATTTCGACGCCTTTGGCCATGTGGTGCAACGTTCCAAGCTGATCGGCATCTAGAACGAACTTTTCAAAGTCGGCCACAAGCCCGCCTTCAAGCCAACCGCATGCATGCAGCATAAAGTTCACCCCTGACAGCAATCCCATGTTGAGGCTGTTGGACGTTTCATACGCGGCCTGCGCATCTGGTAGCTTGGAGCCATTAAATGACCCCGCAGAACGGTATGGCACGCCAAGACGGCGGGCCAGCTGCCCTGCCCCGTTTGTGATATGTGCGGCTTCTGGTGTGCCAAAGGTCGGTGCACCTGAATTCATGTCAATTGATGTCACAAATGTACCGAAGATAACTGGCGCTCCGGGGCGAATGATTTGGCTATAGGCAATGCCCGCCATCACTTCGGCCAAGACCTGCGTTAATGTGCCCATGACGGACACCGGTGCCATTGCACCGCCAACAATAAACGGCGAAATGATCGCGGCCTGATTATGCGAGGCATAAACCTCAAGCGCGCCCATCATTGTTGCGTCAAAGGTTAACGGCGAGTTGATGTTGATCAGGGACGTCATGACGGTGTTGTCGGCCACAAATTCTTTGCCGAACAAGATCTCACACATCTCAATGCTATCGCGCGCGCGGCTAGGCTCTGTGACAGACCCCATGAACGGTTTGTCTGAAAGCGTCATATGCGCCATCAACATATCAAGGTGGCGTTTGTTAACGGGCACGTCTGTCGGCTCACACACTGTGCCACCAGAATGGTGCAGCCATTTGGACATATAGGCGAGCTTCACGAACTTTTCGAAATCAGCGATCGTGGCGTAGCGGCGTCCTCCGTCTTTGTCTCGCACGAATGGCGGGCCGTAAACGGGTGCCAGAACCAAGTTGTCGCCGCCAATGGTGACATTGCGCTCTGGATTTCGGGCGTGCTGAACAAACGTACTTGGCGCAGTGGCACATAATTTGCGCGCCAAACCTTTCGGAATGCGAACCCTTTCACCATCCACTGACGCGCCAACAGATTTCCAACGTTCCAGCGCTTCGGGATTGTCGACAAAGGCAACACCAATCTCTTCGAGCACCGTTTCAGCATTCGCCTCGATAATATCGAGCGCTTCATCCGAGAGCATTTCGAGGTTTGGGATCTTGCGTTCAATCGTTTTCGCTGTGTCAAAGCTTACAGCTGTCCGTTCTGCACGTCGTGCAGCGCCGCCGCCACCGCGTCCACGTCGTGCTGGTGCTTTTTGTGCTGCGTCCGACATCGTATTCACCCCATTAGAATCCTGTTGATGTGCAAGCTACACCGCGCAGCCGCCTCTGATTTGAAAAGAAGCGGCCATTAAGGGGCGAAAGCGACATCGAACACCCTCGGCTGCACTTGCACGCCGCGCCTTCGCGTTTTACGAGACCACATGGATAATCTCACACACGACACCCTGCTTATCATCGACTTTGGTTCCCAAGTAACGCAGCTGATTGCGCGCCGTCTGCGGGAACAGAACGTCTATTGCGAAATTCACCCGTATCAGAACGTTACGGACGCGGTTTTGGCCGATATCGCGCCCAAAGCTGTGATCTTGTCTGGCGGTCCGGATTCGGTAACCCGCGAAGGCAGCCCCCGCGCACCTGAAAGCCTGTGGGGCATGGGTATTCCGGTTCTCGGCATTTGCTACGGTCAGCAAACCATGATGACGCAATTGGGTGGCCTTGTTGAAGGCGGCAAGATTTCCGGCGGTGGTGGCACCGCTGAATTTGGCCGCGCTAAGGTAACGCCAAAAGCCGACCTTGATCTGCTGGACGGTTGGTTCACAGAAGGTGATGAGCAAGTCTGGATGAGCCACGGCGACCACGTATCCAAAATCGCACCGGGGTTTGAAGTTTACGGAACCTCCCCCAACGCGCCTTACGCCGTACTGGCTGACACAAACCGCAATTTCTACGGTGTGCAGTTCCACCCAGAAGTTCACCACACCCCACGTGGTGCGAAGCTCTATGAGAACTTCGTGAAGCTTGCTGGTTTTGCCGGCGACTGGACGATGGACGCCTACAAAGACATCGCGATTGAGAAAATCCGCGAACAGGTTGGCGACAAGAAGGTCATCTGTGGATTGTCCGGCGGTGTGGATTCATCCGTTACCGCAGCATTGCTTCACGAGGCGATTGGCGACCAGCTTACTTGCGTATTCGTTGACCACGGATTGTTGCGTAAAGACGAAGGCTTGGACGTGATCGCGATGTTCCGCGACAATATGAATCTGCACGTCATTCACGCGGATGAAGCAGACCTGTTCTTGGGCGAACTCGAAGGCCAGTCTGACCCCGAAACCAAACGCAAGATTATCGGTCGTTTGTTCATCGACGTGTTCCAGAAGTACGCGAATGAGATCGAAGGCGCTGAGTTCCTCGCGCAAGGTACGCTTTACCCTGACGTGATCGAATCCGTGTCATTTTCCGGCGGTCCATCTGTAACGATCAAGTCGCACCACAATGTTGGTGGCTTGCCTGAGAAAATGGGCCTGAAACTGGTCGAACCGCTGCGTGAGCTGTTCAAAGACGAAGTGCGCGTGTTGGGACATGAGCTTGGCCTACCTGCCAGCTTTATCGGTCGCCATCCCTTCCCTGGACCGGGTCTTGCGATCCGCTGCCCGGGTGAAATCACCCGTCAGAAGTTGGATATCCTGCGTGAAGCCGATGCCGTTTACATCGATCAGATCCGCAAACACGGTTTGTATGACGATATCTGGCAGGCCTTTGTCGCGATCCTTCCGGTCCGCACCGTTGGTGTGATGGGCGACGGGCGCACCTATGACTTCGCATGTGCACTGCGCGCTGTGACGTCTGTCGATGGTATGACAGCGGATTATTATCCGTTTAGTCACGAGTTCTTGGGCGAAACCGCCACGCGCATCATCAATGAGGTCGCAGGTATTAACCGCGTCACCTATGACATCACGTCCAAACCCCCAGGAACGATTGAGTGGGAGTAATGCGTCTCGTCCGATTTGTCGGACGGTTCGCAAAGCTTGGCTTCGCGGCTTACATTGTGATGACACTGGCAATGCTGGCGTGGACATTCCTATGGCCTGAACCTGACGTGCGCGAAATCCAAAAGGCGGATGTAATCATTTGCCTTGGTGCGGGAATGAGCGCGGATGGCACCCTTGATGCAGCCGCCCTAGCCCGCGTTGATCGCTGCGTGCAGCTTTTTGAGGCCGATCTAGCGCCCGCCATCGTGTTCTCAGGTGGCGTCGCGCGCGAAGATGGTCCAAACGCAGGTGGGCAAATGGCACGCTACGCTCAGTCCCTTGGAGTTCCAGAAGAAAACACCATCATCGAAGGCCGCGCCCAGTCTACACTGCAGAACGCCCTATTTTCACTAGACCTGACACGCGATGCACAGGACATCATCCTCGTGACAGAAGCATTCCACCTGCCCCGCTCATGGATGTCGTTTCATTGGGCCCGTTGGGAGATGGACCTGCTGAACACCATGTCGTTTCATCTGATCATGTCCGAAGACGTGCGGCGTACCCAACCTGAAAACAGAATTGGCTGGCCTGTTTTGTTCCGCGAAAGCATCGCGATTTGGTTTAACGGCGCGCGCGCAGCGGCCTATTCCATATCCCCTCACAAATCTGTTGGGTTGCTTCACTAACGGTAAAGTTTAGGATCATCGGTATGCGAATATTGAGTACACTTCTTCTGGTCGGCCTCACATCGATCGCGAACGCACAAGAGCCCGTATTGCTTCCAACGCCTCTAACTTGCGGCGGCGTTGAACCGGAATGGTCTATGTCCCTAGACGGCAGCCAAGGCGAATTTGAATATCACGGCGCGTCGAACATGACGATCATGCTGGACACGCCTGCGGAAGGTGCAGACTGGCCGCGTGCGTTTACGCTGATCGGGCGTGGCGATAGCGCGATTTTGATCGTTGAGCCAAACGCTTGCGAAACAGGCCCATATACTGCACGGGTCCTTACACAACGCGGCGAAACACCCGTTCTTTTGACGGGCTGCTGCCTGTTTTTACAGGGTTAACATTGATGACGGACACCTTGCGCGCAGGGCTTTGGATGATCGGCGCGATTGTGTCGTTCACGGCAATGGCTATCGCTGGCCGCGCTGTCAGCCTTGAGCTTGATACGTTCGAAATCATGATGTTCCGCAGCTTCACGGGGATCGTGATTGTGCTGGTCGTGGCTTACGCTGCGGGCACGTTAGGCCAAGTAAATCGCCAGCAGTTCGGTCTTCACGTTGTTCGCAATGTCGCGCATTTCACAGGGCAAAACCTCTGGTTCTTCGCCCTGCCTCTTATTCCTCTCACGCAATTGTTTGCCTTGGAATTCACGTCACCGATTTGGGTCATTCTTTTAGCCCCCATCATGCTGGGTGAACGTCTAACGCGCATTGGCGTTATTTCTGCGCTTATTGGCTTCATGGGTGTGATGATCGTCACCCAACCGTTTGAGACCGGAATTTCAACAGGAACAATCGCAGCTGCCTGCGCCGCAATTGCATTCGCATTCACCGCAATCTTCACGCGTAGGCTTACCCGCACGCAATCCATCACCTGTATTTTGTTTTGGCTGACCGTGCTTCAAGCGATCTTTGGCATCATTTGTGCGGGCTATGACGGCGACATCGCCTTGCCGAGTTTGTCGGCCCTGCCATGGATCATCTTGATCGGCTTTGCCGGGCTCATCGCGCATTTTTGCCTGACTACGGCGCTTTCTCTTGCGCCAGCGAACATCGTCATGCCGATCGACTTCATCCGCCTTCCCGTCATCGCGATTGTCGCCGCCTACGTTTACAACGAGATTCTGGATCCATGGGTTTTCATCGGCGCTGCTGTGATCTTTGCGGCCAATTACCTCAATATTACCTATGGTCAACGCGCAAAAGCGTGATGCAAATGTCGCCAATCCGGAGCGCTGCGTTTTAGACGTAGCGTCACGACGGTATAAGAATTGACCAAAATGCCGCACCCTCCGTAGGGTATGAATTGGGAGAATACATGCACTCTAGGGATAAGGGAAAGAGACATGAAAAAGTTTATGACAGCAGGCGCAGCCCTGCTTATGACGACCAGCATCGCGGCCGCGGGCGGTCTTGATCGTTCAGGCCAAGGCATTGGCGTGATTTTTGAAGATACAGGCGCGACGGGTGCTTACGCTGAATTGAGCTACGGTTCCGTTAATGCGGACCTGTCAGGCACATTTGCAGGCGGTCAAAGTGGTGATATCGCACCTCGCTACGGTCAGCTTGGCATGGCATTTAAACAGCAACTCTCCGAGCAGTTCTCGCTCTCTATGATCTACGATCAACCATTTGGCGCAAGCGTGGACTATTCAACACCCGGTTATGCATTGTCTGGAGTAAACGCCGAAGTCAAAAGCGACAGCGTTACGGTTCTTGGCCGTTATGAGATTAACCCAAGCTTCAGTGTGCACGGTGGTTTGCGTTACGTTCAAGCCAACGGTGTTTATGACATCGTCGCTTATGAATCCATTTACGATACTGACGGTGACTTCGGTTATGTCCTTGGTGGCGCGTATGAGCGTGATGACATCGCAATGCGAGTTGCCCTTACCTATTCCAGCGGTATTGACCTTGAGCTTGATGGCAACTTCTTCGGCAATACGTTGACAGCGAACCTTCCTGAGAGCGTAAATCTGGACTTCCAGACAGGGGTTGCGGCAGATACTCTTGTGTTCGGTTCCATTCGTTATGTTGCATGGGACGGTTTCCAACTGGTTGATAGCAATGACCCAACTGGTGACGGTAATATCTTGTCCTATGATGACGATGTCATAACTTACAATATTGGCGTTGGTCGCCGTTTCAGTGACAGTTTTTCAGCGTCCTTCGGAATCGGCTACGAACAATCTACTGGTGAGCTGACTGGTCAGCTCGGCCCAACAGATGGCTACATTAGCTATCAGGTTGGTGGCGCATATACGTTGGACAACGGTATCGAAGTTTCTGGCGGCATCCGCTACGTGAACATTGGCGATGCGAACACTAACCCCGTTGCGCCTGCGCCGTTTGGTCAAACCTATGAAGACAACAATGCGATCGCAATTGGCCTTAAGGTAGCTTACGCATTCTAAGTCGACACAAACTCGGAATTATTAAGCCCCGCCCGTCCCAGACGTGGCGGGGCTTTTTCGTTGCCCCACCCGCGCCCATCCGCTACCCAATCCCCATGATTTATCAAACCGCCTCTGATTGGACCAATGCCGCGCAAAAGCGTGTGCTTATCTTCGCTATGTCGGGGCTGGGAAAAACCTATGCCTCCAACATGTTGCGCGAGACGCGAAGCTGGTTTCACTACTCAATCGATTACCGTATTGGCACCCGCTATATGGGCGAATTCATCGCCGATAACGCCAAGGCTGAGGCAATGAAGGTTCCGTTTCTGCGTGAATTGTTGATGTCTGATAGCATCCACATCGGATCAAACATCACCTTTGATAACCTCGAACCTGTAAGTACGTACCTTGGTAAGCCTGGTGATCCGTCTAAGGGCGGCCTACCGATGGATGAATACCAACGCCGCCAAGAGCAGTTCAAACGTGCTGAACTGGATGCGCTTCGCGACACGCCTTACTTCATCGATCGCGCACAGGCGCTTTATGGGTATCCGAATTTCGTGTGCGACACGGGCGGGTCAATTTGTGAATGGGTCGATGCGAATGATCCCCATGATCCACTTCTTAAGATGCTGTCAGATAATGCTTTGATGGTTTGGATCAAAGGCAGCGATGATCATACGGCCGATCTGGTTGCACGCTTTGATAAAGCACCAAAGCCGATGGCCTATCAGCCTGAGTTTTTGGTAAAGGCATGGCGCGATTATCTGAGCGAAAACAAAGCCCA
The DNA here is from genome assembly GCF_001187845.1 of Octadecabacter temperatus. Lineage (NCBI taxonomy): Bacteria > Pseudomonadati > Pseudomonadota > Alphaproteobacteria > Rhodobacterales > Roseobacteraceae > Octadecabacter > Octadecabacter temperatus. Next base: position 1,361,580 of record NZ_CP012160.1, on the reverse strand, counting down.
AGAAGGTGATGTTGATCCAGATTCTTTCATCCGCTGGACTTATGCACGCGCCCTCGCACACCGCCAACCCCGCTACAGCGACATGGCGAAAAACTGGGGCATAACCGTAGATGCCTCAGACATGGCAACTGTGCGTGACGAAGCGGATTTTATCGCCGTTGTCGCCATGGGCCTTGAGGCCCGCACCTAAGCGCACTACCTAATTAGACTTAGCAACACAGGTTATTCAGATGCCCATTCGCCTTCCCCGTTCTCTCCCCGCTTTTGACGTGCTTTCGCGCGAGGGTGTGATGGTGATGGGGCAATCCATGGCGGATACCCAAGACATTCGCCCGATGCGCATTGGTATTTTGAACCTGATGCCAAAGAAAATTCAGACTGAAAATCAATTCGCTAGGTTAATTGGTGCTACGCCTTTGCAGATTGAGCTGACGTTGATCCGCATGTCCGAACACGAGGCCCGCAACACCGCAGCGGACCATATGCAGGAATTCTATCGCACCTTCCAAGAGGTGAAAGACCAAAAGTTCGACGGCCTCATCATCACAGGCGCGCCCATTGAACATTTGGATTTCAAGGACGTTACCTATTGGGACGAACTTTCCGAAATCATGGATTGGACGCAAACCAACGTGCATTCAACCTTCGGCGTCTGCTGGGGCGGCATGGCGATGATCAACCACTTCCACGGCGTGAAGAAACACTTACTCGATACAAAGCTGTTTGGTTGCTACCGCCACATGAATAACGCCCCGCAAAGCCCTTATCTTAGAGGGTTTTCCGATGAAATGGCGATGCCTGTTAGCCGCTGGACAGAGATGAAGCGCGACGAGATTGATGCCGCCGGTCTGACCACATTGCTGGATTCAGATGAAGTCGGTCCCGCGCTTGTCGAAGACCCAGCGCACCGTGCGATCTATGTGTTCAACCACTTCGAATACGACAGCGACACCCTAAACCAAGAGTACATGCGCGATTTGGAAAGCAATCAGGTTGAAGGCGCAGAAATTCAGCTGCCGGTAGATTATTATCCAAATGACGACCCGTCCCAGCCGCCCAAGAACAATTGGCGCAGCCACGCGCATTTGCTTTATGGTAACTGGATTTCTGAAATCTACCTGACCACGCCCTACGATATCGATCAGATCGGGTTGAGCAGCACAGATTTACGCGCTTCAACAGACGCTACGGAATGAAGCCAACCAACCGCGTTGGGTTTGCCTTCTCACACATGGTGCCTATGTTAAAGGTTAACACATAAGTCTTCGCGACAGTGTTCAAAGTGTGCTAACCCTTTGTAACCGTGTAGTGACGTTCAAAAAACGATGAGGCGAAACAGATGACAGACCTGCCCTTTGACGGCGAAATCCGCCGCTATTTCCGTGAAGATGCACCAAGCGAGGTGCGCGATGAAATTGAGGACGCGAAAAAGGGTGAAATCCTCGCCACTGATTTTCCGTACGACAAGAAATGGAAACGCAGCGAATATGAGGACGCCCTCGCCACAATCCAGATCGAATTGGTCAAGATGCAAGCCTGGGCGCGTGAAACGGGTCAACGGATTGCCATTGTTTTTGAAGGCCGTGACGCGGCAGGTAAAGGCGGAACGATCAAGCGGTTTCGTGAAAACCTGAACCCACGCGGTGCGCGTGTTGTCGCCCTCAGCAAACCAACGGACGCGGAAGCCGGCCAGTGGTATTTCCAACGCTACATCCAACACCTGCCCACCGCAGGCGAAATCGTGTGCTTTGATCGGTCTTGGTACAATCGCGGCGTCGTCGAAAAGGTCTTCGGTTTTTGCGACGACAAGCAGCGTGACAAGTGGTTTGAGCAAGTTAACCCGTTTGAACAGATGTTGGTCGATGAAGGCATCAAGGTTTTCAAAATTTGGCTGACGGTTGATCGTGCAGCGCAATTGCAGCGTTTTATGGACCGTGAAAGTGATCCGTTAAAGCAATGGAAGCTCAGCTGGATCGACGTTGAGGGCCTTAAGAAATGGGACGAATACAGCGCGGCGATTTCAGAGACGCTGGCAAAAACTCACACGGACGACACCCCTTGGCTGGTTGTGCGGTCCGCGGACAAGCGCCGTGCGCGTGTAAATGCGATCCGCGCGGTTCTTCAGCAGTTGGATTACACTGGCAAAAACGCTGCCGCCTTGGGCGATGTAGACCCGAAAATCACTGGCGGACCGGAGCATCTGGGTGGCTAAACGCGGGTATCATCACGGTGACCTAAAACGCGCATTGGTCGATGGCGCGTTGCGCTTGATCGAGGGAAAGGGCCCGACAGGTTTCACCCTGTCAGAAGCTGCCCGCGAAGCTGGCGTGACCCCAGCCGCCGTCTATCGCCACTTTGAAGGCCGCGAAGACCTGATCGCAGAAGCGGCACGCCAAGGCTACGAGATTTTCGCCGACCTTATGGAATACGCCTACGCCAAGGGGCAGCCATCCGCACTTGCGTCATTTGAGGCCACGGGGCGCGCCTACCTTGCGTTTGCACGCAAATATCCCGGGCACTACGTGGCGATGTTTGAGAGCGGGATTTCAATCCAACGCACGCCTGAATTGAATGATGCAGCAACCCGCGCAATGGGCGTGTTGGAAAAGGCCGCCGAAGAGCTGTCCATGCACATTCCAGAAGAAAAGCGCCCGCCACCGCAAATGTTCAGTGCCCATATTTGGGCCATGAGCCACGGGGTCGTTGAGCTGTTTGCACGTGGATCCCCAGGAACGAAGTCACCGTTTCCACCTGAAGACCTGCTGGAGACCGGAATCGGGGTGTATTTGCGCGGATTGGGTTTAGTAAAAGCGGACGAATAAACTCGCATCTCAATCGAATGACGCTCGAAGGTCCGCTGTGCGGGACAAAACGGACTTTGCTGAACATTAGTTCGACGGCCTCTTTCGAGATTTGGTGATGGGCAAAGCGCTCCGCTCGAAGTAATTGCCGCTTGGTTCTATCTGGGGTCGGCCGCGCTTAAGTCGGCGGGTTTCTCACGACGCACAAAGGGGCCGGTCGTGGTTTCCATTGTCTCAACTGACTCGTCCGAACTTGAAATACCGTTCTTCAAGACGGCAAGGCGCTCAAGAACCGCCGTGCGGCGATCGTCCAGATCAGCCCTGAGCCGTTCAATATGCTCTAGCTTTTCCAACATTTTTTCAATTCCACCCTCACAAGGGCCGGAGCCGTCGTCGGATAGGCAGGCGCTCATGGCACGGATTTCGCGTGTGGAAAATCCGGTCGCAATAAAGTCGCGAATGCGACCAGCGCGACGCAGATCGGATTCGTTATATCGACGATACCCATTGAGCGTGCGTCCAACGGACATCAGACCTTGTTTTTCATAGTGGCGCAACATGCGTTGCGTTATCCCGAGCCGTTCGGACGCTTCTTTAGCCTGCATCTTTATCCCCTTTCATCTAACCTAGACACACATGTGAAGGTGTTCATTGTTCGTCAAGGGTGGAACTGGAGGAAACGGTTTCCTCCAGCCCATTTGTTCCCTCAGGTTCGCAAAGACCAACCGCCGTCTACGGTCAAGATTTGACCCGTCAGCCATTGGTTATCTGAACTTCCCAATTGGAGGATCCATGGCACGATATCGCTTGTCAAACCGCGACGCCCAAGAGGAACCTGAGCAGCCTCTTGTTCTTCGATCTGTTGCGCCATTTCGTCTGGTAATCCCATCATTCCCGTCAGCGCGCCACTTTTGACGGGACCGGGCGCAATCGCGTTTACACGAATGCCATCACCAGCCAGTTCGATGGCCCAAGACTTGGTCAAACTTTCCAGAGCGACTTTGGTTGCGGCGTAGTGGGCAATCATCGGCACCGCGTTTTGGGCCGCAGCTGTACCGATATTCACAATGGCCCCTTTGCTTTCGCTCAGGGCGGTGCGCCCTGCCTTTACCAAAAGTGAAGGCGCAACGATATTCACAGCAGACATATTGGCGATGACATCGGCATCGTAACCGACCATCGGGTGCGGTTGACCCGCCCCTGAATTATTAACGATCAGGTCAAGGCGTCCCCACTTGCTGGTTGCTGCCTCTACGATCTGCATTCCGCTCTTTGGGTCCGCGCTGTCTGCCTGCAGTGTTTCAATCGCATCGCTCATTGTTGCCACTTCGGCAAGTTTATCAGCGTTGCGTCCGGTGATCAGAACTTTCGCGCCCTGTGCAACAAGCTCAAGCGCCGTCGCCTTGCCAATGCCGGAACTGCCGCCGGTCACAATTGCGACCTTGTTTTGCCAAATGTTATTTTGTGTCATGTCGTGTTCTTCCTGTCTGTAAATACATCATCACCTATGGTGAGCAGACAGCCTTAGCGGCCTAACACTAGTGTCAGGGTCAAGCCCGTTTTTTGATATTATCAAAATTTCACTTATGGACGAATGTTGGACCGGGCTGGGCTGGGGGACTGAAATTCACGCCTATGAGCTAGTCGTAAAGCAGACCTTCGCCGCATCACAGAAATCTAGAAATTTGGGCTCATAGCCGACCTTCTCTGCATCTGCATCCAGATTAGCGCACAAAAATACCGTAGGTGTCGGTTCTGCGGACGACGTTGTCGTTTGGAGGTAAAGATGCAAGGGCCGCTTTCTTGAATTGATCCAATGTTAAGCATCACTGCACTCACAAAAGGCTATACAAAACGGAGTGTATAAGAGCTCAAGTTACCCGTAACTGAAGCGTATTAGTGGGCCCTTAAGCGTTTTCTTGACCAGCTCTTTTCCAGCCGCCGCGGAAAATATTGACCCATTAGCAAGACTGGTCCAACCGATAAGCATTGAAGCCGAAGCACGGGAATTAATATTGCCCAGGCCAGTGTGACTGATTGCATGCTCAAGTTCGAAACACTTCGGCGCTATTCAGGTCGCAGGATTGTCTCGACAACAGACATTGCCGATCTCGCGGACCTCAACGGAAGCAATTCTGTGTTCTATTCACCCCTGGACGTGAAGATGAGGGCACGCCATGGCGAGTCTTCATTTCGGCCGATCAGGCAAGAGCCACTAATCGACTTGATCGCCCCTCAAGATCTGCCCGATTGTCTTTCCAAGAAAGGTTCGGGCAACAATGCAGAGATGAGACATGTCAATTCGAATACCTCCCCAAAGTTTGGACATACGTATCCAATCAAGCATTCCGTCCAAGCGCGCAGATCGGGAAAATGCGTTTCGAACCGCGAACGACATATGCCACAGTCAGGCTGACCACCCCGGGTTAGTATCCGAAAAGCGGTAGTCCGAAGTCAGAACGCACAAAGCGGTCACGCTGCCAAAGTGCAACGTCGTTGGGTCTGGTCTCAGACCCGACGTTCGTTTCAAACAAAACGCGTGTTCTATTTTGTACGTTTACCCTTCAGCTGCAGGCACCGCTGACGCCCCGCCATGTTCAATGGCCCAATTGGCATTGGTCTTAATGCCACCTAGTGGAAAGAAGTGGACGCGTTCGATGTTGCTATCAGGGTTCGCAGCCTTATGGGCGGCCAATTCTGTCAGCACGTTTGTTGGTTCAAATGGTAACAGCAGCTTGGTCACATCCTTGGCGCGCTTTTGCAGCACTTTAAGGGATGGGCCAACACCGCAAGCGATTGCGAATTTGATCATGGTTTGCAGCTTGGCTGGGCCTGCAATCCCGATATGGATCGGAATTGTAATGCCTGCTTCTTTTAAACTGTCGGCCCATTCAATGATCGGACCAGATTCAAAGGCGAATTGCGTTGCCAGCGCCATCTCGGCGTCTGTGGTTTCAGAAAACTTCTGCTTCCAACGAAGGGCTTCATCGACCATGGCTGTCCCGCCCTTGGGATCGATATCTTTGTTGCCCTCAGGGTGCCCAGCGACATGCAAACGCTTGAAGCCCGCGCGATCAAATGCGCCGTTTTCCAAAAGCTGCATGGAGGAATGGAAATCACCGTGCGGCGTGGTCACGCCACCAGCAAGCAGCAACGCTTGATCGACCCCAGCTTCGCCCTGATACATCGCAATCCAGTTTTCCAACGTGGCAGCATCTTTGATAATGCGCGCTGGAAAATGCGGCATGACGGGGTAGCCATCATTGGACAGACGCTTGGCCGTTGCGACCATGTCTTCAATCGGTGTGCCCTCAATATGGGCGATGTAAACGCGAGTGCCTTTGGGCAGAAGCGCTGTGAAGTCTTCGACCTTTTCAGCGGTGCGCGGCATGATCTCAATAGAGTAGCCATCAAGAAACGTTTCAAGCTGCGGGTTCACACCAGCGGCTTCGTCTACTTTTTTGCGGAAATTCAATAGCGCCATCACAGCCTCCCAGACGTTCGGTTTTGGCCCACTCACGCACGACCATCGTTGTTTATAAGAACCATGAGGCGATCCTTGTCGTATTCCGCCTCAAGACGCGCAGCTTCAGAGGCGGCGACATCAGCGTCAGCGCCTTCAACGGGATACGGCGCAGCCTTGCGCCAATCCGCCAAGTAATCGTCCGTACCAGCGGCACCGGATTTCATCGCAGCGCGATCAATTGCTTGCTCAAAACGTTCGGTAAGTTGCACCTTGGTGCCCCGACGCCCTTTGCCAACGATGACCTGCGCAGGAATATCCCGCCAATAAACGATTGTGACATCTGCCATGCGATTCTCGTGCCTCTTACCTGCGTTCTTCAAAACCTAGCTTGGGTGCTAAACTCTACGTCGCCTATTTTCGACATTGGGGACGCATTTGGCGACCCCTTTAAGGACGCATTATTCTCATCTTAGGTATGAGGGCGGTTACAAGTCTCATCTCTGGGCTTGCGCGACACCGGTTGCGGGCTTACCTTTGGGGTAACTCGAAATGGAGGGCGTTAAAATGACGCCCAAGCGTCCCGATGGTGCGGGCGCGTTCCCGAAACCGGTTGAGCACGCCGTGCCAAAACCGCCCGATCCATCACAGCTTTATGCTGCGTTGGATTTGGGCACGAACAGTTGCCGTATGCTGATTGCCCAACCGAAGGGCAGCCAGTTTCATGTGGTCGACAGCTTTTCCAAATCCGTCCAGCTTGGGCAAGGTTTGGAACAGACTGGCAAATTGTCCCGCGCTTCGATGGCGCGAACGATCAATGCTATGCGTGTTTGCCGCCAAAAATTACAACGCCACAACGTCAGCCACATGCGCCTTGTTGCGACAGAAGCCTGCCGCCGCGCGCGCAATTCCAAACACTTCATTTCTTCGGTTAAACGCGAAACCGGATTGACGCTTGAGATAATCGAACCAGAGGAAGAAGCGCGTCTTGCGGTGATTTCTTGTGCTCCGCTGGTCAGCACCAAGACAGAACAGTTGTTGGTTGTTGATATTGGCGGCGGGTCTACCGAATTGGTTTGGATCGACCTGACGAATGTTCCCAAACGCGAACGCCCCCGCGCGATCATGCGACTGCATTCAGGTTTTCGCCAGGACCCCGGCCCGTTTGCGGCAGCCAAGGTTGTTGATTGGATTTCTGTGCCGCTGGGTGTTGCCACATTGCGTGACCAATTTGCCGACGTGGAAGACGATTCCGCACGGTTTGCGTTGATGTCGTGGTTCTTTGAGGAAAACCTCGAGAAATTCGCTCCCTCTTTGGAGGAACAGGCCCGCGAAGGATTCCAGATTGTCGGCACCTCAGGAACAGTTACCACGGTTGCGGCCAGTCATCTTGGGTTGCGGCGCTATGATCGTCTGAAAGTTGACGGGCTGCGCATGACCACCGATCAGATTGATGCGGTGATCCATGGGTATCTGAAGCTTGGAGAAGCGGGCCGCAAAGCGGACCCTCGTATTGGCAAAGACCGCCAAGCGCTAATCATGTCCGGTGCTGCCATTTTGCAAACGCTAATGCGGCTCTGGCCGACGGACCGCCTGTCCGTTGCGGATCGTGGCTTGCGTGAAGGGCTACTGTACCAGCAAATGTCCGCGAATGGTGTCTTGGAAGACGCGCCCTACTGATCTGTTGGGATGATCTAGCGATCAGCACCTGCGGTGGGCGGGGAGCGCCCCTGCGGGGCGCAAGAGTGAGTATTTAAGAGCCAAAGAAAATCAGGGCGCTTTTGAAGCAAGCGTGCGCAGTGAGGTTTGGAGCGCAAAACTGTCTGCGCCCAAGCCGAGAAAGGTGACGCCTTTGTCGATTTGGTTCTGGAAATCGGACGCGTCAAAAACCACGGTTCCAATCGCTTTTCCGGCGGCTTTGGCGCGCTCATAGACATGATCAATGGCAGCGATGACCTCTGGAGCGTCCATCTGGCCGACGAACCCCATATCGGCGCTGAGATCGGCTGGGCCGACGAAAATGCCATCTACGCCTGGTGTGGCGGCAATTGCATCTACGTTTTCGACGGCTTCAGTGCTTTCGATCTGCACGAACAGGAATATCTGCTCATTGGCTGAGCTTACGTAATCGACGATCTCTCCGTAACCGGAGGCGCGGGCCAGGGTTGCACCCATTCCACGTGACCCCTGCCCTGGGTACCGCACGGCCGATGCGACCAGCGCGGCTTGTTGTGCGGTGTTGACCATTGGAACGACGACTGTTTGGACGCCAAGGTCCAAGACCTGCTTCAGGATCCAGTCCTCGCCACTTGGCACACGCACCACCGCCTGCGCAGGTGTTCCCGCCAAGGCCTGAAGCTGTGTTTGGATTGTGGTGAGCGTATTTGGCCCGTGTTCAGCATCGATCAAACACCAGTCAAATCCCGCCTTCCCTGCGATTTCGGCAACGGCACCGCTGGCCAGTGTCAACCAAAGACCGTTTTGAATGTCGCCGTCATCAAGGGCTGCTTTGAGGGCGTTTTGTGGGGCTGGCATTTGCGTCTCCTGTTTGGGATAGCTTCGCCTAACGTTTACAGACGTGCAAGCACTGCGCGCGCGGCACGCAAACCGGGGGCATCGCCACCGCGGCCAAGGCGTTCCATCGTTACATCAAGAGCATCGAGTTGTTCATCGGGGTTCCCCAGAACGTTTGTGAGCGCTTCTGCGATCGGGGTTGGCGTGCAATCGGCGCCAATGAATTCGGGCACAACGCGGGTTTCGCTGACGAGGTTCACCAAGGTCACAGTATCTGTCAGGAGCATGCGGCTGATGATCTGTCGGCTAAGCCAGCTCATGTCATAGGCGATGACCATAGGGGTGCGCACGGCTGCAAGTTCAAGGGACACGGTTCCAGAAGCAGCCAAAGCCACATCTGCGCATGCCATTGCAACAAGGCGTTCACGTGCTGCGGCTTCTGGGGACAGGCCGTCGCCGGATAGGATGCATCGGTTGGTATTTCTCAATGGCAGCGTTGTGGTAACAGCCTCAACGAGGTGCGGTAGCGTTGGGACAATGACCGTTCTGAACGCGCCATCCGTTTGTGTGAATGCGGCGTCGAACGTTTCAGCAAGACGGGCAATTTCTGAGCGGCGTGAACCAGGAAGAATGGCTAAGATCGGCGATTGCGTAATTCCGTGGCTGGATTTGAACGCGTCGATCTCATCTTGGGTAACTGGCGGTTCGGCCGCCACGGGATGCCCGACAAAATCACAATCCATGCCTGCGGCTTCCATAAAGGGCGGTTCAAACGGGAACAGCGCAAGCACATGGTCAATGACCTGCGCCATTTTTTCGGCGCGCTTAGGGCGCCACGCCCAAACAGTTGGGGCTACGTAATGCACCGTCCTGATGTTTGAGCCTGCCTTGACCAGCCGCGCGACGCGAAGGCAGAAATCAGGGCTATCGATCGTGATCAGGACATCCGGCTTGGCAGCGATGACAGCGTCGGCCGTTTGGCGGATACGGCGTTTTAGGTGCCGATACTTTGGCAGGATTTCCGCGATCCCCATGAGGGACAGTTCTTCCATCGGGAACAGGCTTTTCACGCCAAGGTTTTGCATCAACGCGCCGCCGATCCCCTCAAAGGTCACGTCGGGGACTTCGTGGATCAACCCTTCCATCAAGGCCGCGCCGAGCTTGTCGCCGGACGGCTCTCCCGCAATCACGAACACCTTCATGACGTCACCCAGAGGAACATATTTTGCGCATTTAGGATTGCGACGACTTGCGGCAGGTCGAGCACCATCACCACGCCGCTTGGGATTACGATGCCCGCCAAACCTGCTTCGGAAGCCTGCATTGCTGTTTCCGGCCCGATGAGCGGCATATCAGCAGTCAAGATCTGGTCCGGCTTAGGCGCTTTATACAAAACGCCCCCTTCCGCTGGTCCTTTTGTAGCCGTGTCGGCTAATGCAGCGCCTGCAGCAATGCCAACTGCAGAAATTGCAATTCCAAGAACGGTGCTTGTATCGTTTGGCATGAAAACGTTCTGAGAGGACGGTTGGCAAAGACTATTAAGCATAGCAGCGGTTCCGCGGTCATCTTCGCTCACAAGAATTGTTCCGTCTCGAACCACAACCGCTTGCCCAATATCGGCACGCCCCATCTGGTCAAGTGCTTTGCGTGCAACGGCAACTTCCGTTTCGATATCATGAGGTGCGATTTGCGTTAAAACGCCTGCGTTAGGCAACAATTCCGGAGCAATTTCATGAGCACCGACAACTTCGAACCCCCACTCTTCAAAGAGTGCAACAATTTCACGCAGGGTGCCATCGTCTCCTTTGGCCATTGCTGCGCTGAGCCGAGGAACTAGCGGTGCGGTTGCGGCGTCAATGAGCGTAGGATCGACCTTAGGCCGTGACACTGCCCCTGCCATACAAATTTGCGTAACGTCCAATCTCTTCAATTCATTCAGAAAGCTAGCTAACGTCTCGATACGAAACGACAAACGTTTGAAACCACCCGCTATAGAAGAAGAAAAACCCTCCATTTCACAGACCAGAGGAGCGTTCCCTGCTGCTTTGAGGCTACCCGCCAAATGGGGAGGCAAACCACCCGTCCCTGCGATCAGCGCGATGGTCATCTTGGGGTCAGGAAATGGCGGTCCGTATCGGCGAGGATGAAATCGACCATTTCAGAAACATGTGCGCTCTCGGATTCATCGCCCAAACGACGTGCGCGATCCATGAACGAACCATCCCCGTCCTTGAGAGTTTGAAACGCGACCCGCAGCGCAGAGATATCTTTGCGATCCACACCGCGGCGCTTTAACCCGACAAGGTTCAACCCGTCCAATTCGCCCCGTGGTCCTTGCACCAAACCATGTGGGATGACGTCGTTTGTGACCATCGACAAAGCGCCAATAATCGCGCCTTTGCCAATGCGTACGAACTGGTGAATCCCACACAACCCGCCAATGATAACGTCGTCTTCAATGATGCAGTGCCCTGCAATCGCCGTTTGGTTCACGACAATCACGCGGTCGCCGACGATGGCGTCATGTGCAACATGGCACCCAGCAAGGAAGAACCCGTCATCGCCAACTTTGGTTATGCCACCGCCGCCTTCGGTTCCAGGATTCATGGTCACGTGTTCGCGGATGCGGTTGCGTTCACCTATGACCAATTTTGCAGCTTCGCCGTGGAATTTCACATCCTGCGGAATTTCACCAATGCAGCAAAACGGGAATATCGACGTATCCGCGCCAATTTGCGTATCACCCGTCACCACCACATGGGACTTCAGTTCAACCCGATCGCCAAGAACGACTTTGGGGCCGACAATGCAAAACGGACCAATCGAAACGTCCGCGCCAATCTGCGCGCCGTCCTCAATAATGGCGGAAGGGTGAATGGCCATGGTTAGCTCTGCATGTCCATCATTGCAGTGAACTCTGCTTCAGCCGCGAGTTCGCCATCAACAGTTGCGACGCCTTTGAATTTCCAAACCTTACCACCGGGCTTGCCGCGCGTGGTTTCGACCTTCATTTCCAACACATCACCGGGGACAACTTTACGGCGGAACTTACAGCCGTCGATGCCCATGAAATAGATCAGCATGTTCTTGTCCATCAGGCCCATCGTGGCCCCGACCATAACGGCAGATGTTTGCGCCATGGCCTCAATAATCGTGACACCCGGCATGATTGGTGTGCCCGGGAAGTGGCCCTGAAAATGCGGCTCGTTCATCGTGACGTTCTTGATGCCCGTCGCGGATGTCGTACCTTCGATGTCTATGACTTTGTCCACCAGCAGGAAAGGATAGCGATGCGGGATAATCCGTTGGATCAATTGAATATCTGCGGATGTAATCGGGTCTGACATATGGTTCTCCCTGTGGACGTTTCACGCCCGTATCTGTCGTTACTTATGACTAGCAAGACAGGCGGTGCGCGGCAAGGCAGGACTAATTTTCAGGGGTGTCATCCGTTGTGGAATCTGGCGCTGTTTCTAGCGTTATCTGCGATCCGTCCCCGATAGCGGCGTCGATCCGTGCAATGGCGTTTTCGGTTACATCAATGCTGCCCAGTGATAGCAATACAGAACGCCGATCGAGGATTGCAAATGCCCCGCGTTCCACCATCAATTCGCCAAGGATCGGGCGGGTCACGCTGAGGAACTGATCACGTCCAAGCGAAAGCGCCTCTTCAAGCTCGCGCTCTTTGGCATCTTGGGCCCGCCGGATTGCCTGTGCCTTTTCGTCAAATGCGACGGCTTCCTCCCGAAAGACTGCGACATCCATTTCGCTGCGTTGTGCTGCTAACGCGAGTTCGTCTTCACGAAGCGCCTGTGCGATTCGTCCATTTTCTGTCGCAAGCGCTTCGCGCCCTTGGGCATAGCTTTGCCCAACGCGTTGTCCGAACTGCGACTGAATAAACAGCTGCTCAATATCAACGGTCAGGATTGTCGGCGCGACCTGTACCGTTGGCACTTCAAACACTGAAGGGTCGACCGCTTGTTGCGCGCTCCCGCTTCCAGAAAGAAGCGCTAATGCGAAAACGGCCAGTAGACGAGAAACCGAAATGGTTGCCCAGAGACGCATCAGAAGTCCGTTGAGATCGTCACGTCGAAGTTCTTGATTTGGTCATTGGCCTGCACATCAAGCGGTTCTGTATAGTTGAACCGCAGCGGGCCAATTGGCGTGTCCCAGAAGATAGAAACACCGGCAATCGTACGAGGTGTAAAATCATTGTAAAGCACATTGGCTGCTGACGCACCGTTGCCCACATCCCAAACAGACCCATAGTCAAGGAACAGACCGCCCGAGATGCCATATTCTTCTGGAAGGCCCAGCGGAAACTCTGCTTCAAGACGCGCAACTGCGAAGGCGTTGCCGCCAAGGGCTTCGTCAGTCGCCAGATCGCGTGGTCCGACACCACCAGCATCAAACCCACGCATGGTTCTGCTGGATAGGAAGTAGCGGTCCGAAATGCGGCTATCGTCATTTTCAAAGGCCAGATAACCACCTTCAATGGTTGCGCGCAGGGTTACTTCTTCTGCGAGGACAAGCGTTTGCGCCGTGACCTCGGCGGTGGTTTCAATATAGCTGGCATCGCCGACACCGAATTCCTGTCCGAAGCGGAACAGAACGCCGGCGTTCGGGTTCAACCCTGTGCGTCGCGTGTCGAAACTGTAACTGTATCCAAGCGCGTGCGTTGCGACGGCGCCCTTGGCTTCATCGTCCGTAATGAAGTTCGACGTGCTGGTCACATCTTTGATGTCTGTAAAATCGTAAGCGTAATAGAGAACCAAACGCCCGTTTTCGCTAACCGGAAAACCGAAACGTGGGCTGATTGCAGCGGTTGTCGTATCATACAGCGCAGCGTCGCTGTCCGTCTCTTGGTAGCTTGCATCAAGACCAAAACTTAAATCGCGACCAAGCAAACGCGGCTCGGTGAAGCTAAAGCTGAAAATATTGCTGTTTTCGCCGGCCTGTAAGTTGAAGCTAAGCGCCTGACCACGACCCAAGAAATTCCGCTGGCTAAATTTCGCCAGAAGGCTAAACCCATTATCGGTTGAGAAGTTACCGCCAAAGGACAGCGAACCTGTCGGCGCTTCAGTAACGTCAACATCAATCACGACCTGATCCGGACTAGAGCCTTCACGGGCATCAACATCAGCGTTTCCGAAGAAGCCCAACGCACGAATGCGTTCAGCGCTTTCGCGGATTTGGCGCGGATTGAACGGGTCACCCTCAACGACATCAAATCGAGAACGGACAACGCGATCAAGTGTGGTGTTGTTGCCCTCAATATCGATGCGCTCAACGAAAATGCGTGGACCGTTCACGAGGGCGAATTCAACGTCCAACGTCAACGTCCGGTCATTGCGTGTAACACGCGGGTCGACACGAACGAAATTCAGACCTTCGCGGATCGCCAGCAACTCAAGCCGTGCAATGTCGCGTTCGATCAACTCAGGTGAATAGGTAACGCCAGTGCGCAAACGCAATGCGTTTTCAAAGATCGCAGGATCGGCATTGGTAACTTCAGATGTCACCGAAATATTGCCGAATTCGAACTGCTGCCCTTCTTGAACGTTAAACGTAATGAGGTAGGCATCGCGTTCGCGTGTCAGAGACACATCAACGTTTTGAACTTGGAAATCAACGTAGCCACGTGATTGATAAAAGTCAGTCAGGACCTGTTGGTCGAATGCAACGCGGTCCGCGATGAATGTATCGCGGCCGATCACGGCGCGCAAAAGTCCGGCTTGCTTGGTTTCAAGTACACGGCGCAGGCGGTTTTCACCATAAGAACGGTTGCCGACAAAGCTGATGCGCTCAACCTCGGTCAGACCGCCTTCAAAGACTTCAAACACCAGATCAACACGATTGTCTGAGCGCTGAATAATGCGTGGCGAAACCGTTGCGTTGATGCGGCCTTGGTCTGCGTAGACTTGTGTGATCGCGGCTGTGTCTGCCTCTGCTTGGTTTGGGCTGTAAACGCGGCGTGGTTGGCTTTGGACAACGGCGCCCAGCTCAGCGTCACGAACGCGGTTGTTGCCTTCAAATGAGATGCGGTTGACCGTTGGGTATTCCGCGACGCGAATAACCAATGTGCGCCCCTGTGGAACGACATCGACGCTCTCAAACAGGCCCGTTGCGCGAATCCGTTGTGCGGCGTCATTGAGAGCGCCAGCAGTCACCGCCTCGCCCTGACCAAAGCCAAGGTAGGTCAAGATCGTTGCGGTTTCGATCCTCTGGTTTCCTTCGACAGAAACGTTGGAAAAGTTGAAGTTTTGAGCGGTTACAGGGGTGGCAATGGCCATCATCCCAGAAACGAGCATGAAGGCGACAGTCGCCCCAACCCGGATACGTCCCAAAATCGCAGTTACAGCTTGCAGCGCATTGTTCATATTTTTTGCTCGTTTAGACATCCCAAGTAGGTCCGGTCTACCCGTGCTACGTAAGGTTGTCAAAAGCAACAAACGCGTCACACAGAACCAACTGTGAGACGCGCTAAATACTGCCGATCAATTAGATGAAATCGATATGTCGAAGACCTGCTTTGCCAGCTTAATACTGCAGTGATCCAACCCAAGCGCCTATACCAAGCGCCGCAACGATTGTGCCAAGATAGATCATGCGATCCCAATTCAGGTTCACAAGAAGGCTAAGGCCTTGGTATCCAGCTGTAATCGTCTGCATTGTACTATCCTCATTGGATCAACTCATGTTCAAACATGACGACCAAATGTGGCAACTTCTGGGCAGCCCCATGACAACTGTAAGGTAATCCCTGCCCTCGTTTATGGGCAAAACAGTAAATCATTCCCAATTGCGAACAGCATCAGAGTACCAATCAGCGCGATTCCGATCGCCATTAGGATCCGCAAAGCACCATCGCTTGGCATCTTTCCCGTAACGGCTTCATAGGCATGAAAAACGAGGTGCCCGCCATCAAGAATTGGAATCGGGAACAGGTTCAACAAACCAACAGCCGTCGACAACACGGCGATAAAGCTAATGAAGCTCAGCGTGCCTTGGCTGGCCATTGAGCCGGACGTTTCCGCGATCCCAACTGGCCCGCTTAGATTGCAGGTATTGATGTTGCCGATGATCATCTGCTTAAGGCCGTTGATAGACTGTTTGATGATGAACCAGACCTGCTGGATCGCCAGCTTCAACGACTCGCCGAAACCAACGGCTTCGGTCGCAGGCTCAAAGAACAAACCACCCGTGCCAATGCCGAGCTTTGGCTCATCGCGCATGGACCCGTCTTCTTGCGGCATTGCCGTCAGACGTGGGGTCAATGTGCTTTCAAATGTTTCACCATCGCGCCAGACTACCAGTAAAATAGGCTGTTCACGCGTTTCGTTTACGAATTCAATCATGTCGTTGAACTGATAAACGGGCGTGCCATTCATGCTGACAATGACATCGCCAATCTTTAGATTTGCATCATCGGCTGCCGAACGTGGCGTGATGGCTTGGACAAACGATGGCTGTGGCTGTGGGCCAAGCACGGTCATCTGCTCGCCGTTGCGTTCAATGGTATATTCAACGGACGGCTTGGATGGCACGTCTGACACAGCAGCAAAGAACCCGTCTGGATAGTTCAGTGCGACGCCCTCAACCTCAAGGATGCGATCACCTTCTTCCAATTGCTGCTCAATCGCATCAGGAAACGCGGGTAACGCCGAAACGGTCAATGGCGTGCTAGGCTGACCTTGGAACAACAAAATTGCGGCAAACACCAGGAAAGACAGGATAAAGTTAAAGATCGGCCCCGCAGCAACCGTGGCGGAACGCGCCCAAAGTGGCGCGCCGAGCATAGTATTGCGTGCGTTAAAGTTGTGCTTTGTGCCGTCCGCCGTTGCGGTTTTATCGATATAGGCCCGCAGGTCCGGGTCAGCGTCCCCGCCAACGGACGCCGCATTCGCATCACCCAAGAATTTAACATAACCGCCGAACGGCAACGCCGCGATTTGCCAGACAGTGCCGTGCTTATCAGTGCGGCTCCAGATAACTTTACCAAACCCAATGGAAAACACTTCCGCATGGATGCCAGACCAGCGGCCCACGATGTAGTGACCATATTCATGGATCGCCACGATGATCGACAATGCGATCACGAAGAACAGCATCGTAAAGGCAATATTCCCGAAGGACGGGATCAGGTTTGTCATGAAATCCAAGGTCTAACTCTCAATCTTCGCAATTTCTTCGACGGCAAGCGCGCGCGCCATGCTGTCGGCTTGGTTAACGCTATCTAATGTGATCGTGGCATTTTGCAGCCCCTCGCGGGACAACATCACGTCAACGACCCGATCAACAACCCGTGCCATATCGGTGAAACCGCAATCCCCTGCAAGGAATGCATCCAGCGCTTGTTCTTTTGCGGCGTTGAACACGGCCCCTGTCAGACCACCCTCTTCCATTACCTTTTGTGCAATGGCGAGCGCGGGGTATCGGGCCGCCTCGGGTGCGCGGAAGTTCAGCTGACCGATGGCGGCAAGATCAAGACGTTCGACAGGAACGTGTTTGCGATCCGGCCAGTTCAGCGCGAAGCCAATGGCGTGGCGCATGTCTGGTGGTCCGACATGGGCCATCAACGCCCCGTCGTTAAACCCGACCAACGCATGGATCAGGCTTTCGGGGTGAATGATGGTTTCGATTTGATCGGCGCGGACGCCAAAGAACTCTTTTGTTTCAATCAGTTCCATTGCCTTATTAAACATAGAAGAACTGTCGATGGTGATGCGTTGGCCCATATCCCAATTGGGATGGTTTGAGGCCTCAGCCACGGAAACACGGTCCAACGCATCAAGCGGATGATCGCGAAATGCACCGCCGCTTGCTGTGATAACAATGCGTTCAACCGCCGAGATGTCCTCGCCGATAAGCGCCTGGAACACTGCAGAATGTTCGGAATCCACAGGCAGAACTGTCGCCCCTAACCGTTTGGCCTCGGACATCAAAAGCGGGCCGGCAGTGACGAGGGATTCTTTATTCGCGAGCGCCAAAGTCGTGCCCTGCTTCAACGCCTCTAGCCCCGGCGCGAGACCAGCGGCACCGACAATCGCGGACATCACCCAGTCAGCAGGCCGTGCTGCGGCCTCAATCAATGCGATGTCACCAGCGGCAGCCTCAACCCCGGATCCGGCCAGACCATCGCGTAACTCGTCCAGCTTTGAAGGATCAGAGGTCACAGCAATTTCGGCATGTAACGCTATGGCATCTTTAATTAATTGGGGAATGTTCTGTGACCCTGTCAGGGCCACAACATCATATTCATCGGGGATTCGTGCGATCAGATCGATCGTGCTTTGACCGATAGAACCGGTTGCCCCTAGGATCGAAACACGCCGCATGCGCACCTCTAGACCGAGACCTGCATGACCAAAGACAGCGCCAGCAAAAAGATCACAGCACCAGAAATGGCATCGAAACGATCCAACACACCACCGTGCCCCGGGATCAGGTTTGAGCTGTCTTTGATACCCTGTTTCCGCTTAAGCGCGCTTTCCGCGATATCGCCCATTTGCCCCGCAAAGGACGTCAGAACCGAGACGAAGATCAGGCTGATTGGGGAGCCGTTCCAGATCACAAAGCAAAACCCGACCAGTGCCGCCCCAACCCAGCCTGCGGCTGTTCCAGACCATGTTTTCTTGGGGCTAATCGACGGCCAGAACTTAGGCCCCCCGAATGTCTTGCCAGCGAAATAGCCCATAACGTCGGAGGCAATAACGACCAGCAACATCCACAAGATAAAGACTAAACCTTCGTTTCCACGAAAAATCAGTAACCCACAGCCAACAACTGTTGGCACAAACAACAAAGAAAACACCCAATCATTGATCTTCTCAGGACCGAAGTAATGACCAATCAAAAGCAATACAGCCAAACCGAAGGCGAGCCACAGGCCGATGCCTCCAACGAATGATAGCAAGATGATGACAGCGCTAAGCCCTGCGAACAAAACCTGTTTTTGGCCTTCAAAAACGCCAAACATCCGCAAGAGTTCCCATGTCATCGCCCAAACACATAGCGCGACCAACAGATTGAACCAGATACCGCCCAGAAAGACCGCCGCGCCACCGACCAAGGTCATGACAACCGCTGAGCCAACGCGTGGACCTAGGTCGGACCAGTTCGCCATATCAGGCCTTTACCCCGCCAAAGCGACGATCACGCGCTTTGAAGCCCAGTAAAACATGGTCAAAAACCTCAGGCGTGAAATCCGGCCAAAGCGTATCGATGAATTCATATTCAGCGTAGGCCGACTGCCAGAGCAAGAAGTTCGAAATCCGTGCCTCACCGCTGGTGCGGATCACAAGGTCAGGATCGGGCAGGAAACAGGTGTCCAAATATTTGGGCAGCGTTTCATCGTTCACATCTTTCGGGGCGAGCTTTCCGGCGGCGACATCATAAGCCAACCGCTTCGTTGCTCGGGCCACCTCATCGCGGCCGCCATAGTTGATCGCCACAGTTAAGTGAACACGGTCATTGTCAGAGGTCAGTAACTCCAGCTCATCCATCAAGTTTACGAGCTTGTCGTCCAGACGCACACGGTCGCCGATAAAACGAACCCGAACACCATTGGCCAACAAATCGCGGGCTTCGCGCTGAATATAGCGGCGAAACAGCTTCATCAAACCGGCAACTTCGGTTTGCGTGCGCTTCCAGTTTTCCGTCGAAAACGCAAATATTGTCAGATACTTAACGCCTTGATCCGGGCATGACTCAACAATCTCGCGCACGCGTTTCGCACCAGCATGGTGCCCGAACAGGCGCGGACGCCCACGCATCTGCGCCCAGCGTCCGTTCCCATCCATAATGATAGCAACGTGGTTTGGACCGTTTTCAACATCTTTGGCCATTAAGAGGCCCCCGCTTTACTCGTCTACCTCTCACCCGCGATTGCGGATCAGACTTGCATGATCTCGGCTTGCTTCGTTTCAAGCTGATCATCAATGCGCTTGATGAAGTCGTTGGTCATGTCCTGCATTTCAGATTCCCAAAGCTTTTGGTCATCTTCGGACATGCCGTCGTTCTTGGCTTTCTTGATCTGGTCCATCCCGTCACGACGTACGTTACGAATGCTGACCCGCGCGCTTTCGGCATAGTTGCCCGCAACCTTTGTCAGATCGCGACGGCGTTCTTCGTTCAGTTCTGGAATTGGCAGCATGATAATCGTGCCGTTCAACTGTGGATTGATCCCCAAGCCGCTTTCACGAATGGCCTTTTCGACCTTACCAACAAGGCCCTTGTCCCAAACGTTGACCGTAACCATGCGCGGCTCGGGAACGTTAACGGTGCCAACTTGGTTGATCGGCGTCATGGAGCCATAGGCGTCAACCATCACCGGCTCCAAAATCGACGCAGAGGCACGACCCGTGCGCAGGGAAGCGAACTCAACCCGCAAATTGGCAATCGCACCGTCCATGCGGCGGTTCAAATCGTCGGTATCTAGAATAAAGTCATCTGACATTGTGCTGCTCTTCTCGCGTTATTTCGGTTGATATACAGTTAATGCGCTGGGTTTGTATAGAAGGTGTGCGCAGAAGTTGTGCAGATCGGCGGGTTCAGTTCGGATAATGGCACAATGGCGGGCGTGGAGCGCCACGTTCTGATCCGCTGAGGCCCTCGTGCCACCCCGCGGCCATTGTGATCAGTTCGTATTCGAAGAACAGCCATGCATTAAACGTGGGGTCCGGATCCTCAAATCTGTCCCCGCTCAACCCCTGAAGTTCCGCGGCGATCGACAAGGCCGAACCGGATGCAGGCCCGTCACATTCACTCGTTTCGCCAATGGCACGGACATATTGGCCAAAATGGGATGCAATGAAATCATGGCTCGGCGTGACAATGGGCATGTTTGGCACGTCTGCGCAGTCCCCTGCAAACGACTGGAACCCAAGTGGGGTCGCAAGCGGATTGGGCGAGAAGAAGCGCAATTCGCCGGAAATGATGCCAGCCGCTAGAAAATCAAGATAGTCAGCGGTCCCTCGGTCCAGATCCCCGCTAGCGCGATCAGTAAACACGTCCACCGCGTCAGTTAGGAAGCATCCCTCATTGACGGTCGTTTCGCCTGCGTACTCATATTCATCGCGAATGTAGGGTGCTATTGCGCGAATTTCGGGGTTGCCAACGGCCAATGTTGTTTGAATATCGGGCAGTTCAATCGTGCAAATGCTGGCATCCAGCACCACATAGGCACCTTCTTGCTTTGCAACTCCGCGCGATAAGGCGTCCGCAATAATCGCATTTGTATAAGGTTCAAGGAAACCAGCGTTAGCCAATGCATCTTTGGATTCTTCACTTACCGTGCATCCATGGCGAGCCAGAAAGTCAAATGTCTGTTGATCAGCAAAAACAGGTGTTGATACGGCTGACATCGCAACCGTTGCAAAAGCTATAGCGCGCATCAGTCCGTAACAGTCGTCGACGTTCCCGACCCGTCCAGAATGCCTTTAAATCCACCATCTGCATCAAGGCTGAATACCACAATCGGCAGTGAGTTTTCACGGGCCAACGCAATCGCGCTGGCGTCCATCACACCAAGGTGCTGCGCCAGAACTTCGTCATATGTGATCTTTTCATAGCGCTTAGCGTCTGCGTGTTTGGCGGGATCTTTGTCGTAGACGCCATCAACCTTCGTGCCCTTAAAGATCGCTTCACAGGCCATTTCGGATGCACGCAATGTGGCTGCGGTGTCTGTCGTGAAATACGGGTTGCCCGTACCGGCGGCGAAAATACAAATGCGTTTCTTTTCAAGGTGACGCACGGCGCGGCGGCGGATGTAGGGTTCTGCAACCTCGTTCATAGTGATCGCAGAAATCACACGGGTGTGGATGCCGAGCCCTTCAAGGGCGGCCTGCATCGCCAGCGCGTTCATCACTGTCGCGAGCATGCCCATATAGTCAGCCGTGGTGCGTTCCATCCCCTGCGCAGAACCCTGAAGTCCGCGGAAGATATTGCCGCCCCCGATGACCATGCAGATCTCAACGCCCATCTCCTGAACGCTTTGAACTTCGCGTGCGATGCGTTCAACGGTTGGCGGGTGCAGACCAAAGCCTTGGTCGCCCATCAGCGCCTCACCGGAGATCTTTAGCATGACACGTTTATAGGCGGTTTTTTCTGTATCAGACATGGGTGCTCCGGTGCTGCTTTCAGTTCGCCGTAAAATGTCGCAAAAGGAGGCAGGACGCAATGGGACATCGCATGATTGAGCTAAGCAAAATAGACGCCGAAAAGCCGGTCTTGATTTACGGGCCAACGGCATCAGGCAAGTCGGGTTTGGCGCTGCGAATTGCCGAAGAACAAGGCGGCGTTATTATCAACGGCGACGCGTTGCAGGTCTATCAAGGCTGGCCGGTCTTAACGGCGCAACCACCTTCTGAAGACTTGGCGCGTGCGCCACACCATCTTTATTCCCACCTTGCATATGATGCACCTTATTCTGTCGGCGATTGGCTGCGTGATGTGGCGCCATATTTAAACGGCGTACGCCCGATCATCGTTGGGGGAACAGGCCTTTACTTTAGTGCACTCACAGAAGGGCTTGCCGAAATTCCGCCGACACCTGCGGCTGTCAGGGCCAATGCGGATACCATCGCCCTGCCCGACCTTATTGCCGCGCTGGACGGCGAAACTGCCGCCGGAATTGATTTGAACAACCGGGCCCGCGTGCAACGCGCGTATGAGGTGCAGGCAGCGACTGGACGCAGTATTCGCGAATGGCAGGTTGATACGCCACCGCCGCTAGTCTCCTTGGAAAGTTGCACGGCCCTTGCCCTGATGCCCGATGTCGAATGGCTGAACGCGCGTATTGCGCAGCGATTTGATATGATGATGGATGCGGGCGCACTGCGTGAGGCTGAGGCCATGCTGCCGATCTGGGATGAAACGGCCCCGTCCTCCAAGGCGATCGGGGCGCGCGAAATGATCCAATTGCTGAACGGTGACATCACACCCGATTCGGCGCGAGAGGCGATAATTGTCGCGACGCGCCAATATGCCAAACGACAACGCACTTGGTTACGATCCCGCATGAAGCGGTGGCAGATTGTGCCGCTACCAGATGTGGGCGATCACAAATAATCCACATAAAGGTCTTTGATTTACACGCATTTACGGTGAAAATTGTCCTAATCGAACATATGTTAGGATTGCCCGCCAATGATGACCGACCCTCAAAACCGCCTCGCACTGACTGCAATTGCACAGAATGCTGGCCAAGGGCGTTGGCGTACCGAAGCGATGCGCAGCCATGCATCGCCGCGCCTGATCTTTGTGGCACGCGGCCAAGGGCGGATCACAATCGCAGGGCTGACCAGCGGATTTGGCGCCAATAACCTGATCTATATTCCAGCGGGCACCATGTACGGATTTGAAGTCGGCCCGACTGTGTTTGGCCAAATGTTGACGGTCCCGTCGGCAATGGCAGATGAATGGCCACTTGAACCGGTACATCTGCGTTTGCGTGATGTGATCGCGCAAAAAGAACTCGCCGCGCTTTTGGATGTGTTGGAGCGGGAATTGAAATCTGATCAGGCGGCAAGCACACGCGCAGCGCACTACCACCTCGGATTGTTGGCGATCTATTTTGAGCGCCAGTTGGAAGTGCGCACCGAAGACAGCAAAGATGCGCGCAAAGACAGTGCCGCCGCACGACTTGTGGCCGCCTACACCGATCTGATCGAGCGCGACTTTCATCAACATGAAGGTGTCGCGGATTACGCTGCGAAGCTTGGCGTGACCCCCACCCACCTTGCGCGCAGTTGTAAACAGACCAGCGGCAAATCTGCGCTGACATTGCTGAATGACCGCATCCTATTTGAGGCTCGCCTGCTATTGCGCGACACCAAAGCCCCCGTTCGACAAATTGCTGACGACCTTGGCTTTGGGTCGGCGGCCTATTTCACCCGCGCGTTTCAAACACAGACGGGACTGACACCGTCCGAGTTCCGTAAAAAAGGCCCGCTTGCGCAGGCTTAACGGTGTATTTTCCTTAACTTAACGCCGCAGCGCAGCAATCCCTGCTTTCGCCTTGCGGTCCATTTACGACCATGCAAACGTCGCAAACGTGATCGCAAATGCCGATTGTAGCCGTTGACGGGGTGGCAAAAACCCTGCCCAATACACTTTCTAATGGGGGGGAATAGTAATGAGGCAGTACAAAACTGTGCTGACTGTCTATTCCTAACACCCCAACAAAAACAAAAGCGTGTCATCAGGGAGAACACGAATGACAAAACATACAACCATTAGCGCGCCGATGCATTCCGCTATCGATGCCTACGTCAAAGACGAGAAGGCCGGCAAACTCAGCCGCCGCGAGTTTTTGACGCGCACGACTGCGCTCGGTGTAACCTCTGCCGCAGCTTACGGCCTTTTGGGTCTTCAGCAGCCGGCAGCAGCTGCTGGCCACGCCCAACAGGGCGGCACCATGCGCATGCAGATGGAAGTCCGCGCACTCAAGGACATTCGCGCAACAGACTGGACGCAGATGGCGTTCGTATATGCTGGCTGGCTTGAGTATCTCATCGCGTACAATTCCGATGGTACGTTCACCCCTGCTCTCCTCACAAGCTGGGACGTCAACGCTGACGCTACTGAGTACACACTGAACGTCCGCCAAGGCGTTAAGTGGAACAACGGCGACGACTTCACTGCTGAAGACGTTGCACGCGTGCTCACCGACTGGTGTGACAAAGACGCAGAAGGCAACTCCATGGCGGGCCGTATGTCCGTGATCGTTGATGCAGACACAAACAAAGCCATCGAAGGCGCAATTGAAGTCGTCGATAGCCACACTGTTAAGCTAAACTTGCCAGCATCCGACATCACGTTGATTGCAGGCATGGCCGATTACCCAGCTGCGATCTACCACGGCTCAATCGACCGGGATAACCCAATCAATACACCTGTCGGTACGGGCCCATACATCCCTGAAAGCCACGAAGTCGGTGTTAAATCCGTTCTCGTGCGCAACGAGGGCTTTGAATGGTGGGGCTACGCTGAAGGCGAAGGCGCTTACCTCGATCGTATTGAATACATCGACTACGGTACTGACCCATCTGCTTGGGTTGCTGCTGCAGCGGCAGACGAAATTGACATGACATACGAAACGGTCGGCGACTTCGTCGAAGTGTTTGAGTCAATCGGCTACGAGCGTTCTGAAATCGCATCCGCTGCGACAATCGTTATTCGCCCGAACCAAGCTGCTGAAGTTGACGGCAAGACACCTTACGCTGACGTTCGCGTACGTAAGGCGATCGCAATGGCGGTTGATCCTGCTGTTTGCCTTGAGCTGGGCTATGCAAACCAAGGTGAAGTTGCACGCAACCAGCACGTTGGTCCGATGCACCCAGAATGGGCTGACGTTCCAGCGACAGAACTGGACCCAGAAGGCGCTCTTGCCCTGCTGACAGAAGCTGGCATGGCGGATTTCGAGATGGAAATCTCTTCCATCGACGATGACTGGCGCAAGAACACGACTGACGCGGTTGCCGCGCAGTTGCGTGACGCAGGCTTCAACGTGAAGCGCACAATCATTCCAGGTTCTACATTCTGGAACGACTGGACGAAGTACGCGTTCTCATCCACCAACTGGAACCACCGCCCACTTGGCACACAGGTTCTTGGCCTTGCTTACCGTTCTGGTGAAGCATGGAACGAATTCGCGTTTGCCAATGCAGAATTCGATGCGTTGCTTGATGAAGCGAACTCCATCGCTGATGCAGATGCACGTCGTGAGGTAATGGTGAAAATCCAGCAGATCCTCACGGATGAAGCTGTGACGATCCAGCCATACTGGCGCACGGTTTACCGTCACGCCAAGCCGGGCTTTGTTGGCTGGGATATGCACATCGCGTACCTGCCGCAGATCTATAAGATCGGCATCGCAGCCTAACGAATACGACAATCGGGCCGTCCCACATCGGGGCGGCCCTTTTTTCACACGGCTACTAAAAAGATCGCGCCACTAACGCGCGCGGCAAACCCAACAGGGGTACCACATGGGACTGTTTATTCTGCGCCGCTTAGGGGTCATGCTCCTGACGGCACTATGCCTAACGTTCATCGTTTTCTGGCTGACCAACCTTTATCCAAAGCTTGAGGTTCTGGCCAAAACGCAAGGCAACTTCCGCATGTCCGATGAGGCTGTCACCAGCTATCTCGACAACCGCGGCTACACACAGTCCCTTCCAGTGAAATACGGACAATGGCTGGGCGTCGTCCCCGGTTATGTCATTGACGGGTCAGACGGCGAGACCCGCGCAAAATGCGAAGGCAACGCCGCACCAACCGCCGACACCCCACGGTTCTGTGGCATTATCCAAGGCAACTGGGGCTTTTCCACTGTTGCAAAAGACGATGTTGCAACGGTTCTGCCAACCCGCCTCGGCAATACTGGTAAACTGATGTTCTGGGTCATGGTTGTCATGGTTCCGGGCGCGCTGATCATCGGCGTTTTGGCCGGTATGCGCGAAGGGTCAAGGACGGACAGATCGCTGTCCACCGTGTCCATCGTCGCCACCGCCACACCTGAATATGTATCCGGTGTTATCCTGATTGCTTTATTCGCAACGCCGCTGTTTGGCATGCAATATTTCAAAGGCACCGCGACGAGCGCGATGGATGACATAACGTTCAATAACTTCTTCTTACCCGTCATAACGATCGCGCTTTACGGCATGGGCTACATCGCCCGCATGACCCGCGCCTCTATGACCGAAGTTATGACAGCACAATACGTGCGCACCGCCCGCCTAAAGGGCGTGAGCTTTCCAAATATCGTGATGAAACACGCCCTACGCAACGCGCTGATCGCACCGTTTACGGTCATCATGTTGCAGGTGCCGTGGCTTCTGAACGGTGTTGTCATCGTTGAGACCTTGTTCAACTACAAGGGTTTCGGATGGGAGCTTGTGCGCGCGGCGTCCAACAACGACATCGAAATGCTACTTGGCGTTTCAGTGATCTCCGTCATCGTGGTGCTGACGACGCAGCTGATCTCAGACATCGGCTACGTTTTCCTCAACCCACGCATTCGCATTTCTTAAAGGAGCCAAACAATGGAAGAACTATCCTGGACCGGCTCCTTCGGGAGCAACCTCATCCCCGCCCTTGTCATCACTGCTGCAGTGTTCTTGGCGGGCGTCGTTTTACAACTCATCATGGGCTTCTTTGCGCCTGAAGAGAAACTGCAAGCCAACGCGGACGGCACGCTACAATCACGTGGCGGTCTGCTCGGCGGGCTTGAAAAGCTCAATGGTCAGATCTTTATGCTGATCGTGTTCATTCTTGCCGCAATCGTCGTGATCTCTTGGTTCATGCCTTATGGCAAAGCGGGCATCTTGGGCGAAGTCATCAAGCGTTTCCTACCTGTCTGGATCGCGTTGATCGTGACGTTCGCCTTGTCGATCACGTTCAAACGCAAACTGGGTCTTTACGGTAAGTTGTTTGACTCAACCATCGGCATGATCGGCTTTGCGCTAGTGATGTTCTGGGTTTTCACGTCGATCTTCGTCGGTGTGTTCGACATGATCGCTACCCATGATCCGTTGCAGCAAATCTCGGGCCTGAAGAACAAAACACCGGGGATTGCGGTTCCTGAGGGGCAAGATGCGGATTTCTTCCCGCATTACCTGCTTGGTGGAGACAACCTTGCGCGCGACATCTTTAGCCGCATGGTCCACGGGTCCGTCATCGTGATGATCATCGCACCTTTGGCGACAGTGTTTGCCTTCATGGTTGGCATCACGCTGGGCCTGCCAGCGGGTTACTATGGCGGCGTGGCGGTTGAACCCAAGTCACTAATTTTTTGGGTCATAACCTTAGTTTTTGCTGTTTTGGCAATCTTGGCAGTTGTAACATTTGGCTTCGGCCCTGGGCTTATGGCAGTGGTGGCCTTGGCCATTTTGTTAGCTTTGCTGACGCATTCGAAACTGGACACGATCCTGTCCTTCCTTGCCAACCTGATCCTCGCCTTCCCAGTGATCCTGTTGTTCTACCTTCTCGTCACACCGGAAATCGTGGAAACGGGTCTGCCAAACTATATGGCGGCTTTCCTGTTCATCTTCCCGCTGATTTTCTTCGGCGTGCTCATCAACTCGCGCTACAAAACTCAAGGATCCAAGAACACGCTTTACCTTGCGGTGGTCTTGATCCCACTGGCGTTCATCTACCTGAGCGCGATCAGCGAACCGAACTCGCCACTGCAAATTTGGCCAGCAGCGCTTGATCTGTTCTCGATCAATTCGGGTATCTTGGTGGTGTTTGTGTCCGTGGTCTTCGTGAACTCGCCCACAGTGTTTCGTATCGTGCGCGGCCTCGCGCTAGATATCAAAACACGCGACTACGTGGCGGCGGCGCAAACCCGCGGTGAAGGCACATGGTACATCATGCTTTGGGAAATCCTGCCCAACGCACGTGGACCGCTGATCGTCGATTTCTGCCTGCGCATCGGCTACACCACAATCCTTCTGGGCACCTTGGGCTTCTTTGGCCTTGGTCTTCCGCCGGAATCCCCTGACTGGGGCAGCACGATCAACGAAGGCCGAAAGCTGCTGTTGATCTTTGCACACCCTGCTCTGCCACCTGCGATGGCACTCCTGTCACTCGTACTCGGCCTCAACCTTCTCGCGGATGGTCTGCGTGAAGAAAGCCTGAAGGATTAAGCCCATGGATAAGCAAACCCCAACGGAAAGCTATTCCGGCCCCATCCTTGAAATCGACCGCCTGTCGATCAGCTTTTTCACACGGCTGCGCGAAATCCCTGCGGTGATGAACTTCTCGGCCTCCCTACAACCGGGCGAAGCGCTTGGCATTGTCGGGGAATCTGGCTGCGGTAAGTCCACAGTTGCGCTTGGGGTCATGCAGGACCTTGGCGTTAACGGACGCATCGTTGGCGGCTCGATCAAGTTCAAGGGCCGTGAGATGAACACCATGACGCGCGAGGAATTGCGCGACATTCGTGGATCCGAGATCGCGATGATTTATCAAGAACCCATGGCGTCCCTGAACCCCGCTATGCGCATCGGCAAGCAGCTGATGGAAGTGCCGATGATCCACGAAGGTGTGTCAAAGGAAGAAGCCTACGCGCGTGCCTTGGAAGTAGTCACCGACGTTAAACTGCCTGACCCGAAACGCATGCTGAATTCGTTTCCGCACCAGTTGTCAGGCGGGCAACAACAGCGCATCGTGATTGCCATGGCGCTGATGTCCAAACCGTCTTTGCTGATCTTGGACGAACCAACAACCGCGCTTGATGTGACGGTTGAAGCGGCGGTTGTTGAACTGGTTAAAGACCTCGGCAAAAAATACGGCACATCTATGCTGTTCATCAGCCACAACCTTGGGCTTGTGCTGGAAACCTGTGACCGCATCTGTGTGATGTATTCCGGCGAAGCGGTTGAGCGTGGCACCATTGAAGGTGTGTTCGACAACATGCAGCACCCCTATACACAGGCGCTGTTCCGTTCGATCCCCCTGCCCGGTGCCGACAAGAACGAGCATCCCTTGGTCGCCATTCCTGGGAACTTCCCGCTTCCGCATGAGCGCCCGAACGGCTGTAATTTCGGCCCACGCTGCGATTACTTTGAAGCAGGTCGCTGTGACCAAGACCACATTGCAATGCGCGACGCGGATGTAGATCACGAAACCCGCTGCCTGCGCTTCGATGAAATCGACTGGAACGCCCCACTTGTTGCCGGTGCGCAAACCGAAAAGCCCGCACCGGGTAAGGTCGTTCTGAAAATGGACAACCTCAAGAAATACTATGAGGTCGCGGCGTCTGCGCTGTTTGGCGGTGGATCAAAGAAGGTCGTCAAAGCCAATGAAACGCTGAGCTTTGAAGCGCGCGAATCCGAAACCCTCGCCATTGTTGGCGAATCCGGTTGCGGTAAATCTACGTTCGCTAAGGTGCTGATGGGGTTAGAAACCGCAACAGACGGTGAAATCCTGCTCGACAACAAAAGCATCGGCAACATCCCGATTGAGGACCGCGACACCAACACGGTCGCAGATGTGCAGATGGTGTTCCAAAACCCGTTTGATACGCTGAACCCATCTATGACAGTCGGGCGCCAAATCATGCGTGCGCTTGAGATCTTTAAGATCGGGAACAACGACAACGACCGTCGTGAGCGCATGTTGGACCTTCTGGACCTTGTGAAGCTGCCCCGTGCCTTTGCGGATCGGATGCCGCGCCAGTTGTCTGGTGGTCAAAAGCAGCGTGTCGGTATCGCGCGTGCCTTTGCAGGTGATGCGCGCATTGTTGTGGCAGATGAACCCGTGTCCGCATTGGACGTGTCGGTTCAGGCCGCTGTGACCGACCTATTGATGGAGATCCAGCGCGAGCATAAAACCACGCTTCTGTTTATCTCGCACGACCTTAGCATCGTACGCTATCTGTCTGATCGCGTTATGGTAATGTACCTTGGGCATGTTGTGGAAATGGGCAGCACGGACCAAGTCTTCGCACCACCGTACCACCCCTACACCGAGGCGCTTTTGTCCGCCGTTCCGATTGCGGATACGAAGATCAAAAAGAAGCACATCGTGCTTGAAGGCGACATTCCATCAGCCATGAACCCACCAAGCGGTTGTCCGTTCCAGACGCGTTGTAACTGGAAGGACAAGGCCGGAAAGTCGCTTTGTGAAACCGAAGTGCCACCAGTTCGGATGCTGGCAGACGGTCATCAGGTGAAATGCCACCTGTCTGATGCAGACTTGGCCGAAATGGAGCCCGTCATCGAGATGGCTGCTGAATAATATTCACGCAATATCAATGAAAAAGGCGCCGCAATTCATGCAGCGCCTTTTTCATTTAGAGGTAACTAGTTAGCTTCCCCAAATAACCCGAACATAGTTGCGCGTTTCGCGGTACGGCGGCACACCACCGTGCTGCTGCACTGCACCCGGTCCCGCATTATAGGCCGCGAGTGCCAAACGCCATGACCCGAAAGTGTCATACTGTTCACGCAGATATCGCGCGCCGCCATCAAGATTTTGATAAGGATCACGAGGGTTTACGCGCAGATACTGCGCCGTTCCTGGCATAAGCTGCGCGAGCCCAATCGCTCCAGCATGGGACACAGCATTGGGATTGAACGCGCTTTCCTGTTGCACCAAACGCAGGAACAAATCCTCAGGCACTTGGTTACGTCGCGCTGCTGCCTTGGCCATGTCCAAGAACTGGCCACGGTAGTTGCCGTTGTATTGCGGGCCCGTGTTCGTCGCGGTTGGAACCACAACGCGTGGCGGCTGTAGGCGTACGGAATTTGCATATTGCGACGACGCGCGGCCATCCAAAACATCCAATTGAGAACTAAAGAGCGTCGTACGGTTGCGCGTCGACAGGCTATCGGCAGTGACAGGCACCGCTGATACCGCTGTGGCGAACGCCGCCAAAAAACCAATTACTCGCATATTTCGTCCCCAAGTTTCCGCACATATAGCCCACCCACGGGTTGGTTTCCACACTTTATGGTACATTTAGGCGGTGTACAGCCCATCCTAGGCTTCCATTAACCACTTTCAGGTGATGTAACAGTCATCAACTCTTAATAGATTCGAGCAAGGAGACGCTGTAATGGCCGGTTCACTTAACAAAGTCATGATCATCGGTAATTTGGGGCGTGACCCCGAAGTGCGCAGCTTCCAGAATGGCGGCAAGGTTTGTAACCTAAACATCGCAACGTCTGAAACTTGGAAAGACAAGAACACAGGCGAGCGCCGCGAAAAGACAGAATGGCACCGCGTCGCCATTTTCCAAGAGGGGCTGGTCCGCGTCGCGGAGCAATACCTGAAAAAAGGCTCAACAGTTTACATCGAAGGCAAACTGCAGACCCGCAAGTGGCAAGACCAATCCGGCAAAGACATGTACACGACAGAGATCGTATTACAGGGCTTTGACGGCGTGATGACCATGATCGGCGGCCGTGGTGACGGCGGCAACGGTGGCGGTTACGGTGGTGGCGACCAAGGCGGCGGCTATGGTGGCGGCGGTGGCGGTGGCTACGGCGGCAATGACCAAGGTGGCGGGTACGGCGGCGGCGACCAAGGTGGTTCCAGCGGCGGTGGCGGCGATATGGACGATGAAATCCCGTTCTAAGGCGCGGCCAAACTCCAAAATTCAGAAACCCGCGTGGCACATGCTATCGCGGGTTTTCTTTTAGCGGGCGGCCAGACCGTCGTTCAGCACGGACAACACGACATCCGCAGGAACATCGCCTGTGACAAAGGCATCGCCAATCGCGCGGGCCAGAATGAAACGTAGCTGGCCATCAACGACCTTTTTATCCTGTCCCATTAAAGACAGTAGGCCTTCGGCATCCGGCAAATCGCCATCAATATCGGCCAGATCAGTCTTCATACCCATCGCTTTAAGGTGTTCGCGCACGCGGCTTGGGCTTTCTTGCGAACACAGCCCCATCCGTGCGGACACTTCAAACGCCATCGCGCAACCAATCGCCACGCCTTCACCGTGCAACAAACGGTCGCTGTAACCAGTGGCCGCCTCAAGCGCGTGACAGAACGTGTGGCCAAGGTTCAAAAGGGCGCGGTCCCCCTGCTCTGTCTCATCGCGTTCAACGATGCGGGCTTTCATTTCGACGGATCGTTTGACCGCCCGAACGCGTGCATCCATGTCGCCCGCCGCCAACGCCGGACCCTGCGCCTCTAACCAGTCAAAGAATTCTGCATCCCCCAACAGACCGTATTTCACGACCTCGCCGTAACCAGAAAGGAGATCACGCGGCGTGAGGGTCCCAAGCAATTCAGTATCCGCCAGCACCAATGAGGGTTGATGAAACGCACCGATTAGGTTTTTACCCGCAGGCGAGTTAATACCCGTCTTGCCCCCAACGGAACTGTCGACCTGCGCCAATAGTGACGTCGGCATCTGCACGAACCGCACACCGCGACGTAAAACGGCGGCGGCAAAGCCGACCAAATCCCCAATCACGCCGCCACCAAACGCCACGACGATATCGCCACGCTCTACCTTTTGGGCCAGTAGCCATTCAACGGTTTGCTCAAGGAAAGGCCAGCTTTTGGTGCCTTCGCCTGCAGGCAACACGAGCGCTTCTGACGAAATACCGGACGCTTCAAGGCCCGACTGAAGACCCGTCAAATGCAAGGCCGCAACGTTTTCTTCCGTCACAATGACAACGCGTGGGCGACGTAGGAACGGCGCGATACGTGCGCCCGCGTCTGCCAGCAATCCTGGCCCGATCACCACATCATATTCACGGCCCGGAAGGTCTACGTGGACGGTCTCAATCATTCTTGGTCTCCAGAACGTCGGGGCGCGCGGCAAGAACCTGCAACACCTCATCCGTCATTTCATAAATAGAAAATTCCGCTTTCGCCTCGGCGCGCATGTCGGCCAAAGCGTACACAGGTGCACGCTGCTCAAAGATTTCGCTCAGCGTTTTCTTTGGGTCCGCTGTTCGCAACAGTGGCCGCGTATCCTTGTGGCGCACGCGTTCCCACAACAATTCAAGCTCAGCATCAAGCCAAACAGCAACACCCTGTTCGGAAATCGCAGCGCGGTTGCGCTCTGCAAGGTAGGCACCGCCGCCCGTGGAGAGAATGCAGGGTTCCGATTGCAACAGGCGTGCGATTACTTCTGCTTCGCGATCACGAAAGAACGGCTCACCTGAGCGTTCAAAAATCTCGGAAATTGTTGCGTTTGCCGCCGCTTCGATCTCGGCATCAGAATCGACATAGGGCACATTCAAGCGATAGGCCAATTCGCGCCCGATCGCGGTTTTTCCCGACCCCATCATGCCAACAAGCACCACAGTGCGGCGCAAAATTTGCTCCGGTTGTGGCGTTTGCATGCCGTCTTGGTCGTTCATCGCGCCCGTTGCCCCCTTTTAAACAACAATATGCCAATCAAAATCGGCTGTGCGCCGCCGGTTTGAAAAAATTAACGAACCAGTGGCGTGATCTTGCTAAAAAGGACATATATAACCTAGGGCAAAGCAGCAACTGAGGCTGCGCAATTGGTTCGTGAAATCGAACCATCGGGTAGAATTGAAAACAGGCGGAGCGAAATTCATATGTGGCGGTTGATCAAATTCTTATTCGTGCTGGTCGTTTTAGCGGCAATCGCGTTTATTGCGTTTGCCTATTTAGGACCGATCTTCATGCCAGCTGATTTCGCGGCGCCCGTTGAAGAAGTGGTTGTACCAGTAACGTTGGGTGGTGGCTGATGATTTCGCGTTCGACAATTGTGTGTGTGTTAATGTCGTGCGCGGCGCCTGTTTGGGCCCAAACCAGTGAAGACGCGCCTTTGTCCGCCATCGATTGGCTGTCAGAAAGCGTTGAGCAACCCGAAGTCCTCGCCGCGGCCCCCGTTCTTGGAACGCAAGCAACCCGCACACCGGATGCGAATGAAGCGCCTGTCGCTGATTCTGCATCCACACCGAATGTTTCCGTGCAAACCCTTGGTGGCCCTGCCCCACGCGTTCTTGGCCTTTTACCGCCAAGTGCCACAGGCTTGCCCGCTGATCTTTGGGGGCAAAGCGACGTCACCACATTGATCGCGTTGTTGCAGGCCGAACAGATCGACACCCTGCCCGCGATTCAAGATTTGCTGAAGACACTGACCTTGGCGCAGGCCAATCCCCCGATAGAGGCCGCCACACCTGGCGCGTTCTTTACCGCCCGCATAGATAAACTGTTGGAATTTGGTGCGCTGGAACCCGCGCAGGCGATGCTCGAAAGCGCCGGCGCAGATACGCCAGAACTATTGCGCCGTTGGTTTGATGTGTCACTTCTTACAGGCACCGAAGACGGCGTGTGTCGTGCATTGCGCGACCAGCCCGATATCGCACCAACCCCGTCTGCACGGATATTCTGCTTGGCCCGTTCAGGCGACTGGTCTGCGGCTGCGCTGACGTTGAACACCGGACTGGCGCTTGGTGATATTGATGCACCAACTGGTGCGTTGCTTGCACGCTTCCTTGATCCCGACCTTTATGAAGGCGAACCTGAACTTGATGCGCCAACACGCGTAACACCACTGACGTTTCGCATGTTTGAAGCCATCGGGTCATCCCTTACAACTGTCGGACTGCCGCGTGCCTTTGCACATGCGGATTTGCGGGCAAATGTTGGCTGGAAAGGCCAGCTTGAGGCCGCTGAACGCCTTGCCCGCGCGGGTGCAATTTCTGACAACGCGTTGATTGGCCTATATACCGCCCGCGTCGCAGCTGCGTCTGGCGGGGTTTGGGAACGTGCGAAAGCTGTTTCACGTGTAAGAGCAGCCCTTGTTGACGGGAATGGCGACGACATGCTTTTCGTCCTCAACAACCTTTGGGATGAAACCCAAGCTGTTGGCGTGACGGTGCCCCTCGCACGGCATTTTGCACCTGACCTTATGACATCAACACTTGCTGATCGCCGTTCTGACGCGGTGATGTTCAAACTTCTGCTCCTCTCCGATCACTACGAAGACGC
Source organism: Octadecabacter temperatus (assembly GCF_001187845.1). NCBI lineage: Bacteria > Pseudomonadati > Pseudomonadota > Alphaproteobacteria > Rhodobacterales > Roseobacteraceae > Octadecabacter > Octadecabacter temperatus. Next base: position 1,326,354 of record NZ_CP012160.1, on the reverse strand, counting down.
CGCATTGATTGATGCCTTTGCACAAACCGATCCATTCCTTGCGGCAGTCGCACGGGGCGATCCGTCCCAAGCCCATGCTGGCCGCGGGCAGTATCCTTTGGTCCGAGATGCGTTTGCTGCTGATCCAGATGCAACACTTGTTGAGATGGCTGCAAACGGTCGCACCGGTGAAGCGATCTTGCGTAGCATCGCAACATTGCAACAAGGCATCGACGGTGATCAGGTCGCGTTTAAAGAAGGTTTCGCAACACTACGCGCCCTTGGCCTAGAAGACGTCGCACGCCGCACGGCACTGCAATATCTGCTGCTAGAATGAGCGCGTCAGATCGACCCAACGCCAATTGGATACAAGCCTTTCTAGAAGCACAGGCCGCTGAATTGGACGCGGCGACGAATACTCAATTGGCTTACGCACGCGACCTTGCTGACTTTTCCGATTGGCTGAACGGCACGCATTTCTCAAAGGTCACGCAAGACCATGTTGAGAAATATTTGATCTGGTGTGACAGCCAAGGCCTTGCCAAATCCACACGGGCGCGGCGTTTGTCCGCCGCCAAACAGTTGTTCCGCTTTGCGTTTGAAGAAGGCTGGCGCGAGGACAATCCAGCGATCCAGATTTCCGGCCCCGGACGCGACAAGCGCCTCCCCAAGACCCTAAGCCATGAAGAAGTCGACGCGCTTTTGCAGGCTGCCCGCGGCGCCAAGAAAGACCCGTTGCGCACGACCTGCCTGATGGAACTGTTATACGCCACGGGCATGCGCGTTACTGAATTGGTGTCACTGCCCGTATCCGCAGCACGCGGTGATCCGCGTATGTTGTTGGTGCGTGGTAAGGGCGACAAAGAACGCATGGTTCCGCTGTCGCCCCCTGCCCGCGCTGCCACAGCTGTCTGGTTAAAAACCCGCGACGAGGCCGAAGATTCCGCATTCAAAGATGGCACTCCGCGCAGCAAGTTCCTTTTTCCATCCCGAGGAAAGCTTGGCCATCTGACACGGCAGAGCTTCTTTAACCTCATCAAAGACCTTGCCGTTGCGGGTGGTGTTTCCCCTGCAAAAGTCACGCCCCACACGCTGCGCCATGCCTTTGCGACCCACCTTTTGGCGGGCGGTGCGGACCTGCGGTCTATCCAGACGTTGCTGGGCCATGCAGACGTGGCGACCACTGAAATCTACACCCATGTGCTTGATGAACGCTTGAAAGAACTGGTGCTGGATCATCACCCACTTGCGAAAGACGATTGAGTGGTACTTGAAAACGCCCGCAAGCCCCTACATACAAAGGGCAAATGACAAAAGTGACCCCCCATGCTTGATGCTGCCTTCTGGACCACCGCCGGTGCGATCCTGTTTCTTCTTGTGCTTTCCGGTTTCTTTTCCGGCTCTGAAACCGCTCTGACGGCTGCGTCGCGCGGTAAGCTGCGCAGCAACGCTGACAAAGGGGATAAGGGTGCTGAAAAAGCGTTTGAGGTAACTGAGGACCGTGAAAAACTGATCGGCTCAGTGCTGTTGGGTAATAACTTGGTCAACATCCTGGCGACGTCGCTGGCGACGACCATGTTTTTGCGCGCTTTTGGTGAAAACGGTGTCGTGATCGCCACGGCAGTCATGACCGTGCTGGTTCTGATCTTCGCAGAAGTGCTGCCCAAAACCTATGCCATCACCAATCCAGAACGCGCAGCCAGCATCTCGGCACGGCCAATTTCGATTGTCGTGACAATCTTTGCACCATTCGTGACAGCCGTGCGTTGGCTGGTGCGTGGTGTGCTGCGTATTTTCGGTGTTCAGACTGACCCTGACAGCAACATCCTTGCCGTGCGTGAAGAAATCGCCGGCGCGCTTCAGCTCGGCCATTCCGAAGGCGTCGTTGAAAAAGAAGACCGCGACCGTATTTTGGGCGCGCTTGATCTGAGTGAGCGGATGGTGGAAGAAATCATGCTTCACCGTAAAGAGATTGAGATGATCGACGCGGCCCTGCCCGTCCCTGAAATCCTGCGCCTTTGTTTGGAAAGTAACCACACGCGTTTGCCCCTTTATCGTGACGATCCTGAAAACATCATCGGCACACTTCATGCCAAAGACTTGTTGCGCGCACTTCATAAGATGCTGGGTGACGGGCGGATTGAACCGCAGGAAATGGCGGATTTCGATATTATGGCCGTGGCCATGACGCCCTACTTCGTGCCCGAAACCACGACGCTGGATGACCAGATGCGCCAATTCTTAGCACGCCGTGCGCATTTCGCACTGGTCGTGGATGAATACGGCACGCTTCAGGGTTTGATTACGCTCGAAGACATTCTTGAAGAAATTGTCGGTGAAATCACCGATGAATTCGACACAGATGAAGAGAACGAAGTCACCGAAGAGGAAGACGGCAGTTACATCGTTGAAGGCACCATGACGATCCGCGACGTAAACCGCGCGACGGATTGGAACCTGCCAGATGACGAAGCCAATACCGTTGCTGGACTGGTGATCCATGAGGCGCAGATGATCCCTACGGTCGGCCAAGTGTTTAGCTTTCATGGGTTCCGCTTTGAGGTCATCGCAAAAGATGAAAATCGCATTTCCGAGCTGAAGATTTCCAAGCTATAGCAACTGAACGCACAAAGACCGAATTGGACCAAAGACCATGACAACAGAAACAATCCTCGCTGACCGCCTGAAATCAGTGCGTAAAGCGCGTAAGATTGGGCATCCGAAGCTGGCGAAGTTGTCTGGACTGACAGAACGCCAACTTGCAAAAATGGAAACCAAAGGGGCTGAATTGCCCGACGCAGTACTGGTCAGTTTAGCCGACGCGTTAAAGATTACGCCTTTGGCACTGACGGGCGCCCTGCCCTTGATTGATGCGGATTTGAAGCCAGCATCCACCTGCACAAGCGGATGCTGTAGCTAGACACCAAGCGTTCGCAGGGCCGACAAAGGCCCTGCGCTTCGTTAGCGGCCTTTGAACAAGCCACCCAAAATGCCGCGCACGATGCGCCGACCAGTGGTGCCTTTCAACTCCTTGGCAACGACGGTCGCGATCGCACCACCCCAGCCTTCGGACTTGGAAGACCTGCGGCTGGTTGAACGTTCTCCATCACTACCTGTGTAACGACGCCCTTGCTTGTGCTCGCGCTCCTCCGCCTCAAGCTTTTCTTCGGCATCCTCAGCCTTTTCAGCCGCCTCTGCCGCTTCGCCTGCGCGTTTCGCCAGCATTTCAGCGGCGGAATTTCGATCTAGGCGTTCGTCGTATTTGCCTGACATCGGGGATGCAGCCATTACTTCGGCACGCTCGGCTTTTGTGATTGGGCCAAGCTGGGATGATGGTGGGCGGATCAGCGTGCGCTCAACAATTCCAGGAATGCCTTTCTCGATCAGCATGGATGTCACCGCTTCACCCGTCCCGACTTCACGGATCGCTTCAGCCGTATCAAACGCAGGGTTCGGACGGTACGTATCCGCCGCCTGTTTCAATTCCTTTTGGTCGTTGGCCGTAAACGCGCGCAATGCGTGCTGCACACGGTTACCAAGTTGGCCAAGGATATCTTCCGGAACGTCCGCTGGGTTCTGCGTGATGAAATACACGCCAACCCCTTTAGAACGGATCAAACGCGCGACCTGTTCAACCTTATCGACCAGTGCTTTGGGCGCGTCGTCAAACAGCAGGTGCGCCTCGTCAAAGAAGAAGACGAGCTTGGGTTTGTCAGGGTTCCCGACTTCTGGCAGCTCTTCAAACAGCTCAGACAGCAGCCATAGAAGGAAGGTTGCATAAAGTTTTGGCGACGCCATGAGCTTGTCAGAGGCTAGTATATTGATACGTCCGCGCCCGTCATCCTCGGTTGCCATGATGTCGCGCAGATCAAGCGCGGGTTCACCAAACAGCCCTGCACCGCCTTGGTTTTCCAACACAAGCAACTGACGCTGGATCGCGCCAACCGAAGACGTCGCCACGTTGCCGTAGCGCAAGGACAATTCCTTTGAGTTCTGACCAACCCAAACAAGCAACGCCTGCAGGTCTTCGAGATCAAGCAGCGGCAGGCCTTCTTCATCGGACACACGGAACGCCACGTTCAGCACGCCTTCTTGCGCTTCGGTCAGTCCCATCAGCGTGGACAACAACAACGGACCCATTTCGGCAACCGTGGTGCGGATCGGGTGGCCCTGCTCGCCCAGAAGGTCCCAGAACGTGACAGGGAATTTGTCGTATTGAAGATCAAGGCCAATGGTATCCGCGCGTTTCATGAACGGTTCATGAAGTTTGAAATCCGCGCTGCCGGATTTTGCCAAGCCAGAAAGGTCTCCTTTCACGTCAGACAAGAAGACCGGAACACCAATCGCGGAAAACCCTTCTGCAAGGATCTGCAACGTGACGGTCTTACCTGTCCCTGTCGCACCAGCGATAAGCCCGTGGCGGTTTGCATACTTTAACAACAGGTCCTGCGCCTCGCCGTAGTCGTTGCCACCGCCACCTAAGAAAATTCCGTCGCTCATTGCCTGTTCCCTATTTCCATCGACCACACTTCAACTTGGTCGCATTTCCGTTTGCGCCAAAATACATCCTTAACCTTTATGGGCCAGTATATTCGTATCAGCGCCGCTCATGTCCTCCTGCGGCGTTGTTAACTTCCTCCTTGTTGGACTTGCCGCGTGCTCAGTTTTCACTGACGCGCGGCCTTTTTAGATTCAAATGGCGTAATATTATCAAATCAAACAAAAAAGAGAATTCTAAGTTATAGAAGAATAGCCTGTTGACGGTTAGTCCACTGTTCCGTAACGTCTGCGCAATAAATCGGCTAAGTCCGATAGGGAGAAGACGAAGAAGGACCTTTCGGGGTCCTTTTTCTATTTTATAACCGACTGTTACACTGCCCCAAATTACACTACGAATTTTGCAAAGACCGTTTCGGCAAAGGCCTGCCTATGCTTGTTTTCGCCCTGACACGCCACACAACCCATGTTAAGCCTCGCGCAACGACAGACCATATTGGACGGACTTATGACCCTTTTCACTTCTAACATTTCAAAAACGCTAACGGCTGCGGCATTGGCTTGCACACTTGGCGCACCAACGTTTGCGCAAGAAGCAACCGAAGAGACGCCCGCAGAAGCTCCTGCTGAAACGACTGAAGAACAGCCTGAGAGCGTTTTCAATATGGGCGAAGAAGTTGATGAAAACGGTGATCCTGTTGCCGCTGAACTGCAAGAACCGCAGCCGGGCCAGCAATATCTTTCAGAAGTCCACGGTGATTGGGCTCTGCGTTGCCTGAAGGCTGAAGAAGGCGAAGACCCTTGCCAGATGTACCAACTGTTGAACGATGCTGACGGCAATGCTGTGGCAGAAATCGCCATCGTTGTTCTACCAGAATCTGGCCAAGCGGTTGCTGGTGCGACGATCGTTGCCCCGCTTGAAACATTGCTGACTGAACAGATCACATTGCGCGTTGATGGTGGCCAAGCCCGCCGCTTCCCGTTCAATTTCTGTAACGTTGGTGGTTGCGTAACGCGTCTTGGTCTGACTGAGCAGGACGTTGCATTGTTCCGCCGTGGTGCAGAAGCCACGCTGACAATGGTACCAGCTGCCGCGCCTGATCAAAACGTAACCGTCACAATGTCATTGGCTGGTTTCACAGCAGCGTTCAACGCAGCGGCTGAGTAATACGCACCGCTACTTGAGTATTTAAGAGCCAAAGAAATCAAAGCGTCGCGCCTGTAATGGGTGCGGCGTTTTTCGTTTACGCAGACCTAAGTGCGATGACGGCGTTCAGGCCGCCAAACGCAAAGGCGTTGGAGAGAACAGCGGTGACCTTCGCCTCGCGCGCCACGTTTGGAACAACGTCCAGCGCGCATTCTGGGTCGGCTTCTTCATAACCAATGGTGGGCGCGATGATGCCGTCGCGCAGCGCCATGACACAGGCCAAAAGTTCGACCGCGCCGGTTCCGCCAATCAGGTGGCCGTGCATGGACTTGGTACTCGACATCATCAAATTGTCCGCGTGCGCGCCAAACACATCTGCAACGGCGGCGCATTCGGCTTTATCATTTGCGGCCGTGCCTGTTCCGTGGGCATTCACGTAGCCCACGTCCTCGCGGTTCAACTTGGCGTCCTTTAATGCGCCAGCAATGGCGCGTGCAGCCCCCTGTTTGGACGGTGTGACGATATCGGAGGCATCCGAGGACATCGCAAAACCAGCAACTTCTGCGAGGATGGTCGCGCCGCGTTTGACGGCATGATCGTAGTCTTCGAACACAAACACGCCCGCTCCCTCGCCCTGCACCATACCGTTTCGGGTGGCCGAAAACGGGCGGCACGCGTCCTTTGACATGACACGCAGGCCTTCCCAAGCTTTTACGCCACCAAAACACAGCATGGATTCAGACCCGCCCGTGACCATCACGTCGGCCATGCCAGAGCGGATCATCATAAAGGCTTGGCCCATCGCGTGGTTGCTAGAGGCGCAGGCGGTGGCCAAAGTAAAAGACGGGCCGCGCAGGTTGTATTGCATCGACACATGGGATGCGGCGGCATTGTTCATCAGCTTTGGTACGATGAACGGATGCACGCGGTTTTTGCCTTCTTCATAGACGGCGCGGTAGTTTTCGTCCTGTGTGTTTAGCCCACCACCAGATGTTCCAAGGACGACGCCAGATCGATCCGCAAGATCGCCTGAGAACGTAATCCCAGCCTCATCGATCGCCTGTTTAGCCGCTAAAAGCGTGAACTGGGTAAAGCGGTCATAAAGGCTGATTTGTTGACGGTTGAAATGGGTTTGTTCGTCATAGTCACGCACCTGACCGCCGATTTTAACAGCCAAACGATCCACATCACGTATATCTAGCGGGCCGATGCCACAGCGCCCTTCGCGCATAGCCTCGAGCGTGGTTGGCACATCATGGCCCAATGCATTGATTGTGCCAGATCCGGTGATGACGACGCGTCTCACGCTTGATCCTTCACCAATGCATCCACGGCTTTGATGATCGAGCCAACTGTTGAGATGTCAAAATCACCCTCAGACGGGTCATTGGCGTTAAACGGGACCGTGATATCAAAGGCTTCTTCAATTGCGAAAATACTCTCGACCAAACCAAGGCTATCAATACCAAGGTCTTCCAGCGTGGAAGCCTCAGTCACGTCACTTGGCTCAAGCAAGGCTTGCTGTGCAATGATTTCAATTACTTGCGGCGCAATGCTCATGTAGAAGTACCCGTCATGTCCTCATCCTGCCCTTGATGTAAAGCGAAGGGCGCGGTTTTGGAACCTTTATTGCTGGGTCAGGCGCTTCAGGGCTTTAAGGCCGGCGCGGTATTCATGGGTTGGTTGCGCCGGATGGCCCGAGACAAACACGCCATCTGCGACATTACCTAAAACGATCGCCCCGCCTCCGACGACCACATCGCGACCGATGGATAAGTTGTCCGCAACACCGGATTTACCACCAAGGATGACGCGATCGCCAAGAATGGCGGACCCTGCCACCGCAGCCTGCGCGCATAGCAGGCAATCTTCACCCAAAACAACATTGTGGCCAACTTGAACAAGGTTATCGATTTTGCAGCCGTTTGACACACGCGTAGCGCGGATCGTGCCGGCGTCGATGGTGGAATTGGCACCAACCTCAACATTGTCGCCGATCACAACGCCACCCAGTGAATGAATGCGGTGCCATGTGCCGTCCATCGGTTTGAGCGGTTCACCGCGCGCGCGTACAGCACGCTCCACGTTTGATGGGGTTTCAGTCGTGAAAGAGAACCCATCCCCACCGATAGCGGCGCCCATTTGTACGATACAGCTGTGCCCGATAATGACATTGGGCCCGATGCGCACTCCAGAATGCAGCACAACATTCGCGCCGATCTCAACCTCGCGGCTGATGCTAACATGGGATGCAATCCGCGCATTGGCCCCGATTTGAACGTCAGCAGCGATGACAACGAACGGGCCGATGACTGCGCCTTCGCCGATCTTAGCGGATGGGTCGATCACTGCGCTGGGATGGACGCCTGTCTGCCCATCAAAGGCCAGATCACGATCCATCTGTTGCGTCAGCCCTGCCATCGCCAAGCGTCCGCGTGGCGCAACGATTGCGCCCTCAAGCCCAAGCTCATTTAGGTTCGCCCCCGGCCAGACCACGGCGGCGCGGGCTGCTGACTTTTGCAGGTGTTCGGCAAATTTCGGGGCCACCGCAAGTGCAAGGTCCCCTGCACGTGCCTCAAGTGGCTCAGCCAAGCGGTCCACCAAAAGCGAAGCGTCGCCAAGGGTTTCAGCCCCAAGCGACGCAGCGAGTTCTTTCAAAGTCTGTGACATCTGCGTCCCCTATTCGGGACCAGATTTACCCGCCAATCGCGCGGACAGCCACCCCTTCGTTTGCCAAGGCACTCCAGATGCGGCTGTCGCGGTTGTAAACGTCACCGCGAAAGTTCAGCTGACCTGTCGTGTGGGTAAACGCTGTGCGGTAAACCAGATGCACTGGAACCGGATTATCAAGGTTCACACGTGCTTCACGGCCGGTGCGCAGTTGCGACTGGAAATACGCTTCAGGGTCGGATTCTTGAACAGCAAGCAGCGCATATGCGAAATCAAACGGGTCATTCAAACGAATGCAACCATGTGAAAACGCACGCACTTCGCGGCCAAACAAGGACTTCGCCGGCGTGTCGTGCAGGTAAATGTTGTACTGGTTTGGGAAGATGAACTTCACCAGACCAAGCGCGTTGCCACGGCTCGGAGGTTGACGCATGGAGTACGGGAAAGTGCTGGCGTTGAACTGACTGAAATTCACGTTGCTGCGGTTGATCGCACGACCACGGCTGTCTGTGATTTCAATGTGGCTGACAGCGTTACGGTTACGCTGCAACGCTGGAAGGTATTCGTTCACGATGATCGAACGCGGCACATACCAGCTTGGGTTGATGACCATGTATTCCATTACGTCTGAGAATTCAGGGCTTTGGCGGTCGCTTGCCGTCGCACCAATAACAGAGCGCGTTTGGTAGGTTACGCGGTCGTTATCCATGATCGCAGCCGTGAAATCGACGAGGTTTACCCAAACGTGGCGCTCACCACGGGGGCGGTTCATCCAACGTTCGCGTTCCATCGCAACGATGATCTGCTGCAAGCGGGATGCGACGGGTACGTTCAATTCACGCAGTGTCCCTGCCCCTGCTTCGCCGTCAGCCGTTAGCCCGTGGGCTTGCTGAAAACGCTGCACGGCAGCTTGAACCGTCGCGTCATATGTCTGCGTTGCTGAGCGTTCCATATAGCCCATCACGACCAAACGGTCGCGTAACGCCACAACACCAGCGCCAGATGCACCCGGCGCAAGACCGCCGCCAGTGACAGTTGGGCCCCAACCACCGTTGGACAACAGACGTTCAAGGTTCAGCTTTTCACGCAACAGCCGCGCATACTCTGGGGAGCTTGGTGGCAATGTCGCGAGGTAGGACGCAGGCGAGGAATCAACAAAACCCTGAAGGTATCCAAGGCGTGAACGGAGCGGAATTTCGCGGCGAATTTCGGAAACAACGCGGCTTGGTGTTAGGATGCCTGTTTGAACGTCGCGGGCGTATGAAAGGAACAGACGCGACATCTCGACTTCCATTGCGCCTTTCTCAGCTGGCGTGTTGGCGGCCTGCAGGCGCGCCATCAATGCGTTCGGGTCATACTGTGCGGCTGGCAGGCCATGATCACCGGCATTCGCAAAAACTGCGAGCAGCGCGTTGCGGCGTGCCCGGTCACGGCCAGTAGCACCTGTCCAGATACCTTCAAACTCGCGGGCACGGTAAAATTCAGCCAGAACATCATCTTGCGATGCGCCCTCGGCAACGGCTTGGCGAAACGCCGTTGTCTGAGCCGCGGCGTCTTGCGCGGACAAAGCAAAGGCGATTACAAACGCCAGAAGCGCAAAACTGCGCGAAAACAAATGGTTAAAGGTCGTCATTTTGTCCCCCCAGGAACGTACAGGCCCACATGAACTGTGAGTCGATTAATAGTCTTGATCCGTGAATCAGGCAGCGAGCACCTTATGTCTATTCACTTTTCTGCTATTACGCGAGTTGGTTTATATCTGTCGCCGCACTGCCGCGAACTGTTCTTGCACAAATGCAACAAATCCTAAATTGCACACAATCTGCGCAAAATACCGCCTATTTCCCCCTTGATACGATTTCTAACCCCTCAAAGGGCTTGGTCCACGAATCATTTTGTGGCATAGAGTTCGAGCATCTGGGGACAAGAATGCACAATCGCCTGCAAAATAGCAGGTTTACAGGTAAGCGACGGGACAGCGCTAACATGACAATGAAAACAACTTCGAGCATTTCTCGGCGTGGATTGCTGGGCGCTTTTGCAGCGACAGCGGTTATGGCCGCCCCTACTTATTCAAACGCAGCAGGCTTTTTGCGCGGTGGTGGTGATATCCGCCGCTTGAAAATGTATTCTGGCCGCACTGGTGAAAGCATCGACACGATCTACTGGATCGAAGGAAACTACATTTCCGAAGCGATGACTGAAGTGAATCGCTTCTTCCGCGACTGGCGCAATGGCCAGACACATCAGATCGACACCCGTACGATCGATATTGTTGCGGCAACCCAGAACCTTCTGGACAACGACCAGCCCTACACACTGATTTCCGGCTACCGTTCACCACAAACGAACGCGATGCTGCGTGCGAACTCGTCCGGTGTTGCACGCAATTCATTGCACTTGCAGGGTAAAGCGTCCGATCTGCGCATGCAGGGTCGTTCCGTGAACCAAATGGCACGTGCTGCTGCCAGCTGTAACGCTGGCGGTGTTGGCCGTTATTCCGGTTCTAACTTTATCCACGTTGATTGCGGTGCTGTACGTAACTGGGGCAGCTAAGCCCGACGACTGACCGTCATTGATATTGATACAATTCAAAAGCCCGAACTTAATTGTTCGGGCTTTGTGCATAATACACCATTTTTCTTCAATTAATTTGTCAAAACATTTCCAACGCCCTAATTATCACAAAGGGGTGATGTGAAGGTGGTCTGATGGCAAGTAGCTGTCCTTTTCTTGCGAATATCGAAGCACAAGAGCGTCTTACTGAGGCGCGCTATGATGATGGCATATCTGAAACGTTCAGCGGTGGCGCTGATCTTGTGGACGTGTCGATGGTTGTATTTGACCAAGACGGCGACGCGCCCAATAGCGCCGGCCTGTCCACGCTTTTCACCACCTTTGGCCAATTCCTAGACCATGATTTAGTTCTGACGCCCGAAGACCATGACGAAGGCGTGCTTGATCTGGTCGGTATGCCCCATGACATCGCCCGTTCTGCCGTTGCCGATGAGATCGGCGAAGGTGAAACGATTGCGCCGTTCAATGCAGTGACGTGGCAGATTGATGGATCGCAAATTTATGGATCCACCGAGGCACGCATGGATGACTTGCGCAGCTTTGAGGACGGCAAACTGCGGGTGCAGGATGACAGGACTTCGGCCAGTGAAATGCTGCCTGACGCGGACGAAGACAGCTTTATGGCGGGCGACATCGAAGGTGACGATCCTGTCTATCTTGCCGGCGATGTGCGTGCCAACGAGAACCCTAACCTGTTGTCTATGCAGACAATGTTCGTGCGCGAGCATAACTATTGGGCTGAAAGGCTAGCAGAAGAACACCCTGATTGGGACGACGCGCAGCTTTATGATGCTGCGCGCTCTATTGTGGAATTTGAGCTGCAACAGATCACCTACAACGAATGGCTTCCGCATTTGGTCGGTGACGCAGTCGGCGAAGACACCGGCTTTGATGCAAATGTATCCGGTGAAATGTCTGTCGAATTCTCGACGGCGGCGTTCCGGTTTGGCCACACCTTGGTTTCATCCAGCATTGACCGGATTGCCGAAGATGGCACGGACGATGGGTCCATGGCGTTGATGGACAGCTACTTTAACCATTCTCCGGTTGAAGACGGCGGTATTGAAGCGATTATTCGCGGCCAACTCAGCGAAACGGCGCAAGAACTCGACACTGAAATCGTCGATGACCTGAACTTCTTTCTGGAAACGCCGGATGGGGTGTCTGGATTTTCCCTCGCCGCGATCAACTTGGCGCGTGGCTTGGATCACGGGTTGGACAGCTACATCAATGTGCGTGCACAGCTGATTGGGGACATTGCTCCTGACACGCTGGACCCCCTAGATTTCTCCATCATCACCAGCGATGAGGACGTACAAGCCCGACTTGCCACTGTTTACACCGATATTTTCCAAGTGGATCTTTGGGTTGGTGGTTTGGCCGAGGATGCGACTGGTGGCACCCAAATGGGGCCCCTATTCACCCATATCATTGCGGACCAATTCACGCGTACCCGCGCAGCGGATGAAACGTTTGGTGACCTAGACCCTGCCTTGGGTGACACGATTATCGCCGAAGTTGAGGCCAGCACTTTTGCGACCATCATCGAACGCACCACCGATGTGGACATGGTACAAGACGATGTTTTCATTGCAGAAGACCGCATCCTAACCGACGCAGACCCGATTGAGACCACGTGGAACGCCGATATCATCACCCTCGCTGCCAAGACGGTGAACGGGTCGATTTACACCCAAGGGGGCGACGATGTCGTGACGCTTTCAGGCGGCACGATGATCACCGGCGATGTGAGCCTTGGCGATGGCGATGATACGTTTTTTATGTCGAGCGGCACCGTCCTAGGAAGCGTTAGCACTGGTACCGGTAATGACGTTGTCACGCTGGAAGGTACCGCAAAGGTACTGGACGGTATCAACACGAATGAGGGTGAAGACACCGTTGTTTTGTCAGACATGGCCCAAGTTGTTGGGGATGTCCGCACCGGAGACGACAACGACTCGGTAACATTGTCAGACCGCGCAAGCATTGATGGCACGCTTTGCACAGGTGGCGGCGATGATGTTGTCACGCTGGGCGCACGCACGTCTGTCGATAATGTTAGCTTGGTTTATGGCGATGACGTCATCCACCTTGAGGCCGGTGCCGACGTTGGCACAATTCACGGCGGCAAAGGGTTTGATACCCTGAAGCTGTCTGGAAACACCCGTGTTGAATACGATGGCAATCCGTCAAATGGCACGGTTTTCTATCTGGACGCTGACGGCAACGACACCGGTGAAAGTGTTGCGTTTCATTCCATCGAAAGCATCACCTGCTTTACCTCTGGGACGATGGTCATCTCTGAACGTGGCAAAGTCGCGATTGAAACGTTGCAAGTTGGCGATCGCGTTTGGACCTTAGACAATGGGTTGCAGCCGATCGCGTGGATTGGTCAAGCGACGGTTCCAGCCAAGGGCGACCTTGCGCCGATCCTGATCCGCCAAGGCGCGATGGGCAACGCACGTGACCTTCTTGTGTCACCACAACACCGCATGATGTTGGATGGCTGGCGCGTTGAAATGCACTGCGGCGCGGATGAGGTTCTGGCCCCCGCCAAAGCCCTTATCAATGACGGATCAATCCGCCGCGTTGAAGGTGGCACCGTCACCTATGTCCACATCGCATTCGACACTCATGAGATTGTCATGGCCGAAGGCATCCCATCAGAAAGCTTCTTCCCCGGGGCCGAAGCGCTTAACGCGCTGGATCAAGCCGCACGCGACGAAATCCTCGCGTTGTTCCCTGAATGGCGTTGCCCACATCTGCGCCCAACAGCGGCACGTCAGGTCATTACCCCACGCGAAGCCAAAGCTCTGATCTAGTTAGACAAAATCGATATGCCTACTGAACGGCATCTCACGAATACGCTGCCCAGTTGCGGCGAAAATCGCGTTTGCCAACGCGGGCGCTGCGGGTGGCACCGGTGGCTCCCCAATGCCGCGCACATGGTCACCCAACTCTAGCCCGCGCACCTGGATTTCAGGCGCTTGGTACTGTCGCATCGCTTGGAAGCCGTCATAATTGATCTGGTCCGTCATCCCATCGCTATGGGTGATTTCGGCAAACATCGCGTGCCCAAGTCCCCAGAGCATCGCTCCACTCATCTGACTTTGAAGGTTGATCGGATCTATAATGCGCCCAACGTTCGCAACAGCGTAGGCTTTGTCGATCTGGATGCCGCGATCTGTGTTCGTCACCTCAACGACCTCAGCACAGGGCACGCCGAACGACATGCAAAACGCAACACCGCGCCCGCGACTAGGGCCCATATCAGGGCCATCCCAACCAGACATTTCGGCCACGGCCTCGAGCACCGCGCGGGAATTGTCGTCCCACGCAAGGCGAATGCGTTCTTCCATTGGGTCAGCCCCCGCGGCGTGGATAAGTTCATCCAAGGCGCTGTCATGGAAGAAACCGTTGGTTGATGCCCCGACGCTACGCCAACTTGAAATCGGTGCAAGCGGTTCACTTCGATAGCCTGTGACACGATAGTTCGGGATGCCGAACGGCTGATCCCACGCACCTGCAACGATCATTGGGTCGGGCCCGGGGACCGACAAACCAAGCCGCCCCATTTGGCTACTTGTTACGGACGGCATCGCAATGCCAAGATCAAGCGTATCCACCTGCCCGTCTTTCACCGAGCCACGCATCCGCGCCATCGCGATCTGGCGCGTGTAGTCATGGGCCATGTCTTCTTCGCGCGAATAGGTCAGCTTAACGGGCGTGTCTTTCATCGCTATGCCAAGCAGCGCGGCCTGTTTCACAACTTCGATCTCAAGGCGATGCCCAAACGAGCCGCCCATCATCAAGACATGGATATGCACGTCCGCATCATCCAAGCCCGTCAGTTCAGCCACAGCGCTTTGCGCAAATCGCGGGGTCTGTGTGCCTGTCCAGATATCTGCACGTGTATCCGTGATCAAAGCCGTCGCATTGATCGGCTCAAGCGGAGCGTGGGCGACATAAGGCGCGCGGTATTCAACATCGATCACGTCAGCGCTGTCCAATGCGTCGTCAACGTCGCCGTCATCACGGTACCGGCTGTCGCGCTGATCATCTTTGAAACTATCAGCAAGTGCGGCCCAATGGTCTTCTTGCTCAGCTGGATATGTCGCCGCGTCCCAGTCAAACGAAATAGCCTGTGCCGCTTGGAATGCTCGCCACGTGTTGTCAGCGATCACGCCAACGCCGTTCGGCAGCTCAACGACCTTTAGAACACCGCGCATGGTTTCGGCTTCGGATGAATCAAATCCCAGCATCGCGGCGTCTTTGCGCGGGTTGGTAATGACGGTGGCATGAACCATTCCGTCCAGTTCCATATCGATGCCGTAGGTTTGCGTTCCGGTTGATTTAGGAACGATATCAAGGCGCTGCATATCCTTGCCGATATAGCGCCACTCGGACGGGTCTTTCAGGGCGACCGCATCCACTGGGTCCAATGTCGCCGCTGTTGCCGCCAATTCGATATAGGTCAGCTCAGATCCATCAGGTAGGATCACCGCTCCACGCGCTGTCCGCATTTCACCGACATCCACGCCAGTTTCAAGGGCTGCCGCCGCCTTTATTGTCTCGCGTGCAACCGCGCCTGCAACCCGCAGCTTTTCCCAGGAATCCGCAACGGTGGATGAGCCGCCGGTGATCTGAACCCCCATGATTTTCATCGCCGCGTCCATCACTGTGCGCACAGAATTAGCAGCAAAGCCTTCGTCTGTCGGCATAAAGCCCGGTGCTTCGGCGCTAAGGGCAGTGTTGTAATAGGCTGGCGAAGGTGGTCCCGGTTCAACGGTGACCTGATCAAGGTCGATGTCCATTTCCTCGGCGATCAGGGCGGCTTGAACATGGTAAACACCCTGCCCTTTGTCCGCACGCGGCGTGATCAGTGTGACGCCATCCGCAGTGATGCGGACATATTCAGTCATGGACGCTTCATTCTCGCCCAAGTCATCGAGCAATGGGTTCGCAACGGGTTTCTTGTACAGATATGTGCCAAAGGCAACGCCGCCGACAATCGCCGCTGAACCAAACAAAAAAGTACGCCGTGCAATGGTTTTCAAACGACCCATGATTAAGCCTCCCGCAATTTGGCTGCAGCCGTGACGATGGCGGCGCGAATTTGCGGATATGTTCCACATCGGCAAAGATTGCCGGACATTTCGGCATCGATGTCTTCATCCGTGGGGTCAGGAATTGCTGCTAGCATTGACGCCGCCTGCATAATTTGCCCCGACTGACAGTACCCGCACTGTGCAACCTGATGTTCAGTCCATGCCTCTTGAACAGCGTGCATCGCCGCAGGCGTTCCGAGCCCATTGATCGTCGTGACTTCAGCGCCAACCGCGTCCACGGCCCACGTCTGGCAAGACCGCACTGCGACACCGTCCAGATGCACAGTACAAGCCCCGCACTGCGCAATCCCGCAGCCGTATTTCACACCCTTGATGCCAATTTCATCGCGCAACACCCACAACAGCGGCATGTCGTCTTCAACATCGACCTCGTGGGTGGTTCCATCTACAGTTAGTCGCATTGCGGGTCTCCTGTTGTTTGAGCTCAACTTGACACTTCGTCAAAATTTGTCAAGGTGTCGAAATGAAGACGGAAGAAATTGCAATCCTTGATGCCGCCTTAGAGGTGTTCATGCGCTACGGGTTCAGGCGCTCGACCATGAGTGACGTGGCCAAAGCGGCTGGTTTGTCACGACAATCCCTTTATGCACGATTTGCCAACAAAGACGAAGTCTATGCCGCAGGCGTCATTCTTTACGGTGAACGTATTCTTGAAGAATTAAAAACAGCGTGGGCGCAGGCGACCTCCATGGACCAAGCAATGGATAATTTCGCCAACATTTGCATTGTTCCCACGTTTGACTTGTTACGCAGCAGCCCTGATGCCTCTGACTTGATTGAGGCCGCCAACAGCCCCGAAGGTCAGGAGGCTATGGCCCGCCTCAAGATCCTAAAATGTGCAGCTCTAAGTGAATTGTTCACGCCTTACGCCAAGGCTCTGAACACCCGTGGGCTAACGCCCGAGCAACTGGCTGATTTTGTCGAGACCAACAAACATACCATTGCAAAAACCTCGCAAGACCACGGACAGCTCGAGGCCCAAATCGCGACGCTCAAAGCGTCGGTCCTATCGTTGACGTCGCAAGCGTAAAAATGGCGGCCTTTATGTGCCGCGGTCACCGCGCTACGCAAAGCCGACGCTATCAAGTCACACTGGGCATGGCAGTGGCGTGAAATTGCGTCGTGGTCCTCTTAAATGAAACAGAAAGCAGCTAGACCGCAAAGACGACAATAAGAAGGAACAAACATGCCAGTGCAGAATGTGCAAACGTCACCGATTGAGGGACAGAAACCGGGAACGAGTGGCCTTCGAAAAAGGACAGCGGAATTCAGACTCCCGCATTTTCTTGAAAACTACGTACAGTCGACCTTTGATGGGATTGGTGGGGTTGACGGCAAGACGTTGGTTATTGGCGGCGACGGCCGGTTCTTCAATGATAGCGCGATCCAGATCATCTTGCGCATGGCTTCTGCAAATGGCGCGGCTAAATGTATTGTCGGTCAAGGTGGGATTCTGTCGACCCCTGCCGCATCGCATCTTATCCGTTTGCGCAAAGCGGACGGTGGGCTAATCCTATCTGCCAGCCACAATCCGGGCGGTCCGGACGCTGACTTTGGCTTGAAATACAACGGCCCCAACGGTGGGCCCGCGTCCGAATCCGTAACGGACAAGATCTATGCGTGCACGAAGTCGATCGAACAATACCTTATTGCGGCCGGCGATGATGTTGATCTTGGGCAACGCGGCACGCAATCGCTTGATGGGATGTCGGTCGAGATTGTAGATCCAGTGGCAGACTATGCTGCATTGATGCAGACCATTGTGGATTTCGACAAAATCCGCGCGCTGTTTGCTGGTGGCTTCACGATGTGCTTTGACGCGATGCACGCAGTGACTGGCCCCTACGCACACACGATCCTTGAAGACATGTTAGGGGCACCCAAGGGGACCGTCATGAACGGCACACCCAGCCCCGACTTTGGCAAAGGCCACCCTGACCCCAATCCGATCTGGGCAAAAACCCTGATGGACAGGATGTATGGCACGGACGCACCTGACTTCGGTGCCGCCTCTGACGGGGATGGCGACCGCAACATGATTGTTGGTCGCAGCGCCTATGTCACGCCTTCTGACAGTCTGGCGCTTTTGACGGCGCATGCGCATCTCGCCCCTGCTTACAGCGGTGGTTTGGCAGGCGTCGCACGGTCGATGCCAACATCGCGTGCGGTTGATCGCGTTGCCGAGAGCCTCGGAATAAGCTGTTTTGAAACGCCCACAGGCTGGAAATTCTTTGGCAACCTGTTGGACGCCGGAAAAGTCACTCTTTGCGGTGAAGAAAGCGCTGGGACTGGGTCGGACCACGTACGCGAAAAAGACGGGCTTTGGGCTGTTCTTTTGTGGCTTAACGTTCTGGCCGAAAAAAAGATGTCCGTTTCAGATTTGATGACCGATTTGTGGGCGACTCATGGCCGCTGCTACTATTCGCGTTTGGATTACGAGGAGGTCGACAGCGCGAAAGCGAAGGACATGATCGAAGGCCTGCGCGGCAAGCTTTCTTCGCTTGCTGGAACCAACGTCGGAGCATTGGCGATCGAAACAGCGGATGAGTTCGCTTACCTCGACCCTGTGGACGGATCGCAATCAGCGGGCCAAGGTATCCGCATCTCCTTTGAAGGCGGCGCGCGCGCTGTGTTCCGCTTGTCGGGAACAGGCACGCAAGGAGCAACGATCAGGCTTTATCTTGAACAGTTTGAGACTGATCCAAATCGTTTGCACGAAGACCCGCAAACGGTATTGAAAGACGTGCGCGAGGCCGCGTTGGCGCTTTCTGACCTGACGGCGACCACAGGACGCGATGCGCCCGATGTCGTAACCTAAACAGAGCGGGAGCGTCTGCGAAGCTCTACCCCTTTAGAACGGGATCTTCAAAAATGCGCGCATTTTCACCCCGTCAATTTAATTGCGACGTTCTTCGTTTGCACGTAGTTCTACGGGATAAACTGCGCGGAAACACTGAAAGGCTCATAAGTCGTGAAATCGAAAGAGCCCTTCCCGAGCGGGATCGCCCCCCTCAAGGGTCTCGGCTTAGTTGTCGCAGTTCTCAAAACACCGCGCCTCACCTTCTATTTCGATACGGGTTTCCCAAAGTGGCTTGCCTAGTTCCATCGTTAAAACAGATGCAATCTCATCGATTTGATCCGGTGCAGATTAAGATGATCGTTATGAGGTTTCATACACAGGTGAACACGACGCACCCGTTCAGGTGCGTCATCTACTTCAAATTGGCGTCGTTTCTAGCGTCTAAGTCCAGAAGGGCTTCGCTCAAGAACAGTTTAAAAGAAAGTCATGCGCAATTTAACTGCGGCGCGGTCATGGAAAAACCTAGTGTCGTTTCACAGTGGTTTTTTGGCGGTCCCTAGAGGATTCGAACCTCTGGCCTCTGCCTTCGGAGGGCAGCGCTCTATCCAGCTGAGCTAAGGGACCTTCTGTGTCGCTATAGCCGTGGTCTGGGCCTTACGCAAACAACTTGTGGCACAACTCAAGAGCATCAACCAAGGCGTCGACATCATCCGTCGTGTTGTACATCGCGAATGACGCACGGCAGGTTGCTGAGACGCCCAAGTGTTCCATCAATGGCCCCGTGCAATGTTGCCCTGCACGCACCGCCACGCCCTTTTTGTCGAGAACCGTGGAAATATCATGGGCATGGGCCGCGCCTTCAAGCGTGAAGCTGAAGATCGCCGCCTTACCTGCGCTGGTGCCTTGTACGTTCAGCCAGTTCAGCCCGTCGAGCTTGGACCGTGCGTAGTCGCGGATGTCACGTTCATGCACGGCGATGTTCTCCATCCCTAGACCCATCATATACTCGAGTGCCACACCAAACCCGATGGTTTGCACGATACCCGGCGTTCCGGCCTCAAACTTCATCGGCGCGTCGTTGTAGATGATGTGATCCTTGTGGACTTCGCGGATCATATCTCCACCCCCAAGGAACGGGCGCATTTCGGCCATTCGTTCCGCGCGAATGTAGATCGCACCGGACCCCGACGGGCCATAAAGCTTGTGACCTGTGATCGGGTAAAAATCACAGCCCAGATCTTCGACGTTCACGGGCATATGTACTGCTGCCTGCGATCCATCGATAAGCGTCGCGATGCCTTTCTCGCGGGCCGCGTGGCAGATGGTTTTCACGTCAACAACGGTGCCAAGCACGTTGGACAGGTGCGTCACCGCAATAAGCTTGGTGCGCGGCGTCACCGCATCCAGCACCTTTTGCGGGTCAAGATCGCCATTGGCGTCCACATCGATCCAAACCAGTTTCACCCCCATGCGTTCGCGTAGGAAATGCCACGGCACGATGTTGGCGTGGTGTTCCATGACGGACAGGATGATTTCATCCCCAGCCTGCATGTTTTCCATCGCCCAACCGTAGGCCACCGTGTTGATGCCCTCAGTCGTGCCGGAATTCAGGACGATCGTATTCTCGTTAGACGCACCAAGAAACTTCGCGATGGTCCCACGCACGCCTTCGTATTTTTCCGTCGCCAGGTTGGACAGATAATGCAGCCCACGATGCACGTTCGCATACTCGGACGCATAGGCGGTGTTGATTGCATCAATGACAATCTGCGGCTTTTGCGCAGACGCACCGCTGTCGAGATAAACCAGTGGTTTGCCGTTCACTTCACGTGACAAAATGGGGAAATCCGCACGGACCGCGGTGACATCAAAACTCATAGCTCATTTCCAATCGGCAATGGCACGATCGTGCCTTGTGGCGTCAAACCAAGGATGCTTGCCCCGAAAACAAGCGCCATAAATAGAACAACCGTCGCAATCACCGCGACCCAAGCAGAGCGACCAAGGCTGTTGAAATCATGACCGACATTCACGGCATGTCCAAGACCGCGCAACGCCACATAGAACGCAACCAGCAACAGCCCGAATGCAAAGATCGGCAAGATAATATCCGTCAGGTAAACGACAACGAACAACGCCGTTACGACCATCTGCAATACGGCCGTCACGCCAAAGATATCCGCCAAATCGCCCTGCCCGCCCATACGTTGACCGACCCAGAACAATGCAAAGCTACCGCCGATCCCTGAAAGCACCGCGATAAGCCCCTGCGCAATCGGGCCAGCGCGTTCCATCTGAAGCCCCTGCGTTTCCGAAATCGGCAGGATGATATCTGGCGATCCGATCATGATGTAATGCGCACCCGCCGCCACCGCAGACACGACGCCAGCCAGCACAATCATCAGGATTGAAACTTCCAACGGCAGTTTGGCAGATTTTACCAGCTCAAACGCCAAACGCGGATTGCGCACGGTTAGTTTGGTCCACTCCAAAAGGTTGGCAAAAGAAAGGTCCATCAGTCCGTCCCACTCGTTTCAATCAACCCGCAAACCCAAAACCACGCAAGCACAGCAAGCCAAAGCGCGCCGATCATGACCGTGCCCGGATGATCCGCCCCGTTGAACCCAACCAGAAGTCCGTAAAACAAGGCCAGCGGCGTGGCCGCAAGCCAGCCCCAAAACACCGAAAGCCGTGCGCCATATGCTGTCGCGCTTTTGCGGAATGCGTAGATCAGGCCAAATGCCGCGAACGACAGCGCGTAAAAGCCAAGTGGCCAAACCAAAAGCCACGAGACAAACGCATAGACCATATCGCGCTGAAAATTCCCGCCCTCAAACACGGCACTGCGTTGCAGTGCAGGCAAATAGGACACGAACACAATGAAACAGCCGATCATCAACCACGCAATTGCGCGGTCTTCTCGTTGGCCCATGTCATACAGCCCCCGCACCACTTGGCGCGGGGCGCGGTACATAAGCACGATATCGCGGCTAACTGGCATCAGCTCGCGCGACGCGCCAACCAGCCTTCAAGGCGTTCAAGAATACCCTCGGCCAGCGTTTCGTCTTCGATTTCTTCCAGTGCTTCCGCAAGGAACGCGAGCACAAGAAGATCCGTCGCTTCTGCTTCAGGAACCCCGCGGGACCGCAAGTAGAACATCGCGTCCTCATCAATCGCGCCGGTCGTGGACCCGTGCGAACAAATGACGTCATCGGCGTAAATCTCAAGCTCCGGTTTGGCGAGGAACTGGCTGTCATCATCCAGCAACAAAGACTGGCTGATCTGATAGCCATCCGTCTTTTGTGCGTCCTTTTTCACAAGGATTTTGCCTTGGAAAACGCCCGTCGCACCGTTGCGCAGCACCTTTTTGAAAACCTGGCGGCTTTCACAGTTCACGGCGTCATGGGTGATGAAAACTGTGTCGTCATGGTGGAAGTCACTGCCATCCCCAACACAAGCACCAGCAACATGTGCAATTGCATCGTCGCCTGTCAGCTCAATCACACATTCGTTGCGCGTCATCACGCCGTTCATCGTAAGGGTGAAAGATTTGAACGCGGATTCAGTGCCAAGGCGTGTGAAGATACCCGTTACAGCACGGCGTTCATGATCACGACCTTGAACACGAACGTGGTTGAACTTGGCGTGGTCAGCGACATCGACTTCCATCACGTTGTTAAACCGCGCGGCCGCTGGTCCAGTTTCCAGAAGGGTCATTTCGGCCCCTTCTTCAAGCTTGATGCAGTGGTGTAGCGTCGCATCAGAAGTCTCTGATTTATGGAGATAAACCAGACGAACAGGTTTGCTCACTTTGCCCGTCACGTGGATCACAACACCGTCCGTTGCAAAGGCCGTATTCAACGCAGCTAGCGGGCGTTGAACGACCTCTTGGCCGCGTGTTTCAAGAACGCCATACAAATCCTTAGCCCAGTGAATGTCTTTGTCAGCGACATCCGCCAGACGTTCGATGCTAAGACCTTCAAGTGCGAAATCATCGGATGCGCCAGCATCAAAAACACCATCAACGAAGACGATCGTCAGGTTTTCTACATCAGCCCAGAGTGGCCCCTCATCGCTTTGGAACACGGCGGCTTTCGGGGCATCGCGCTGCACCAAACTGTCTGGCTTGGTGAATTTCCAATACTCATCACGACCATGCGGAAGGCCCATGTCACGCAGGCGCGCAAGTGCATCTGCCCGCGCATCATTGGCCCAGGCAGCGCCGGTCGGCAGCGCCCGATCCGCAAGAAACGCGTCCGTTGCGTCCTGCTTTACTTGCAGCATTTTCTTCGACTGGGCCATTAGGCCACCTCTGCGAGGATATCGGCGTAACCATTGTTTTCGACTTCGAGCGCGAGCTCAGGTCCGCCTGTTTTTACGATACGACCATCGGCCATGATGTGCACAACGTCTGGTTTGATATGGTCCAGAAGACGCTGGTAGTGCGTGATAACCAAGAAACCACGGCCCTCGTCGCGTAGGGCGTTCACGCCTTCGGACACCAATTTCATCGCATCAACGTCCAGACCAGAATCCGTTTCGTCCAAGATGCACATCTTTGGCTCAAGCATGGCCATCTGCAAAATCTCGTTGCGCTTTTTCTCACCACCAGAGAAGCCAACGTTCACAGGGCGTTTCAGCATTTCTGCATCGATCTTAAGCGTCTTGGCTTTCGCGCGGATCACTTTCAAGAACTCGCCCGCGGACATTTCTTCTTCGCCGCGTGCCTTGCGCTGTGCGTTCACAGCTGTGCGCAGGAACGTCATGTTGCCGACGCCCGGGATTTCCACAGGATATTGGAACGCAAGGAACAAGCCAGCAGCGGCGCGTTCTTCGGCCTCCATATCCAGCAATTCTTCGCCTTCCAACGTGGCGGATCCTTTGGTCACTTCATAGCCACCCTTGCCGGACAACACGTAGGACAATGTCGACTTACCTGAGCCATTCGGCCCCATGATCGCATGGACCTTGCCCGGTTCGACAGTCAGGTTCACACCCTTAAGAATCTGCTTGTCTTCTTCTTCAAGTTTGACGTGCAAGTTTTTGATTTCTAGCATTTTATCATGTTCCCATAGCATTCGAGAGGACTCGCGAAACCGCGGTCCTCTTCATCTGATTAAGTGTAAATTTCGGTGTTAGGTCAGCAGGCTTGCGGTTGCGACCATGTCGGCAATCCAGCTCTGCGGGTAAAAACGTGCGTAGACTTCCGGTGCCAGCGCAACCAGTTCGCCCTCGAACAGGACCGCCCCGATGAAGCCAGCCATCTGCAACGGCACTGTTTGTTTGGAGCGCAGGCCCAGCACAAACATCGCGATTATGCTGATGATCACGGCCAACGACAGCGCTGTTGGCACGTTGCCAATCACCGCTGCAGCGTCCACGCCCTTCTCGGCGGCAAATGCCATCGCGGTGTCCAGATAGGTGAAGTCGATCCAACGCGCTGCGATTACGCTGACCGCGCCCACAGCTAAGGCCGCGACGTACATCAGTGGATTGCGTTTCTTCTGCGTAGATTTTTTCACTGTCTTTACGGAGGATTTGCGTAGGAAGCTGCGTTCGTCGCTGGAGGTCGCCAAGCCTTGTCCAGGCACAGTCCACGATGTGGTCTTGCCTGAATTGATCTTGTCCATACGCTGCGCAAATGTTGTCGAACTGACTGCCATTTAGATCGCTCCCCTTGAATTCTATACAAAGGGTTAATCTGAAGGTGCGGCCGAAATTGGGCATAGTACGGGCATCACAAGGGCGTTTGTGTGCAAACTGCGACATAAATCGAACCTCCTCAGTTTGCTTTTGGCTTCAGAAGGAAGTTCTGATTTACGCGGGTTGCTTCGAATGCATGGGCCACCTCATAGTCGAACTCTTCAATCAATGCGTGAAATGCGTCCAGATTTTCTTTGTCGACCTCGATGAACATCGTCGGCTTGCACCGTGCGAGTGTGGCTTTAAGCCCCTTCAACG
Organism: Octadecabacter temperatus; assembly: GCF_001187845.1. Classification (NCBI taxonomy): domain Bacteria; kingdom Pseudomonadati; phylum Pseudomonadota; class Alphaproteobacteria; order Rhodobacterales; family Roseobacteraceae; genus Octadecabacter; species Octadecabacter temperatus. Next base: position 1,301,594 of record NZ_CP012160.1, on the reverse strand, counting down.
CGCCGATCTCCATGCCCTCAACGTCCATCTTCAGCACGTCGATTTGCATGCCATCAAATAGTTCATCTCCAGCACGCACGGAAATCGCTTCATCACCCTCGCCTGCCTTTTTGAGACGCGCCCAACCAAGGTTTTCACGTGGCGCGTGAATTGCGAGGTCATCAGCGGCGCCTTCGTCTAAGCCATAGCCCAGTGTTTCAAGGGCCACACGGTCAGCCACGCGGTTCAGGATCATGTTCGACAGAAGCAATGATATAGCATCAGGGTTCGGCTCAACCGGCACCACACGCCCAGCGCCGCCTTTCAGCAGCATGTAAAGCGAATGGTTGCCGACGTTGGCCCCGATATCACAGAACGTACCCCCCTTTGGCATATGTTCGGCCATCATCGCCAATTCGTCTTCCTCGTAGAAGAAACCCTTGGTCTGGCGCATGTGGATACGGTCATCTGGGTTGTTTACGCAAAAAATCACCGGAACGTCATAGCGGTGTGACATGATCGTGCGCACGCGGCGCGGCGTGCGAAAACGGTTCTGGTTGCCCAGCGCACGGCGCACAGATGGTTGAAGGCGCTCATCGGCTAACGCATCCGCAATGGACCATGGGGCCGCTACGGGTGCTTTGGCCTTCGCAGTTTTCTTTGGCGTTGCCGCTTTTTTAACAGCAACTCTCTTGGTCGTAGCTTTCTTGGTGGTCGCCTTCTTAACGGTAGCTTTCTTTGCCACCACAGGCTTCTTCGCGCTCACCCGACTGACCCTTCAAGAGAGATCGCCACCAGCGCCTGTGCTTCCATGGCAAATTCCATAGGCAGCGCTTGCAGCACTTCCTTGGCGAAACCGTTCACGATCAGCGCAACTGCTTCTTCTTCGTCCATACCGCGGGATTGGCAGTAGAACATTTGATCATCATCGATCTTGGATGTGGTTGCTTCGTGCTCAACACGGGATGAGTTATTCTTCACCTCGATATACGGCACAGTGTGCGCCCCGCATTTGTCGCCGATCAGCAAGCTGTCACACTGGGTGTAGTTGCGGCTATCTTTGGCTTTCGGGTGCATGGATACCAGCCCACGATAAGTGTTCTGCGCTTTACCCGCTGAAATGCCCTTGGACACGATGCGCGACTTGGTGCGCTTGCCGAGGTGGACCATCTTTGTGCCGGTGTCGGCCTGTTGCATGTTGTTGGCAATCGCGATGGAATAGAACTCGCCTTGGCTGTCGTCCCCACGCAGGATGCAGGATGGGTACTTCCATGTGACAGCAGAACCTGTTTCAACTTGGGTCCACATCACCTTAGAGCGATCACCACGGCAATCAGCCCGCTTCGTCACGAAGTTATAGATGCCGCCCTTGCCGTTCTCATCGCCAGGGAACCAGTTCTGAACGGTGGAGTACTTCACCTCAGCGTCGTCCATGATCACGATCTCAACCACTGCCGCGTGCAGCTGTGCCACATCGCGCTTAGGCGCTGTACAGCCTTCAAGGTAGGACACATATGCGCCCTCATCACAGATGATCAGCGTACGCTCGAACTGACCAGTGTTTTCAGCATTGATGCGGAAGTACGTGGACAGCTCCATCGGGCATTTTGTGCCCTTGGGAATGTAAACGAATGAGCCATCGGAAAACACAGCGCTGTTCAGCGTCGCATAGAAGTTATCTTGCACGGGAACAACGGACCCAAGGTATTGCTTCACCAGCTCAGGGTGATCTTTGATCGCCTCAGAGATGGAACAAAAGATTACGCCCGCTTTGGCCAGCTCATCCTTAAAGGTCGTGCCCACAGACACAGAGTCAAACACCGCATCCACAGCAACCTTGCGCGGAGCATCTGTCAGCTCCTCAGCACCCTCGACGCCTGCAAGAATCATCTGTTCCTTCAACGGAATACCTAGCTTCTCGTACGTCGCCAACAACTTCGGGTCGACCTCGTCCAAGGACTTAGGCTTCACTTCCATGCTCTTTGGACGGGCATAGTAGTACTGATCCTGAAAATCGATCTTCGGGTAATCAACCATCGCCCACTCGGGCTCTTCCATTTGCAGCCAGCGCTGATACGCGGCCAGACGCCATTCCAGCATCCATTCGGGTTCATCGTTCTTGGCAGAAATCAAACGCACGATGTCCTCAGACAGACCAAGCGGAGCATACTCCATCTCGATATCCGTGTCCCAGCCGTATTTATACGTGCCGGACAGCGCCTGAACCGCATCAACGGTATCCTGATCAACCCCGTCTTTAACGTCTACTTGGTCTATCGTGTCCATTTGCTTCATCCCTACTTCAAGCCGACCGCGCACGGTGCTTGTTTAATTTATCAGTCCAGACATCCACAAAGCGCGTGACGTCCTCTTCGGTATTCTCCGGCCCCAGTGACACGCGTATCGCGCATGCCGCATCGGCCTCGTTGTATCCCATCGCCATCAGCACACGGCTGGCTTTTACCTTACCGCTGCTACAGGCAGACCCTGCGGAAACGGCAAAGCCCGCCAAATCCATCGCCATAACTTGCGTTTCACCCTTCCAGCCAGGTGTCAGCAAGCACGACGTATTGGGAATCCGCGCTTCGTCTTTCCCGACCAAAATAGTCTCCTTTGACGCAGCCTCAACCCCAGTTTCTAGAATATTTCTAAGTTTCTCGACGTGGTCCCAAACACCGCTTTCAAGATCGCGCATCGCGGCCTCGATAGCGGCCCCCATCCCCGCAATGCCAATGACGTTTTCGGTACCCGACCGACGCCCCATTTCTTGGCCACCCCCAACGGACAAAGGATCGGTATCAAGGTTGTCGCGAATGATAAGCGCCCCGACACCTTTGGGCCCACCAAACTTGTGGCCCGTCAAAATCGCCATGTCCGCCCCAGCCCATGAAAACGCAAACGGTATGCGCCCGACGGCCTGGGTAATGTCGAGCAACAACCAATCGGCAGCGGCACGTCCCACAGGCCATTGCCCCTCTACCTTTTCAGGTGGCCGCGTAATCACACCCGTCTCGGAATTCGCCAAACCCATCGCCAACGTATGGCCCGGTCCGTTTGGCTTCAACTCCCAGAGATACATGGAACTTTGCGCCCAAAGCGCATCATGGGCCGATTGATCGACCAGCACATCAACACCCGTTTTTGGGTTCCCTAATACACTCGCAGCCTCAGTCGCCCCGCTGGTAAACACAACCTCAGCCGGATTGCAGCCTACAGCTTCCGCGACCTGCGCTCGTGCACGCTCAACCAAAGCTTTCGCAGCGCGTCCCTCACCATGCACGGAACTCGGATTTCCAACGACATCCATCGCCTCAATCATCGCCGCCCGCGCTTCAGTCCTCAAAGGCGCTGTCGCATTATGATCCAAATAGATCCGGCTCATGCTGCGTCCTTTCGCAAGGCAGCAACCTGATCGCGCAAATCCACGACCACGTCTGCACGCAATAGATACAAGGACGCCGGTGCTGCAAGTTCACCCACATCGCTACCAATTGCCTCCATCACTTGGATCAGAATTCGCCCCGGCACCTGCGCGTATCCGGGAAAACGGGTTGTCATCAAATTATGTATCCGCCCGAAAACCGATTGTTCCCGATTCCAGCTTTGAGTGGCATCCTGCGCGGCCCGTGCGAGGAAAAGATGAATTTCACCCAACGCCATGCCCGACAGCGCTACGGCTTCAATGCGTCCTCGTCTGTGTTCCATCCTCTCGCCTGGCGTTGCCCAAGTAGACAGCTCCTCTAGACCGCCTTGCCCATCAGGCCCAATCACTGCGTCCAGTGCCTGCAGTGTGATCAAGGCGCGAAGTTCGCTCATTCGTCAACAACCTCAAACAACGACGGAACAGCCGGACACGGTGCCAGCTCGTTTTGCACAACATCGCTCAGTCGTGTCTGGTGCAAGAATACGTAAACATGTGCGCTAAGCCCCTCCCATAACCTGTTGGTCATAGACTGTGCGCGGCTTCCTGACGATCCACCCGACGCGCCTGCACCTTGATGCATGGCACTCACGGTCTCATCCACTGCCGCCAAAATCTCGACCACACGAATTTCTGACGCCCCGCGCGCCAGCTTATATCCGCCCCCTGGCCCACGCACACTGTCCACCAAACCGGCGCGACGTAACTTCACAAAAAGCTGTTCCAAATACGGCAAAGACACATCTTGACGCTTGGACAACTCCCCAAGGCTCACCAATGTTCCTTCAGGCTGCAAAGCGATATCGGTCAATGCCACCATCGCATATCGGCCTTTTGTACTTAATTTCATTGGCATTCCCCCATTTCGTTTCGTGCTTGGGCGTTGACGCGGACCCACGCTGCGATTAACTCAAGCTAACTGCAAAGGATCAAACGGGTCCCGCGCTAGAAGTTAGAATCTTTCTAAGGTGACTGAGCGTTTTCGTCAACTATTTCGCGCAACGCCCTTAGAAAACAGCAGACGAGAAACGGACAAACATGCCCGAAGTCATCTTCCCCGGACCCGAAGGCCGCCTAGAAGGCCGCTACCACCCACAAAAAGAAAGAGACGCGCCAATCGCGATCGTCTTGCATCCGCACCCGCAATTTGGCGGAACGATGAACAACAAGGTGGTCTACAACCTGCACTACGCCTTCTACCAAATGGGCTTTACGGTTTTGCGCTTCAACTTCCGTGGCGTTGGTCGCTCTCAGGGTGAATATGATCAAGGCATCGGCGAATTGTCTGATGCGGCGTCTGCACTGGATTACCTGCAGTCGATGAACAACAACTCTAAGCACTGCTGGGTTGCCGGTTTCTCGTTTGGCGCATGGATTGGCATGCAACTGCTGATGCGCCGCCCAGAAATCACAGGCTTCATCTCTGTGTCGCCCCCAGCCAACATGTATGACTTCTCCTTCTTGGCGCCTTGCCCAAGCTCAGGCCTGATCATCAACGGCGCAGCGGACCGCGTGGCACCACCAGCTGATACCGTGAACCTTGTGAATAAACTGCACGAGCAAAAGGGCATCACCATCACCCACGAAGAAACACCGGGTGCTGGCCACTTCTTTGAGGACCCGCATATGGATCCGATGATTGATACGGTGCAGTCCTACGTTAAACGTCGCCTGACAGAGAACACGCGCTAATGTCTGAAAGCCTGACCAAATTGGCTGCAAAATTGGCCGAAGATGTGCTTGAGATCCAAAAGGCCACGGGCGAAGACCGCTTGTTTATTGAGCTTGGCCACATCGTCGGCGCGGCATCCCAGACGCTGGAAGAGGCATTCTTGACCGAATGCCGCATCCGCCTCGCGGAGCAAGGCGCGCGTAAGTTCCTCGATGACAAGATTGCGGAATTGGCTGCGAAAGCCGAAGCGCAGGCCAAAACCGAAGGCTAGGATGCAAGAGGCCGACCATATTCTCATCCCCCTCCTCGATGGTCGCCACGGCGTCGCGCAGGTGGTTCGGCTTCAGGATGATCGCGTCTTCTTGTATCTGTCCAATCGCCGCCATCATCAAAACGACAAGGTCGTCGCGTTTGCCGATAACGACGTTAACGCGTTTATGTTTGTCGACATCGCGGATCTACCGGACAATCATTGGCCCGTGATTGGTTATGACGCCATTCCAAATCTACGCCGCGCACCAGAACATCTTTCGTGGGACCTGCTTGGCGAAAAAGACCCGATCCACGATCCCTCCATTATCGAAGCCTTCGCAAACGCGGTCCACGGGCTTTACCCTTGGGACGGTTTTCCTGATCCCGAATTCTTCACCAACATGCTGAGTGATCCCAACACGCTACCGCCTTTTGCTCGGATGACATCCGACTTCCCATCTCCGGAGTAACCCGATGCGCAACTTGCCAAGCACAGCCTGTGTCGTCCTTTCGGCTTTCTTGGCATCCCCTGCGCTTGCCGATGACGGCTGCGACGACATTCGCAAGCTTATGCCTGAAGATTTCAACGACTTCGCGCTCGTTAGCTGCGAAACTGAAGGCACCCCACAAACAAGGGCCCAACTCACGCTGACAGTTCCGCCCGAAGACGTCATCGCACTGTCAAAGCGCCTAACGGCTGACTTTGGAATGGGCGAATTGGTGTTCTTGTGCTGCGGATATGAGCCAGCTGGCGGACAAAACGGTAGCTTTGAAGTCCCTGAAGGCATCATTGCTCCTGGGCCGAGTGGTTCATACACCCATCTCTCAATCGGGATGTCAGCAATGGGGTTAGATGAAACTGGGTCCGGCGGTGCGACTGAATTCTTCTCGCTTGGCGAAACTACTGCAACGCTTAGCCTCGCGATCGTGGATATATAATGACCATTCCAACTCCCGCAGACCGCATCCCCGCCCAGCTCGCGTTTTTGATTGAAGCCGACAAGCTCAAATCTGTCACCCGCGCAAATGTGCTTTCAGATGGATCACGGTTTGAGAACACGGCGGAACACTCATGGCATGTCTGCCTTTGGGCGCTTGTCTTTGCGGATCACTCAGGCGGCGCAAATATCCCCCGTGTCATCCAAATGCTCTTGGTGCACGACATCGTTGAAATCGACGCCGGCGATCACCCTGTTCATCTTGATCACGACATGGACGAAGTGCGCCGCCTTGAAGCAGCTGCTGCAGCCCGCATCTTTGGTCTGCTCCCTGCAGATCAAGGCATCAACTACCGTCTTTTGTGGGAAGAATTCGAAGACGGCAAAACCGCTGACGCGCGCTACGCCAACATGATCGACAAAGCGTCGCCCATGTTTCAAGAGCTTTCCAATCCAGTGCAGACCCAAGACGAACACGACATCCTGCGCGGCATCTTAGAAACCGGCCGCTTCAGCGATCTGCATGATGACTGGCCCGAGATCCACCAACACGCGTCAAACTTGCTGAACAAACGCCACCTTGCGCCACTTGAACCCTTGGCCTCACAGCTGCGGTTCGTCATGGAGGCCGATCAACTCAAGTCAGTCCTGCGCGGCACCACCCTTTGTGACGGATCACGGCGCGAAAACTCGGGCGAGCACAGCTGGCACATCATGCTTTGGGCCATGACCCTCCATGAACACAGCCACGCCCCTGCGCAGTTGGATGTGGTGCTGATGATGCTGCTTTTGCACGATATTGTTGAGATCGACGCAGGCGACAACCCAATCCATGGAACCTTTGATGCCGCAGCGGTCGAGGCTGAAGAACAAGCCGCCGCGGATCGGCTGTTTGGCATGCTCCCCCCAGCGCAACGCGACACGTTCCGTGCAACGTGGGAAGAATTCGAAGCCGCTTCAACAGTCGATGCTGTCTTTGCCAAATCACTCGACCGCGCCCAACCCCTTATTTGCAATCTGGAATCTGGTGGCGGCTCATGGCGCGATTACAAAGTCACGCGCGACCAGCTCGACGCCCGCGTCGGCCACAAAGTCAAACGCGGCGCCCCTGCCCTTTGGGACGCGCTCGTCCCCGGCCTAGACGCGTGGTTTTCCGCAAACACCTAGCCCCCTTTTGCTTCTGTTTCCCAAATATCCTCGCCGAACGCAGCAAAATTTCTTGAAATTTTGCCCCTGCTCGCCGCAGGCGCTAAGGGTATGTTCAATAACCTGCGCTAACTGACGCCGAGACACGCTATCAATACTGTATACAACGGCATACAGGCTTCCCAAGACACACCAGATGCGCTATCTGGTCGCCAACTCATACGCACAAAAGGATATCCCCAGATGGATAAGATCAAAGTAGCAAATCCAATCGTCGAGATGGATGGCGATGAAATGACCCGCATCATTTGGGCCTTCATCAAAGACAAACTGATCCTCCCTTACCTTGATATTGATTTGCTCTACTACGATCTCGGCATGGAAAGCCGCGATGCGACGGACGATCAAATCACGATTGATGCCGCTGAAAAGACAAAAGAAATCGGTGTTGCGGTCAAATGTGCAACCATCACCCCCGATGAAGCACGGGTTGAGGAATTTGGCCTCAAGAAGATGTGGAAATCACCCAACGGCACAATCCGCAACATCCTTGGCGGTACGATCTTCCGCGAACCAATCATCTGTTCCAACGTGCCGCGCCTTGTGCCGGGTTGGACTCAGCCGATCGTTATTGGCCGCCACGCTTATGGTGACCAATATAAAGCGACCGATATGAAGTTCCCTGGGCCAGGTAAGCTCAGCATGAAGTTCGTTGGCGAGGACGGCACAGTCATGGAAGAAGAAGTCTTCGATGCGCCAACGTCCGGCGTCTACATGGCGATGTACAACCTTGATAAATCCATCGAGGACTTCGCTCGCGCGTCGTTTGAGTACGGCTTGAAGCGCAACTTCCCAGTTTATCTGTCCACTAAGAACACGATCTTGAAGCAGTATGACGGCCAGTTCATGCTGACCTTCCAGCGCATCTTTGACGCTGAATACAAAGACAAATTCGACGAAGCAGGTCTTGAGTACCAGCACCGCCTGATTGACGATATGGTTGCATCGGCGATGAAATGGTCTGGAGGTTATGTCTGGGCCTGTAAGAACTATGATGGCGATGTGCAGTCTGACACAGTCGCGCAGGGCTTTGGCTCGCTTGGCTTGATGACATCCCAGTTGATGACACCAGATGGCAAGATCGTTGAATCCGAAGCCGCGCACGGCACCGTCACGCGCCACTACCGCCAGCACCAGAAAGGCGAAGCAACGTCTACGAACTCCATCGCGTCTATCTTTGCGTGGACGGGTGGCCTGCGTCACCGCGCCAAGCTGGATGACAACGCAGCACTGACCAAGTTCGCTGAAACTTTGGAAAAAGTCATCGTGGATACGGTTGAATCCGGCTTCATGACCAAAGATCTCGCACTTCTCGTTGGCCCAGACCAATCTTGGCTCACCACTGAGGGCTTCCTTGAGAAAATCGACGAGAACCTGAACGCTGCTTTAGCTTAAAGACTAAGCTAACGTATTAAGAATTAAGGGCTGCCCAACTGGGTAGCCCTTATTTGCTGGACACCTACCTTTTCGGCAAATACCCCTTCTTCATGTCAGATGAATCCCTTATCCCGCCCAAAAACCGCCCCCGTCGCCACACGCTGTTGGAAGACGCGCAAGGGCTTGTCACGGGCACAGGCATGGCTGCCACGGGTCTCGTCATCCTGACCCATCTTGGCCTTGTCACAGGGCAAACTGCCGGGCTTGCGCTGCTGTTGTCCTACGCCACCGGCTATTCATTCGCGTTGATGTTCTTCTTGGTGAACCTGCCGTTCTACTGGCTGGGCTACAAACGCATCGGGCCGCGATTTGTTGTGAAGACCGTGATTGCCGTGGCCATGGTTTCGGTATTTTCGATTTGGTTCCCGACCTTGATCAGTTTCGAAGCGCTCGACCCGTTTTATGGCGTCGCCCTGTTTGGGGCCCTTACGGGTGCTGGCCTGTTGGCAATCTTTCGCCATGGCGCGTCGCTTGGCGGTGTTGGCATCCTTGCGCTTTATATTCAGGAAAGCACCGGCTTTCGCGCCGGTTTCACTCAGCTTTTGTTTGACGCCTGCATCTTTGCGGCCGCGTTCTTCATTATTGATGCGCGTGCTGTACTATTCTCGATGCTTGGTGCGTTCATCGTCAACATGATCATCACCTTCAACCACCGCAAAGACTGGTACGTAGCCACGTAAAGGACGCGAAACATGCCGACGCATTTCATCACGCTTTTTGTCGCCGTTATATTTGAGACAATTGGCACGACCGCGCTGCAAGCCAGCCAGCAATTCACCAAACTCGGGCCATCGATCATCGTTGTGGTTGCTTACGGTCTTGCATTTTATCTGCTGGCCTTAACGCTTAAGTCTATGCCGGTTGGGATTATGTATGCGATTTGGTCAGGCTCTGGCATCGTGCTGATTGCGCTGATCGGTTGGATCGTATTTCGCCAAACGCTTGACTGGCCAGCGATCCTTGGAATGGCGCTGATCCTTGGCGGAATTGTCGTCATTCAGCTGTTCTCAAAAACCGCCGTGCATTAAGCGGCGCTAGATAACCCTAGCCTTTCTGCCGAAGGCGCGTTAAAGCCCGCGCAACGTCATTCACGGGCCCGCGTTTGCGCCCGATCTAATGCTTTCTTAAGGACATCCAATGGAACTGCGTAACATCGCCATCATCGCTCACGTTGACCACGGCAAAACCACACTTGTGGACGAATTGCTGAAGCAATCAGGCACCTACCGCGAAAACCAAGCGACGACAGAACGCGCTATGGATTCCAACGATCTGGAACGTGAACGCGGCATCACAATTTTCGCCAAACCAACATCTGTTGAATGGCAAGGCCACCGCATCAACATTGTTGATACACCAGGCCACGCCGATTTCGGCGGCGAAGTGGAACGCATCCTGTCCATGGTTGATGGTGTTGTCTTGTTGGTGGACGCCGCTGAAGGCCCGATGCCACAGACGAAGTTCGTGACATCCAAAGCGCTGAAGCTTGGCCTGAAGCCGATTGTTGTCATCAACAAGGTCGACAAGCCAGACGGCGAACCAGACCGCGCACTGGATGAATGCTTCGATCTGTTCGCAAGCCTTGACGCAACAGACGAGCAACTTGATTTCCCACACATGTACGCATCTGGCCGTTCCGGTTGGGCCGACATGGAGCTGGACGGTCCACGCAAAGACCTGAGCGCGATGTTCGAATTGATCACAAAGCACGTCCCTGCCCCTGCGCAGATCGCTGATGCGGGCAAGCCATTCACAATGCTGGCCACGACACTTGGCGGTGACCCGTTCTTGGGCCGCTTGCTAACGGGCCGTGTTGAATCCGGCACGCTGACCGCTGGTCAGTCGATCAAAGCAATGTCGCGTGATGGCACATTGATCGAAAACTTCCGCGCCACCAAAATCTTGGCGTTCCGCGGCCTCGAGCAAACAGCGATCGACACGGCAGAAGCTGGCGACATCGTTTCCATCGCAGGCATGACCAAGGCGACGGTTGCCGACACGCTGGCCGACACATCTGTCGTTGACGCGATTCCGGCGCAGCCAATCGATCCACCAACCATCACTGTGACATTCGGCATCAACGACTCGCCTCTGGCAGGTCGTGACGGCAAGAAAGTTCAGTCTCGTGTGATCCGCGAACGTTTGTTGAAAGAAGCTGAATCCAACGTGGCCATCAAAGTTACGGATTCCCCGAACGGTGACTCGTTTGAGGTTGCAGGTCGCGGCGAATTGCAGATGGGTGTTTTGATTGAAAACATGCGTCGCGAAGGGTTCGAATTGTCGATTTCCCGCCCACAAGTGTTGTTCCAAGACATCGACGGCGTACGCCATGAACCGATTGAGGAAGCCACAATCGACGTGGATGACGAATACTCCGGCGCTGTGATCGAAAAGATCACGGGTGTGCGCAAAGGTGAGCTGGTCGAAATGAAGCCAGCTGGTGCAGGCAAAACCCGCATCATCGCCCATGTGCCATCCCGTGGCCTGATTGGTTACCACGGCGAATTCCTGACCGACACACGCGGTACAGGCGTTATCAACCGCGTGTTCCACGACTGGGCACCGCACAAAGGTAAGATCCCAGGCCGTCGCGCTGGTGTTCTGATTTCCATGGAAAATGGTACGTCCGTATCCTTCGCGCTATGGAAGCTTGAAGACCGCGGTAAGTTCTTTATCGGTGCGCAGGTCGAAGTGTATCAAGGCATGATTATCGGTGAGCACACACGCGAAAACGATCTGGAAGTGAACCCATTGAAGGGTAAGCAGCTGACCAACGTTCGCGCATCCGGTACAGATGAAGCGGTTCGTTTGACGACACCGGTAACCCTGTCGTTGGAAGAAGCGATTGCGTACATCGACGATGACGAATTGGTTGAAGTGACACCAAACGCTATCCGTCTGCGCAAGCGCTACCTTGACCCGCATGAGCGCAAGCGTCACGCAAAGTCTGAGTGATAACTCACTGAAAAGTATAAAAAAGGGCCGCGCTTCATTTGAAGGCGCGGCCCTTTTTTGTTTGAGAGAAGAACCAGGGGCTAGCCCCCGGACCCCCAGGATATTTGAGAAACAGAGACAGGGTTAAGAAGAGATTACCTGCTCAGCCGCAGCGATTGCGGCGTCAGAGTTTGTCGCGTCTTTGCCGCCACCCTGCGCCATGTCAGGACGACCGCCGCCGCCTTTGCCACCAAGTTCCGCGACAGCGGCGCGCACGAGGTCCACGGCGCTGACTTTGTCGGTCAGGTCCGCCGTAACACCCGCAGCCACGGCCGCTTTGCCATCTGCATCTGCAATCAACAGAACAGCACCGCTGCCCATCGCCGCTTTCATTTCATCGATCATAGCAGGCAAATCACGCCCTGTGACGCCTTGCATCACTTGAGCTTTGAACGCTACGCCGTTGATTTCTTTTGCTTCTGCTGTTTCAGCCTTGGCACCGCCACCCATCGCAACTTCGCGACGCAGCTGCGCCACCTCATTGGCGAGCGCTTTGCGTTCATCCATCAAGGCCTTGACGCGCGTTGGCACGTCAGCTGCTGGCGCTTTAAGCAGTGTGGCGGTTTCGGAGAGGCGTTGATCCTGCGTCAGCAATGCGTCCAGCGCGGCCTGCCCCGTGAGTGCTTCGATCCGGCGCACGCCGGCGGAAGACGCTGAATCGCCCAATGTGACGAATGCACCAATGTCACCAGTTTGGCGCACATGAGTGCCGCCGCAAAGTTCCAGCGACCATGTTTGGCCGTCTGCGCCCTTGCCCGTATCTGCGCGACCCATGGATACGACGCGGACTTCATCGCCGTATTTCTCACCAAACAGCGCCTGAGCGCCAATGGCACGGGCATCGTCAGGTGTCATGATGCGGGTATCTACAGATGTGTTCTGGCGGATCATCTCGTTTACGCGGGCTTCGACTTGGCGAATTTGATCCGTTGTCATCGCGTCGTTGTGGCTAAAATCAAACCGCAAACGATCTGGTGCATTAAGCGAACCCTTCTGCGCGACATGGTCGCCCAAGGCCTCGCGCAGTGCTTCGTGCAGCAGGTGCGTCGCTGAGTGGTTGGCGCGGATGGTGCTGCGGCGGGTGTGGTCAACCGTAAGCTCAGTACCCTGCCCTTTGGTCAGCGTGCCATCTGTGACTTCAGCCATATGCAGGAACAATCCAGCGACCTTTTTAGTATCGGTAATACGCGCTGTGCCTGTGTCTGTTTTCAACACACCTTCATCGCCAACCTGACCACCGCTTTCCGCGTAGAATGGCGTTTGGTTGAAGATCATTGCAACAGTGTCGCCCTTTTTGGCGCTGTCGACAGCGTCGGTATCGGCGACAATCGCTAATAGCTGACCTTCAGCGGTTTCGGTTTCATAGCCGAGGAATTCAGTGACCCCATGTTTGTCAGCAATATCAAACCAGATCGCGGCGTCGGCCGCGGCGCCTGTGCCAGACCAAGCAGCGCGTGCTTTGGCCTTTTGTTCCGCCATGGCCGCATCAAAGCCGTCAACGTCCACGCCGTGGCCCTTTTCGCGCAAGGCATCTTGCGTGAGGTCAAGTGGGAAGCCGAAAGTATCATAAAGCTTAAACGCAGTTTCGCCCGGTAAATCCGCGCCTTCATCGACATCAACCAAGGCGTCATCAAGCAGTTTCAAACCGCGATCCAGCGTTGTTTTAAAACGGATTTCTTCGTTCAGGAACGTGTCCTCGATCAGTGTTTGACCTTGGCCCAGCTCAGGATAGGCAGCACCCATTTGTTGGACCAATGCAGGCACCAGTTTGTGCATGACGGGGTCCTGTGCACCCAAGAGGTGCGCGTGGCGCATAGCGCGACGCATGATGCGGCGCAGCACGTAGCCGCGGCCCTCATTGGATGGCAGCACACCTTCAGCGATCAAGAAAGATGTTGAACGCAAGTGGTCCGCGATGACGCGGTGATGCACGTTCTGGTCGCCGAACGGGTCGGTTGACGTTGCATGTGCAGACGCTTCGATCAGGGCCTTGAAAAGGTCTGTCTCGTAGTTGTCATGGCCGCCTTGCAGCAGCGCGCCGATACGTTCCAGACCCATCCCAGTGTCGATGGATTGCATATCTAGCGGTGTCATTGTGCCGTCTTCGAACTGCTCGTTTTGCATGAAAACAACGTTCCAGATCTCAATGAAGCGATCGCCATCTTCATCCGCCGATCCCGGAGGGCCGCCCCAGATGTGATCGCCGTGATCATAGAAGATTTCAGTGCATGGGCCGCAAGGACCAGTCGGCCCCATGCGCCAGAAGTTGTCGTCCGTGGCAATGCGAATGATGCGGTCTTCCGGCACGCCGATCTTTTTCCAAAGCTCAAACGCTTCGTCATCGGTGTGATAAACGGTCGTCAGTAGCTTGGATTTATCAATTCCGAAATCTTTGGTCAGCAGTTCCCACGCAAATGGGATCGCTTCTTTCTTGAAGTAATCGCCGAAAGAAAAGTTGCCGAGCATTTCAAAGAACGTGTGGTGACGCGCGGTGTAGCCAACATTGTCGAGGTCATTGTGCTTACCACCGGCGCGCACACATTTCTGGGATGACGTCGCACGCTGATAGTCGCCTGCTTCAACGCCAGTAAAGCGGTTCTTGAACTGAACCATGCCGGAGTTGGTGAACATCAGAGTCGGGTCATTGCGCGGGACCAGCGGACTGGAGGCCACGACCTCATGTCCCTGACGTTTGTAGTAATCAAGGAAGGTAGAACGGATGTCTGACAGGCTGGTCATGGCACTTCTTTCGGGCGGGTTAATTGCGACACATGAAATAGCCCTGCGCCTGCCCCAAGTCCACAGGCAGCAAACGAAAAAGGGCGCAAGGTTTCCCCTGCGCCCTTCAATTCTAGGTTTCGTGCTGGATTAATCTTCCAGCAAAGCCCCGTCATCATTTGCGGTATCTTTGGCGGCATCTTCGGAACCGTCAAAATCAAGGCCGTGTGCAGCGCGGATTTTATCTTCGATCTCAATCGCGAAATGTTCGTTATCGCGCAGGAACTGTTTGGCGTTTTCACGGCCCTGCCCGATCCGCTCATCCCCATATGAGAACCAAGAGCCGGATTTCTCAACGACACCGGCTTTCACGCCCATATCGACAAGTTCACCCATCTTAGAGATGCCTTCGCCATACATGATGTCGAATTCCACAACCTTAAACGGCGGTGCGACCTTGTTCTTCACGATTTTGACCTTGGTAGAGTTACCCACAACTTCGTCGCGGTCTTTCACGGCGCCAATGCGGCGAATGTCCATGCGAACGGAGGAGTAAAACTTCAGCGCGTTGCCGCCAGTTGTCGTCTCAGGCGAGCCGAACATAACGCCGATTTTCATGCGGATTTGATTGATGAAAAGAACGGTACATTTTGTGCGGCTGATAGAGCCCGTCAGTTTACGCATCGCTTGGGACATGAGGCGCGCATGTACACCAACGGAATGGTCACCCATGTCGCCTTCAAGTTCAGACTTCGGTGTCAGCGCCGCAACAGAGTCGACAACAACCATGGAAACCGCGCCGGAACGCACCAGTGTGTCAACAATTTCAAGGGCTTGCTCACCGGTATCAGGTTGCGAGATCAGTAGTTCATCAAGGTTAACACCCAGTTTCTTGGCGTAGCCTGGGTCGAGCGCGTGCTCGGCATCAACAAACGCACAGACGCCGCCCTTTTTCTGCTCTTCCGCGATGCAGTGCAGTGTAAGCGTTGTCTTACCAGATGATTCAGGACCGTAAATTTCAACGATGCGCCCTTTCGGGATGCCACCAATGCCAAGCGCGATATCCAGACCCAAAGAACCGGTTGAAGTGCTTTCAATCTCTTGGGTAGCGTTACCGCCCAACGTCATGATTGAGCCCTTACCGAACTGACGTTCGATCTGTGCCAGCGCGGAATCGAGCGCCTTTTGCTTATCCGCGGATTTCTTGTCAGTCATTTTTAAAAGCTCTGCCGTTGCCATGATTTTATTCCTTATTCCACGCCCTACTGAGGGTAGCAATTATTTGCTTCGTTCACCTCTTGTTCTCTTTCTTATGAGATCAAAACGAGAACACATCAACTAAAATCGTTCACAACACATCTTTCATGCTTATTGGTTAAAGAGTAGTTTACGGTTAACCGGAGAGTGGAGCCCTATGTAAATGCTTGTTTTCGCAAAAGAAAAATTGGTCCTTCTGGCCCTACCCAAGACCGGAACAACAGCAATTGAAGAAGCGTTGTCAGCACGTGCTGATATGGCGTTGCGCAATCCAGCGATTCTAAAACACACCCCAGCCTACCGATACATCCGCTATTTAGAACCCTATCTGGGCAAATGCGGCGTCAGTGATTTGGAGGTGGTTTGTACGGTTCGCCACCCAATCGGTTGGCTCGGAAGCTGGTACCGGTATCGTCAGCGCTCCGCGGTAGATGGCAAACCCCAAAGCACCAAGGGTGTGTCTTTCGATGATTTTGTGAATGACTACGCCAAAGGCGACCCGACCAGTTGGTCCCATGTTGGTGATCCCAAAAAGTTCGTGCGCGACAATGAGGGCGAATTGGCCGTCGATCATATGTTCCAATATGAGCAGCTCGACAAATTGGTCGACTTCTTGGAAGAACGGTTGGACTTTAAAATCTCACTTGAGAAGCACAATGTTTCCCCCGTTGGCGACATGACGTTAAGCCGCCAAACCGAAAACAAACTCATGCGGAAACGGCCTGAGTTGTACTCGGATTGGGAAGCTGCACGACGCAGCTAAAGGGGTCCGAACTTCATATTTCTATACGCCTAGGCCATTTGACTAAACGTAGCAAACCCTATTACATATTCCCAAATAAGAATATGTAAGGACGTGCCATGACGTTATCACGCAGAAAGCTGCTTTCAATGGGTGCCGCAGGGCTTGCTGGATCGCTCTGGCCGCATAACCCCTTGATGGCGAAAACAGAAATCGGTGCGTTCACTTTGACGTCCCTTTCTGACGGATCGCTAACGCTTCCTGCATCCATGGTTCTAGCCCCCCTTCCCGAAGATGACCGCGCAGGCGCGATTGTCGAATTTGGGATTGGCGAAGTTATGACGCCCCCTTGCAATATCACATTGCTGCAAACAGATGAGCGCAACATCCTGTTTGATGTCGGCGCAGGATCTGAATTCATGAGCAGTGCTGGCTTTCTGCTGGATGCGCTTGATGAAGTCGGCCTTACACCGGACGACATCACCGACATCGCCTTTACCCATGCCCATCCTGATCACATTTGGGGTCTTGTCGATGATTTCGACGATCTATTGTTCCCCAACGCGCGTTATTTGATTGGGCAGCAGGAGTGGGACTATTGGACCAACCCAGAAACCGTCGACACCATTGATGAGGGGCGCACGACCTTTGCTGTTGGGGCGGCACGCCGTCTGGCGAGGATTGAGGACAACATCACGTTCTTTAACGATGGTGAGGAAATCTTACCCGGCGTGGCGGCGCGTGCCACCTTTGGACACACACCTGGGCATATGGCTTTCGAAGTGCGACACGGCACAAATGCGATGATGATCCTTGGTGATTGCATCGGTAACGATCATATCGCGCTGGCCCATCCGACTTGGAAGACGGGATCGGATCAAGATATGGAAATGGGGGCGATGACGCGCGCATCGCTGCTGGATCAGATTACCCATGACCAAATCCCAGTCCTTGGCTTTCACATGCAAGGCAATGGCATCGGACGTATCGAACGCGCCGGCGACAGGTATCGCTTTATTCAGGATATCTAGGCCGCGACGACCTGCGGCTTTTCTAACACCAGCTGCGCACCCATCGCGCCGATCCACATGCATCCAACAGCGACCCATGCCGTTAGCGAGAAGATCGCGCCACCAGACATGCCCGCGCCAACCGCGCAACCGCCAGCTAGCATGCTGCCGAAGCCCATCAGAAACGCGCCGATCAAATAGCGCTCCATCGGGGTGTCTTGGCCAAATCGTTGAATGCGCAGGCCCGACGTCAAAGCGGCAGCTGTTGCCGCACCGATAAACACCCCCGGAACGAGGCCAAGGCCAAAGCCCATTGGCACGCTTGGCTCAGTTACCAGCGCCATCAAAGTATCCGCCGACGGCCCTGTAAACGTGACCGAGGTAATTGAAACCACTTCAAATGACGCCTGTGCGATCTGATAGGTGCCGACCCAGCCCCCCGCAACCGCGAGGCCAACAATCACCGCCGCGCCATACTGCGATACGGGAACTTGTTTTCGTGCTGCAAAGATCAACGCACCCACAAAGCAGATACCAGCAAGTGTTGCAGCACCCGTCGCGTTCAATCCGATGAGAGCCAACATATCACGCGCCGATCCCCCTTGGATCGACCACAGGCCGGACAAATAGATCCGCGCTGGAGCAAGGACGCCGCTAAGGGATGCTTGCGCCACGACCGTCAGGACCAAGCCTGTTACCAATGCACGCAAGTTTCCTGTGCCCGACAGCACCAATAGGCGGCTTGCACAGCCGCGTGCCAGCACCATGCCGATACCGAACATCAACCCGCCAATGATAGCCCCTGACAGGCTGCCGACATTTGCCAACTGGCGTGCGTCCGCGACGCTTAGCCAGCCCATTGCGATGGAAAACTGAACCCCGAAGACCGCTGCGCAAAACGCAATAAGCCAGATGCTCAACCGGCTTCCGAAGCGGCCTTGCGCGACCTCGATCGTCGCCGCACGCAGGCAAAATTTTGATTGATACGCTGCAGCGCCAAACACCAGACCGACGATGCCGCCAAGCGCAAAGAGTACGGTGCCTTCACCGTAGGTTTCCAATAGGTTTTCCATGCCACTTACCTGCTAAATTGCTGGTCGCGTCACTGCGCTGCCATCGGAATGCGTGCCAATTCACACTGGGACCAAAGAAGTTCCAAAGCGCCAACGAGGTTATCAATATCCGCTTGGCTATGCACCGGAGACGGCGTGATACGCAGACGTTCTGTCCCCTTTGGAACAGTTGGGTAGTTGATCGGTTGGATGTAAATACCGTGATCTTTCAATAAGATATCGGACAGATACTTACACTTAACCGGATCACCAACCATCACCGGAATGATGTGGCTGTCGTTGTCAGTGTGTGGAATTCCAACCGCATCCAGACGTGCGCGAACTTGTGCGACACGCTGCTTATGCTGCGCACGCTCAAAGCTGCTGTCCTTAAGGTGACGCACAGACGCCGCCGCCCCAGCCGCTACGGCTGGTGGAAGCGCAGTCGTGAAAATGAACCCGCTCGCGAAGGACCGGATGAAGTCACAGAGCGCCGTGGATGCCGCAATATAACCGCCCATGACGCCGAATGCTTTGCCGAGCGTCCCTTCGATTACCGTCAGGCGATCCATAAGGCCGCGTTCTTCGGCGATACCGCCGCCACGTGGGCCGTACAGCCCAACGGCGTGAACCTCATCAAGATAAGTCATGGCGTTGTATTTGTCCGCCAGATCGCAAATTTCTTCGATCGGGCCGATGTCGCCGTCCATCGAGTAAACGGATTCAAACGCGATCAGTTTCGGGCGATCAAGCGGTTGCGCCTTCAGGAGTTCTTCAAGGTGTTCAACATCGTTGTGGCGGAACCGCTGACATTCTGCACGCGAATGGCGAATGCCTTCGATCATACTGGCGTGGTTCAATGCGTCTGACAGCACCAAGCAATCGGGAATGCGCGCGGCCAAAGTACCAAGTGCGGCCCAGTTGGACACATAGCCCGATGTGAACAGCAACGCGGCTTCTTTGCCATGCAAGTCGGCCAGTTCCTGTTCTAGAACAACGTGTTGGTGGGTCGTGCCAGAAATATTGCGCGTGCCGCCTGCCCCAGCGCCAACCGTATCAATCGCTTCGTGCATCGCGCCCAGAACGTTTTCGTGCTGGCCCATTCCAAGGTAGTCGTTGGAACACCAGATCGTCACATCACGCTTTTGGTCGCCGTCACGATTTAACGCCTGCGGAAAAGAGCCGCGCTTGCGTTGGAGGTCAGCGAATACACGGTAGTTGCCGTCGTCGCGCAGGCGGTCAAGTTCGCCAGTGAAGAAGTCAGTGTAGTTCATAGCGCGTGTTACTCTCCGAGGGCCTCTTGGACGATACCGTCAAGAAGGCTTTGGACCTTCTGCATTTCGCCCTCTGGGTAGTTGCGATAGCCGATCATCACTTCGCCGTCCCGTTCAGCAACGAAAACGCCGTATGGGCAATATGCGATGTTCATCGGGTCTGCCTCCATCACTTCGCGTGACAGACTGGCGGAACAAAACACGAAGATGTCGGCCGCAGTAAACAGTTCAACGTCACTGCCGACGTCCGCAGCGGTTCGCGCCAGCATCTCACCTGTGTGGCTGACGTAATCGATGACCAAACCTTGGCCAACAATCGCGCTTTCAACAGAAAAAGTTGCGTCATCAAATGAACCGTCAAAGGTGTAGACCGTCGATCCCTGCGAAGCAGCGATCGTGCCAATCACGCTTAAACAAGCTGAAAGTAAAAACCGTTTCATTGTCAGTCCTCCAATATTTCACTTTTTGATAACGCGAAATTAGGTGCTGGGCCGTGATCTAGATCAAGGCCCAGCAGGTATTTTAGCCAAACATGTCGGCTGTGATGCCGTCATACCAACCAACAGATTCTTCAAATGTCGCCTGACGCACTTCAGCGCTTTCGCCGACTTCTGAAATGAACCCGTCAACCTTGGCGATCTTCTCATCCGTGGCTTCATACGAAGCACCGACTTTAACACCATTATTGGTATCGATCAGTGACCAGCATGTGTTTGCGAAACGTGCCGGGAACACGGTTGAACCCGTCAACGCACCGCGCACCGCATTGGCACAAACCTTGGCCTGAGAGTTAGCCGAGAAACCGGACTTCGGCATATCGCCCTGCGCACAAGCATCGCCCAAGACGTGGATGTTTTCATCCATCTTGGAGGACAGGTCAGCCGCGTTGACTGGCGCCCAGTTGCCTTCGGTGATGCCCGCAAGATCCGCAATCTTGCCCGCTTTCATTGCAGGAATAACGTTACAAACATCAACGTTTGTTACGTCACCATCAATGCTTAGCGTCATAGCGTTTGGATCAACTTCGATGTTGTCGCCACCAAAGTCAGGACCAACGCGTTCGATCATGCCCGCGTAGTGATCGTTCCAACCGGCTTCAAACAGCCCCTGCTTTGAGAACTTTTCCTTCGGGTCCGCAATTAAGATCTTGGCCGTTGGGTTTGTTTCTTTCAGCATATGCGCAACCATGCTCACACGCTCGTATGGGCCAGGAGGGCAACGGAATGGGTTTGGCGGAGCCACCATTGCGTAGGTACCACCCTGCGGCATTGCCTCGACCTGCGCACGCAGAAGTTCAGTCTGTGAACCCGCTTTATAGGCGTGCGGCATCGCGTTCTGGGATGTCACATCCCAACCAGCAACAGCACCGTCAACAAAGTCGATACCAGGTGACAGGATCAGACGATCGTATGGGATTGTATAACCGCCAGCTGTCGCAACAGTCTTAGCGTCGCGATCAACACCCGTTGCCCAGTCATGCACAACGTTGATGCCGTATTCCGCGGCCAGCGTGCCGTAAGAATGGCCCAAGCTGTCCATTGTGCGGAAGCCGCCCAAGTAGAGGTTGGAGAAGAAGCATGTGTAATACGTGCGCGTCGGTTCGATCAACGTAACGTCGATTTCACCATTGCTGTCCTTGGCGATGTAACGTGCAGCAGTTGCGCCGCCAGCGCCCCCGCCGACAATTACAACACGTGGTTTTGCATGGCCGTCCGCACGAACCAACAACGGTGCGGCAAATGTACCAGCCGCTGCAGCCGCAGTACCAATAAAGGCGCGTCTATTCAGTTTCATGTCACTTTTCTCCCTTTTATGATGCATCGATTATTCGATGTCTTCGAAATACGCAGCAAGCGCTGCGATCTCTTCGTTTGACAGCCTCCCAGCCATCATTTGCATGACGGGATGAAGGCGAACTCCATCCTTGTAGGCATGCATGGCGATCACGAAATCTTCGCTTGGCCAATGGGTGATGCTGGGAATGCCGCTGGCCGCACCACTGATTTGGTGACACGCTGTGCATTCGCCAGACAGGTATTCTCCGTAGGCAGGATCCCCGACAATCGCGAGGATTTCGGGCGCAACCTCATGGTCAACAGCAACCGCTGTCGGGGCGGATTCCGGAATGTCGCGCGGGTTGTCAGAAAACAGGCGTAAGTAGGCTAAAACGTCATCGCGATCTTGTTGATCGTCAAATCCGCGAAATGACATTCGCGTCTGAGACACCAGTGAACGCGGGTCCTCGATGTAGGCATCGAGGGATTCATACGTCCAAACCAAACCACCAGTCGCTGCACGTTCCATACCGCTTGAGTAACGGAACCCTTCGGACTGCCCCGCCGCGCGGTCGAAAATACCATTCAGGTGCGGACCGACCCGATCAACAGCACCTGCACCAATTTGGTGGCAGCTTGAGCATTGACGATACAGATCTTCTCCGCGTGTCGCATCGCCCCCAACGTCTGCATGTGCCACCGCTGCGACCGCAACGGTGGACACTGCCAATATGTAGCGCGCTACACCCTTCATTCAGAGCCAACGCTTTGAATGTAGGCAATAATCGCCGCAATATCTTCCGGATTACGAACACCGCGGAAGGCCATTTTGGTGCCAGACATAACGCCGCGTGGGTCCGTCAGGAACGCGTCGAGCGCTTCTGCAGTCCACGTATCACCTGCTTCGCCTGCGTCACTCATCACGCTGGAGTAGCGAAAGCCATCAATGCTGCCGATTGAGCGTCCAAGCAGACCGTTCAATTCAGGGCCAGTCCGGTTTGACGCGTTTTCACCGACTTCATGACACGCCGAACACTGGCGGAACGCGCTTTGACCGGCTTCGATCAATGCTGGATCAACAGCGGCCTCAGTTTCCACTGCAGCGCCTTCAACCGCAGGTTCGGTCACAACAGCGGCTTCCTCTGCCGCGGCTTCTTCTTCAGTCTCTGGTGTAACGTCGACAACAGATGCATGCATCGTGATCTCAACGCCTTCTTTACAACCCGTCATGCACGGTTCTGCGCGCCAAACGGTGTATTCAGTGTCAGCACGATCATCGAGAACGAACCCGCCCGCGTTGGGCAGTTCAACATCCATGAAGGTCTCGTTGCTCAGGACGAAGTCGTCATCAATCAGGTCGTTGGAATACAAAATGTAAGCAACGATTGCATAAGTATCATCCGCGCTAAGCGTACCCGCGTTGCCAAATGGCATGGAGCGGTTGATGTAGTCCCAAGACGTGGACAGGTACGGCCAGTAAGACCCGATTGTCTTCACAGGGTCTTCATCTGAAAGTGTGCCAAATCCGCCAGCCAAAACCGGCCAATTTCCCGAACCTTCTGCGAAGTCACCATGACAGGCGGCGCATTGCTCAACGAAGATTTCTTCGCCGGTCCAAACATCACCACTGCCCACAGGCAAACCACGACCGTCTGGAAGAATGTCGACGTCCCATGCGGCGATTTCTTCAGGTAATGCTTCGCGGCCAAGCCCATAGACAGCCTCGGCGACTGGTGCAGGTTGTGTTAATCCGCCACCAGCTGCCGCAATGACCTGAAGTTCATCGCGTTCTGCTGCCAAAACTTCGATCTCAGCTTCAGCAGCGCGCGCATTTGCAACCGCGTCCGCGGCGCTTGCAGTCGACTGCTCAACCTGAATTTCAAGGCTTTCGATCTTTTGTTCCGCATAGTCACGCGAGGTGAAGCCGTAAGCGCCCCCCAACATGAGGGCCGTACCGCCAATTGCGGGGAGAAATAGATTAAGAGACTTCGACATTCTCGGCGACCCCTTCTTCATTCACAAACCATGTCTGGATGCAGTTGTTGTGGTAGACCGAATTCTCGCCGCGCATCTCGCGGAGTTGGTCTTTTGTGGGTTGGACGTAGCCGGTGTCATCCATCGCGCGGGCCTGCATCAGCATCTCGCGGCCGTCCCAGTCCATGTCGTAGTAGAAACGGGTCAGTGCTTTGGTATCGCCCTGCTTGCCCAAACGCGCGGTTTCCCATGTGATGCCGCCGTCAATCGACACATCAACCCGTGTGATCTTGCCGTGGCCAGACCAAGCGAGGCCCGAAACAACAAGTGGGCCTGTGCCGTGCGTGATTGGCATTTGCGGGCTCGGCGATGTGATGATCGATTTGGCATCCATCACCCACGTCCATTTGCGGGCCACGCCGTCCTCGTGAAGATCGGTGTATTTTGACGTTTCTTCGCGGCTTTCGACGGCTGCGTCAGTGACTTCAATACGGCGGATCCATTTGATCCACATATTGCCTTCCCAACCCGGTACGACAAGGCGCACTGGGTAACCGTGCTCCATCCGCAAAGCTTCGCCGTTTGCTTTGAACGCAACGAGCACGTCATCCAAAGCTTTTTCCATCGGAATTGAGCGGCCGTTAGACGACGCATCAGCGCCTTCCACATAAACCCACTTGTCCGCAAAATCGCCTGCCGCATCGAGGCCCGCTTCCGCCAGCAACGTGCGCAATGGAACACCGGTGTATTCCATGTTGTGGATCATACCGTGGGTGAACTGCGCGCCGTTTAGCTGCGCACCCGCCCATTCCATGCCTGTGTTCGCCGCACATTCGCAGAAGTACACGTGGTTCTCACGTGGAAGTCGCTCAAGATCGGCATAGGTAAACACCAACGGGCGGTCGACCAAACCGTTGATCATCAAGCGGTAATCGTCCTTGCTCAATTCAATCGCGCCGGAATGGTGACGTTCAAACGCGCAGCCTTGTGGTGTGATCGTACCTTCAAGGGCGTGGATCGGTGTAAAGTTGATCGACGAAATCGGAGATGCGGTCAGCCACGGAACACTGCGGCGCACGACGTCTGTTTCGAATTTGATCGGCAAGCCATATGGCGTTTCATCGACGCCGACGCCGAGATAGGACGCCCAGTCCTGAAGTTCTGTGATCGCCGGATCAGGCGCGCCTTGTGCGGCCGCATGCCCTGCGACAGTTCCCGCAGCGACTGCTGCGCTGCCGCGCAAAAACGCGCGACGGGATGTTTTTGCAAACTCATCCATTTTTATTGCTCTCCCTTATGCGCCAACAACGTCGACACTGGTGTTTGGTGCCACGCTGACGGTGCCCTCGCGTTTGATGTAGTTTTCGACCACGTCCCAAATTGGCGGGCCTTCTGTGCCCTCATTCACCGACGCCCAACCCGCGACCATGTAGGTCTTAGACGGATCAATTGCTTCGCCGGTTTTGAGCAGCGTCAGGTTGCTGACGCGCTCGCCGATGGGCTTGTTGATGTCGATGCGGTAGCCCATGCCACCAACACGGACCATGTCGCCGCCTTGCTGGTAATATGGGTCCTCATTGAACAGGTTATCCGCTACGTCTTCCATGATGGTGTGAATGAATTCACCTGTCATTTCAGTACGGTAAGCGTTCGGGTACGTCATAGACGTAACATTCCAAAGGTCTTCCCGTGTGATGTCTTGGCCCGGCAATATCGACGGCCCCCAACGCACACCTGGTGACATGGCGATGTCGGCTTCACGCTCTTCGATCAGCGCATCACAGATCAGGTCGTCCCATGATCCGTTAAAGTTCCCACGACGATAAAGCGTCGTGTCCTCAGCCGTTCTGCCCAGTACTTCGGACAGCTCAGCCTCAAACGGTGCACGTTGCTCGTCGATCACGGCAGTAACTTCTGCGTCCGGCTCGATCACGTCCGAGAAGATCGGGATCAGCTTGTGGCGGAAGCCCATCATTTTGCCATCACGCACATCCAGATCAACGCGGCTGACGAATTTGCCGTTAGAACCAGACGCGATGATGATGGTGTCACCGACCAAAACAGGCTCAGGCAATGCATCATGGGTGTGACCCGCAAGGATCACGTTAATCCCTGTAACGCGGCCTGCCATTGCTTTGTCGACGTCAAACCCGTTGTGGCTGAGGCAGACGACCAGTTCGGCCCCTGCTGCGCGCACTTCGTTGACCATTTCTTGCATCCGCTGATCGCGAATACCAAAGGAATACTCTGGGAACATCCAACCCGGGTTGGCGATCGGCATGTATGGGAACGCCTGCCCGATGACGGCGATCTTAACGCCGCCACGTTCAAAGAACTTATACGGCGCGAAATCCTCGGATGGTTCATCCCATTCGCTATCAAAGATGTTCTGTCCAAGGGCCGCGAACGGCAGGTCATTAACGATGTCACGCACACGGCCAGAGCCCAGCGTAAATTCCCAATGGAATGTCATCGCGTCTGGTTTCAGCATGTTCATCACGTTGACCACGTCTTGGCCTTCGGTGTGATAGCAGGTGTAAGACCCGTGCCATGTATCGCCGCCATCCAGCAGCAATGCATCAGGACGTGCAGCGCGGATTGAATTTACAACGGTGGACACACGATCCATGCCACCCATCTTGCCGTAGCCTTGGGCCAAAGCGGAAAAATCGTTATATGTCAGCGCGTAATGGGACGAACTTCCATCATCAATACCGTAAGCCTTACGAAAATCTGCGCCCGTAATATGCGGCACAGCGCCCCTGTTTGATCCCACACCAAGGTTCACTTCAGGCTCACGAAAATAGATCGGCTTTAGCTGCGCATGAATGTCCGTAACGTGGATCAGGGAGACATTGCCGTAAGTTTCAAAATCCAGAAGGTCGTTTTGCGACAACGTCTGCTGTGCGGCCAGTTTGCCCCAATTGCCGAAGCCGGATGCGCCTACGAGCGCGCTGGCGGCCATGCTGGCCTGTAGAAAATCACGGCGAGAAATCATGCTGTGTCCTGCTTCCTAAGTCGAAATCATATTCCGAAAGGTGAATGTATAAAGTGAAAGAAAGGCCGCGTACGCTTTCACGCCGCGGCCTTTTCGGGAGGTTTAGTTTCGGACGGATGGACCTTCGACGCCCAACCCATTGCCGCGTGAAGCAACATAAAGCTCAAGCGCGACGAACTCAGGGCTACCAACCGCATAAGT
The DNA here is from genome assembly GCF_001187845.1 of Octadecabacter temperatus. Classification (NCBI taxonomy): domain Bacteria; kingdom Pseudomonadati; phylum Pseudomonadota; class Alphaproteobacteria; order Rhodobacterales; family Roseobacteraceae; genus Octadecabacter; species Octadecabacter temperatus. Next base: position 1,274,694 of record NZ_CP012160.1, on the reverse strand, counting down.
TTCAGCGCGTGTGTCACGGACACAACCACGGAAGCGCGAGTGCACACCGTTTAGACGCGCGTTTTTAAGACGATACGTTGGGAAGCCGTTGATCTGGCCTTGGCTCAGGTGATCCGCGCGGATGTTGTTGCCGTAGTTGTCTTCGTGGCAATTCGCGCAGGACAGTTCAAGCAAACCCGTGCGTGTGTAGTACAAGTCACGCCCCTGCTCCCATGCTGCTTGTGCTGGACCATCAATCGCTACGTTTACAGGCATTCCACGAGATACGGAGGCCAGAAGCGCTGTCATGTTCAACAGGTCCGCTTTGTCATAGGCCCATTCTTCAGCGCCCATCTGCTCAGTGCGGCAGGCGTTGATCTGCATGGTCAATGTGCGCACTTCTTCCGCGCCATCGTTCCACTTTGGGTAAGTCGCGCTCACGCCAGCCATTTCTTCCGGAGCATCGTGACAACTTGCACAAGACTCGCCAGCTTCACCTTCAACAGTGTTCCAAGATTCAATTCCTGAATCCACAAAGATCATGCCTGGGTTTTCGAAGTCATCCAATTGAAACGCTTGCGTTTCAGTTGAACGATAGACCCAACCAGATGTGATCTCGTCAAGGTTCTCGACATGCGCAGGTGCAGGTGCACGTACCGCGATCTCAAGCTCGCCGTTTACGACAAGGTCTGCATCCTCATCCGCAAAAGCCTGCCCAAACGGAACGGCCATTGCGAGGCATGCGGCACTTATTGAAGTAAGTGTTCTTTTCATCTTGGCCCCTCCCCGGGTCAGTGATTAGCTAACGGCGATTTCTTTTGTGTCGGTGTAGATGTCACCGTCATCGTCGTACCATGTGAATTCAAACGCGCCGCTCTCTGGGACGATCGCTTGGAATTCAAGGAACGGGTTTGTGGAAATCGCAGGTTCCATCGTCACGTCGATGACGTTCTGACCGTTGAAGTCACACGTAAACCGATTGATGATCGAGCGCGGGATGACATTGCCGTCCCCGTCTTTACGCTGACCGGATTCCATTGGGTGAGAGATCAACGTTTTGATTGTGATCGTCTCGCCAGCGGATGCTTCGCGTGGAACGCGAATGCGTGGTGTTACATTTTCTGCCATGTTCTTATGCTCCCTTAGCCGCCGCAGCCGCCGATTGTGACTTTAACTTCTTGGCGCGCTTGCACGAATGTGCCGTCAGCCATTTTCGCGATTGCGAGAACGTCTTGCGTCCCTGCAAGGCGGATCCGTGTGGACGCCATTTGAGCGCCAGCCAGTGGACCGAAGTTAAACGTACCAACAGCTGGTGTTGGGTTGCCTGTCGCAAGAACCAAGATCGCTACCGCGCCAGGGGCGTCGACTTCGATTGGCACTGTGTTGCCGTTTTCAGCGATCTCCGGCGCGATGAGCGTAATACCGCCCTCACCGATTTCCGCACCCTCTGTGAAGGCTGCGACGTCTGAGTCGACATCTGCAAATACTTTGAATGGAATAGCCGCCGCGAATGCGGTGCCCATTGCCAGTCTGAGCGTATCTCTACGTGTAAAGCTCATGATTTCTCCTGTTATTTTGTCGAAAGCTGAAGATTACTCTTTCAGCGTCATTAGATAAGCGACCACATCTTCGATCTCTTGTGCGGTCAGAATTGGTTCAATCTCACTTTCTGCTGCGCGACCTGTGTAGCCATCGCCAGCGCGAACAAAGCCTTCAGTCTTGTAAAACGATGGCATGACTGATTCAGGGAATGTCATCTTCGCGTTTGCGACGATGCCCCGCAGATCAGCCTCTTCCCAACGTTCGCCGACGAAATCCAAAGACGGGCCAACTTCCCCGTGGAATGGATATTCTTCAAGCGCAGTCACCTGATGGCACGCAATACAATTGCCCTTGCCGCGGTTGACCATAATCTCAAGGCCAGCCGCCGGATCGCCAACCAGACCAGACAAAGATGTCTCGATCTGACCGTACTCACCGAAGGTGATTTCATTTGGTGCTGTCTGGGCGACCGCGATGGTCCCCATGCCTGCAATTGCGGCAGCTAGTATAGTTCTTTTCATTGGGCCCCTCCCAGAGTCCGTCCTCTTGTTGTGTACCGTAGCGCACCGAAACAGATTCTCGCAACTACAAAATCAACTATTTGAATGTGACAATGTGAAGCGATGCTTTATTCAACAATTCCACGCTCTTGCAGGATGCGTGCGTGATAACGTTGAAAGGTTTCCTCGTCTTCATAGCGATCTTCGCTAATCCAGTTCAGCAAATTCAGTGTCGTCCACTTCCCGAAAGCGCCCGGCATGGACACAATCGCCGCGTCATTTGCGGCGACGTCACTAGCAACTTCTGGTGGAAAGAACATCAGCATTGGTGTGAAGTTCGCATTCCAACGCTGGACCATATCTTTCTCGGATAACGTCTCACCGTCGAAGTCGGTTACCTCAACGTCGCCAAACATATTAATTTGAACGACATAGAAGTCATCCATCAACGCTGCCGTGATCTCTGGTTCGGGGAACACTTCTTCGTACATCTTGGTGCAATAGATGCAGCCACGCTGTTCGATGATCACCATCAACGTCTTGCCCTGCGCCTCGGCCTCTTCCAAGTCTTCGCGCAGGTCTTTGAACGTCTCTTCAATCCAAGGGGCCTCGTGCAAACCATCATCGCCAATTTCAGCAGCGAAAACAGGTACCGCAAGCAATGCGATTGCGGCCAGTGTTGAGCGGAACATAAAATTTCTCCTTAACCAATGGATGTGAAAGACGGGAAAGTACGGATCAGCCAATCGGCGATGTAGTTGATTGAATTGGTCGCAATCAGGATCGCAAAGACAATCAGCATCGCGCCCATGACCTTTTCAACGATGCCAAGGTATTTGCGGTTGCGCTGTGCCCAACCAAGGAACGGGCGCGCAAACAAGGCTGCGATAATGAAAGGCGATGTCATCGACAAACCGTACACCGCCAACAGCGCCGCACCCTCCCAGATGTTACCAAACCCGCTGGCCATCATGAGGATCGACGCCAACGCCGGGCCAACGCAGGGTGTCCAACCAAATCCAAACGCAAGCCCCATAAGATAGGCACCGACAACGTTGGACGGCTTCGCACTGCTTTCAATTTTCGCTTCGCGATACAAAAGCGGAATGCGCATAATCCCGAGGAAATGCAGCCCGAATAACAACAGGATTGCCGCCGCGACCCAGCGCAGCTCATCCTTCCATTGCCCAAAGACGCCCCCAACAGCGGTCGCCCCCATCCCGAGCAGAATGAAAATCGTCGTGACACCAAAAGCGAATGCGACGGCGGAAAAGATCAAACGGCGTTGCGTCCCTGGTGGAAAATCATCCTCGCCTTGCAGCTCGTTCATGGACACACCCGCCATGTAGCTTAGGTAAAACGGAACCATCGGAAGGATGCAGGGTGTGAAAAAGGACAGCAGCCCTGCAATCATTGCTCCAAAGAATGTGATCTCTTGCATGTCGGGCTTTCTTGAAACGGCGCTTGATTCATATTACAATAATTGAATGTTTGATCATTTGACCAGAGTTTTCGCAACAACCGTGCTTTTGGCCCTGCCGTCATTGGCGATGGCCGAAACCACTTTGCTAATGGCAGAAGAACCGGGCTGCGTATATTGTGCGCAATGGAATGCGCAGATCGGCCCAATCTATGGCAAAACCGGTGAAGGTGCTGCTGCACCATTGCGCCGTGTTGATATCACCCAAGCCCTCCCCAATGACATCATCCTCGCCCGCGCGATCAACTTCACACCGACGTTTGTGTTGCTGGTCGACGGTGAAGAAGTGTCGCGCCTTGAGGGCTACCCAGGCGAAGATTTCTTCTGGGGACTTGTCGGCATGATGCTTGAGCGCAACGACATCCCGTTTGAGGTTAAGTCGGCTTCCGGCAGTGATGACACGTGACACACCATCCGAATATTAATTCGCGCGAGTCTCGCAAAACGAACAAGAACGCTGTAAACGAGCATGAATTGGTGGCGAAAACCTCGCTACGCAGGCCCAAGAGCAGATGAGTAACATGTCCATTCCCGTACTTGATGACAGCCTTAGCGAAGCCGAAATTGACCGTATGGTTGAAAGCGCGGCCAACGCGACGAACTTCCTCAAGGCGATTGGTCATGAGGGTCGCTTGCTGATCCTTTGCCATCTCGCAAGCGGTGAGAAATCCGTGGCCGAACTGGAACATTTGCTGTCTGCGCGCCAAGCTGCAGTGTCTCAACAGCTGGGCCGCTTACGACTAGAAGGTCTTGTGAAACCTCGCCGTGAAGGCAAAGCAATTTACTACAGCTTGACGGATGACCGCTGTAAGCGGATCATTTCTGTCGTCTACGATCTATTCTGCAACAAAGACTGATCGACGCGCGGGGAGGTAAGCCGCGTTGTTCAAGTCAAATAGGGAGGACGCACCATGCTTGACGCTTGGGGTGATGGAACCGTTGCCGCGTTAGGCGGTGCTTTGGGGGGGATTCTTCTCGGACTGGCGGCCCGTTTGGGGCGGTTTTGCACCCTCGGCGCGATAGAAGACTACGCCTTTGGGCGCAGCGATGTGCGTTTGCGGATGTGGGTTCTTGCGATTGGCACCGCGGTTTTTGGCACGTTCGCATGTCTCGCGTTCGGATTGGTCACTCCGTCGGCCTCGTTTTATCTTAACCTAAATGTTGCCCCCATCGCGACGATCTTTGGCAGCTTATTGTTCGGCTACGGTATGGCGATGGCTGGAAACTGTGGGTTCGGTGCGCTTGCCCGACTTGGTGGCGGCGATTTGCGGTCGTTTGTCATTGTCGTTGTCATGGGCATGGCGGCCTATGCAACATTCTCGGGGCCCATTGCGTGGCTTCGCGTTGCGCTGTTCCCGCCACAAAGCCCTGCCCTTGAACCACAGGGTATCGCCCATTTCATCAATGGCTTCACGGGCTTCCCTGTTTGGGCCATTGGGTCAGTGATCGGACTTGGCCTCGTTGCGCTGGCGCTGTCCAGCACAGCGATGCGTTCGGACAAGCGGGCGATGTTTTGGTCCGTCGTTGTTGGCTTTGCGGTCATCAGCGCGTGGATTTCAACCAGCTGGATAACCGCGAACGGTTTTGATGGCACGCCAGTCGTGTCCCACACGTTCGCGGCGCCGATTGGCGAAACAATGCTTTACGCGATGACGGCATCGGGACAAACGCTGAGCTTTGGAATTGGCTCGGTTGCGGGCGTCTGGCTCGGTGCGTTTATCGGCAGCCTCATTAAGGGCCATTTCCGGTGGGAAGCCTGCGAAGACCCACGCGAACTGCGCCGTCAGATCTTTGGCGCTGCGATGATGGGTGTTGGTGCTGCAATCGCGCTTGGGTGCAGCATCGGCCAAGGCCTTTCGGCGTTTTCACTTCTGGCTTTCTCAGCACCGCTCGCATTTGCATCCATGTTCATTGGCGCACGTATCGGTCTGCGGCATCTCATCGAAGGCTTCGTACCTGCCGACTAGCGTCAATGTCTCATGTAATGGAAGTGGCGGACAGACAGCCCATACAATAAAGTGAACCACTCTCAAATAAACAAATATTGTCATGTAGTTTTGGTGGAACGTAGAGCTTGTCGGTGCGGCGGAATGTCTAGCAGTTTTGCCTATTTGTGACAGGTATCAGGCCCCACAAGCGCTAGCAAAATTATGTCCATTTTTACCCATCTCCATAACGAAATGAGTTCGACGCAAGCTAAAAATGTACCCGTGAACGGCCCTTTCCGCCCTCAGGCCGGCCATCGCATGCTGCGCTGCTGCTTCCCCGAAGCAGACATTAACTGGTCTTCTAATTTTTCCATCTACAAGCGGCTCACTATGCGCTGTTGCGCGACCCGCACACGGCATGTTAGCCGAGCAATAGCCATTCCTGCGTATGCTGCTCAGGTGTCGGTTAGGGCTGGTTCGGTGATTGCACACCTTTCCAGCCCGAACAGGAACTGTCCTGAACGGACAATCCTATTGGTCGCAACAAATGTTTGCTTCAAGCTCACAGCAGAGCTTTTCAGGCAATTGGCGCAACCGAGATCCAGATTGGATCGCCCGCCTCAAAGACACTAGCCAAAGCGTCTTCCGGTCAGGACTTATCGAGCCGTGGATCGATATAGAACATTCGTGATTTGCCAATCATCTCTCACTAAGGAGGTTCAACTGCGCAAGCTGGACGCCGTTCAAGCGCTCTGTGCTCGCGCCGAGCAAAACGACCACCTAAGAAAGGCCGTTTAAGCGGGCTACGAGCAAAACTGTAATAACCAGCAAAACGGTTACCGGTGTGAATTGGGTCAGATTGGCGTCCGTCGCGACCTCGCGCCCGAACACCGTGAACTGGTATTTAGGTACGCCGTTCACTTTGTCCTGCGGTGCGCCCCCGTAAATTTTCTGGGTGAAAAAGGCGATCCAGAAACCGCCAAGGCAACAAACGGCCAGCGCGGTTGGGATCCATAGCTGCGTAACATCGTCACCAGCCGTCCAGATGAGGAACAACGACAGCAGCGCTATGAGGTCGTAGGAAGCAACCTGCCATACAACATGCCAACGAGCATGCGGCGTCCAAGACGGATTAGTCGCATGGGTGTCGCTGAGATCATAATTTGTCGGAATAGCACTGTAGGCCAAGGTCAACAGTGTCAGCAGAATTTTTACAAGGATCAGCATCAGCGCCTCCATTTTTTCTGTGCAATCATGCGCGTACTTACGCCCTTTTCGACGGGCATAAATCAGCCAACCTGACCTTCAATAAACAATACCGAAAGGGCATGATCCCTAACAATGATCTGGATCAATAGGTTTGCGCGGTGCGGATGTGGGCATGCTCAGGAGTTGGCGATACCTGTCAATGCAACCTATTTCGGAGGCCGCGTTTCACAAACTCGCCATGATGGGTTCCGGCTTTGGGGCAAGACACTTCCCATTACTCCGCTGGTGCTTCAGAGAAATACTTCTCGAGCTTTCCTTCTACGCCGACAAAGTCATCCGCGTTTTCCAGAGGCTCTTTCTTTTCGATGATGACAGGCCACAGGGCAGCGTATTTACCGTTGAACGCAATCCACTTTTCCGCAGCGCTTTCAGTGTCCGGAATAATAGCATCCGCAGGGCATTCGGGTTCGCAAACCCCGCAATCAATACATTCGTCGGGCGCGATCACGAGCGTGTTTTCACCCTCGTAGAAACAATCGACGGGGCAAACCTCCACACAATCTGTGAATTTGCACTGAATGCAGGCATCTGTGACAACGTATGTCATTCCTTTAAATCCTCGATCTTAAGTTGAGTTTATTACTTTCAGCGCCGGGTCGATGCATAGCTGTCGCCCGACGTCTCCGGCGCTTGTTTTCATCAACCGAAACTCATGGCAAAACCCAACGGTTTGTCAGCTGAGATTGTGATGGCCCCGGGCTCTGGGCAATCCAACTCGCAAAGTTTGCACAGCATGCAATCTTCCCAGTAAGTCGCCTCTAACCACCTAGTTTCTCTGTTGATCCGCAACACATCAACCGGACATGAGCGAATGCAAATGGCGCAGTTGATGCACAGGTCGTAGTCGATGTTGACCACGCTCGCCGCTGGCTTTTGAGTGTCCGGTTTAGGGGGTAATTTCTTGCTCATGGTTTTCTACCTTGCTGTTTCTTCGGCAGTTGGGATGACTTCGTTCGGCAAACGCCATTCGTAGCGTTCGACGTAGGGGCGCGACAAATCCGGTTTCCATTCATCGGGGACCAGCTCTTTCTCAAGCACCATCTTTCCGTCTTGCTCACCGATCAAAACCCAAGCAAGCCAGTCGTCGTCACGCGATGGGAAGTCTTCTCGATAATGGCAGCCGCGACTTTCGGTGCGGAACAATCCGGCACGTAGACGCATCTCGGCGTTGAGGACCATGTTGGCGGTTTCATGAACCAAACGAAGTTCATGTGCGTCTTTGGCGTACATTTTCGGCACAAGATGATCGCGCATGAATTCAATCAACGTCAGAGTGGCCTGCAATCGATCCCCGTCTTTCACCATCAAGACAAAGTACGGCATCATGTAGCCCTGCAATAGGTTCGTAACCCAGCCAGGGGAATACCCGCCTTTGCGTTCCATGGGCGCAAGTATTCTTGTTCGTGTCTCTTCAATCTGTTCGGGCGTGATGCTTGTCTGATCGATTGTCGCCGCATAGACGGCAGCAGCCGTTCCAGCGCGTGCGCCTGTCACGGTACAATTGGCGGACGACAAGCCCATTGCCGCATAGGTGGCACCGCTGGCCATAGATCCGAGAGCATCACCAGCTGCGTACAAGCCGGGCACGCCACTCCAGCCGTTCATGTCTTTGGCCCAAACGCCCTCGGCCTTGTGAATAGACATACCGAGCGCGCCGCCACCTACCAAGGTGCGTCCTTCAACCCGCTCACCTTCGGGGTGGAACTGTATTGGCGCGCGCCCTGCGTGGGCTTCAAATTCTAATTCCAGAAACAGGGTGCCACGTTGAGACACGACATCACCCTCAGCGTTCGTTAGATGCCCCTGAGGCGGCCCTTTGTCTTCGAGCTTTTGACCACCGAACTTGAACTGCCAGTTAAAGTCCGCGGGTTTTTCTGCGCTCGTTGGATGCGGATCCATGAACTCTTTTCCGGTGATCGAAGCACCGGCACGGTAGGCCATAGCATCCCCATCGCCAGTCAAACTATGAATTGGCCAGTGCGGGCCTTTCATGCCACTTGCACCCGTCGCTAACACCACTGATTTGCATTCAATGACAGTGAGCGCAGTGCCCTTAATTCCAAAACCGACGGCACCGACAACCTTTCCGTCCCGCACGAGCAGATCGTTGATCATACGCCGATAGAGGATATTAACGCCCCGTGCCAAGGCCTGTTCGCGCAGAACGGTTGGAACTTTCGCTGGCTCCATGAACAGCGTTTTCGCAGGGCCAAGTTTCGCAGTCTTGCGGAAAAGCGTTCCATCGTCATGTTTCGCAAACTCAACACCCCACTCGACGAGTTCCTCGTAACGATCGTGGGATTCAACAAAGCCTGCTTTCGTCCATTCGCGGTGATTAACATGCTCGCCAACCTGGCCGATCATATCCATCCACTCATCGAGATTGTCGCCCCAGTCCTCATTGAAAACGAGGAAACTATCGACGTATGGCGACTGGCCAGATCGGCTCATGTAACCTTTGTCGATAAGGGTAACACTGGCGCCAGCATCAGCGGCCTTGATTGCCGCATACCCGCCAGCGATACCGCCGCCGATTACAAGCACATCAGTCTTCATCACGCGTTCTTTGGTCATGATCTTTCCTGTTTCAGTAAGTGGCAACGGCCCTGCCCGCCGTCTGTTATTTTTTCGACTTCGGGGAGCTTGCTGTGGCATATGTCCATGACTTCAGGACAGCGAGTCCGGAACGGACAGCCTTCGGAACCTCTAGGTGCGAGCTGCGCCGATCCGTAGTTACGCCGCACATCTGCGCGCAAGCGTTGGCGTTCAGGGTCGGCCACCGGCGTCGAGGCGACGAGCATTTTCGTATAAGGGTGTTGCGGGTTTGCGAACACCTGTTCGGTCGGACCTTCTTCTACCAATCGGCCTTGCAACATCACGCCAATGCGTTGGCTGATATGTCGTACGGTGCCAAGATCATGGGAGATGAACAGATAGGTCACGCCGGTTTCCGCCTGTAGATCGCGAAACAGGTTTACGATCTGACCCGCGACAGAAACATCGAGTGCGCTGGTTGGTTCGTCACACAGGATTACCTTGGGCTGGACAGCCAAGGCACGGGCAATCGCAATGCGCTGCCGCTGACCTCCTGACAATTCGCTTGGAAGCCGCCCAGCGATCGCGGAAGGGAGTTGTACGAGGTCCAACAATCGCGCCGCTTCTTGACGCTGTTCATGCGCAGTGCCAGTCGCGAGGTGATGTTTCTTAAGGACTTGAGCGATCGCGTCCCCGATTGTCATGGACGGGTTGAGCGCCGAGGTTGGGTCTTGAAATACAGCCTGCACTTCACGGCGGAATGATTTGAGCGCCTCACCCTTGGGACTGGAAACGTCTTTGCCGTTTAATATGATTTGGCCCGACGTTACCGGAGCCAGCTGAAGAACGGCTCTGGCAACCGTAGACTTGCCTGAGCCGGACTCGCCGACCAACCCAAAAGTTTGGCCCGGCGCTACGGACAAGCTGACACCGTCAACTGCGCAAAATCCTTCGGGCTTAACAAACAGCCCCCTCTGCCCGGGGTAGGTTACGTTCAGATCGTTAATGGCGAGCATTGGCGTGGTCATAATGGCGTCCGATCTCGCAAGTTGAAGTCTAATTCATCGACGCGTCGACAACGGGCATGGTGGTCTTCTGTCAGCGTAAACATAGCGACCGGCCCTGCTGCGCAAGCGTCGTGCGCAAAGTCACACCGTGCGTGGAAGCGGCACCCAAGCGGGAATTCAGTGGCTGAAGGAACACTGCCTTCGATAACGAACATCTCATCCGAAACAATCTCGGGCTCAGGAGAAGCGTTCAACAACGCTGCGGTGTAAGGGTGGCGAGGGCGTTTAAACAACTCGCCAACCGGCCCGTCTTCAACGACTTCGCCCGCGTACATTACAACCACCTGATCACAGATTTCGGCAATGGCACCCATGTCGTGGGATATGAAGAGAAGCGACATTCCCATGTCGGCTTGGATCTCTTTCAATAAATCGAGCACTTGACCCTGTACCGTAACGTCGAGGGCACTGGTCGGTTCATCAACGATCAGGGTTTCAGGTTTACACGCGAGCACGCGAGCAAGACCGACGCGCTGAGCCATGCCGCCTGACAACTGGTGCGGATAGGTGTTGATGATCTCTTGCGGGTTTGGAATGCGAACTTTGCTCAACAGCTCGAGCGCGACTGCGGTTGCGGCATTTGTATCGAGACCTTGGTGATGTTTGATCACTTCGCGCAATTGGGACCCCACCGTTCGGGTCGGGTTCATTGACGCGTGGGGTTCTTGATACATGATGGCGATGCGACGGCCACGGATCTGTTCCCATTCATCACGGCTGTTCCCGACAAGTTCTTGCCCATCAAGCTTGATTGAGCCCTCATTGACCAAGATCGCTGAGGGCAGCATCCCGACAATGGAATAGGCGGTCATGCTTTTTCCTGAACCGGACTCGCCCACCACGCCCACAGTTTCGCCGGGCTTAAGGGAAAACGCGACATCGCGAATGAGCCTGATCGGTTCCCCCCGAACGGCCGGTATCGACACAGAAACGTTTGAAAGCTGGAGACCCTTTTCAACTGTGGCGTCGTCACTGGCTTGGCGGTCATTGGGCAGGCCACCACCGTGCAAAGCCATCATGACCTTGCTTGGCGTCGGAATGTCGTGCTTGCGATCCAATGCTCGCAGGATCCCATCGGCGAGAAGGTTGAACGCAACCACGTTGAGGATCAGCGCGATGCCTGGTGGAACGATGAGGAACGGTTCTCTGATGAGCAATTCCCGAGCGGTGGCAAGCATACGGCCCCAAGTCGGGGTATCTAGCGGCACGCCAAGCCCCAAGAAACTCAGCTCGGACTCCAGTACAATCACGACACCCATGGTGATCGCCATCAGAACGATCAACGGTGGCAACGCGTTTGGCAAAATCTCACGCAGGATGATGTGGAAATCGGAAAAACCAAGCACTTTGGCGTTTTCAACGTAGGTTTGTTCGCGCTGCGCAAGCACCGCTGCTCGCGCGTGTCGGACATAGATCGCTGACAGCAAAACACCAACCGCCGCCATTGCGGGGATAAGCCCGGGAGGCAGCAATGTGAATGCGGCAATCAGCATAATGAGGCCAGGCAACGCGATGAACAGATTCACGACCCACATAATTGAACGCTCAGTACGTCCACCAAAATAGCCCGCAGCTAGTCCGGTTGGTATCCCGATAAGCGCGGCTGTGCTTACTCCAACCAGAATAGAAATGGCTGCGTATCGATAGCCCCAGATCAGCTGGCTGAATACGTCGCGACCGAGATCATCCGTGCCAAGCAAATGATCCATGCTTGGTCCGACCAACACGTTGCGCAGGCTTTGCGCAGAAGGATCATGCGGCGCAATCCAAGGTGCAAAGACAGCTATAAATATCTCAATGGCGATGATGACGAGCGCAAAGACAACGCGCGGTTGGCTTCGAAGGTTACGCAAAAGCCGTCGGTTCGGCGTGTCAGGCGTCGCCTTAGAAGTCTTGGAAACGGAGTTTTTGGAAATGACTGTGCTCATGAAATTCGCACCTTTGGATTTAGCCACGCATAGCTTAAATCAACAACCAAGTTGACGATGATCACAGCCCCCGAGAGCACCAAAACAGCGGCCTGTACCGATGGCAGATCTCTGGTTTGCACGGCGGAAATTAAATACGGACCCAAGCCTGGGAGGCCGAAAACGTTTTCAACCACCACGGATGACCCGATGACGACTGTGGCTCGAAAGCCAATGTCAGTCACAATAGGGAGCATCGAATTTCTCATGACGTGACCACGCACGACCGCGTTTTCACTGAAGCCTAAGGCTCGGGTTGCTTGCACATGGCGTGCATCCAACCCCTTTAGAACCGCAGATCGTGTCTGGCGGCTGAGTGAGGCTGCACCCGGAATACCAATCGCAAACCATGGTAATACCATGCGCACCACCCATTCCAGCGGACTGTCGCTAAACGGCACGTAGCCGCCAAACGGAATGAGCTGGAGCCAAACAGAGAAAATCACAGCGAGGACGAGTGCTGCATAAAACGGCGGGACCGCAATCACCGTGGACGCAACGACGTTGATCGCTGTGTCGAGCTTGGAACCCGCGCGCCTTGCGGACACCACTCCGGCGGTGATGCCGATGATCGCGCCGACCATCAATCCGCCGATTGCCAATTGGAATGTCACGATCGCCTTTGGTCCAATACGCGTCGATACGGCTTGGCCGTCAGAAAAGGAATTCCCGAAATCCCCTTTCAGCATTCCCATCGCCCAATTCACGTATTGAACGACAACCGGCTGGTCGAGGCCGAGCTCGGCCTCCAGCTCCGCCACGGCTTCGACTGTGCGCATGTTAGCGGGCAGCAGAAGGTCAACCGCACTCCCGGGCAATGCCACGGCGATGGCAAAAATCAGAAACGACAAGACGATCAGCATAACGAGCGCCCCGACGAGTTTTCGCCCAAAAAATATCAACATTTGATGACTTTCACCTTATCGACCTAGCAATGTATGAGCCCGCCATCAGCGGGCTCATGCGCTCTCTAGTCTGCGAACCGCATGGACCGCCAAGTCGGTGTAGCCGGCATGTGCATGCGCAGGTTTACACCTTCGAGGTTTGGTCCGGTTACGACGGGTCCACTGAAGTTCGCTACGAAAATGATGTTGTTCGCTTCAGTAAACTGCTTCAACAACTCGGTCCAAAGTGCATCTGCATCTTCAGGCGCCGCTGCGGAAGCTTCTTCAAACAAGGCCATCAACTCAGGATCCTCGACCCCAAACGGATTAAAGAGCCCTCTTGGAAGCATGTACTGCTCAAGGAAGTCTTTCGGGTGAAGGACTTCTACAGGTGCGTAGACCATACCGAAATTACCGCTCAGGTATGTTGCAACATGTGGCAGATCGACCGGAACCAAATTGGCGCTGATACCCACATTCTGGAGCAACCCGCCAAGCGCCTGAGTGCGTTTTCCGAAGATGAAAGCAACGGGCAAATCTACTTCAAGATCGCTGACCCCTGCTTCTTCAAGGAGCGCGCTCGCCTTGTCGGGATCATAGGTGTAATTTGTCAGATCATCGATGTGCCAAGGGGATGCGGGGTCTGAGTAAAGCTGATTGGTTACAGACCCAATACCGCCTTCGATCACGTCGACCAGAGCCTCGCGGTCAACCGCATACTGAAGAGCTTCCCTCACAAGTGGGTCGGCCAGTTCGGGCGCCATTGTGCCATCACGATCCATTGGCACGAGAGCGAAGACAACCGACTTGTTCTCGGACACCGTAAACCCTTGCTCCGTCAAGGCGGCTGCGTCGGCGCCTGTAATATGCACGCCGTCCATGTCACCATTCGTCAGTGCTGCAGCGCGTGCAACCGGCTCAGGTACTCCGTTGATCTGGACCGCATCAAAGCCTTGCTGCGACAGGTCATAAAAGCCGTCAAACGCGTCGAAGTGATAAAGCGATCCGTCGATACCCGCATCCGCGTTGTACACATAAGGTCCAGTCCCAAGCGGCGTCGTGTTGGCTGTTTCCAAGCCTTGGGGGCTGATCATCATGCCAGGTTGGCGCGCCAACGCATAGATAAGCACGGGATCAGGAGACTTCAGATTGAGGCGCACTTCATGCGAGCCAATAACCTCGACGGAGTCGATGGAATTCAATCGGAAAGCAATCGGAGGCAGGGCGTTTGCCTGCGTGTGTTCGAGGTTTGCCTTTACGGCCTCAGCATCAAAGGGCGTTCCGTCATGGAAAACCACGCCTTCGCGCAATTGCATGGTGATGGTGCTGCCGTCGATAGTCCACGACGTGGCCAGACTTGGTTCAAGCATGCCATCAAGATCTTCGACCACAAGCGAGTCGTACATCAGCGTAAGTTGCGCCATCGTTCCGGCTGGAATTGCTTGATCTGGGTTCAGTGGGAACGTTGGTGGGATGAAAGTGCCCCAGCGCAGGGTGCCTCTTTCTCCGTCTTCCGCCATCGCGGTGCCAATTGCCGAGGCGGATACACCCAGCCCAACAATCAAACCTAGTATTTTGCTATTCATTTCGTCTTCCTCCCTAGTGTTATTATCCTCGATGGACGCGAATGCCGGGATGTAGATCCATTCAACGAAATGCGACCATCTGAGGTCTGTGCCGTGAAGCTCCTTCTTCGTGGTCGAACGCAAACCCCGCAGACTTTGCGATGCGTTTCCTTGTTAAAATCAGCTCCTCCCAAAGCTGATTTAACCCTCACGTTTGATTACGCTCACATGAACTTTGTACTTGCAAAAAACAAAAGTCAATATATTAACTTTGGTATGGTTGACCGCATTCCCCAGTTCCACCCTATCCTGCATGCCGCCCAGATTATCTCTGACAAGCTGCGCGAAGATCTTGCCGGTTTCGGTGGAACCTCGACGCAAGGCCGCGTCTTGGATGTCATCGACCGTCTTGAAGACCCAGTGCCCGCGCGCGTTGGAGAAGCACTTAGCCTGACGGCATCCGCGATGAGTCAAATGGTGCAACGGTTGCGCAAGGCAGGATTGATTGAACCATCCACTCGAACGCAAGGGCGCGCCTATTCAGAGCAGCTCGTGCTATCTGCAAACGGTAAGGATTTTCTGCATAAGACCCGCCAAACTTGGGATCAGATCGAACGAGACCTCATAGAGATCGTCGGCGAAGACGCTTTGGCGAACATGTTTCATACAAGTTACGATATTGTTCAGGGCCTTGGCGCACACCCACCCTTTCCTAGGGATATTCACATGGCGAAAAAACGAAACGATGTTTCTTAGCGCTACCATCTGAAAATGAGGAAGTAACACCCGTGACTGACCCATCAACTGCACCCACCAAAACCGTCCCCGCCCTGCCCGATGCGCAGACCGTGACCGAGGTTAAACACTATACCGACCGCCTGTTCAGCTTTCGTTGTACGCGCCCTGCATCATTACGGTTCCGGTCCGGTGAATTTGTCATGATTGGCCTGATGGGCGAACCACACCCCGAGACAGGCAAAGTAAAACCGCTATTGCGCGCCTATTCTATCGCATCCCCTTCATGGGACGAAGAAATGGAATTCTATTCCATCAAGGTCCCTGACGGCCCATTAACATCGCGCCTTCAGCACATCAAAGTTGGCGACGAGGTTATCCTGCGCCCCAAACCAGTCGGGACCTTGGTTCACGACGCTTTGATCCCCGGCAAACGTCTTTGGTTCTTTGCAACCGGCACTGGCTTTGCGCCTTTTGCATCCCTTTTGCGCGAGCCGCAGACCTATGAAGACTACGATGAGATCATCATCACCCACACCTGCCGCGAAGTCGGTGAACTTACGTATGGCCGTGACCTGATCGAAGATTTGAAATCGGATGAGTTGCTTAACGATGTGATCGGTGAAGGCTTCAGGAAGAAGATCAAATATTACCCGACCACAACGCGCGAAGAGAGCCCAAAGATGGGCCGCATTACAGACCTTATGAAGTCTGGCGAGGCGTTTGAAGATCTTGGCGTACCGCCATTGAACGCGCAAACCGATCGCGCAATGATCTGTGGCAACATGGCGTTCAATCTTGAACTCAAGGACATGTTTGAAAACTATGGCCTTGAAGAAGGCGCAAATTCAAAGCCTGCGCATTATGTGGTCGAGAAAGCGTTTTTGGACTGAATTCGAAAGCGAAAGAACGTTCGATCGTTTCCGCATTTCGCAGAACAAGAAGTGGAAAAGATATGAGTAAGGCCAAAAACGTACTCTTCATTATGGCTGACCAATTGCGCTGGGATTACCTCAGTTGCTACGGTGCGACGCATATTGACACCCCCAACCTTGATTGGCTGGCGTCCCAAGGCATGCGGTTCAACAAAACCTACGTCCAGTCACCCATTTGCGGCCCCAGCCGGATGAGTTTTTATACGGGGCGCTATACTCGTAGCCATGGAGCGACGTGGAACGGGTTTCCGCTGCGCGTTGGGGAACCCACGCTGGGCGATCATCTGCGCGAAGCAGGTGCAAAATGTGCGCTTGTTGGCAAAACTCACATGCTTCCGGATGCAGAGGGTATGAAACGCCTAGGCATCACACCTGAAAGCACCATCGGGGCCTTGGTCGCGCAATGCGGCTTTGAGGAATACGTGCGCGACGACGGCGAGAACCATACCGACTGTCCCATGCGCCGTGGGGAAGACTACGATAGATATCTGCGTGAAAACGGCATGGACGGCGATAACCCTTGGGAAGAATGGGCCAACACGGCCATCGGGCCCGACGGTGAAATGTGCTCTGGTTGGATGCTAGAGAACTCTGGCCTCCCCGCGCGAGTGCCAAAGGAGCATTCGGAATCGGCGTGGCTGACCACTCGCGGTATCGATTTCATTGAAGAACAAGGCGACCAGCCATGGCTGTGTCACCTGAGTTACATCAAACCCCACTGGCCCTATCTTGCGCCTGCCCCCTACAATGACATGTACGGGCCAAGCGACTTGCCGCCCGTAAACCGCAGCGACGCTGAGCGCCAAACCGATCATCCGTTGATGCAGGCATGGATGGACATGCGGGTTAACCAAACCTTCTCAGGCGAGGAGCTCCGCAACATCGTGGCACCCGTTTACATGGGGCTGATCAAAGAGCTCGACGATCAAATGGGCCGTCTGTTCGCCTATCTACGCGACACGGGGCGGATGGACGACACCATGATCGTGTTCTGCTCTGATCACGGCGACAACATGGGCGATCACTGGATGGGCGAAAAAGACCTTTTCTTTGACTGCTCTGCCCGAATTCCGTTAATCGTCTATGATCCGCGCAGCGAAGCCGATGCAACACGGGGCACGTCAACCGACGCCTTAGTTGAGGCGATTGATCTTACGCCGACGTTCCTTGAATTCATGGGCGGGGAGGCGAAACCGCACATTATAGAAGGCCGTTCTCTTTCGACATTACTGCACGATACGGGGGACGATTGGCGGACCTATGCGGTGTCGGAATACGATTATTCTACCCGCGCAGCCCGCAAACCGTTGGGCCTTGATCAAGGCGACGCGCGACTGACGATGATCTTCGACGGACGTTGGAAATATATCCACGTTGAGAAAATGCGCCCATTGCTGTTTGACCTACAATCCGATCCTGATGAGCTTGTCGATCTTGGCAACGATCCCGCTCACGCAGACCAGATTGAACGGCTGGCGGCGCTTCACTTTGACTGGGCGCGTAAACACCACACCCGAATTACGCGATCCGCAGGTTTCATCGACATGATGTCGAACAAAGGCGAACCCCCGGGCGTCTATATTGGCGTTCGGAACAAAGAAGAGAATGAGGCTATGGGGCGGGATCTGCCCCCCCATGTCACACGATAGTTGCCTTTCGCTAAAGAGTTCGCCCGCAAGTTGGTTTGATGTCTGCGGCCGAGTTTATTGCTGATCAATTACTCTGACCGCTCGCACCAAATTTAAGGTCCGCATTTCGTCCCCCTGTGGGCCATCGTGGAATGGGAATTGAACTCTCTTTCCGTCGCGAAGGTCTTCCCGCTGGCACCCTGCCCCATGAACATCCATGGGGTATCCTCCCATAACGCATCCCGCAATCGACCTACCGTGTAGAATATTGTGTAGCAATTTCGGGGTGTTAGATTGATCCACACTGCATGGAAAACACCTTTAAGGAGCTTACTATGCCAAAGGATCGGGTTTCATGCGGGTGGTAGAAAAGGTCATGGCGGACAGACAGGGATTCGAACCCTGGAGACGGTCTCCCGCCTACACACTTTCCAGGCGTGCGCCTTCGACCACTCGGCCACCTGTCCGTGAGGGGCGTTTAGCCAATAAAGCCCTACCTTTGCAAGAGGCGTTTGCCGCTTTGTTCTAGTTTTTACGCGTGCCAAGCAGAAGTGCCGCAATCAGGACCTCACCCGCTGCCGCCAACAGGATCATCGGTGCGGCAGTCCCTTGCATCCAGGCCAGCACTCCGGTCATGGCGACACCGGCAAACATAACCGCAAAACCCAAAGCGACAGCCTCGCGCAACTTACTGTGCGCAGCGCTGGACGCGGCCCATAAAACGATCACTGGAGCCAGAAACATAGGCGCAGCGCGGCGTGTCATGAATTGCGCGCTTTGGTTTGTTTCAACGCCGTAAAGCGGCGAATAGGCTTGCGGGGCAAACAAGAATATCACGAACAAGATCGCGCAGACAAGCACCACAAGGCGGGCTGTCAGCTGAAACGTCATGTGTCCAAGTGCAAGTAAACGCGGCGGTTTTGCTTGCCCTTCTTTTCGACCTTACCCAAACGAACGCGCCCGATCTCAGATGTGTAACGGACGTGCGTTCCGCCGCAGGGCTGCAAGTCGGCGGTGTTTTCACCCTCACCGATGCGAACAAGGCGGATGCGCCCTGCCCCTTTGGGTGGCGCAACGGACATGGTTTTCACAAGCTCGGGCTTTGCGGCCAGTTCTTCTTCGCTGATCCATTCGTTGCTGACTGCAAAATCACACTCAATGAGCTTGTTCAGTGTGTCTTCTAACGCGGCTTTGTCTTCAATCGCGTCGGGCATATCGAAATCAAGCCGCCCCTTTTCTGTACCGATAGACCCGCCTGTCACAGGCAGCGGTATGACCACCGACAACAAGTGCAGTGCCGTGTGCACGCGCATGTGGCGATGGCGGCGTTCCCAGTTCAGCACTTGCGTTACAACCGCGCCCACCGCTGGCATTGCGTTAGGTTCAGCTGGAACAAGAATGATTGCGCCGCCCTCGCCTTTCACAGCCGTTGCGATTTCGATCTCACCACCGTCCCAGGTCAGTTTCCCACTGTCGCCCGGTTGCCCGCCACTGGTGGCGTAGAAGATCGTTTCGTCCAGAATAATACCGCCTTCGTCCGTCACGGCAAACACCCGCGCCGCAGCGTCACGCTGATAAGCATCTTCAATGAACAATGGCTTGGTCATGCTTTTGTGTCACCTTTCGGTTTGCTTGGCTTTCGGGCTGGCCGTTTAGCGCCAAAATCCAACGCCTCAGGATTGCGCAACCAGATGTCGCGCTGCCCGAACGGAATTTCGATCCCTTCCGCCACAAAGCGCTTGGCGATTGCGTGGTTCATTTCGGATTTGACGGACAGCACGTAATTCACATCCCGCAAAATCGCGCGGATCTCAAAGTTAAGGCTGTCGGCTCCGAATTCTTGGAAGACAACAGACGGCGGCGGATTCAACAGCACCATCGGGTGCGCCTCGGCGATCTCTTGCAAGATGCCAGCGATCATATCGGTATCAGTGCCGTAAGCCACGCCAACCGGAACGATCACACGGCCCACGTTGTTGCCACGGGTCCAGTTGGTGACCTGATTGCTGACAAGATCGGCATTGGGAACGATGACGTCTGTGCGATCAAAGGTCTCAATCCGGGTTGAGCGCACCGAGATGTCGCGCACATAGCCCATCTGCCCGCCGACCTCGATCCAATCGCCCTGAGAGATCGGGCGCTCAATAAGCAGGATGATCCCAGCCACGAAGTTGGACACGATGTTTTGCAAACCAAAACCAATACCAACGGACAATGCACCGGCAACAATCGCCAAACCGCTAAGGTCGATCCCTGCAGTCGCAATCGCGACAACGGCGGCCAAGATTATCCCGACATACCCCATGCCAGAGACAACAGCATTCTGCCCGCCAGCATCCATTTTGGTACGTGGCAAAACGGTTGAGCGCAGCGCACCTTGGACCATTCGGGTGATGGTGTAGCCGATGACGAATACAATTGCGAACAACAGGAAGTTGCTTGGTGAAATCGTGGTGTCGCCAATGCTGAACCCTTCGCGGAATCGCGTCCAAAGCTCGGTCATATCAGTGACTTGTGCGCCCCAGATCAACGCAAAAACAGGCAAGGAAAGAAGAACGAGAATAAAACCGATCAACACAGGGATCAGCGCCTCAGACGCGACACCCTCGCCTTTGGAAAACAGCGCATAGGCATCAACCGATAAACGCTGCAAAAGCAACAAAACAGCCAAGACCATGACCGACAAGCTCGCTGGGAAAATGACATCCTCAAAGGCATTGGCGTATCCCAAACACGCCAAAACAAAACCACCTACCGCTGCAAGCATCAGTCCGCGACCTACTGTCGTCCGTAAGCCAGCCCGAAACTGTCGCGATGCATCATCGCGCATATCAGCGGCGCTTTTGCGGATAATTTTTCCGAACAAATACAGTGCCCACGCAAGCAAAAAGCCGAACGGGAACATCACCAATGCTTCGGATGCCGTGCTGAAATTATTGGACGATACGAACACGGAAACGAGCCCGAACAACGCCATAGCATAGCCCAGAATGATAAGCCGCGTATGCGTCCGTGATGACACCTGCGGTGACATCCCAAGTGGATGCGCATCTTCGTCCATGTTGTACGGTGCCAACTGCCCCGCAAGCCAATGCCCGACGATGGCCAGAAACCCGTATAGCGGAATTACCTCGATAAGCGCACCTAAGCGACGCCCAGACATGCCTGTAAATTCGAGTGCCTTTGCCAGCGCAACAACCCCGACGAGCGGAATGATGATTTGCCCAAGCGACAGGACAAACTGCGCAACCGCGTGGCCGCGCCGAAAGCGGGACGCTATTGCATTTGCCCCGATCAGGTACCAAGCCCGCCCGCGGAACAAAAACACCAGCGCAAGCGCGAGAAGCGCGAAAATGGCAGGCAGGTTGCTGACGAGTTCGGACTGCCGGCTTGGGTTGGTGATTTCACTTTCCACCTCTGCCTTAACGCCAAGCGCGGCGTCTCCAACAGACTCCCATGTTGTGGCCCATCCGCTTGGGTTCAACGGAGACAGGGTGCGCGTCAAGAACGTCTGTGTTTGCCGTTCGCGGATCAGATTGTCGATCTCGCCAATAAGCCCATCGGCTTGTGTGTGGGCTTCGGTCGCCAATGTGGCGGGCACACTTAGCTCATTCAGTTGTGCCGTCAGCTCAGAGCGACGAGTAGCAACGCGCGTGTCCTCCTCCCCGCTTTCCGGTGCATCACCGAGCGCGGCAATCTGCGAACTTACTGTCGCAATGCGCGGCCCATTTAAAGACTGGCGCTCAAGGAAAGTATCACGCCAATCCGCAAGCTCGCCGCGCAGTTCCGCGAGAACCGAGTTGGACGCGAGGCCCGCTTCAATCGCCGTTTCGACACGGTTGGCGAACGTATCCCATTCGGCCTCATCGCTAAATGTACCCACAAGCGGAGAAACCACGAACTGATCCAGAGGCTCTAGCGGCACGGTTGTTTCGTCTTGTGACCAAGCTGGCGACGCGACGATCAAAAGTGCGATCAACAGGCCTCTAAGGAAGGTCATACGTCTTCAAATACCGTTGGAATTTCAAGCGGCTCTTTGTCCAACCAATTTGGCACGGGTAGCCCTTTTTCCCGCAGGAATTCAGGGTTGAAAAGCTTGGACTGATAGCGCGTTCCGTAATCGCACAGAATCGTCACGATCGTGTGGCCCGGCCCCATGTCTTTGGCCATCCGAACGGCACCAGCGATGTTCACACCACTTGAACCGCCCAAACACAGGCCTTCGTTTTGGAGCAGATCAAACACATAGGGCAAAGCATCCGCATCGTGGATGTTATAGTTGTAATCCGGCGTCAGGCCTTCAAGGTTTTTGGTGATGCGCACCTGACCGATGCCCTCGTTTATAGAGCTTCCGTCAGTCATGGTCAGCTCACCTTTGGTGTAATAGTTGAACAGCGCTGCCCCGTCTGGGTCCGCAAGGCCGATCTTTACGCCCTTAGGCTGGAGCGCCATCGCGACACCTGCCAGCGTACCGCCAGATCCAACAGCACAGATGAACCCGTCAACCTTACCACCCGTCTGTTCCCAAATCTCAGGCGCAGTGGTTTCGATATGGGCTTGGCGGTTGGCGACGTTGTCAAACTGGTTGGCCCAGATCACACCTTCGTTGGTGTTGCGGGCCAGCTCGTTTGCGAGCCGTTCAGAATAGCGAACAAAGTTGTTCGGGTTGCGGTACGGCGCCGCTGGGACTTGCACCAGTTCAGCCCCTGCAAGGCGCAGCATTTCTTTCTTTTCTTCCGATTGCGTTTCGGGAATGACAATGACCGTCTTGAACCCCATCGACGCGCCAACCAGTGCAAGGCCGATGCCGGTGTTTCCGGCCGTGCCTTCGACAATCGTGCCACCCGGTTTCAGCAGCCCCTTGGCCACTGCATCACGGATAATGAATAACGCCGCGCGGTCCTTAACCGATTGACCGGGGTTCATAAATTCCGCTTTGCCCAAAATCTCGCACCCTGTCTCCTCAGAGGCGGCTTTCAGACGGATAAGGGGTGTGTTGCCAACTGCGTCAGCGAGGTCAGTTCGGATGGTCATTGGTGCGCCTTTCACATTTGTTACTGGTGTAGGCGAGCGTTCGCACACCTTCAAGCAGATGCGCGCAATGTCTCACGATTACGTGCCAACCAATGCCCTGCCACAAGCAGCGGCAAAAGCCTGTATTCGCCAGCGTTCAACGCATCATCAAAGTCCGCCCAATCCATAACCTGCGAGCGGATATCTTCAGCCTCTGACAGCTTACCCGCGATACCTTCTGCCCCATCAGGTAAGTCGGTGATGCCGATGAAAACATAGAAGTGCTCTGTCGTTGATCCAGGGCTTGGGTAGGCCGCTGACACGCATTGAAGGGACGAAATATTAATACCCGCCTCTTCTTTCGCCTCGCGGATCGCGGCTTCTTCGGGGCCTTCGCCGGGGTCAATGCGTCCCGCGACGGGTTCCATCGTCCACGGGTTCGGATCGCCGCGAAAATATGCACCGGGGCGGAACTGTTCGACCAGCATCACGCGGTCCCGCACTGGGTCATAGGGCAGTACAATAGCCGCATCCACGCCAACGAAAACCGCACGATTTACCGGCTCTGACATTGACCCATCAAAACGGCGAAACGTAAAGTCCAACTCTTCCACGTTGAAAAAACCAGCGTATTGCTTGCGCGCTTCGATCAGATGCACATCCGCGCGCCCCATGCCGCCCCCACCAGACGAGCTCGCAGCGCGGTGCTGGGACGCCGCGCGCGCCATCATACTCTCATAAAGCGCGCCCATCTGCTGCGCAGTCATGGTTCCAAGGGCCGCCATCGCCTCACGCGCCGCGATTTTGGTCACTGCGCCAAGCTCGGAAATCCATTGTTGACGGTTCCACGGTTCCGCAGGCGTCCAACGCCCTTGCGCTGGCACATAGGCGGTGACGCTGCGCGGTGCCTGATCCTTATCGAGGACAACAAAATCAACGCGATCATAGTCGAATGCTTTTTCGTAGAAGTCCAATCGCTCAAGCTGCGTGTCGCTCAGGCCTTCAATAACCACGCCTTCGGCAACACTGTCGGCGTCTTCATGCATCATCGGAAACTCATGGCCATCAACACGGCTCACACGGTAACCGGGACGAACGGCCCATGTAATACGCTTGGCTATGTCGCAATCACCACTCACCACTTCCAAAAGTGGCATGTGCAGCAAAGTGCCGAAAATGAATAGGTCCATTAGGTGAACCGCCGACCGAACACCTCAGTCACGAGGCCGCCGACCACGCCACCGACCAGCAATGTGGTGATGATTTCCGGCGTCAGGATCATCAGCCCGTGCTCCATAAACAACG
Source organism: Octadecabacter temperatus (assembly GCF_001187845.1). Classification (NCBI taxonomy): domain Bacteria; kingdom Pseudomonadati; phylum Pseudomonadota; class Alphaproteobacteria; order Rhodobacterales; family Roseobacteraceae; genus Octadecabacter; species Octadecabacter temperatus. Next base: position 1,250,362 of record NZ_CP012160.1, on the reverse strand, counting down.
CAAAGACGTCCGTCACAGCTTCACCGGCGCCATCATAGCGTTTGCGCAAGGAACGCTCGATCATCACAACAAAGGAATTAAAGAACAAAGCCATCACGACCATAGAGACCAATGCGGTCAGCCCATAGCTAAATGACGCAACATATCCCGTTCCCGCCCGCGGCCCTGCGACAGTCCAACCAGCGACCAAACCAAAGAACGTGTTCACTTCTTGGAACAACCCTAAATTCGTTCCCTCAGGGAACAGAGGTACAATCAGAGTCGTTGTGTACCAAGCAAGCGCCCCAAACAGGATCGCCCCGATCAATCTTCCCATAGTCGGCATTGTTCTGCTCCTCAGCTTTAACGCTGCCCGACTTTTTTCACGCCTTTGGTCGGTTCACCGTGATCTGCGTTACAACGCAAATACCCCCCCGAAAGGCCCCCGCGCAAGAGGCGAGGTAAAAGTTCCGTATCAGCCAGACGCATTCACACACCCAAATCAAAGAAAGACGGTGCTTTCACGCCACCCATTTGCTTTTGTTTTATAAAGATCCCCGCCGGAGGCTCCGAGCAGAACCTCAAACGCGCGGACCGTCGTTTACGCGTTCACATCAACAACAACGCGTCCCTTCACTTGGCCCTTTAGAATGTCGCGACCAAGTGTTGGCAGGTCAGACAAGACAGCCGGTTGGACCATCGCTTCAAGCTTATCCATCGGCAGATCTTTGGCAATTCGCGCCCAAGCACGGACACGGTTATCATAAGGCTGCATGACTGAATCGATCCCGAGCAGGTTCACACCGCGCAGCAAAAACGGAATGACAGTCGCCGGAAGCCCCGCGCCACCTGCAAGGCCCACAGCCGACACAGACGCCCCGTATTTCATCTGCCCAAGTACGCGCGCGAGCATCTCGCCGCCAACAGCGTCAACACAACCGCCCCAAACTTCAGCCTCGAGCGGGCGTTTGGTGGTCTCGTTCAACTCTTCACGGGCCACGATCTGCGTTGCCCCAAGGGACTTCAAATAGTCCGCTGTTTCAGGCCGTCCCGTAACGCCGGCAACCTCATGGCCCAAGTTCGCCAAGATCGCAGTCGCAACGGACCCGACGCCACCAGCCGCACCCGTGACCAGCACAGGCCCGTCTTTGATCCCATGATCCTCAAGCGCCATTACGGCGAGCATGGCCGTAAATCCAGCCGTTCCAACGGCCATCGCTTGGCGTGCGTCCAGACCATCGGGCAACGGAACCAACCAATCGGCTTTCACGCGGGCCTTTTGGGAATAACCGCCCCAGTGCGCCTCGCCGACGCGCCAGCCGGTCAACACAACCTTATCACCTGCCTTGTATCGCGGGTCATCGGACGCCTCGACGGTCCCTGCGAAATCGATGCCGGGAATGTGGGGGTAATTGCGTACCAAACCACCACCTGGCCCAATGCACAGCCCGTCTTTGTAGTTCACGGTCGAATATTCGATCGCAACCGTGACGTCGCCTTCGGGCAACCGATCCAGATCAATCTGCTGCACGGACGCGCTGGTTTTGCCGTCGTCGTCCTTCTCAACCATCAAAGCGTTAAACATAGTCTTCTCCTAACTTCATCTTGGCCCAAAAACTCCCGCCGGTGGCTCCGACGGTGCAATAGGCGCTAAATCCAAAACGTTTCTTGCACGACCGCAGGGAAAACCCCTGCTTGCGTCACGACATCTACGTCGGTCATCGGCTCCCAGTGGGTCATCCGCACCATGCCAATCGCGACGTTTGTTTCAAAATCTGGGCTCCACGCGGCGGACGTCACAATGCCAACCTGTCGTTGCCCATCCATCAGCGGCCATCCGCGATCACAGGGTGGCAAATCACCCTCAATGCGCAGTGCGCGCACTTGTTTTACAGGGCCTTCCTTGGACACACGCAACAATGCATCGCGGCCTACACAGCCAATCGCAGTCTGCGTTGAACAAAACCGCCCCAAACCTGCCTCATGCGGGGTGTTGTCGCGGTTCATGTCATTGCCATACGACAGCAACCCACCCTCAATCCGTTCAATCAGGTTCGGGCAGCCCGCATAGACATCAAGATCCTTGCCCGCCTCCATCAGCGCATTCCAAAGCGGCATGCCGTTTTGCGTGCCCTCAACATAGACTTCGAAACCGCCCTGTTTGGAATAACCCGACCGTGCGACCAACATCTGCTGGCCTTGAAAGTCGAACCACCCGTAGCGGAAAAACTTAAGGTCTTTCACCTTGTCACCAAACACCCGCGCTGCCAGCTCATCCGCTTTGGGCCCTTGGATCGCAAGCGGAGAAACATCAGGTTCATCCACCAAAACATCCAGACGAAGTCCATAGGCCAATCCTTTGACCCAAAACAATAAATCACTATCCGCGATGGACACCCAATACCGATCGTCCGTGATCATAACCGCAACAGGATCATTCAACATCCCACCGGTTTCATCCACCATCGGCACGTAATAGCACATACCGGGCAGCATCCCGCGAAGGTCACGTGGCGTCAGCATTTGCATGAGCTTTGCCGCGTCCGGCCCGCGAATTTCGACCTGTCGTTCTACTGATACATCCCAAACCTGCACCGCAGATTTCAGATGGTGATAGTCTTCTACAACCGAGCGAAACACGGTGGGAAGAAGCATATGATTATAGACCGTGTAGCCTTTGACACCGGACGCCTCTACGCCATCAGAGAACGGCGTGCGCCGAATACGGCGCGATCCTGCAATAATAGCCATGCTCGTTTAACCCTCTGGAATAAAAGGAAGATCAGTATCGTTGGGCTTTTGCCCCGCAGCCGTCAGCATTGCATGCACCTGCCCGCGGTGATGGGTTTGGTGGTTGAACAATTGCATCACGCAGATCGCCTTAGGCTTGGTCATGTCACGCCCCAAAGCACCGGAATACCAATGCAGATCGCCAACGAGATCAATCGTTGCGACGTTGCGCGCCCACTCATTGATCCGGCCATCCACGCGAAACCGCTCAGCGGCCCAATCCGAACCATTGGCCATAAAATCGAGGCTATCAGGGATTGAAACATCCGTGCTTGGCCCACCATCAAAGCGGCTAATCCAAAGCGTGTCACCCCAAAGCAAATGGTTCAACGTTCCAAGGATGGACCCGAAAAACGCGCCGCGATCCAACTTTAACTCATCATCGCTCATTGACTTAACAATGTCACGCAAGCCATTGTTTTGCCATTGATTATACCGCGCCATCGTTTGGCAGTATTCAGGCGAAATCACGCCTTTGGCCCCTTCCAGTCAATCGGACAAATTTCCGCGGACATGCCACCAAAATCCCAAACACGACCATAGTCGCGCACCTTGGACTTAAGACCCTTAGCCGCAATAATATCCGGCCCCATCCAGTACTTGGAATTGGAAATCATAACCGGATGGTCAGGGCTCGCGCCGTCGATCATTTCAATCTCACCAGCAATCTTACGGCCGATATAAAGCCCGCGCTTCTTGCCGTCGCGTGTGATTTCGACCTTTTCGCGCTCAGCACCAATGATTTCGGAGACAAGGAACGTGAACAGCCCTGTTGTGCCACCCGCGGCACCGCTGAAGATTTTCAACAGCCCATTATAGGCCTTTTGCGTTGAGCGTTCATCCACATATGCCGCCACGCGCCAGTTGCCCTCGCCCATACGACCGGGAATATCCACCAGCAGACCAACGTTAAGACCTGACAGGTCTTCACCCTCAAAATGGCCCTCATCAATCGCAATCGCCATCCACGCGTGACAATGCCCTTCCGTGGGCGGATGCGCACCAAGCGACACGACACAAGGACAGAACATGGTGCAAGAGCAATTCAAAAACAGCTCGCCCTTGATGGCCCAGTCCGTGGGCCGCATCTTACGGCGTAACGGATGGCTTTCTACCTTGCTATCAATACGTTGGCTAACCGGCAGGCGGTCAGACGGTGCGCGTGTTTTTTCGGCCATGTGGCGTACTCCCTAAAGGTTTGCCCAAGCGGGCAATGCAAGTCCTGCGGTGATCAAGGCGACCCCCATAGGCTTCGTTACGATATGCCCGACGCTGGGCAGTTTTTCTAAAATCATGAACACAGTCGCGAGACCCATCCAAAGCAGGCTCATCACGCCGCCAACAAAGCCGAGCGCCATAAAACCCCAGCAGCAGCCAACGCAGAACGCGCCAAGCCCGAGCCCCATCCGCAACCCACCCTGAAAACCTGTTTTCCAGTGGCCAACGAAATACATCATCGGAGAATGGCAAACCCCGTGGCACATTTCCTTAACGCGGCTGAACTGGAACAATCCGACGACAATCAGCAATCCCGCCGACACCCAGATGCTTTTCGCAATCCCAAGCATGTCAACGACACCGCCAAACAGTAGCCCCAGTTGAACGGCCGTAATCAGTGCCGCGAAGCCGACCCAAACAACAGAATACCCCAACAAAACGCCAAGCCACCCTGCCCGTGTGCCATTCGCGCTGGCCATCAGGTCTTCGTAGGACCGTAATGTTGGGATCATTGTCGGCAACATCATCGCCGCCATCATAATTGCCCACATTGCAAACAGCGGGCCAAACCGCGCCATCGGCATATCCATCGGCATCCGCGGATCCATCACGGCCATCGCTGCGCCCATTTCACCAGGACGCCCGATAAGGTCGAGGTCCATGCTGATTGCCATCATGTACATCATCGCCCACGACAGCAAAATCGCGGCAAAGAACGCAATCCAAAGCACTGAACGGATATTTAGCAGTGACGACACAGGCGCCCTCCCAAGCGACTCATTCCTTGCAAAACAAATGTCAGACAATTAAATGTCTGACAAATGAAAAATGCACCTGACCTTTCCGCGCAAATCGCCAAGTCCATCCGTGACGCCATTGTTTCAGGTGATTTGCCTGTGGATGAGCGCCTTCCAAGCGAGGCAGAGCTGAGCGATCAGTTCGATGTGTCCCGCTCAACGGTGCGCGAAGCCCTCAAACGTCTCGCGGCGCAATCCCTGATCCGGACCCAACGCGGCGCAACAGGCGGCGCGTTCGTGAATCGCCTCACGTTTGAGGACGCCTACGGCCAGCAAATCACCACATCCGCCCTGCTCCTCAGCATGAATGCAGTGGATTTTGACACCGCCTGCGAAGCGCGTTTCGCACTGGAACGCGCCTGCGCGCCCCTCTCTGCCACGCGCCGAACGGCCGATCACCTCGCCACCATGCGCGCCGAGATCACGCGCCAAGCCCAACCAGGCCTCAGCGATGAAAGCTTCTGCGCTTCAGATGTCGCCTTCCACCGCGCTTTGGTTGATGGCGCTGGCAACCCTGTATTGTCCTACCAGCTCGCCGGCGCGGTTGAGGCGATTGAACCGTTGATGAACATGATCACCTTCACCGCCCGCTCAAGAACTCACATTGTCGGCTTGCACACCGCCATCGCCGACGCACTTGAGCAGCAAGACGCGGGCAAAGTAGATGCGATTTTGGCAGATCTTGCCACCTATACCGCTAAGCTGGGTCAAACCGTGGCCGATGCAAAGAAAACGCACGCATAGCCAACGAAAAACGCTACGCCCCGCTTCTTTGGCTCAAAAATACTCAATTGTACCCTTTGCAACAGGCGACCACCGCCCCTATATATGAACTGTCCTTCGGGACTATGAACATAAACGCGCTCGTAATAAGCGGATCGGACCCGGGGGCGGTACCCGGCGTCTCCACCAACACACCCTCATTTGGGGTAGGACGGGGACGAAATAGGATCGACGAACGTCTAAAGGGGTTAGCTTTGTTTCGGTGAGTTACCACCGTTATCGGTACGTTTTAAGCTAGTTGCAAATGACAACAATGCTCAGGTTGCTCTCGCTGCGTAAGCAGTGCGAAATACCGAAACTTAAGCCCCTACGCTTTGCAGCCTAGGGCGGGGTTCGCAGGTACCTGGCAACAGAAACCTGCACTTACACCCCCTATCATTCCAAGCTGTTCCGCGCCAAACTCATGGCATGAGAGAACTAATCGCAGCCTTTTCGCTCGGCGCAACACAGGCAATTGCTTGTGATACGGCCCTCATGTTGACCATAGACGTTTCAAACTCCATCGACCCTGTTGAATATAGGCTTCAAACCGATGGCATGGCAGACGCTGTTCTGGACGCCGAAGTGTCCGAAGCCCTTATCCAAGGCCAGGTTGCTGTCGCCGTCATCCAATGGTCTGGCGTGGATCGTCAAGAACTGTCGATCCCGTGGCGCCAATTACGATCAACCGCTGACGTGCAGGCCTTCGCCGTTTATGCCCGCACCATGCCGCGCGCCTTTGTGCAAAGTGACACAGCCCCCGGAAACGCAATCATGTTCGCGCTCGATCAGTTCGCTGATGCGCCCAAATGTGACCGACAAGTCATTGATATATCAGGAGATGGTACGCCTAATGCAGGTAGCGATACCCGCCTCGCATCGCGTGAAGCCGAGCGCCGCGGCGTGACAATCAACGGCATCGCGATTGAAAGCATGGGCGTCGCCATCACGACGTTTTTTACCCGTTCCGTCATAACCCGCGATGGTTTTGTCATTACCGCACGCCGCCACCGCGACTATCCGCGTGCGATCCGTGAAAAGATCCTGCGCGAGGTCTCGCGGATCTTTGGCTAAAGCGGCAAAGCAACCGTCGATTTGATCTGTTCCATGCTCAGCAGCGCGGTCACGTTGAACACCCGCACCTCAGAAATCAGCGCTTGATAAAACACGTCATAGGCCCGCGCGTTTTGAACCCGTACTTTCAAGATGTAATCGATGTCGCCTGCCAGGCGATGTGCTTCTTGCACTTCCGGGCGATCCATCAACGCTTTCAGAAACTTAGCCTGCCAATCTGCTTCATGCTCAGACGTGCGGATGAGCACAAAAAAGCACGACTCAAACCCCAGTGCTTCGGCGTCTAGCATCACCGTTTGCTGCCCGATCACCCCTGCTTCACGCATCTTGCGAATCCGGTTCCAAACGGGTGTCTTGGATGACCCCACAACCTTGGCAATTTCGTCCAAAGATTGCCCTGCATCCGCTTGCATAGTGCGTAGGATTTTCCGGTCTAGTTCATCTATCCGAACATCCATTCGCTTTTCCTTCCGTTTTGGAAACATTTTGACTGACTCTCAGGTTAAGGTGAACAAACGTCCCTTTCAAGCGCTGATATGAAGCAATTTGTGGAACATTATTCTATATTGAACCCAAGCAACGGGATCAGACACATGAACCACTTTCCAATCTTCCTCGCCACACAAGGGCGTCGCATCGTTCTTTCAGGCGGTGGCGAAGCGGCATTGGCCAAGTTGCGCCTGCTTTTGAAGACCGAAGCGAAGCTAACAGTTTTCGCCAAGGATGCCGCGCCAGAAATCCACGCTTGGGCGTCTGAGGGTAAGCTGGCATTGGTTGAGCGGTCCATGGACCACGGGGACGCTTTGTGTGCCGCATTGTTCTATGCCGCCGATGAAGACCCGATTGAAGACGCACGCACGGCAGCCATCGCCCGCGCAGACGGCGCGCTGGTCAACATCGTGGACAACTTGCACGACAGCGAATTCATCACGCCTGCCATCGTAGACCGTTCCCCTGTCACGGTCGCGATTGGTACCGAAGGCGCAGCACCTGTTTTGGCGCGCAAGATCAAGGCCGACCTTGAGGAAAACCTTCCCGCTTCCCTTGGCACCCTCGCCCGCATCGGAAAAGGCTTTCGCGCAATGGCAGAAAAGCTCCCGTTTGGTGTGGCGCGACGTGATTTCTGGTCTGACTTCTACTTTAACGCTGGCCCCCGCGCGATCACGCAGGGCGAAACCGCTGTAAAAGAAACGCTTAACTCGCTGCTGCAGGACCACCTGAACACCAGCGCCAAGCCCGGTCACGTTGATCTTGTCGGTGCTGGACCCGGTGATCCCGACCTGCTGACACTGAAGGCACGCAAAGCCCTCGATAAGGCTGATGTGGTTATTTACGACCGTTTGGTGACGCCTGAAATCCTCGAGCTCGCCCGCCGCGAAGCGATCATGATTGATGCGGGCAAAGAGGGTTTTGGCAAAGCAATGGCCCAAGGCGACATCAACGCGCTGATCGTTGAACACGGTTCAAACGGCCACCACGTTGTGCGCCTTAAGGCGGGTGATCCGACTGTGTTTGGCCGCTTGGATGAAGAAATCGACGCAATTGAGGGGGCGAACCTGTCCTATACAGTTGTGCCGGGCATCACTGCGGCTTCCGCTGCGGTGGCTGACATTGGCCAGTCCCTTACCAAGCGCGGGCGCAATTCATCCGTTCGCTTCATCACGGGCCATGACACCAAAGGCTACGCGGATCACGATTGGAAGACATTGGCCGAAACGGGCCAAGTCGCTGCGATCTACATGGGCAAAAAATCCGCACGCTTTATCCAAGGCCGCCTGCTGATGCATGGTGCCAACCCTAACACGCCCGTCACCGTTATCGAAAACGTCTCTCGCGCTGATCAGCGTGTTTTGACAACCACACTGGCGGAAATGGAACCGACCATTACCGCTGCAGAGTTGACTGGCCCTGCCCTGACATTCCTTGGGCTCGCGCCCCGTGCGGCCATCGCGGCTGCGTCATCTTACGACCTACAACAGGAGGCCCAATAACATGGCCCGCGCATTCACACCAAAAGTGATCACATCCAACCTTCTGATTGAGGGCGATGCGGTTTGGTTCACAGCCAAGGATACATGGTCCGGCGATATTGCCGAAGCAGAGTTCCTGACAGACGAAGCGCACGCCGATCTGCGCCTTCTGGAAGCAAACGCACAAAAGAACGTGATGGTTGGCGCCTACTTGGCCGATGCCAAGTTGGGTGAAAATGGCCCAGAGGCCACCCACTTTCGCGAAGAATTCCGCACACGCGGCCCATCCAACTATGCCCATGGCAAACAAGTCGAGCAGGTTTAATCATGTATAAGTACAACGATTTTGACGAGAAATTCGTCCGTGAACGTGTCGCCCAATTCCGCGGCCAAGTTGAACGTCGTATTGATGGGTCTTTGACCGAAGACGAATTCAAGCCGCTGCGCTTGATGAACGGCCTGTACCTGCAACTGCATGCCTACATGCTGCGCGTTGCGGTGCCGTATGGCACGTTGAACAGCAAACAAATGGATATGCTCGCCCACTTGGCTGAGACATATGACAAAGGCTACGGCCATTTCACCACGCGCCAGAACATCCAATACAACTGGCCTGAACTGCGCGACGTGCCTGACATGTTGTCTGACCTCGCAGATGTTGAAATGCACGCGATCCAGACGTCTGGGAACACCATTCGTAATGTCACCGCTGACCACTTTGCAGGCGCTGCAGCTGATGAAGTCGCAGACCCGCGCCCTGTCGCAGAATTGCTGCGCCAGTGGTCGACTGACCACCCGGAATTCCAGTTCCTGCCACGTAAGTTCAAACTTGCTGTAACGGGTGCTGCTGCCGACCGCGCCGTGATCAAGGCGCATGACATCGGCATCCGCATTCTGGAGCGCGACGGCGTTCGTGGTTACGAAGTGCTTGTTGGTGGTGGTCTTGGCCGCACACCAATGATTGGCAAAGTGCTGCACGACTTCCTGCCAGAAGCCGACCTGCTGCCATTCATTGAGGCGACTGTTTCCGTTTGGAACCGTCTTGGTCGTCGCGACAACAAGTATAAAGCGCGCATCAAGATCACTGTGCACGAGCACGGAATCGATGAAATCCGCCGCTTGGTGGACGAACGTTTCGCTGAAATTCGCCCAACGTTTAATGGCGTCGATCAAGACATCCTGCGCACGATTGAGGCGCAATTCGCTGCGCCAGAGTTCAAGTCAGCCAACACGGATGGTTTTGAGGCCGCGCGCCTTGCAAACCCTGCGTTCCGCAGCTGGACTGATACCAACCTGACTGCGCACCGCGCCGACGGATATGCAATTGTCAGCATTTCCATCAAAAAGCATGGTGATACACCAGGTGACGCAACTGCGGATCAAATGCGCGTCATGGCGGACCTTGCCCGCAAGTACGGCCACGATGAGCTGCGCATCAGCCACGAGCAAAACGTTATCCTGCCGCATGTCCACAAATCTAACCTTATGGATATCTACCAGATATTACGGGTAGCTGGGCTAGCGACGGCCAATATCGGACTGGTATCAGACATCATCGCCTGCCCCGGTATGGACTACTGCGCACTTGCAACAGCCCGCTCTATTCCAATCGCACAGCAGATCGCGACACGTTTTGACGAACTGAAATTGGAACACGACATCGGTGAACTAAAGATCAAAATTTCGGGCTGCATCAACGCCTGTGGCCACCACCACGTGGGCCACATCGGTATTCTTGGCCTCGACCGTGCTGGTGTTGAAAACTACCAGATCACACTGGGTGGCGATCACACCGAAACGGCCGCTGTTGGTGAACGCGCAGGCCCAGGGTTCAGCGCGGATGATATCGTGCCGGCAATCGAACGTCTTGTGGTCGGTTACATGGACCTACGCGACAACGACGACGAGACCTTTATCCAAACCTACCGTCGCCTCGGTGCGGCACCGTTCAAAGACATTCTTTATCCAAAGGAAAAAGCAGATGCCGCTTGATGGTCAACTTTCCACGCTCAACCGCGTCTACAAAGACAAAGATGCGCAGGACGTCCTTGAACACGCGCTGAACAACTTTGGCGACATGGCTTTGGTCAGCTCGTTTGGTGCGGAAAGCGTTGTTTTACTGCATATGGCTGCACAAATTAACCCTGACGTGCCGGTTTTATTCATCGACACTGAAATGCTGTTTGCCGAAACGCTTGAGTACCAGCGCGATGTTGCGGCCCAACTTGGCCTGACAGACGTGCGTGCTATCCGTGCCAAGCGCGAAACACTGTTTGAGAAAGACAACGAAAACCTGCTGCATCTTCACGACACAGATGCCTGCTGTGCCCTGCGCAAAACAGAACCACTTCAACGCGCGCTGCAAGGGTTCGACGGTTGGGTTTCTGGGCGCAAGCGCGTCCAAGGTGGCGATCGTCAGGCGCTCGAGTACTTTGAGATCGAACGTCCATTAGGCCGCCTGCCACGCGCCAAGGTAAACCCGTTGGCCCATTGGGACAGGGATGATCTGCAGGACTATATCAAGGCGCATAACCTGCCGCGCCACCCGCTTGTCGCCAAAGGCTACCCATCCGTTGGATGTTCGCCTTGCACGACAAAAGTAAAGACCGGCGAAGACGCACGTGCGGGCCGCTGGCGCGATCAAAGCAAGACGGAATGTGGCATCCACTTCGGAGCCAACGGCGCCGTTCGAGCCTCCTGAATTTGAGTTTATTGGCCAAGATGAAGTTGAGCCAGAAAAGGACGAAAAAATGAGTGTGATCGTAACCGACACAGGGTTTAGCAACGATGACTGGCAGACCGGATGGGTCGCTTTGACAGACATTGCGGCCAATGATTGTGCTAAGCTGGCTGTGGACCTTGCGTCAGATGCCGAACCATCCGATTTGGCAGAATGCCTGCAAAAGATCGACATGATCCGCATTGATTTCCCGTCTTTCGCGGATGGGCGTGGCTTTACGATTGCTGCGCAGTTGCGTCGCATGGGGTTCACGGGACGCCTTCGCGCGCGTGGTCACGTGATTGCGGATCAATACGCAATGGCGCGGCGTTCTGGGTTTGATGAGGTCGAGATTTCCGATGATCTGGCCGCGCGTCAGTCTGAGGACCAATGGCTGGCCCGTGCGGACTGGAAAGCACACGATTACCAAGCACGTATGCGCGGCTAATCCCGTCGCGGTAAACGCACCCCTTTCACTGACATAGATCAAAGCGTAACAGAGGGGCGTGGGCATATGCCTGCGCCATAGACACATGACAGAAATGAAGCCCGTGACAGATACAAGCACAGCAACCAAAGCCGTTCCCGCCCTGCCCGATGCGCAGACCGTGACCGAAGTGAAGCACTACACAGACCGCCTGTTCAGCTTTAAAATGACCCGCCCCGCATCCATGCGGTTCCGCTCGGGTGAATTTGTGATGATCGGTCTGATGGGTGATCCGAACCCAGACACGGGCAAGGTTAAGCCGCTATTGCGTGCGTATTCCATCGCCTCCCCTAGCTGGGACGAGGAATTGGAATTCTATTCCATCAAAGTGCAAGACGGCCCGCTGACATCCAAGTTGCAGCACATCAAAGTTGGTGAGCAAGTCATCTTGCGCCCCAAGCCTGTTGGCACACTGGTGCATGACGCATTGATCCCGGGCAAGCGTATCTGGTTCTTTGCAACCGGCACTGGCTTTGCGCCTTTCGCATCCTTGCTGCGCGAACCACAGACTTATGAAGACTACGACGAAGTCATCATCACGCACACCTGTCGCGAAGTTGGCGAATTGACCTATGGCCGCGACCTGATCGAGGCGCTCAAAGATGATGAGCTGCTGAACGAAGTGATCGGTGAAGGGTTCTGGAAGAAGATCAAGTATTATCCGACCACCACACGTGAAGAGAGCCCGAAGATGGGCCGTATCACGGACCTCATGCGTTCTGGCGAAGCATTCGAAGACCTTGGCGTGCCACCGCTGAACCCAGAAAGCGACCGTGCGATGATTTGCGGGAACATGGCGTTCAACCTTGAGCTCAAAGAGATGTTCGAGGAATACGGCCTGGTTGAGGGCGCGAATTCCAACCCACAACACTACGTGGTTGAGAAAGCCTTCCTAGACTAAACACTTGTTACAGAATGCAAAAAGGGCCGCTCGATTGAGCGGCCCTTTTCGTTTGGTATGCCGTTTGGCTTACATGCCAAGCGCTGTTTTGATCGCAGCAAGTACGTCAGTCAGCTTGGATGGGTCAGCCGCAGCTTCTGCAACCTGTGCAGCCAGCTGTGTCTTAGCAATCGCGCCAAGGTCGGAAGACTGAACCAGTTCCAGAACCTGACCAGCGTCGAAACCTTCTGGTGTCAGAAGTGTCGCGATGTCGGGTGTTGCTGCTGTTGCTGCTTCAGTTGCTGCTTCTGCAGTGTCAGCAGCAGCATCAGTCGCGCCTTCTGCAACGTCGGATACTGCGTCTGTTGTTGCTTCAACTGCGTCGGATGCTACGTCTGCTGCGCCTTCGGCAACGTCGGATACTGCATCAGTTGTTGCTTCAACTGCATCAGACGCCATGTCTGTCGCGCCTTCTGCAACGTCAGATACTGCATCTGTTGTTGCTTCAACTGCATCAGACGCCATGTCTGTCGCGCCTTCGGCAACGTCGGATACCGCATCAGTTGTTGCTTCAACTGCGTCGGATGCTACGTCTGCTGCGCCTTCAGCTACGTCGGAAACCGCATCAGTTGTTGCTTCAACCGCGTCGGACGCCATGTCTGCAGCACCTTCGGCTACGTCGGAAACCGCATCAGTTGTTGCTTCAACAGCGTCAGACGCCATGTCTGTCGCGCCTTCGGCTACGTCGGAAACTGCGTCAGTAGTTGCTTCAACCGCGTCGGACGCCATGTCTGCAGCGCCTTCGGCAACGTCGGAAACCGCATCAGTTGTTGCTTCAACCGCGTCGGACGCCATGTCTGCAGCACCTTCGGCAACGTCGGAAACCGCATCAGTTGTTGCTTCAACTGCGTCAGACGCCATGTCTGTCGCGCCTTCAACAACGTCACCAGCCATGTCTGCAGCGCCGGTCGCTGCGTCGCCAGCCATTTCAGCAGCGCCCGTGAATACTTGCATCGGGTTTTTGCCATTGGCGCCCCACTGGTAACCAAAGTAACCAAGTACGGCGATAACGATAATTGCAATCGTGCCTCTCATGTGTCTCGTCCTTTAAAAATACATGGCCCCAACTGGACCTCGGGCGGACGTATGCCATGCTGCTTGTGCAAAGAAAAGCGGGAAGCGATACCCTATCTTCCCCGTTTCACCCAATTACGAATTCGCGTTTTGCGCCTTGAAGTGCTGGCGTGGCAGGTTTACGTTCTGCGCTTGAACGACAAACAATCTAAGGAAAAGTCCAATAGCCCGCAGACCTCATAATGCGCCTCCACAGCGCGACACCGGCCCCCGCGTAAATGACCGCATTCGCGCACCCGAAATCCGTCTCATCGGAGCGGATGGCGAAAACGCCGGCGTCGTAACGCCTGAGCGCGCGATGCAAATGGCAGATGATGCCGGCCTCGACTTGGTTGAGATCTCTCCGAACGCATCGCCGCCCGTGTGTAAGATCATGGACTTCGGCAAGTTCAAGTATGAGACGCAGAAACGCGAGGCCGAAGCCCGCAAGAAGCAAAAGATCATCGAGATCAAAGAGGTTAAGTTCCGCCCGAACACGGACACCAATGACTACGACGTCAAAATGCGCAACGTTTTCAAATTTCTGGACAACGGCGACAAAGTAAAGATTACTTTGCGGTTCCGTGGTCGCGAAATGGCGCACCAGAACCTTGGCCGCGAGCTGCTGGAGCGTGTTGCTGAAGACACCAAAGAGCACGGCAAGATTGAGAACTTCCCGAAGATGGAAGGCCGCCAGATGGTCATGATCATCGGGCCATTGCCGCAAAAATAAGTCGCTCGCGACATTCTAATTTGAAAGCGCGGCACTTAATTGTGCGGCGCTTTTTCGTTTAAAGGCAGCCGGTTAACGCCCTACCCTTGGCGTAACGCCTGCGTCACTTGCGCGATAATGCTGACGGCAATTTCCGCAACCGAACGCCCGCCAATGTCCAAGCCAACTGGCGCATTGATCCGCTCAAGTTCATCGCTAAAACCTGCGTCATTCAACCGTGTCACCCGCTTCGCATGGGTGCGCGTGGACCCCAAGCACCCAAGGTAAAATACATCCGAGCGCAGCGCGGTCATGATCGCGGGGTCGTCCAGTTTCGGATCATGGGTTAGTGTGACAACTGCCGTGCGTGCATCAAGGCCCAGTTGCTCAAGTGCTGCATCGGGCCATTCTTCTATGATCGTTACATCCGGAAACCGCGCAGGTGATGCAAAACTTGTGCGTGGATCCACCAAAGTAACGTCATACCCACAAGCCCGCGCCATGGGCGCTAAGTGTTGGGCAATATGTACGCCACCAACGATGATCATGCGCAAAGGCGGGTTGTGAACGGCGACGAACGTCTGGCCGTCCTCTTCCACGCCGGACCGGTCCAAGCGAAACCGGTCTGGGTAAGAACCACAACCGACCAATGACCGTGCTTCCCCGTGCAGATCAGCGACATAGGCTATGGATTCGCTGGCTTCGCGCGTCGCGACCAATTTGGTCAAAACATCGACGGGCAACGCCCCACCGACAGGCTCAACCAGTACGCGTATGCGACCACCGCAGGCCAAACCGACGGCAAAGGCCTCATCATCACTGACGCCAAAATCCAAAAGCCGCTGTTTTCCGTCATTCAGGGCGTCCATCGCCTCAACGATAACCGCGCCTTCAACGCAGCCTCCTGAAACGGACCCCTCCATATGCCCGTCGGCGCGAATGGCCAGTTGGCTGCCCGCGGGCCTTGGTGCGGATCCCCATGTCTCAACGACAGTTGCAAGGACCGCGCCTTGCCCACTTAGATGCCAATCAAGGGCCAGTTTTGGAAGCCCGCCTAGATCGTTCAATTTGAACTCTCGGCATCGTCTTCAGGAACCATAAACACCTGCCCCGGATAGATCAGGTCAGGGTCGCGGATGCGGTCGCGGTTGGCCTCGAACACTTTAAAATACAAAACGCCCGATCCATATCGTTCCTCAGCAATCGCCCAGAGCGTCGCCCCAGGTTGAACCGTGCGCGTTGCAACTGTGAATTCAGGATTTGCGACATCTTCGGCCATCGCTTCGATCACATCGGCTGGGTCTTCACGCAGGAACGGGGTTTCAATGCGGCTGACAACATCGCCCTCAACGTCGACCTCATCGATTCGCAGCGTGTACACGCCCGTATCAACATCCGGCAAATCGCCACGCCATGTCCCGTTGGCATCAATGGGTAAGCGGCTAACGGGAGCGTTGTTCACGTAAACCTGCACATACCCGCCCTCCCCGATAGCGCGGCCGCGCAGGATCACATCGCCTTCTAAATCATAGGTGATCGTATCAAGTGCAACGTTGGACATCACCTCGGGCGGCGTGTCCGCGGCAACCGGAGCCTGAACAACATCCACGCCTTCAGGTGTAATGGCGATGATCGCGGGTGTCGCTGGGCTGGCTGGGGCGGTTGTTTCAGCGACCTCTGGTTCCTCGGGCGCCTCAAGAGCGTCTGGTGCTTCAGCAACTTCAAGTGCTTCAGTTTCCTCAGGCGTTTCAACTTCCTCAGCTACTTCAGTTTCCTCCGGTATTTCAACATTCTCAGGTTCTTCGGCTTCTTCGGCGGTTTCATCAACTTCGGTGACTTCTGGAATGACCTCTTCCACAGCAGCAACAACAACCGGCGCAGGATTTGCGGCCAACACGAACGTTCGGTCTGCTTCAACGCTATCACCGTCAGGGTTGCTAACGACTGTCATTGTACGCGGGCTGTCGGAATGGCCCACAAAACCGACAAACGAAAACGCACCATCCGCGCCGGACATCACCCGTTCAACTTCGACACCATCAATCATCACAGCGACTGCGGTGTTTGGCTGCCCCGTGCCAGAGACCACAAAGCCGCCATCAGGTTCAAACCGCAAATCGGTCAACAGCAACGGTGGAACGGGTACCGGCTCAGCGACCGGTGCTGTTTCCTCAACAGTTTCAGCGGGTTGCGCAACAACGACCACCTCTTGAGCGGCAGGTTCAGCAACTGCCTCAGGCACGCTATCCGCGTCTTGCGGCAACGGGCGCAAGTAAATCGCCGCGCCAATTGCGACAGCAACCACGGCGCCGCCGCCGATCATTTGGTATTTCGTCTGCACGTTTCGCTCCCCAACAGTTGGCAGACTGTAGCAACGAGACTATCACGGGTCAAAACCTGCTTTAGTGCAGCCAATAACGATGATCGGAGCCAACATGTCCCCTACCTTTTCAGTCTGCGTCTATTGTGGGTCTCGTGATGGAACGGACCCAGCTTATGCGCAGGCCGCCACCGATTGCGGGACAATGCTCGCCAAGAACGGTTGGCGATTGGTTTACGGTGCGGGCGATGTCGGATTGATGGGTCGTGTCGCACGTGCGGCCCAGATCGGCGGCGGTGATACGTTCGGCGTTATCCCTCAGCACTTAATGGATTGGGAAGTGGGCAAAACCGACCTCACGACCTTTATCGTGACTGAAACCATGCATGAACGTAAAAAAGTCATGCTGATGAACGCCAATGCAGTCGTCGTTCTACCGGGTGGCGCCGGAAGCCTTGATGAACTGTTCGAAGCCCTCACATGGCGACAGCTTGAATTGCATGACAAACCCGTCTTTGTGATCAATACCAATGGGTACTGGGATCCGCTCCTGACAATGATCGATCACATGATCGACAATGGATTCGCAGACGCAAGCCTGCGTGGATATGTTGAAGTGGTGTCGGATATTGGCGCGCTGGAAACCGCGCTGTCAAAACACGTGGCTTAGGCACGAGGCTTAGGTCTGGGGTATTTCCCATAGACCTGCCTTGGCCCCTTCGGTCATTGCAATGACGATGTGGTACATCAGGCGGGTTAGCCCTTCGCCCCAAATGACGGTGCCATTCGCATCAAGCTGGTTGATGAAGAAACGATACTCAGTGAACCAGCGCTCGAACATCAGGCACATCAGATGTTGCGCCTGTTCACCTGCCGCTGGGTCGCCCGCACGATGACGGGATGAGAGGATCTTGATCGCTTCGGTCTGTGGCCACATTAGGAAACTGTTTTCAACAACTGCCCCCTGCGCGGACACCGCATCATAAACCGCACCGCTAAACAGGCCATTACGCGCAAACCCATGCTGGTTGGTGAATGCAATCAAACGCGCAGCGGCGGTTTTTGGGGCGTCGATCTGCGCAAGCTCGGCCTCCTCAAGCAATAACCACGCCCATTCGCATTGATGCCCGACTTCGCGGCGCTGTCCGTTCGCCCCCTGCAATGGCTTCAGGTCTGGCGTCAAGAACTCAGCGATTGTTCCGCTGTCCTCATCCATGAAGTGCTTCAACCCAATTTCGCGCAATCCAGCGGCGCGTGATAACCAAACCGCGTCTTGCGTCATTTGGAACCCCTGAAGGCAGGCTTCATAAAGGTGCATATGTGGGTTTTGCGCGGGTCCTGTATCTGCACCGCTATCATCATTGCGCAAAAGACCCGTGGCTGGGTCCGTTAGATCAGACTGTAGCGCAGCCCAACAATCTTCGATCAGAACAGCATTTTCAGCGGACGGAACAATCTTGTTCCACGTCACAAAGCCCAGAATGATAAAGGTCTGGTCGTAGCTGCGTGCGAAACTATCCTCAGGGGCGTCGCTCGGTTGCCCGTCCCGTGTCATTTTGGCGCGGTACAAGCCTTTCGATTTTTCAAAACTGCGCACAATGTCGGCCTGCTTGCGGGCAGCGTCAATGAAGACCGGATTGCCCGTCGCCAATGCGGCATGGGCAAACGTGAAAAGACTGCGCGCCTGCGCAAGAACGGTTTTGCCAGACGAGAGATCAGACGCACCGTCTAGATCGAGAAAATCAAAGACCCCGCCTTGATCGTCCTGAACAACCGAAAGCCAATCGGCAAAGAACGTGTCCCAAAACCAGTTCGACCAATACTGTGCGTCTTTTGTCATCGTCTAAGTCCATCGTTTCGCTGCCTGGCAACCGGCACCCCGATTGAAAAAGGCCCACCAAACTGGCGGGCCTTTCTTATGTCTGGGTTGGGTTGATCACATGCGGGATGCGACGTTTTCCCAGTTCACAAGGTTGTCGAGGAAGTTTGTAAGGTACTTCGGGCGCGCGTTGCGGAAATCGATGTAGTAGGAGTGCTCCCATACGTCGCAACCAAGCAGTGCAGTCTGGCCGAAGCACAATGGGTTCACGCCGTTTTCTGTCTTGGTCACAGCCAAGGAACCGTCAGCGTTCTTCACAAGCCATGCCCAACCGGAACCGAACTGGCCTGCACCTGCTGCGGAGAACTGTGATTTAAATTCGTCAACAGAGCCGAAGCTCTCTTTGATGGCGGCTTCGAGCTCGGACGGCATTGCGCCAGAGTTCGGGCCCATCATTTCCCAGAACTGGTTGTGGTTCCAAAGCTGAGAGATGTTGTTGAAGATGCCGTTCTGCGCAGTTGCAGATGCATCGTATGTACCCGTGATGATGTCTTCGAGGGATTTACCAGCCCACTCAGTGCCCTCAATCAGCTTGTTGCCGTTGGTGACGTATGCGTTGTGGTGCATGTCGTGGTGGAATTCCATTGTTTCAGCGGACATGCCGTGTGCTGCAAGTGCGTCGTGGGCATATGGAAGATCAGGAAGTTCAAAAGCCATTAGGTAACCTCATTGTTGGATTTACAATTCTCTAACACGTAACAAAGCCTTCAGGCCCCTAAGGTCAAGTCGCTTTGCATCAAAATGGTCGCAATTGGCATTGTTTCCCCCCTCGCAACAGTGGACTTGGGGCCTCAGGTCGTTATGGTGCGTTAACGCCAAAATAACTGGCAACCGCGCGAGAACGCGAAATAAAAGCAGGTAAAACGTGAACAACGCACAGCTGGGCCGCATCTGATGGCTAAACACCAGTATACAATTTTGTCGATGATGAAGGATGAAGGCCACTCGCTCGTTGAATGGGTCGCCTACCACAAGCACATCGGCTTCGATAACATCTGCGTTTACACAAACAACTGCGGCGACGGCACGGATGAGATGCTTATTCGCCTGCAAGAGCTTGGTTGGGTCCAGCACTTCCGCAATGACGTCCCAGAAGGCAAAAAACCCCAACCGAACGCCTTGGCCTTGGCGTCGGCAAATCCCGAAATTACAGACTCTGACTGGGTTCTCACAATGGACGCAGACGAGTTTGTGTCCATCAAGTGCGGCGACGGCATGATCTCTGATGTGATGGACCGCCTGCCCCCACAAACGGATGCCCTTGCGATCACATGGCGGTTTTTCGGCTCGTCCGAAGTGACGCCATGGAATCCTGGACTGGTCACCGAGACATACACAAAAGGCGCACCAGACAGGTTCCGCAAAGGCTGGGGCGTTAAGTCCATGTTCAAGCCGCGCGAGCACATCAAGTTTGGCATTCACCGCCCCACCAACAAACCTGGAAAGATCGAACAACTTGGCGAAGACGCCGATATTCTGAAGCACTGGGTCAATGGATCCGGCCAGCCAATGCCCGAAAGCTTTCAGCAAAAAGGCTGGCGTTCTACGGGTCGCACGCTGGGCTACGGGCTGATCGAACTGAACCACTATGCCGTCAAAAGCTACGAGGCTTATTTGTTGCGCCGTTTGCGCGGTAACGTAAACAACAAAGAAGACAAGTATAACGCCGGTTATTTCGCGATCTTTGACCGCAACGAAGAAGAACATCTGAATGTGCAGCGCCACAGCAAAGCGTTACATGAAACGATTGCCGAAATCCTCGCTGATCCAATCATGCGTGAACTACAAGACAAGGCGCTGGACTTTCATGCGTCTCGCGTAGAACGCCTTCGCAGCCTTGGTGAATATGATCCATGGATCGTCGAGCTGAAAAAGGCGAGTGCCGTTGAAATTACGGGTTTGGATGAAGTTTTGTTCACCCAACACTTGCCCAAGGTCTGGCAGGAAAAAATCAAAGAGATGCAGGCCAGCGGTATTGACGACGCGACGATCGCAAAAATGGTCGCCCGCTCTGTCGGTATTAAGGCCGAGGAAGACGCGCGCAACGAAGATGTCTTTGATGCTGCTCGACCGACCCAAAAGGGCGACAATCGACCTGTGTCGCGTGAAAAAGAGAAAGAAAAGGCACCCAAACTCAACGCGAAGGTCAACCCAGAATCTGCGGCCCCCAAATACCGCACGACCATCCTTTCGATGATGAAAGACGAAGGTCATAGCCTTGTCGAATGGGTCGCCTATCACAAGCACATCGGCTTCGAAAATATCTGTGTCTACACCAACAACTGTAATGACGGCACCGACAAGATGTTGATGCGATTGCAGGAATTGGGACACGTTCAACATTTCCGAAATGACGTACCCGAAGGCAAACGCCCCCAGATGAACGCGCTGTCCCTTGCGGGTCGCAATCCTGAGGTGATGCTGAGCGAATGGGTTTTGGTGATGGATGCCGACGAGTTCCTGACCGTTAAGACCGGCGAAGGGAAAATTGACGACCTGCTGGATGTGATGAACCCAGATGCGCAGGCAATGGCCATTACGTGGCGCTTTTTCGGGTCGTCTGGTGTTACAGATTGGAACCCCGGCCTTGTGATCGAAAACTACAGCCATGCGGCTGACGACGGATTTCGCAAAGGTTGGGGGGTTAAGACCCTCTTCAAACCCTACGCGGATATTAAACTCGGAATTCACCGCCCCTCGATCCGCAAGTTGAACCACCGCCCAGAGAACGCCAAAGCATTGCTCGATCAGCTTTGGGTCAACGGGTCTGGCGATCCATTACCAGATGAATTCTCTTTGTCGGGTTGGCGTTCTACTCGGCCCACGATTGGGTATGACATTGCTGAAATGAACCACTACGCGGTTAAAAGCTACGAGGCCTATTTGCTGCGTCGTGTGCGTGGCAATGTGAACAACAAAGAAGACAAGTATAACGCCGCCTATTTCGCCTATTTTGACCGGAATGAATCCACACCCGGATCCATTGACCGCCACATCCCTACGGTCCAAAAAATGGTCGACGACATTCTAAGCGACCCACAAATGCGCCAACTGCAAGACGAAGCATTGGATTATCATGCTGGCCGCGTGAATATGCTGCGTGACAACGGTGAATATGATCATTGGCTTTCAGAACTGAAAGAAGCCTCTACGATTGATGTGGATGCGCTGAAAGAGTCGGTGATCTTTACACAGCACTTGCCCAAGTCCGCACAGGCCGAAGTAACACGCCTGAAAGAAGCCGGCGTCGCCGATGATGACATTCGCGCATTTATCACGTCGCTGCGCACCGCATCCAAAGGCGCCAGCCGCAGCAACCTCATCGCGCAAGCGAAAGGGGAAGCGGTTGCCGATGACAAAACACCGAGCGAGGACGACACAGACGCCCGCACAAGCGCTGCAGAAGCGACCGCATCTGCAGATGCGCTCATCGCAGCCCTCTCAAAAAAAAAGTCTCGAAAAGACCTAAACCAGAAAGCAGCAAACCAATGACGATTGCTCCTGATGCGGGCCGAAAGGTCCTTGTGTCGACAATGAAGAATGAAGGCCCCTACCTTTTGGAATGGCTGGCCTATCATAAGTCCATTGGAATCACAGATTTCTGCATCTTTTCAAATGATTGCACGGATGGCACCAACTTAATCTTGAACCGTTTGGACCAGATGGGAGTTGTTAAACATTTCGACAACCCCCTTGGCCCCAAAATGGACCCACAACGCCGAGCCTATTCGCGCGCCAATCAAATTGACTGGGTCAAGGCTGCGGATTGGGTCCTCATTGTCGACGCTGATGAGTTCCTCAACATCCATGTTGGAGACCGCTCAATCGACGCGCTGATTGAGGCATGCGGCGCCCCTGACGCCATTTCAATCAACTGGCGTTTGATGGGCAGCCAAGGGCAATCCAAAATGTCGGATGAGCTGGTAACAGAACGCTACACACGCGGATCTAGCTTCGATGACCCCGAGAACGGCCTTGTCTGGGGCTTCAAAACACTATTCCGCCCAGGCAAGTTCGACTATTTCGCTGTCCACCGCCCAAGGTTTGAAAAAGACGTTGAGCTTGTACCAGGCATGGTCAAATGGACCAATGCAGCGGGCAAACCGATGGGTGACCAATACCTTGAAAAAGGTTGGCGCGGGAACAGCGAAAACGTTTCCAACGAGTTTGCACAGGTTAACCACTACGCGATTAAATCCCGCGAAGATTTCCTTCTTAAGCGTCTGCGTGGCACTGCGAACTCCAAGAACAAAGACCGTATCGACATGGAGTATTGGGACAAATACGACATCAACACCTGTGAGGACACGACGATCCGCACAGACGGTATTCGCCCCATTATTGATGAGTGGATGAAAGACGATGACCTTGCGGCGCTAACCCGTGCCTGCGCGGATTGCTCCCAACGTGTGCTCGATTACCAACTGACAGAGCCGGATTTCCGCACGTTCATCGACACGGGCCATTTCGGAAAGCCGAAAGACGCAAAAAAAAAGTGATAAATCCGGCTGAGATCGGCCCTGCGCGGTTCTTATGTGTCGGAACCCATCACAAAACGGGCACCGTTTGGCTGCGCCGTGTTCTGCACGAGATAAAGCGCGATCAGGACATCCCCCTGATGCAATGCCACGACGCGGAAAAGATTAGTTTGGCAGCCGAAACTGGCCCGCAGATTATAGTGAATTGGGAAAGCACCTTTCCCAACGAACTGCACGCCCTGCCCCATGCCCGTTTCATTCACATGATCCGCGATCCGCGTGATGTGCTGTTGTCGGGAATGCGCTATCACCGCAAAGCCCCACTTGGACGAGAGAAATTCCTTGCTAACCCGAGCGATGATCTGGGTGGCAAAAACTACCAAGACCACCTGAACGCTCTGCCCAATGACCTTGAGCGATGGCAGTTTGAAATGCGCAACAAGCATGCCGAGACTGTCGCTGAGATGTTGGCATGGGATTATAGCGGCAACGCGGTTGGTGATGTGCGCTATGAAGATCTGATCGTTGATGTGAACTGCGTGAAAATTCGTGAAATCCTTGAAGAATTCGCGATTGAGGGCCTCGATATCGACAAAGCCGTGCAGGCCTATTGGCAGCACAGCCTGTTCGGTGGCGTGAACGAAGCATCCGAACTTGGCAAACAGCATGCACGCCACATTACCTCCGGTTCCGTGGCGCAATGGAAAACTCAAATGCCGCGCGCGCTGGCGGAAATCTATGTCGAGGAATACGGTGATGCGCTCATCAGTTTGGGCTATGCTGACGATAAGAACTGGGTGAAAGACTGCCCCGTTTCGGTAAAGTCCTAGCCCGCCAAACCTGGTTTCTTGCGTTGCTGCTTACGAATTCGGTTGTATAGCCCGCTCATGTTTTCGTCTTTCTTCAACTCAACAAGTCGGTTTTTGTGAATCTCAACCGCGCGTTGGTGCAGATCGTTCAACTCTGGGTCTTTGCGCAGCTCGGCCACGGCGTCTTGCACCCGTTCGGACCATCGTTGAATGCGCGTGTCATGCACGTCGTTGTTGTTGTAACGGCGCCAGTATTTGAAATCTGCGCTGCGGTCCGCGTGGTTTGCGTTGCCGCGGTCCGCTTGCAGCAGAAAGCTTTCCGCAGATTTGACAACGTAATGGTTCAACTGCACCAAATCGTAGCCAAAATCGGGTGCTTCAAGGAATTTCACGTCGTTCAGCAAACGCGACGCATCAAGTGGCGCGCCACTGCCATTCACATATTTTACACCGCCCAGATCCTCCTTGCGCACGTTCGGAGAGTGATTGGCGAAATTGCTCGCGTTTGCCGACTTATGCGTGAGGGACTTGGTGCCGCGGCGCGACACACCACGATGGTATTCACCTTCATAGGCCCAAGCATATTCGAACTGGTCAATAAGCAAACGATCTTCATAGGTGTCTAAACCGCCAGACCCGAAGTTAAGCTGATTGAATGTAATGACGTTCGCGCCATTCACGGCATCAAACAACGCCTGCAATGTTCCGTCACCTGCATTAACACAAATAAACTCGTCCACATCGAAACTTGCCACCCAATCGGACCGTTTCAGGCGTGTAAACGTGTTGATGTATCGAATAACTTGCCAATGATGGTGCGTGCTCTTGGTAAACATTGTCGGGTTGGCAAAATGGCGCAATTTGCCCAACTCATCCAGCCGCTCCAGCATCAAATCGGTGCCATCAGTGCAATCGTTTGAAAACACTAGAAAATCATTAAAACCAATCAAGCTGTGATAGGCATACCATTCCAGAATGAACGGCGCTTCGTCCTTCATTGGCGTGATTGATGTAATGCGCATGGCCTGCCCTGACTTTTGTTCGTTTTTCAGAGTTTCGCACGACACCGCAGCGGACAAAAGGTAGCGCCACACAAATGCACAAGTTGCTGCAAAATGCGCACGCCTTTAGGCGAAAAAGCCGGTCTTGTCTCCGGTGGTCGCTGCGCGGGTCAGTACCCCGTGCGCATAATCCGCGACCGAGCGGAAACAAACCACGTCAAGGCCACCCTCATGCATCCAGAACGCCGCCGCAATCTGCGCTAAGCGCGTGCGGCGTGCTTGGCCGACGCCAAAGCTGTCAGGGTGCAAATCAACAGGGCAAAGCCGCGCCAGCACATCGCGTGCGCCGTCTCCGGAAACCGTAAACACCGCCCGTGCGTCCGAAACATCCACAGTCAAGAAGTGCGTCTTGACGAGCGCTTTGTTGAGCCCCTCGATTGACGTGCCAACGCTGTCATAGGGAACGATCAACAACAGCTCATCCGGGGACATCCACGCAACACCCTGTGTCCCGTCGCCCAAAAACTGTCCAGACACAGGCATCTTTTGCCCTGTGGCAGCTTTGACCGCTTTCTTTATCTTTGCGCTGCCCAGATCACCGCGCAAGGTAATCATGCCGCGTGCATCTGCGCGCGTTACTACTGCTATATTAGACATTTTGTTTCTCCCCAGCTGGGTCATAGAAAACCGGATCAACGATCTTTGCTTGAACTTCCGTGCCGTCAGTTTTGGGGAAGGTAATCACCTCGCCCATCCGGTCCGGCCCGTTGTGCACAAGCCCCATCGCGATCCCGCGCTCAAGGTTGGCGCTGTAATAGGTTGATGTAATGCGCCCCTGCACGTTGCGTTGGCCATTGGCGTTCTCGCCCTCCGCAACAGCATAAGCACCATCAGGAATGACGGACCCATCCGTGCTTTCCAGCCCCACAAGTTTCCAGCGATCAGGATCAACCATATGGCTGCGCAGCTGGCCGCGTTTGCCCAAGAAGTCTTCTTTCTTCTTGGAAATCGCCCAGTTCAGCCCAAGGTCTTGCGGGATGACCGTGCCATCCGTCTCGTCCCCGATCATAATAAAGCCCTTCTCGGCGCGCAGCACGTGCAGGCCTTCGGTGCCGTATGGCATCAGGCCGAATTCCTGCCCTGCCTCATACAAGGTCTTCCAGAATGCTTCGCCTTCACTGGCTTTCACCGCGATCTCGTAAGACAACTCGCCCGAGAACGAGATGCGATAGGCACGACAATCAAACCCGCCGATTTCACCATCGCGCCATTGCATGAACGGCAGAGCCTCTGCCGATACATCCATGCCGCCCAGCTTTTCCAACAGCTTACGGGCATTGGGGCCGACCACAGCGATTTGCGCGTATTGTTCCGTGATGTTGGCGACGTAAACGTCCCAATCCCACCATTCTGTCTGCAGCCACTCTTCCATATGCGCATGAATACTGTCCGCGCCGCCCGTGGTCGTGTGGCAAAGCCAGCGATCCTCAGCGATGCGCGCAACCACACCATCATCTGACAGGAAGCCCTGCTCACCGCACATCAAACCGTAGCGGCATTTCCCGACAGCCAAATTGGACATCATGTTGGTGTACATCATGTCGAGGAACTTGCCCGCATCGGGGCCGGAAACCACGAGCTTCCCTAGGGTTGACGCATCCAACAGACCAAGGTTCTCACGGGTGTTCTTCACCTCACGGTTCACCGCATCCTCAATGCTTTCACCGTCTCGCTGATAGGTGTAAACGCGACGCCATTGGCCGACAGGTTCCCAGTAGGCACCGTTGTCGTCGTTCCACTCATGGATCGGCGTTTTGCGCAACGGTTGGAATAGCTCGCCTGACGCTTCGCCGCCAATGGAACCCAGTGAAATCGGGGTATACGGCGGGCGGAATGTTGTTGTTCCCGTCGCCGGAATAGCCTGCCCAAGTGCGTCAGAAAGGACCGCCAAACCGTTGATGTTACTTAGTTTACCTTGATCCGTCGCCATACCCAAAGTCGTATACCGCTTGGTGTGTTCAACGCTTTCATAACCTTCCTGCGCGGCCAGCTGAACGTCAGAAACTTTCACGTCGTTCTGATAATCTAACCACATCTTTGAGCGCAGCTTATACCCCGCACCCTGCGGCATGATCCAAACCGCCGCCATCGGAGCCTCATCTGGCGCGTCACCTTTCGGGGCTTTGCCAACCTTGCCGGTCGCCCCAGCCAATGCCGCTGCCTGAGCGCCTGCTTCATGGCCGTTGACAAGGCAATCGCGGGTGCTCATGGCGCCGTGGGCGATCCCTGCTGTGGTCACGAACCCTGTGCCATCAGCCCCCAGTGGTGGGCGCGCGGGATCAGGACGGAAATGACTTTGCGCCTCGTCCCAGATCAGCTTGCCGCCGCAATGGGACCATAGGTGCACCACGGGCGACCAACCACCTGACATGGCCACGGCGTCGCATTCAATCTCTTCCAGCGCGCCGCCTTCTCCGGCCTGCGCACAGATTTCAACACCGGAGACCTGTTTGCCACCTTTAACCTTTGAAATACCTTTGCCGTGCAGCACGCGAATGCCCAGCGCCTCGGCCTCCAGCGCCAAAGGCCCCGCTGCCATCCGCGCATCGATGATCGCAGGGACATCAAGGCCTGCGTCCACCATTGCAATCGCGGTGCGATAAGCGTCGTCATTGTTCGTCACGACAACGGTGCGATCCCCAACAGACGCGCCGTAGTTCACCACGTAATCACGCACCGCAGACGCCAACATGACCCCCGGAATGTCATTTCCAGCGAACGACAGCGGGCGTTCAATCGCACCTGTCGCGGTCACAATCTGCTTCGTGCGAACGCGCCACAAACGATGACGCGGGCCGTCTTTTCCGCTTAGGTGGTCTGTCAGACGCTCATACGCCAAGGCATAACCGTGGTCATAAACACCCGCCCCCATGCAACGTGCAACAACGGTAACATTCGACATATTTTCAAGATCTTGCAGAGCGTTCTTTAACCACGCATCGGCATCCAAACCGTCAATCTGCGCACCATCAACTGGCGCACGACCGCCCCAATGGGCCGTCTGTTCAACCAGCAACACGCGCGCGCCAGCACGTCCAGCAGCCAAAGCTGCGGACAGACCCGCAATGCCGCCACCAACGACCATAACGTCCACATGGGCGTAAAAATGTTCGTAGATATCTGCATCGCGATCTTTGGGCGCCTTGCCCAATCCAGCGGCATGGCGAATGATCGGCTCATAGACATGCTTCCACAATGGGCGCGGATGGATGAACATTTTGTAATAGAAGCCAGCCGGCATAAAGCGTCCCAGCTTGGCGTTCACAGCCCCCACATCGAATTCAAGGCTCGGCCAATGGTTCTGTGAGCTCGCCTCAAGCCCGTCAAACAGGTCCTGCGTTGTGACCCTTTGGTTGGGCTCAAAATGCCCGTCCTTGCCAAGGTTCACCAAGCCGTTGGGTTCTTCCGCACCGGATGCCACAATGCCACGCGGACGGTGGTATTTGAACGAACGCCCCACCAGCATCTGGTCATTGGCGATCAGTGCAGACGCCAGCGTGTCGCCTTCAAACCCATGCATGTTCTTGCCATTAAACGTAAAGCTGACAGGCGTGTCGCGGTTGATCAGCCGCCCTGCAGTGTTCAGACGTGTGCTCATGTCGATGCCCCCCCGAATTCACGCCATGTCCAGTCAGGGCGCTTCTCTTTTATCTTTGCAACCAATTCCTTAGGCGGCGCGAGGGTTTGTGCGGAATACGTGCCAAACACCTCAAGCGTCGTCGTGCAGCGCGCGGCGTGGAACCACTTGCCGCAGCCATAACGGTGCTGCCAGCGTTCCAGATGCACACCCTTGGGGTTTTCGCGCACGAACAAGTAGCCTTCGAACTCTTCATCAGACGCCTCAGGTCCGAACCGTTTCAGGTGCGCTTCGCCCCCTGCGTGCAGCTCGGTCTCATCAGCGTTTACGCCGCAATATGGGCATTCAAGGATCAGCATGGGCGGACCTCCGTAGCGGAGGCAGCAATGCCCCCAAGTTCAAAGTGAAGGGGCAAGTTTAGGGCGGACACGGCTTTTGGGGCGGGGATTGCGCCCCGCCCTGTAAGACTTAGCCGTGAGTGGTGGTCGTTATTGCGTTGGCGCGGGTGTTGCGTCGGCAGCAGGTGCTGGCACTTCAGACGCGGGCGCAATGGCGCTTGGGTCTTGCTCAAGCGGCACGGCAGCCCCCCCGAAGACAGCGTAAAGCACGACGAGCACGATGACGGTGCCAACGAGGATAAGCCCCAAGCCCCCCGTGCCCGAGCCCGTGTTATGCGGAATGCGGTGCGACCGGTCTGGCGCAGGTTTCGAGAAGTCGTAGTCAGCCATTTCAAGTCCTCCTGTTTCTGGCGTTTTGGGCCCCCCAGAATGGAAGACGCCGACAAAATGTCCCGAAAGCGCGAAGCGCGGCAGGGTATTTTGGCGACAGTCATGTCCCGAAACGCCTTTGGTGAGGACACAATGGCGGAAATTGGGCGCGTTGGAATATGAGCGGAAAACGCCGGACGATTTGGGCGAGAGGTGGCCGGATTGGCGGGTTTGGGTCGGCTGGAAGATGCCTGATAGACTGAGATCAATAGCATACTTGCCACCCGTTTCCGTGCGCCCAACAATGAAACAGGTCACCGTAGCCCCACTGTAAAGTTCCAACGATCAACAACGCTATTTCCGCAATCGACAAATTCCTCAGAAACCGTGCCACTTGCGGCAACAATTCCAATCCGTTCTCAACTTCTTCTTTCACACTAAGAACTTCGTTGATCTTGGCTTTTTCCTCGGTTGCCAACTCAGCTTCGCTTAGTTCCGAAACGCTCTGTTCCAGATCGCGAATGCTCTCGGCGGCCGCCTGTAATCTCTCAAGTTTATCAGAGTCCACGCTCTTTCTTAATGTGGTTAACTCTTTGTTCGTAAGCGCAAACGCGAAAACTGTAAAAGCAACAATCACCGATCCGAACCTCTGAAAATCAGTTGCTGAATCCCCCAGTGCTGCCTTTGCAAACGACCAGCCCATGAAGCCACAAATCGGGAGTAAAACCAAAGCAAACCCTATACGCCTGCCGCTCAGGCCCTTGAGCCACTCCATCAATGCGCGACCCCCGCCGCTACACTCTCATCAATGAACTTCCCTTCCCTAAACCGGTACATGGAAAACTCATCCGTCAACGGTGACGCGCCCTTGGCCATCAGTTCTGCCATCGCAAAGCCGGACCCTGGGATGGCCTTAAAGCCCCCCGTGCCCCAGCCGCAGTTCACAAAGACGCCCTCAATCGGGGTTTTCGATAGAATGGGCGAGCGATCCCCCGTCACATCAACAATCCCGCCCCATTGGCGCAGCATTTTCAGGCGCGACAGGATTGGGAAGGTTTCATTGAGCGCCCGCACGGTTTCCTCAACATGGTGGAACGACCCGCGCTGGGTGTAGTTGTTAAATCCGTCCG
Organism: Octadecabacter temperatus; assembly: GCF_001187845.1. NCBI lineage: Bacteria > Pseudomonadati > Pseudomonadota > Alphaproteobacteria > Rhodobacterales > Roseobacteraceae > Octadecabacter > Octadecabacter temperatus. The sequence continues at coordinate 1,219,900 of NZ_CP012160.1, read as the reverse complement.
TGCCGCCGCCAATCACCATTTCGCCCTTATCGGACTGGGACAGATAGCCATGCACAGTGTTGGCCATCACGACAATATCCATACACGGCTTGATCGGCTCACTCACAAGCGCCTGCAACGCCACAGATTCCATCGGCAGTCTAAAGCCCGCCATATCCGCCAAATGCGACGCGTGACCTGCAACAACCATCCCCAGCTTATCGCAATCAATCGCACCTTTGGTCGTATCGACACCGACGACCTTGCCACCCTCGGTGCGCACATTCGTGACTTCGCATTGCTGGATGATGTCCATGCCCATATCAGAACAGGCCCGCGCATAGCCCCATGCAACCGCATCGTGACGCGCTGTGCCGCCCCGTGCCTGCCACAGACCACCCAGAACCGGATAACGCGGCCCCTCAATATTCATGATCGGGCAGAGTTCCTTCACCCGTGCAGGGTTAATCCATTCTGTCGTGACGCCCTGCAACGCATTGGCGTGCGCTGTGCGCTGATAACCGCGAACCTCATGGTGGGTTTGGGCCAGCATGATCACACCGCGTGGGCTAAACATGACGTTGTAGTTCAGGTCTTGGCTCATCGTTTCGTACAAGGACCGAGACTTCTCATAGATCGCCGCAGACGGGTCTTGCAGGTAGTTGGAGCGGATGATGGTCGTGTTGCGCCCTGTGTTACCGCCGCCAAGCCAGCCTTTTTCGATGATCGCCACATTGGTGATGCCGTAGTGCTTGCCCAAGTGCCACGCCGTCGCCAGCCCATGTCCACCGGCACCAACGATAATGGCGTCGTATTTCTTCTTTGGTGTAGGGCTGCGCCAATGGCGTTCCCATCCTGAATGGTAACGTGTGGCTTCACGGGCAATGGCAAAAGCGGAAAAGCGGCGCATGTCGGTCCCCTGGACGTTAAATCATCTACTTATTCTTCTGGGCCGTATGGAGAAAAAGAGGATACTCGCAGCGGCATAAAGACATCAGTTTGCGACACGCGCCCTTTGGCCGCAACACTTCACGCGATTGTCCCTTTTTTCGGACGCGCCAAACGACTACATCTTGCGGTATGAACAGCGAATTTATCATTTTCGGGCTGACGTGTGCGGTACTCGGTGTGCTGGCAGTTGGCGCAGTGCTCACCCCGCTTTGGCGCGGGCGCGCCGCTCAGGCCGCCAAAGACACAGACATCAACATTTACCGCGACCAGTTGCTGGAAGTTGAGCGAGACTTGGCGCGTGGCGTATTGGATGAGGCTGAGGCCGAGCGTACACGTACCGAAATCTCACGTCGTTTGCTGACAGCAGACACAAATGCGCGCGCCGATGCCACAGGCGCTCCACAAAAGATGAGCCGTGCGGTTGCGTTTACTTTGGCCGCGGCATTACTGACCGGCACTGGTTTGCTGTACTGGGAACTTGGTGCTGCAGGTTACGGCGATGTTCCACGCGCTGAACGCATTGCGATTGCCGAAGAACGCCGCGCCAACCGCCCTTCCCAGCTTGAGGCAGAGGCCGAAAGTCCCGAATTTGACTCGATCTCATTGGCTGAACCTGAGACCGCTGAAATTCTGCAAGCTTTGCGCGCGGCGGCGTTTGAACGTCCGGATGCTGTGCAAGGATGGGCTTACCTCGCGCAGGTTGAGGCCAGTATCGGAAATATGCAGCGCGCTGCCCGTGCGCAGGAACGCACCATCGCCCTTTTGGGGGATACCGTCACTGAGGCTGACTACGTACGCCTCCTCGACTTTCTGGTGATCGGCACGCAGGGCTATGTGTCGCCTGAGGCAGAAACAATCACTGTGCGTATTCTGCAAAACAACCCTGAAAGCACCCCTGCGCTGTATTATGCGGGTCTGCTTTACGCGCAGAACGACCGCCCTGATCGCGCCTTTAACTTCTGGCGCAATGTGGTGGAAAACGGCGACAAAGATACGATGTATTGGAATTTCGCCGCTGGCCAGATTTCCGACGTCGCTGCGCAATTGGGTATGGACTACGCCCTGCCCGATCAACGCGGTCCAACCAACGCCGACCTTGAAGCGGCCGAAGACCTGAGCCCGGAAGAGCGCCAGCAAATGATCCAAGGCATGGTTGGTCAGTTGGCAGATCGCCTCGCATCCGAGGGCGGCCCACCACAAGACTGGGCGCGTCTCGTCTCATCCCTTGCGATACTCGGCGAAGATGAAACTGCATTAACGGTATTTAATGAGGCCGAGGCAATTTTCGGCGCTGACATCCAAGCTGTTCAAATCGTACGTCGCGCAGCACAAGATGCAGGCCTGACCGAATGATCTTCGAAGACGTCACAGAATTTGCTGGCGCCCTACCCAGCTTTGCGCCCCTTGTTGGCCTCGATCTTGGGACCAAGACCATTGGCGTTGCTGTGTCTGATGCGATGCTGACGATCGCCTCTCCACTTGAAACCATCAAACGTACGAAGTTTCAGGCTGATGCCACGCGCCTGTTTGAAATCACAGCGCATCGCAATGTGGCGGGCATTGTGCTTGGCTTGCCGCGCAATATGGACGGCTCTGAAGGGCCGCGCGCGCAATCCACTCGCGCCTTTGCCCGCAATCTTGCCCGCCTAACCGAGCTGCCGATCACCTACTGGGACGAACGCCTGTCTTCCGTGGCCGCTGATCGTGCCATGCTTGAGGCCGACCTATCGCGTAAACGCCGTGCCGAACGCATCGACAACGTCGCCGCTGGGATCATTCTGCAAGGCCTGCTAGATCGCCTCGGCCATTTGCGGACCGCGTCATGACCGACGACACAGATGACATCTGGAAGCGCGCCGAGATCGAAAGCCCCTGCATCAAGATTTGCGTGATCCATCCAGAATCGCGCCTGTGCACCGGCTGCTTACGCTCAATCGATGAAATCGGTGCATGGTCCAGCTTGTCTGGCGATGCGCGCAAGGCGGTTATGGACGACCTGTCCAACCGCACAAAGCTAATCACCAAACGTCGCGGTGGCCGTGCGGCACGCCTTAAGGGATGAATATCTGCATTGAGCCCAATGTTGCCAATGCTATGTCATGCACGGATGTATGCTATCAATGCGTTATTGAGCCGAATCCTCTTTATATTATTGGTCTGTCTAGGGGTGGTTAGGTATGCTGTGGCGTTTGCGGGGGAACTTAAGATGTATGACTTTTGGCGCGCAAAAAGAAAACGAATAACAATGTTCTTTTGGATCACGGTATTAATGTTCGCTACTGCCATCGCAATTCCATACACATCTTTTCCTGAGAAACACTGGCTTATCAGAAAGCTCTTCTTAGTGTTTGGTTGGCCCATTTTTCTTACACATGAGTGGTTTGACTATAAGAGGCGTAAGTGATGAGCCTTTTTGAAAAGAAGGGCATCTCTTGTTCAAGATCACATAGAGAAGAACGCCCTAAGCCAAACCAACATCGAAGAAAAACGTAAGAAAAGAAGCACGAAAAATGACACGCCAAGTAAACCGAGGACCACCATGGTGCTGGTCTTTGGGTCTCCCGCTTGTAATAAGTCGCCAAAAAAGCAAAGCCAAACAAAGCAAGCAACGCAAACAAGGGCCAAGACATTTTTTAATTTAACCATGGAAACTGCTAGAGCACGACTCGCCAAAAAGTTCAATCAAGCGGACGGCAGCTTTGTCCGCAAAGTGGACCTTAGCACCTAACCCAACAGAACCTTACGTAGCATGTTCAGCGCAACCAGTATCAGGAAGAACCCGAACACCCGCTTCAGCGGTTTCGGGTCCATGCGGTGCGCCAGTGCCGCACCCCAAGGCGCTGTGATGAGCGTCATGCATACAACCACACCGAACGCACCGAAGTTCACCGCCCCCACGGTTAACGGTGGAGCGACCTCAATATCGGCAAACAGGAAGCCAATAACTGCGGGCAGTGCGATAATCACGCCGTAGCCGGACGCTGTTGCCACAGCACGGTGGATCGGTACGCCGAACAACGTCATTGTTGGCACCCCAAAGCTGCCGCCGCCAATCCCCATCAACACAGATAGAAACCCGATTACCGGTGATCCAATCGCGCGGAACGCACCCTTCGGCATCCCCTCACCCAGCCGCCAGTCCGATTTCCCAAACGCCATATACAAGCCGATGCAAATTCCCAAACCACCAAACAGCGCCTGCAAAACAACGGATCGTAATTGCGTCGCCACGGCCACGCCGATGATCGCGCCAATGACAATGCCCAAACCCCAGCCACGCAGAATGTCCCATTCCACCGCACCCTTTTTGTTGTGCGAATTCAGAGACCTTAGTGACGTAACGATGATCGTCGCCAAGGAGGTCGCCAAACAAATTTGCATCAATTGCGGGCTGTCATAGCCAAGCGCCGAAAACGCATAAAAGAACGCGGGCACCAGCACGATGCCCCCTCCAACGCCCAATAATCCCGCCAAAACGCCAGCAAACGCACCAATCACCATAAGCAATCCGACAAGCGGTAAAAGTACAGACATTTCAGGCATAGTAAGCTCCAAGATTTGCGCCAACATTGCCTAAGCACGGCGCGGCGACAACCCGTTAAGCCGCAGTGCGCTCCATCGCGGCCAGCGCATCTTCGATCGTAGACCAGCCTGCGCCCTCAAGGTGGGCATTTTCAGACAGGTAGCGCCGCCATTGGCGCGCACCTGGACGCCCTGCAAACAGCCCCAACATCGGCTTTGCAACGGGCATCAGCTTGCCACCGCCACGCGTCGTGTCCGCCATGTGTGCTTCGATATAGTCGCGCATTTGCAGAACGACATCTACGGGGTCCCGCCCCATGTCCCCGCCCCAAACAACGGCATCAGCGGCTTGCAAAATATCGGTCGGATTGTGGTACGCCGCCCGCCCGATCATCACACCATCAAGGCCTGCATCCAGCAATTCCTTGGCATGTTCCAGCGTCGCGACACCGCCATTGATGGAAATATGCAGGTTCGGAAACAGCCCCTTCATCCGGTGTACCAGATCATAATCCAGCGGCGGTACGTCACGGTTTTCCTTAGGCGACAGCCCTTGCAACCACGCCTTTCGCGCATGGATCGTGACGCGGGTTACACCTGCGCCAACGATACGGGCGAGGAACTCTGGCAAGACTTCTTCGGGGTCCTGATCATCCACAGCAATGCGGCATTTCACAGTGACTTCAGCAGGTTGCGCGGCAATCATCGCAGCGCAACATTCAGCCACCAACGCGGGTTGTTTCATCAAGACAGCCCCAAACGCGCCCGATTGCACCCGATCAGACGGGCAACCGCAGTTGAGGTTGATCTCAGAATATCCCGCATCCGCGCCCATCACAGCGGCCTTTGCAAGCTCTACAGGGTCAGATCCGCCAAGCTGCAACGCCACTGGCTGTTCCGCCCCATCAAACCGCAATAAATGGCGCGCATCACCACGTACCAGCGCAGGCGACGTCACCATTTCCGTATAGAGCAACGTGCGGCGCGACAACAGACGATGCAGATAGCGGCAATGGCGATCCGTCCAGTCCATCATCGGTGCAACGCTGAGGCGAGCAGAGCTGGAAAGGTTATATTTTATTGGGTTATTCACTTATTTTCCACTCTATCAGCCTGCCCGATTTTGTCCCTTTTTGCCCCATTTACGCCCGTTTTGTCATACAGTATGACTCAGAGTCATACGAAATATATCGGAGTCATACAGAATGGCCACCTTTCGCGAACGAACCTTAAAGAGCGGCAAGACCAGTGTTACGGCGCAAATTGTCCGCCGCAATCCTCCTTACCAAGAGTCGCGTACGTTTGACAAACCGAAGCCCGCCAAGGCGTGGGCGAAGAAACGCGAAGAAGAGATTGACGCAGAAATCCGTTTGGGGCTGACGCCCAAGAAGCGAAGCGATGCAGGTGTAACCCTAGGGGATGCAATTGATAAGTATATCAAGGAGTCTTTGACCGCGATTGGGAAGACAAAGGCACAGGTTCTGCGGACCATACGTACGGAATATGATATTGCAGGTATGCCCTGCGATAAGATCGAGTCCAAACATATCGTTACGTTTGTGAAAGAGCTTCACGACCGCCCCGACCTAAACTCAAGCGCCACCGCCCTCAATTACCTCTCACACCTTGCCGCCGTATTCTCAGACGCACGACCGCTGTGGGGCTATGAACTGGACGCACAGGCTATGAAGGACGCGCAACGGGTTCTGACCCGTAACGGCCACGTCAGCAAAGCAGAAGAGCGCACCCGCCGCCCTACACTGGACGAACTGGACAAGCTAATGGCGCATTTCCAGCAGGCCACGGAGTCCAATCCCAGAACCATGCCTATGCACAACGTTGTCGCTTTTGCTATTTTCAGTACCCGCCGTCAGGCGGAGATTTGCCGGATCACGTGGGAAGACTTTGAGCCGGACCATCATAGAGTCTTGGTCCGCAAGATGAAGAATCCGGGGCAGAAGGGCGGCGTGGATACGTGGGTGGAATTGCCGGACCCGTGCACCGCGATAATCGAAGCCATGCCACGCAAAAAGGAAAAGATTTTCCCCTACAATGGCGACACCGTCAGCAGGCGATTTACAGAGGCCTGTAAGCTACTGGACATCCACGACCTACACTTTCACGACCTTCGCCATGAAGGGGCTTCATACCTCGCGGAGAAAGGCCTCAGCGTGCCTCAGCTTGCCGCCGTAACCGGCCACAAGGCATGGAAGAGCTTGGAACGGTACACGCACGTCCGCGAGCGCGGCGACAAGTACGCAAGTTGGAAGTGGATCAACGAAGTGACCTGACACGCCGCTAACGCGGCCATCAGGAATTCAGCCAGAACCCAAAACCAATTAAGGCGAGAAAAACAAATGTCAGGGGCAATGCCCGCCCGATGGATTTATGTATCCGTACTTCATGGTAAAGCATGACCGGCCAAGTCAGAACAACGAGCATGAATCCGACTAGAAAGCGGCTTGAGTTGCGGGCATATGCTGGACGGTTGTGGAAGCTCTGCTTGAAATCTTGCCTAATTCGATAAACGCCTGTCAGCAAATACGAAATAACAATGACGATAATTGGGTTCATGAATATGGCCTTTTCGAAATGGGTTTACCTTTCATACCCATAAGCATCCAGACTTTCCATATACCCACGCCTGCGCCGCCTTGTAATGGTCCCAGCCGCGTTTGCGCCCTTGCTGTGCCAGCGCCCCTGCCCGTTCTGTAGCCCCGTTAGCGGCGTGGAGGTGTGCGGCCCCCTAAATCAAAACGAATCATTTTTGACCCGTTCCTGTCAAAAACGAGACTCGGCCCTGCCATATGTGGTAAAGATAGTCAATAAATAAAAACTCTCTAACCGCAAAAGGCCCTCAATGTTCATTTCTATCGACGATTATGAGAATGCGGCGGGTGTGTGCCGAATTACCCCCACCCGTCGCTTCAAGCGCGGGGGGATCACCCCCTCGCATCTCGCCCCCACACCCTCACCTAAGTCTATCGCACCGGCATATCGCCGCCGCTATTTGCTCGCAGAAGCTGTGACGACCTTAGCACCTTCTGAGGTAGCAGCGGGTGCAATTGAGAAGCTTTTCGCAGCCGCAACCATCGCACCGGACAGCATGTATGCAGGAGGGATCGAGGCGACACCCACCGCACGTCGTCTTATTGATTGGTTGCCTGACGAGGCAATGCAGGACCGGTGGGCGCAGGTCCAGAGCGCATTTTTTGTGGCCGTTGCGAATTCAAAGCTTTGCGTCCCCGCCGTCGTTGGGAATCTTAACGAGCTGAAGGACCTCGCAATCCTGCAGCCGCACGTCTTGGCGCACGTTATTTGCAACGCCCCCCGCCCCGCAATGCTGGCAATGTCGCCCGCGTTCATCATCGCCAATAATGAGGAGTCTTAAAATGACCGACCACACAAACTTTACCGCAATCGTAAACGCCTCTGACACGCTTGCTAGCCGCCTCGCAGAACTGTCTGAACGCGCAATCACCGACGCCCGTGCGCAGGGCGTCACAATTGAACCGGCGGACGTTCTGGACATCCGCGAGATTCGCCTTGCGACTATGGGTGCACCGCTGGACGAAGAGGCCTATCAGCGTGAACTGCGCGAGCTTCCGGCGTTGTCCGATGTGGCGCGCAAGGCGGCAATCGCGGATGGGGACGAAGACGCACGCGCCGCCGCCGTTGCAGAATTGGATAAGATCACCACCGACGCAGCCCACGCACGCAGCACCGACGCCCGCGCACGTAAGCTCGCCCGCGCGCGTGATTTGGGCGTGACCACCGCCCCCGTGGGTGAAGCTGACGACCGCAATGAAAAGATTCGATTGCTTTCAGAAATGTCAGACCATCAGGCACGCCTTCGCATGGCGCGCAAGTGGGGGCTTTTGTGATGACCTTGGATAAGATTGAAAACGCTTGCCGCGAACACGCACCGGACGGTCCATATGACCACCTGTTTCGAATTCAGGACGGCGCGCACCAGTGCGTCTTGTTTCCTAGCCGCCTGTTGACCGTGGCAGAGTTTGAAGCCCTCCAGCGGCGTCTTTCAGGACCTGTGGCCCTCACGCCTGAGGATCGGCGGCGCAACGATTTGAGGGCGCGTGCCAGCCTCAAGGACGGGGACCGCCGTTATGGATGAATTTGAAGACGGCGGCGCAATGTCGGATTCTTCCGTCATTTATCGCAAGAACAGCGACGGTCGCGACGGCTTTGGGAAGAAGGGAAAGACCGCTTCAGAGATCGCGCGCGAACGTGAAAAGCGTGCGCGCATTGAGCGCGGTTTGGAGGCCCGCGAACGTATGACCCCCGAACAGCGCGAAGCTGAAGAGGCGCGTCTCAAGATCGAAATTGATGAGTTTTTGGAGGGCATGAAGAATGCAGAATAAGACGACCACACGCCCCGCGCGTCGTGCCGAACTGTGGGCAAACGCCCGCGCCGCAATGGTGGGGGCATCCCCTCAGGAATTCGAGTCCGCTTTCGAGACCATCCGCGCGGCAATCGCGAACCGGTTGAATATGGAATACCCACACTTGAAGGAAACGTCATGACCTCTGACATTGAACACAACGCCCCGTTTATTAGCGATGATAACGCCCTGACGATTGAACTTATCAACATTTTTCGCGCGGCGACGACCACAACACGCCCCGCGCGTTGTGGCGGATTTTATATCAGTTTCGTTGATTTTGCAGCCGTGTTGGACGGGGATGAGGCAGTGGCCCGCCGCGTTCTTAGTGCATCAAATTTTATCCCCCGCGATGACGGGACGTGGACCTTCAAAAGGGGTGGTTGGCCTCTTCAGGACACAATCTCGTTTGACTGTTTGACGGATAGTGTGGACTTCCACCGGCCCGTTTAAGCGCAGCTTGAAGCTGCATTTGCCGTACTTTGGTGCAACCTCCAATTCATCTTCAAGCCAGAAGTAACTGAATTTGTTGCACTTTCCTTGACCCAACCCGCACGAATTGCGTAGAAGAAAGCGGCGTCTCACTGACGTCCTGAGATACTATTGGCGGCGTTAGCCGCCTTCATCAGCCTGCCCTTGTCCGTTGCGGCGTCCCCCTGATCATCGGGGCAAGCGAAACGGTCCAGAATGTGAATCGAGAAAGGAATCCGAATGCAAATTTAACCCACAAAAAGGAAACCACATGGCAAATGTTATCGCGATGACTCCGCCGGATCATCCAACCGTTACCGTCCGGACAAAGATGTCGGAAGGCGGCAGAAAGTTTAGGAACAAGTTCAACATTCGAGAAATCGAAGAGATTAGAAATGTGCCGTTGTATGTAAACGTGATGTTCGAACAGCAGATCGAAGAGCACGCAGACGACTCCCCCTTCACGGACCTCGAACTTGCCAAGTTCTATATGTCGCTTGTGAAGTCCAAGATCGATACAAGTCAGATCAACATCTTTTCCAGTAAAATCGCGACAAAGTGGTCTGCGGCCCTTCCCAAGCGCTATTTGAACGCAGCTCATAACTTCGCAGAGTCGGAATGGTCCGCCATGGGTATCGCGAATGACAAGGCAAAGGGAAAGACGAACGTGATGGGGACGTTTGGCTTCGACGACCTCAAGACATACGCATACGACAGCATCAAGAACGTGAATGATAATTATACACCTGTCCTGTTACGGCACGGTAAGAACCTTGTCCGCGTCGTCCGCAACCCTCAGGCAGAGCGCGAAGAAATGGACTTTTTGTCCCCGCGTAGTCTTCGTCCAATCGTCCACGATTACGCCCCGTTCTTTGTAGATCAGGGGGGCGAAATGCAGTCATGCAGCGCCCCCATGGATGTAGTAGAGGAGCTGTATTACGGTAACTACACCTTCCCCTGCCTCACCCAGATTGCAACGCACCCTCTGTTTGCGTCCGATGGGGATTTGATCAGCACGAACGGATACGACGAAGACACAGGCATCTATATGTCGCTTCCTGCGAACTTGCGTATGCTGAACATTCCTCGCATTCCGACGCAGCTTGACATCGATGAGGCCTTGGAAACTTTGTTGGACCTGTTTGGAGACTTTCCTTTTGACGGGGAGGACTGCCGCCCCGACGGGGAAACGCTTTATGCGGATGACGTTCCTGCGAGCATGGCGAATTTTCTTGCGATGTTGCTTACCCCCTTTTGCCGTCAGATGATCGACGGGCCGCTGCCGATGGCTTTCATTACGAAGCCCAAGGTCGCAACGGGTGCGTCTTTGCTCGCAGAGGGTGCGTATCGCATTGTTGCCGGTGCATCCGAACCGTCCGCCGCCTTGCCTTCAAACGAAGAGGAACGGCGCAAGCTTATCTTTGCCTCTCTGCGCGCGCCCAAGCCTTTCATGTGGTTTGATAATGTATCGGGCGAAATTGTGTCCGACGCCTTGGCGTCCGTTCTGACGGCAACGACGTTTGAAGGCCGCATTCTTGGGCAGTCATCGATGGCGACCGTGGCCGTAAACGCCATGACCATCATGACGTCAAATAATGCCCGCTTGAACGAAGACCTCAAGCGGCGCGCGTTTTTGATCCGCCTCGACGCCCAGATGGAGAACCCCAAGGCCCGTACCACATTCAAGTATAGCTTGGAGGGGGGGCATATCGCAAAGCACCGAGAAGAGCTTCTGTGCGCCGCGCTGACGCTTGTGAAGGCGTGGGTGTTCGCGGGTATGCCCGCCCCTCAGAATGCCCCCCATATGGCCTCGTTTGGCGAATGGGTCCGCGTATTGGGCGGCGTCCTTGAACATGCTGGGATCACCACCTTTCTGTCTAACGAAGACCAGAAGGACCGCGTCGCGTCGATCAACGAGGCGGAAGGCATCAATGACCTTGTCGCCGTCTGGTGGGAAAAGGCTAATGACGCGGCACAGAGGAACGTCAGTAACGAAATGTTGGTCGGGGGTGACGAGGGACTTGTGGACTTGTGTTTCACTGAAGACATCGCACTTGAAGGCGTCCGCAAGACGAAGCGCGATGCAGACGTCATCTATGACGCCACCGCGATGGGAAAGTTTCTCGCACAGTACGCTGACGCGTACTTTAACCTCGACGGTGTAGAGGTGCGTCTGGAGAAGGCAGGGACACGCCAGCGCCGGACCGTGTGGAAGTTGACGCCTAAGGTCACTTGAACGTCGCTGAATTTGAGTGACAGTGAGAGGATAGAGGGCGCGTCAGCGCCCTTTCTCTTGTCCGGCGAGGGATGTTCTGGCCTGCTTCAGGAAGTCACTTCACCATCCTGCCCGTCATAATGAAGTGCAACAAGGACACATCACACCAGTAAGTACCTGTTTTAATTACAACAAGTAAGATAAGTGAGGTAGGTGAGGTCATGAGGTACCCCTGCCCGCGCCGCCCCATAGGATATATTTTTTATTTTTCTTTATCGACATATGCCTACGGCAATAAAAAGAAATGTTTCTCTATAATAACTCTCAGATCACTTCATTAACATCACTCAACTCACTTAAAGAAGAAAAGACCAATAAAATAAGTACGAATTAGAGGTGAGGTAAATCTAGACCACCTCATTTCACCTCATACGATGAAGTGGGCAGGATTCAACGCGTGGCGGCTCTTCGCTGAGGGAGAAGTGATTGCGTCTGTAGGCGCGTCAGCGCCTCAACCGCGCTTCGCCATAGCCTTGATAAGGAAGTCATAAGCATCCTCGAATTTTTTGCGTGTGACGGTCTGCATGCTCTTCCCCCTAACCACGTATGGACGCGCACGGGGCTTCACGTTCTCATAGGCCAATGACCCGTCCGCTTGGACCACCACGTCCCCTGACATTTCTTCCCAAGTCAGTTCAAACGCCGCGCCCTTCTTAAGGTTTCCGTTCCTCCAACGTTCGTGCAGTGTCAGGCGGCGCACCTTCCAGTCCCCGCCCTCTTCGCTGTATTGAGGCGTCAGGTCCGTTGCGTCGATTAGCGGGCAACCGACTTCGTAAAGCGACTTCACGCAGCTCGCGCCCTCAGGCGGTCTGTGTGGCATCTTTTCAAGTGGTCGGTCCATGGCCTCTGCAATCGCCGATGACCCCGCCGCCAGCTTCGCCAATTCAACTAAGTCGCCAGACCCTTCCTGTAGCGCAGTCACCTCCCCCATAAGAAGCGCGCGGGCGTGCTTGCATTGTTTTCCTGTCTTGCGTCCGGCTGGGCATGAACAAGCCAGATAGAACGTCTCACCTGCGCCCGTTGCTTTCAATTCGTACGGGGTCTTCCCGCTTCCTTGGACATAGAACAGCATATCTGACTCCTCTTTTCGGAATTGGTGCAGCACATTTACGGCACGATTAAGGCGCACACGCCCTTGCATAATCCGTCCGCCGCTGTGATTTATCCTCGCAACCTAGAGGGGCATACGATCATGGACCAGTGCACGATTGATGAAATCCAAAGGACATCTAACCTCCTGCCCTTTGAGGCCAAACACACGCAGTTTCTTCTGTCAGTTTTGAAAAAGCAGCACTCGAAGGGTTTGGTGGTACGGTTTCATCCGGAATTTACACAGTCTGCACAGGCAGCGTTAGACGGCATGGACAAGGGTGTCTTTGTCCTGACCTGCCCTCAGATTGAATCAGACTTTGTCTTCACTTGTGAGAATGCTGGACAGGGATTGTTCGGAAGGCAAAAACGAGTGTTCAAAGTGTATGATGGCGATTTTGCGCTAGACGAATTCAGTGCAGCATCCACGTTCAAATCGTTTGCACTTGCCGCGACCTCGATCAACAACATCTTTAGACACGTTGGTCTGCTCAGCGGCCCGCTTTGAGGCAGGTTATATGGCGTCCGCAATAACACCTAAGGCGCCAAAATACCCCGATTAGCCGCCTTCGACGTGGCACCGCGCAACCTCGCGCAACCTTGCATTCTAGCATACCAGATTGCAAACAACGTTCACGACACGCACTACTCCCCCAATAAGTCATTGAAAAGACTCCAGAATCATGCATAACCATGTTACAAATGGCGTAGGGCTCCCTAGTCCATTTGTAAAAAGAGGAATAAGTATGAAGATCGTAACGTATATCAGAGTAAGCACCGATAAGCAGGGGCGCAGCGGTTTGGGTATCGAAGGCCAGCGCGCTGCAATCGCGGCTTACGCCGCCACCCACGGCGCAGAAATCGTGGCAGAATTCGAAGAGGTAGAGTCGGGACGGATCGACTCCAGACCGCAGCTTGAAAGCGCCCTTAGAACGGCACGCGCCAAGGGTGCGACCCTTGTCATCGCCAAGCTGGACAGACTCTCACGCAATGCGGCTTTCCTCCTTAATTTACAGGACTCTAAGGTCCCTTTCGTGGCGTGCGATATACCCACCGCCAACCCCATGACCATCGGAATCATGAGTGTTCTTGCACAGGAAGAATCCCGCATGATCGGGGACAGAACCCGTGTCGCCATGAAGGCCGCAAAGGCACGTGGAAAGACATTCGGGAACCCCAACGGGGCTGACGCCCTTAGGCGTGCTGACAAGGGCAATACAGCCGCTGTGCAGGTCATCAAGACACGCGCGTTAGCGCGTGCATCGGACCTATCCGCAGCCTTGGAAGACCTCAGAAACGAAGGTTTTAACACCCTTCAGGCCAAGGCAAATGAGTTGAACAAACGCGGTTTTGAAACGGCACGGGGAAAGCAGTGGCACCCCACATCCGTGGCCAGATTAGAGGCCAGACTCGCCGCATAGTAGAAACAAGCGTATTTCTGGCCCATGGGCATGGCGGGGCGGCGTGGTCTGGTCACGTTGAATCGTTTGGTTCGATCAAAGGGAACTGAGCGCGTTAGCGCTAAGACGTTGACGAATATAAGCAATATGAGGCTCCAAGGGGGTATACCCTCCACGTCGATTCCGGCGCGTAGTAGCTGAGGACCAGAGCAACAGCAACAGAAACGGAACCCATCCGGCGCGTGCAACCGTGTTTAACACTTTCCTTGCAGACTCCTCCGAAATACAGCCGTCCGGTTGTAGACTCGCTAATTTTTCCACGCTTGTAAGATTTTGCCTTTTTCTGACAGCCCCCCCTCCCCCCATGGGGGATTCGCAGGTGGCCCGAAAAAAATTTCAATTCTGGCTGGAAAAGGTTGCCTTTGTTAACCCGTTTTCGCGCCGTTTTCTTGGTCCAAGTGGCTCTCTATGCGCAGTTGCACGACCCACACACTGCATGTTAGCCGGGCCATAGCCATTTCTGGGTATGCTGCTCAGGCGTCGGTTAGGGCTGGCTCGGTGATTGCACACCTTTCCAGCCTGAATAGGGACGGCCCAAAGCAGACACTGGCTCACCCTCTGCCATGCTGCAGTGCGGCCCATCGAACCAAACTTTCGCTGCAGCGCTGAAATCGACGCGCCCGCGAACTCACACTTAGCTCAGGCAATGCCTTTTCTCTTTCGAGTAGACGTTCTTCCTCAGGAGCTCTAACCATGTTACACGTATGGGGTGAGTAATGAGCCAAAGACTGATCAACAGCTATCTTGCTGACATCGACAAAATCCGAATGGTAAGCGGCTCTCTTACTGAAGGCGTCATCAGCGAGGCGTTCAAGGACTTGCTAAAAGCTTGGGCCAAGTCGGACGGCCTTACCTTCATCAATCAGTATCCGATGCAATCTAGCCTCAAGAAACCTATCCGCCCTGACGGGGCTATCCTGCACGATGTGCGCGTCCCCTTGGGGTATTGGGAAGCCAAAGACACCGACGATGACCTTGACGCTGAAATCAAGGCGAAGCTGCTTACAGGGTATCCTCAAGACAACATAATCTTTGAAGATTCCCGTGTCGCGGTCTTGTGGCAGGACCGCAATGAAATCACCCGTTGCGATATGACAGATACCGCTGGGCTTGAGCAACTCCTCAACCTGTTCTTCGGCTATCAACGCCCCGAGATCGCTCAGTTTCGACTGGCGGTTGAACAGTTCAAGGCTGACTTACCCGCTGTCCTGACTGCGCTACGCGAGAAGATTGACGAAGCCTACAAGATCAACGTGACATTCAAAACCGCTGCCAAGAAATTCCTCGCCCACGCATGCGAAACCATCAACCCCACGCTTGGGCGCGATGACGTGCGCGAGATGCTTATCCAGCACATCCTTACGGAAGAAATCTTTGCCCGTGTCTTTGACGAAGCGGACTTTCACCGCGACAACAACGTGGCGAAACTGCTCTACGAACTAGAGGGCGCATTCTTCACCGGAGCGGTCAAGAAATCCACTCTCAAGGCATTGCAGCCCTACTACACGGCGATCAACGCCAACGCTGCGCAGATCACCAGCCACACGGAGAAACAGACCTTCCTAAAGGTGATCTACGAGAACTTTTACAAGGTCTATAATCCTGACGCCGCTGACCGTCTGGGGGTGGTCTATACACCAAACGAGATCGTGAAATTCATGATCGAAGGGGCCGATTGGCTGACCGACAAACATTTCGGCAAGCGCCTGATCGACGAAGGCGTCGAAATCCTTGATCCCGCGACGGGCACTGGCACCTATATTTGTGAACTCATCGAGTACTTTCGTGGCCAGCCCGACAAGCTGCGCCACAAATACACCGAAGAACTGCACGCGAACGAGGTCGCGATCCTGCCCTACTACGTGGCCAACCTGAACATTGAGGCGACCTATCAGGCGGTGTCAGGCCAATACGCTGAATACCCCAACCTGTGCTTCGTGGACACGTTGGACAACATCGGCGGGCTTGGCATCAAGTCTGGCCACCAGTTTGATATGTTCGCGTCCGTGTCGGATGAAAACGTCGCGCGGGTAAAGCGCCAGAACAAGCGCAAGATTTCCGTGGTGATCGGCAACCCGCCCTACAACGCCAACCAGCAGAACGAGAACGACAACAACAAGAACCGCACCTATCCGCACATTGATGACCTGATTAAGCGTAGCTTTGTGAAGCTGTCCACTGCGCAGAAAACCAAAGTCTACGACATGTATGCGCGGTTCTTCCGTTGGGCGTCAGATCGGTTGCACGATGACGGTGTCATCGCCTTCGTCACCAACCGTAGCTTCATCGACAGCCGGACGTTTGATGGGTTCAGAAGGTATGTCGCGCAAGAGTTTGACGAAATCTACCTTGTGGACCTTGGCGGTGATGTGCGTGCCAACCCGAAGCTGTCCGGCACCAAGAACAATGTCTTTGGCATCCAGACGGGTGTGGCGATTTCGTTCTTCGTGCGCAGACAACTGGGCAAGAAAAAGAAACGCGATTGCAAAATCCACTACGTGCGCAGGCCGGAACTGGAAACCTCGGACGACAAGCTGTCATGGCTAAGTGCGGTCAAGGCGTCGGATGCGAAATACGAGGTGGTGACACCGGATGAAAAGGGGAACTGGATCAACCAGACGGAAAACAACTGGGACGATCTGTTGCCCGTCGCGGATAAGAAGACGAAGGCTGCGAAGGTGGCCTCGCAAGAGAAAGCGATATTCAAATTATTTTCTCTTGGCGTTGCTACGAACCGCGATGATTGGGTTTACGACTTTTCGGAGAATGATTTGGCCGCAAAAGCCAAGCATCTTGTTGGGATTTACGAACAAGATCGAAAGCGATTGAAAACACTCAAGAGCCCCAAAGAAATCGCTGACGCGCTAGACTATTCAATCAAATGGACCCGCTCGGTAAAAAAAGACTTGCTGGGACGCAAGAAGCACCGATTCAATAAGTCGTCAATCATTACCGCGAATTATAGGCCGTATGTCAAAAAGGCGATGTATCGAGACACGGCCTTTAACGAAATGTCAAATCTGACTCGAACAATCTTTGGGATGGGTCAGCACCTAAATTCCTCAATCACGTTCATGGGTGATAGTTCAGGGAAGCCATTCTTGAGCCTTGCGATTAATCAAGTCCCTGACCTGAACTTTGTCAGTCCGGCGTCCGGTGGGAGTCAGACGCTTGCCCGCTATCGCTACAACCTTGAAGGCGGGCGTATCGACAACATCACCGATTGGGCCTTTAACAAATTCACCGCCCATTACGGCAAGAAAGCCAAGATCACCAAGGACGACATTTTCGCCTATGTCTACGCCGTCCTGCACGATCCCGTTTACCGTGAAACCTACGCAATCAACCTGAAACGCGAATTTCCCCGCATTCCGTTCTATCCCGATTTCCCCCAATGGCGCGATTGGGGCCAGACCCTGCTGGACCTGCACATCGGCTACGAAAAGGTCAAGCCGTATAAGCTGAAACGCTCTGACGAAGAGGACGTGAAGGCTGTGAAGGCAGGTCTGGCACCCAAGGTCAGCCTCAAAGCCGACAAGGACGCTGGGACCATCACACTGGATAGCGAAACAACCCTGTCCGGTATCCCGCCAGAGTGTTGGGACTACAAGCTGGGCAACCGCTCCGGCCTTGAATGGATACTGGACCAATACAAAGAGAAAACGCCTCGTGATCCCACGATCCGCGAAAAGTTCAACACCTACCGCTTTGCCGACTACAAAGAACAAGTGGTGGACCTACTTAAGCGCGTTACCCGCGTCAGCGTCGAGACGATGGAAGTCGTCGAGAAGATGAAAGCCGTCAAACGTAGCAGTAACGAGGACAGCAAAGATGACTAATATCTGGGGCGTTCACATGCCAAAACAGGTGAGCGACACGCCGCTAGAAGATGGCTTCGTCTCAATGGGCTGGCATGAACTCGGCAACATCTTTGAACTTCCGGATGATCGGGAAGCCTATAAAACCGCCATCGCGGCCACATACCCTGACCTTAAAGCGGGCGCAGTGCCTGTTACAGCAGGCATAGTCTATCGCTTTACCCATGCGGTTAAGGCTGGCGACTACGTTATCTATCCCTCCAAACACGATGGGCGCGTGAATATCGGAACCTTCACTGACACGGTCGAGCGTGTCAACATGGGCGAAGATGGACTGGACGAACTGACGCACAGGCGCGGCGTGAACTGGATTGAATCATTTCCACGTAGCGACTTCACCCAAGCCGCACTTTATGAAATCGGATCGTTCATCACGCTTTTTGCTGTGACCAAACACGCAGCAGAATTTTTGGCAAAGGTCGGCGTTAAGACTGACGCGGACGTCCCAGACGAAGACACTCCAAATGACGATCAAGTAACCCAGCGAGTGTCAGCGCAGGCAGAGCAGACCACCCATGACTTCGTCATTAAGCGCATTCATTCCGGCCTAAGCGGGTATGACTTTGAAGAGTTCACCGCCCATTTGCTAGAGTGCATGGGCTACACCGCGCGCGTGTCTGACAAATCTGGCGACGGTGGCGTCGATGTGATTGCCCACACGGATGAACTCGGATTTCAACCTCCCATCATCAAAGTTCAATGTAAGCGCCAGACAGGACAAATAGGTGAGCCAGACGCGAACCAGTTGCTCGGGACACTGGGGGACGGTGAATTTGGCCTGTTTATAACCCTTGGGTCCTACAGCCGCCCCGCCCGATTACTGGAACGCAATCGCTCAAAGCTGCGATTGATCGATGGCGAAGAACTCGTCGACATTATTCTCGAAAACTACGGGAAGATGTCAGCAAGTTACAGGACGCTCATCCCACTTAAGCAAATCTACGTTCCAGACGTTATCGAAGCTGCGGAATAATCGGCAAACACAGCACAAAGCCGAATGTTCTCGAAGGTGTTTTCTCCAGTCACAAAACCGACCATCTTGCACCCGCAGCGAATGTCTGCAAACCGCCCCTTCTTGCTAGTGGCTATCTAGTCGCGTTCTGTTTTCGCGCTTGCGGCGAATGCCAACTGCGTCCGCTAACGCGGACAATGACGACTCCCCGCCCATCGAAATCGTCAGCAACCCCGATTAACAAACCCACCGCCTTTGCCTGAGGTGGGCAGCTAATCGCGGCCAGATAAGTATTGTTATCGCGTCGTACAGGTGACGTTGTTTCCAAACCGATTGCAGTTTGTCGTCGTGGTCACCGGCGCAGGATTCACCACAATGGGCGGTGGAACGTACTGTTGCCCCCGAAACGGGAAGCTAGGCGTGCGCCCATCGGAAGCACCACACTGATAATTCATATAGTACCAAGTGACCGGACCCGGAAGAACGTCAGCAATCAAACCGCCAGACTTGCTGTAGCTATCTAGGACTTGATAAGACCCCTGACAGGTTTCTGAAGCTTGTTGGTAGCATCCATTTGGTGACTGACTGCATCTGGCCAATGACATGACCTGCCCAGATGGGCCAACAACAGCGGTCTGCTCAGGCGGCACGCACCCTGTCAAAACCAACAATGCTCCAACGACAAGGCCCGACTTCGACACAATGCACCTCCAGTAATAAACCATCGCCGTCTAGTTTCGCTGAGAAAAATAAAATGACAAGTGCGTTCGCCCATCGTGCACGAAGCTTCCGCGAAAATGGTAACGGCTCGCGGCGTCAGCCGCCCTGCCCGTCCGTGCAACCCAAAATTCAGCTTCAAGCTTAAAAATGCATTCAAAAACAATGACTTGACCGTTTATCTGTCTGTCTGCTATACGTACCATGCCCACAACAAAAAGGAGAGCTGGCATGCAATGAAACGACGAACGGAAGGAAATATGACATATGGATACACTTTGGATGCTGACGGGCCGATATGAGGGATTGCCCATCATCCCCGTGGACGTAGTAGTTAAGGACTACTTCCCCCACCTCACCTTGCCCAAGTTCCTGCGCAAGGTTTCAGACGGCAAAATCAAGCTGAACGTCATTCGCATGGAAGACAGTCAGAAGGCCGCAAAGGGCGTGCACGTGCGCGACCTCGCCACCTATGTGGATGAACGCCACGCGGATGGATTGGAGGAATTTAGCCGCCTTCACAGCTAGGTTAAATGGGACGGAACACCATTGCGCGTATGACTCGCGTATGACTCGGAAAAAACAGCCGCCTAACCCTCTGGTAAGGCGGCATTTTTCTGTCTGTAGGTCCAATCCATCATCGGGGCCACGCTTAGGCGGGCAGCTGTATGTAAATTCGCGCTCATGGCCGCGCATATAACCCCGCCACGGCGCGCTGTCATCCCTTGACGCACCGCAGCGCGAGGCCCACGCTGCTGACATGACACATCTCCTTATTACGCAAGACCACATCGACGCCTATCAACGCGACGGCGTGGTCCTCATCAAAGGTCTGTTTGCAGACCACGTCGAAACACTTCGAGAAGGCGTTGATCGCAACATGGCTGAACCTGGCCCCTACGCCGCCGAAAACCTAAAATCTGGCGAAAGCGGGCGTTTCTTTGATGATTACTGTAATTGGCAACGCATCCCCGAGTTCGAAACGGTCATTCGCGACAGCCCCGCAGCCCAAATCGCAGCCGACCTGATGCAAAGCCAAACGGTGCAGCTGTTTCATGACCACGTGCTCGTGAAAGAACCGGGAACGTCAAAGCCCACGCCGTGGCACACGGATGGCCCATATTATTTCGTTGAAGGCCAACAAACCGTCAGCTTCTGGTCGCCGCTTGATCCGGTCACGGATGCATCTTTGCGCTGCGTTGCTGGATCGCACAAATGGCCCAAGCCCGTTCTGCCCACCCGCTGGCTTTCTGAGACTGCGTTTTATCCGAATGAGGACGACTACATGCCCGTACCGGACCCAGACGCCGAAGGCATGGAAGTCCGCGAATACACTATGGAGGCAGGCGACGCTGTGGCGTTTAACTACAACATCCTGCACGGCGCGCGCGGCAATGAAACGGCATCTCGCCGACGCGCCTTTTCCCTGCGATTATTGGGGGATGATGCGCGTTACACCGAACGCCCCGGCCCCACATCGCCCCCATTTCCGGGGCACGACATGGTTCAAGGACAGAAATTGCGAACCGATTGGTTCCCGATGATTTGGCCGCATTGAGCCCAAATTGACGGCCCCATCTTGTATGTTCTATCTACCTACCGGTCATTAGAAGGTCGTTTTTCATGCCATCCTTAGTTGTTCCAGAATTCGCAGTTTCTGATTGGGTCAAATCTCGAACGTTCTATTGCGAAATTTTGGGCTTTGCGTGCCTTTATGACCGTCCAGAAGAAGGTTTCAGTTACCTTAGCCTCGACGGCGCTGAACTTATGATTGATCAGATTGGCGAAGGAAGAACATTTGACGACGGTCATTTACCGACCCAATACCCTTTTGGCAGAGGTTTAAACGTACAGATACAGGTCGAAGATATCGCCCCTATTACAAACGCGCTGGCAGCGGCTAAAGTCCCGCTTTACCTCGAAGTTGAAGACAAATGGTATCGGAAAGACGACTGCGACGTAGGTAACCGTCAATTTGTCGTCGCTGATCCCGATGGATACCTGCTACGTTTCTTTCAACCACTTGGCTCAAAGGGGCGTTAAGTCCGCACAGCGGACCATCTTAACCTATTGAACCGTAACCGCCTGCCCCGTACGCGCACTTTCCTGCGCGGCCAACCCAATTGCCACAGCCTTTGCGCCATCCGCAAGGGTGACCTCGACCTCACCCTGCCCGCGCACCACTGCGTTGAAGCGTTGATGCTGGTAGAACGTAGAACCGTTGTGATCGCCTGCGTCCAGCAATGCCGGATCAACAGGAATATCCATTGTGATCGGCCCCTGAGGTGCACGTGGCGAGATGATCACCTGCGGCACGGGCGCTGGTCCCAATTGTGCTGGCCAAAACCGTCCCGGTCCGGGCACGAGGCATTCGATCTTGCCCTTTGGCCCCACAGCGCTGATTTCTTCTTGGTAGCGCGATCCTTCGGCAAACATGCACAGCTCAAGCATGGCGCGGGTGCCGTTTTCAAAATCGACAATCACATAGCCGTTGTCCCAAATGTCAGGCGTGCGTCCGTCGTAAGTTTCTTCCAAATGGTTCATCGCCTGCCCTGCAGACGCCATAACGCGCACAGGTTCCGCCTTTAGAATAAGGCGCATGAGGTCAAAGAAGTGGCAGCATTTTTCGACAAGTGTGCCGCCTGTGTTCTCGTTAAAGCGGTTCCAATCGCCGATCTTTGGCAAAAACGGAAAACGGTGTTCGCGCACGGTCAGCATGGATATCCCGCCCGTTGCTTGCTCAGCCTGTTCAATCAATGCTGCTACGGGTGGCATGTAGCGGTATTCCATCGCGACCCAAACAGGATGCGGGTAACCCTCAAACAATGCGTCCAGCTTAGCGGCATCTTCGGGGTCCGTATAAAGCGGCTTTTCGCACAAGATCGGCAAAGGTCGTTTCGCGACGATTTCGTGCAATTGGGCGGCATGCAGGTAGTTCGGGCTCACGATAACAATCGCGTCCAACTCTGGATGCGCCAATAAATCGTCCAGCGATCCAGCAACCACTGCTTCAGGCCCTGCCCCGCCTTTTCCAGCCAGCACTGCGCAATTTTGCGCCATTTCCAGCACTGGGTCGAACACCACCGAAACGCGGCCATGAGGCAGCAGGTTGATATTTTGAATATGCTCGCGCGCCATCATTCCGCAGCCGATTATGCCGTAGTTCACCATGTCCATGTGTTAGGTCTTTCCAAGTCTCGAGACGTAATTAATCTGGTTCGGATCGAACCATGTTCTTGAATACTCAACAGTTTCGCCCGTATGCGCGCGCCCTGTTCGCTCAATATATCCAGCAATTTCACCCGCCCTTAAACCAAATCGGGGATCAACCCAATCAGGTGTAGGCGCAAGGTTAATTCGGTCTTCAGCGCTGGTGATCACGACCCCAAGCACTTCAGAATAATAGAGGTAAAGGGATTCAGATACGGCATCCTCATCGACCACCTCTGTAACCGCGCAATCCAGCCAAATTTCTTCCATGGCCGCTGGAATGTCGTCCATGAATCGCAACCTGCGGAACCGAAACCCGTTCGGGCTGGCAAATCCTGCTTCGCGTGGGGCCACCATCTGGTCAATCGACAACACTTCGGCCGTTGGCAAACCACCGCCCTGCAACCGCTCGATCCGCAAAAACGAATAGACAGACGGCACATCAGCGCGCGCACGTACATAGTTCCCCGACCCCTGGACACGTTCCAGAAGGTTCTTTTCCACCAATAAATCCAGTGCCTTACGCAAGGTTCCAACTGCGGTGTTCAGGGATTGAGACAGCTCACGCTCAGGCGGCAAACGCGCGCCATCCACAAGCCGACCGGCCGCAATATCACGGATCAGCATCTCTGCGATCTGAACGTATTTGGGCAGCGCCGTGGGGCGTTGACTGTCTGACATTTGCGCCCCTCCCTAAAGTTGCGAAATAATTGATACAGTATTGATGCACTACGTTTGGGATGCTACGCAAGGGGCAATACCACTCTCTGGGGAGGAGAATCATGAGCATCGTTCCAGTCACGTCCGCCGACCTTGATGCATCAGAGGTTAGCTGGTTTTCCGCTTTATGTTCAGACGACTACGAGTTTTTGGGCGTGCCTGATGGATCACTTCGTTCCTCATGGGAGCATTGCCGCGACATCGTTCTGGAAGCCGAACAACAAGGATTCCGCAACATCCTCGCGCCGTCCAGCTATCAGGTTGGGCAAGATACACTGTCTTTCGTTGCGGGCATGGCTCCACTCACGGAAAAGATAAACATGCTCGCCGCGATCCGGTGCGGTGAAATGCAGCCAATCATGTTGGCGCGCACGGTGGCGACGTTGGATCATATGATGAAGGGCCGTTTGACCCTGAACGTCATCTCCTCCGATTTCCCAGGTGAAGTTGCAGAAAGCGGCTTTCGCTACCAACGTTCCCGCGAAGTTGTCGAAATCCTCAAGCAAGCGTGGACGCAGGACGAAATCAACTATGACGGCGAAGTCTACCAATTCGCAAACGTCCCCACTGCCCCAGCGACCCCGTACCAAACTGGTGGTCCGCTACTTTACTTTGGCGGCTACTCGCCCGCTGCACTAGACCTGTGCGGTCAGCACTGTGACGTTTACCTGATGTGGCCCGAGCCCAAGGAACAACTCGCACAGCGCATGAAAGACGTGAACGCGGTGGCGGAACGTTATAATCGCACACTCGATTACGGCCTGCGCGTCCATATGATTGTGCGCGACACCGAAGCTGAGGCACGCGAATACGCGGACCACATCGCGTCAAAACTTGACGATGAATACGGCAAACTGATCCGTGATCGCGCCCATGACAGCATTTCGTTGGGAGTTGCCCACCAAGCTAAGGCGCGGGAATTGGCCGATAAATTCGGCTATGTTGAACCAAACCTTTGGACCGGCGTTGGTCGTGCGCGGTCTGGCTGTGGCGCGGCCCTTGTTGGATCTGCCGATCAGGTGCTTTCCAAAATCGAAGAATACCGCAAAATGGGCATTCGTTCTTTCATCTTCTCAGGTTACCCACACATCGATGAAGCTAAGCACTTTGGTAAACTCGTCATGCCAGACCTAAAAACCTGTTCATTGCCTCATGCCTATGGTCGTGTCCCCAATGACACGCCTGCAACCCCTCTCGGAAACGGACCCCGCATCTAATGGAACGCATTAATCTCACGCCTGACCTTTCTCTTTCGCGCATCGTGTACGGTATGTGGCGCCTTGGAGACGTGGATGACACGTCCCCCAAAGCCGTCCAAGCCAAGATCGAAGCCTGCCTTGAGCAAGGCATAACAACCATGGACCAAGCTGACATCTATGGCGGCTACATGGCCGAGGAAATTATGGGTGCGGGCCTGACCCAATCCATCAAAGACCAGATCGAAGTCGTCACCAAATGCGATATCCTGATCCCTGCGGGTCGTTACGGTCATGTCTCTGGCAAGTTTTACGATACCAGCCGTGAGCATATCTTGAATTCCGTCGAACATTCCTTGCGTTTTATGGGGATCGACAAGATCGACGTTCTGCTGATCCACCGCCCTGACCCACTGATGGACCACCACGAAACGGGTGCGGCACTGGACGAAGTCGTTGCCTCTGGCAAAGTGCGTTCCGTGGGTGTTTCCAACTTCAAGCTGCACGACTGGACGCTGCTGCAATCTGCGATGAAGTCCAAATTGGTCACCAACCAGATCGAAGTTTCCCTGTCTGCACATGACGCGCTGACCAACGGCGACCTTGCATTCCTGCAAGAACGCGGCGTTGCTCCGATGGCATGGTCCCCGCTGGGTGGCGGTGCGTTGATGACTGCCGACACGGACCTTGGCCGTGCAATGGATACTGTTGCCGCTGAAAACTCAGTGGATCGCAGCGCAGTTGCCGTCGCTTGGCTTTTGGCGCACCCTGCAAAAATCCTTCCTGTTATGGGAACAAATAACATAAGCCGTATCAAAGGCTTCTCTGACGCACTTAAGGTAGAAATGGATCGCGAGACTTGGTTCAAACTCTATGAAGCCGCGCTAGGACACGAGGTTGCTTGACGTGAACGCCTTTGACCCCACGCAAGATGCACGCGCGTTTCGCGACGCCCTTGGCGCTTATGCCACTGGGGTTACTGTGGTGACGGTTCCGTCAGCCGATGGCCCAATCGGGATCACCGCAAATAGCTTTGCCTCGGTGTCGCTTGACCCACCATTGGTGCTGTGGTCCCCCGCGAAATCATCCAAGCGTTTCAATTACTTCACAGGTGCAAAGCACTTTGCGATCCACGTTTTGGACGCCCATCAGAAACAGCTTTGCGACGGGTTCACCAAAAACAAATCTGCTTTTGACGGGTTTGATGTGTCTATGAATGAAAACAACGTACCCCTCATTGAGGGATGCCTTGCACGGTTCGAATGTTCACTTCACGCCGAACATGACGCGGGCGATCACACGATCATCATTGGTCAGGTCACACGCGCGCAATCACGGGACGGCCTACCGCTATTGTTCCAATCCGGAAAGTTCGTTTCGCTAAAAGGTTGAATTAGAAACAGGGCGTAAGACCCTGATAACAGCTCAAAATGAGCAAGCTAGGGAGGGTAAGCCGTTGGGAGGACGTCTTGCAATCGGACTGGTCGCCGCCGCATATGTGGTGATCTTGTTCATCGGTGCCTTTGAGGACCGCCGCGAAGCTTTGGCTGATGCCATCGGCATGGGTGATATGGCCTTTGTCGGTCTCATGCTCGCGATCCTTTGGATTGCTTGTTTGATCCGCCCTGTTCCGGCGGTCCAAGCCCATGCGGCAATTAATGAACGCCTTCATAAGGCCTGCAAAGCCATTTCAATTGGCGCGCTTATCCTCATGGTTTGCTTCATTCTGCTCCAAGTCTTCATGCGCTACGCCCTAAACGATGCCCCCAACTGGACCGAAGAAGCTGCCCGTTTCGGTATGCTCTGGATGACAGGCCTTATGGCGCCAGTCGCCTACCGTCATGGTGGTTTTGTCGCCATTGATATGTTGGAACGCGCCCTCGCGCCGCGCCTTTCTGCGGTTTTGACGCTTATCTTGTTTGGCATGTCTTTAGCAGTGCTGCTTGTGATGTGGGACAAAGGGCTAAACAACCACGTCGACACGCTGTCTGGTCGCGGCTGTTCGTCAACGCTGCGCTGGCCCTTCGGGATCGAAATCGGCAAGTGCCGCGCTAAGTTTAGCAACTATTATCAATACATTGCCCTGTGGATCGGGATCAACCTCCTCATCTTGGCGTGTGTTGAGTTGATCCTTCGTCAAATCCTGAAACTGTTCGGTAAAGACACCGGCCTCGCCCCCCTTGGCGACGAAGACATGGCGAGTGCTTCCTGATGCTGATTTGGTTCCTTCCCCTCTTCCTCGTGATCTTGATGATCGGCACACCGGTCGTTTTTGCGCTTCTGTTCGCCCCGGGTTTCATGACGTGGGTAACCGGTAACGAAAAGGATCTCGCGATCCTTTATCGCAATGTTTACACGGGGATCGACAGTTTCCCGCTGATGGCTTTGCCGTTCTTCATGCTTGCTGGTGAAGTGATGAACCGTGGTGGCATCACCACGCGTCTTGTTGAGTTTTCACAGGCATTCATGGGCCATCTGCGCGGCGGACTTGCGCAGGTGAACATCCTCAGCTCCATTCTATTCGCAGGCCTGTCCGGGTCCGCTGTGGCAGACACATCTGCCCTTGGCTCCACCTTGATCCCTGCGATGGAAAAGAACGGCTACACCCGCAAATTCGCTGCTGCCATTACGGCAGCATCTTCCGTCATTGGCCCGATCATCCCGCCCTCCGGCATCATGATTATCTACGCTTATGTCATGGGGGAAAGCGTCGCGGCGTTGTTCCTTGCAGGTATCGTACCCGGTGTTCTCGTGGGTGTTGGCCTGATGGTTATGGTGCGCCTCATGGCGGATCGATACGACCTGCCGAAAGCGGAACGCATCGTCACCAAAAACCAGACCATCGCCCCGATTGAATTCTGGCTGTCCTTTGTCCTCGCACGCATCAACCTTATGGGCCTGCTTTGGGCCGTTTATCGTGGCGTGCAATCCTTCAGCGGTTACACGCGCCCAGAAGGTTTCATGCTTTGGGGAACGCTGCTGATCTTACTGATCTTGGCGCACGTCCTGCTGGTCGCGTTGCGTGGCCAAGTCAGTGCTGACTTCCGCACCGTGTGCAAAAAGGGCGTCGTTCCGCTGCAAACACCGATCATCATCCTCGGTGGTATTCTGATCGGCGTCATGACCCCGACGGAAGCCTCGACAATCGCGGTGGCCTACGCCCTTCTGGTGTCCGTGTTCGTGCTTAAATCCCTCACATGGGCGGACTTCTTTGACGTGTTGCAACGCTCGGCGCTTGCGTCGGCATCGGTGCTGTTGCTTGTGGGCGCAGCCGTTGCGTTCAAAACCATTGTCGCGACATCCGGTGCGGCAACGACATTGGCAGACCTGATTCTTGGGTTGTCTGAAAACCCGCTGATCCTGTTGTTCCTGATCAACATCCTGTTGTTCATCGTCGGCATGTTCTTGGACGCAGGACCCGCGATCATCATCCTTGGACCCATCCTCGGACCAATCTTTGTTGATATCGGCGTACACCCTGTCCACTTCGCCATCATCATGAGCGTCAACCTCACGGTAGGCCTGGCAACGCCGCCAATGGGACTTGTTCTATTCGTGGCTTCAACGGTCTCTCGCGAAAAGGTGGAAACCATCGCGAAGGCTATCCTGCCGTTCCTTGCCGTGGAAGTCGCGGTGATCTTTTTGATCACCTTCTTCCCACAAATTTCAATGACGGTTCCCTATCTCGCGGACTTCCTCGGATGTGCGCCTGACAGTGGTTACATGGCTTGCATTAGCCCTGGACCACCCGCAAACTAACCCTAATCCAACATCAAAAATCTGGGAGGATTATTAAAATGATGAAGTATCTCGCAACGGCTGGCATGATCGCAGCCTACACAATGGCCGCAGTACCAGTTTACGCTGATGGCCACGCTGTCACTCTGCGTGCCACGGCGAACTCCAACGAAAACGATGAAGACTATGACGGTCTGATCGTGTTCAAAAACTACGTTGAATCTGCATCCAACGGCGCAATTGCCGTGGAAATCTTCATGGGCACACAAATCTGTGCGACTGGTGCGGAATGTCTTGAAGGCGTTTCTGAAGGCTCCATCGACATCTACGTGTCCACATCTGGTGGCGCTGCGGGTATCTTCCCGTACGTGCAAGTCCTCGACCTGCCGTACCTGATGTCTGATGACCGCGTTGCTGAATCCGTGCTTCAAGGCGATTTCGTGCGCACAATGCGTGACATGGCGCTGGAAACATCTGAGGACACGATCCGTCTGATGACGATCGGTAACACCGGCGGCTGGCGTAACTTTGCGAACACTGTTCGCCCTGTTCAGACACCTGCCGACATGGAAGGCCTGAAGATCCGTACGGTTGTGGCCGACCTGCCGCAGGAACTCGTGCGCGCTTTGGGTGCATCCCCGACACCGATCCCATGGCCTGAGCTGTTCACATCGTTCCAAACGGGCGTTGTTGAAGGGTCCAAGAACGGCATCACAGACATCATGGGCATGAAGTTCCCTGATGCAGGCCTGCAGTACGTCACGCTTGACGGCCACGCTTATATGGGTGCGCTCTGGTGGATGAACAACGAACGTTTCACTGGCATGGACGAAGCACAGCGCCGCGTAATCGTGGACGGCTTCTACGCGCTGCAACAGGCGACTTTCGCGTCACCTAAGCGTAACTCTATCCAAGCCTACGCAGACTTCGTTGCGGGTGGCGGTAACCTCTACGTTCCAACACCTGAAGAGAAAGCAATGTTCGCTGAAGCGGCTGAGCCAGTTCAAGCTTGGTTCCGCGGCAACGTGGATGGTGCAGACCAAATCCTCGACGCATTGATCGCGGCCGTGGACGAAGTCGAAGCCGACCTCGCAGCAAGCTACGACGCTGACCTAAACTAATCTGTTGTTTCTAAACACAGTGAGGGCCGCCCAGTTACGGGCGGCCCTTTTACGTTTCGGCTTATTCTAATGGGACGAAAGCGTCGCTTATTCCCACTCCATCTCGGAATAGACCACGCCTGCGTTTCTAGTGGCCAGTTCCTCAAACGTGTCTAAATGTTTGTAGGGAGACTGATCAACGTAGTAAGCCCCAGCCAGATCGCCGCCTTCCTCGATGTGCTCGCCAATCTTTTCGCGCAGGTAGCTGACGTAGCCATGGGTCCCTGCGCGCACCACGTCCATGTTCGTTGGGTGGCCGTGCCCTGGGATTACGTAAAGCGCGCCGAGCGGTTCGACGGCGGTTTCCCATGTCTCCAACCAACAGCGCGTACAAGTGTCCCCGAAAATTGGGGGCATACGTTCGTGAAATGCTGCATCGCCCGCAATCAACATCTTCTGTTCAGGTAGCCAGACCGAAACATCACCGGGGCTGTGCGCGGGGCCAAGGTCCAAAACCTCAATCCGCATATCGCCCATCTCAATGATGTATTCGCCTTCAAACGTAATGGTTGGCCCGTGAGCAACTGTGCCTTCAGAGTTTTCACGAGCATACCGAACCATCCCTTCGTAACTTTGCGCAGCCCGATCCTCAAACGCGGCGGCGGCATCGACGTGGGCGAGGATATCAACCCCCTGTTCGACCCAGTAGTTGTTGCCCAGCATCGCGTGGCCCTGCCCGTTCTCGTTGATGACCAATTTCACGGGTTGATCCGTCACGGCGCGAATTTCGTCATGCATTGCAGCGGACAACGCGTAGTTGGCCCCAGCATTCACCACGATCACGCCGTCGCCCGTCACAATGAAAGACAGGTTGTTGTTGTGCCCAGCGTTTTCATACGTTGGCGGTGCCGTCGCGCCGATTGCGGACCACACGTTCTTGATGACCTGAACTGGCGCTTCGTACAGAACGGACTGTGGATACTGATCGGCAATGTCCTCATTCGCCAACAGCGGCGTTGCTGCCGTCATGCATAAAATACTGGTGCGGATCATTGGGCGCGCCCTTCTGGCAATTACATTCAAGAACATGCATACGATATTTTGCATGGATGTCACCAGTGCAGGTCGCCGCACCTGCGAGACCAACTTTCGCTACTTCCCGTACCAACGCTTATTGGCGTCTACAAACTGTTCCAGAACCTTTCCAAGCCCGCCGAACTGTCGACCTTTCAAGTAAAGATACCCTGAAAATGCGCCAATCGCAGCGCCGGCGGCGTCGACGATCAGGTCCTTCATGGTATCCACGAGGCCGGATTTTTGCATGTTCATCCCAAACAGCTGATCCATGGAAAACTCAAAAACCTCCCACAAGCTACCAATCGACAGGCCAACGCAAAACGCTAATGTCGCTAAGGCCCAAGGCGGTGCGGCGTAGCGATCCCCCTCAAACAACATGAAGATCAGCAAGAACCCAAACGCGCCAAAGCTGAGCGCGGACATGAAGTGCAACACGACATCCCACCACCAGAATTTTTCATAAAAATCGCCAACCTCGCCCAGAAACATTGTCGCGAATATGAACACGACAATCGATGTGAGAACCGAGCGTGGCAATCTAATCCCAAAGAACGCAGCAAACCGTTCTGGCAAGAACGTAAGCCCCAAGGTCGCCGCACCCACGAAAACCGCCTGCCAAGTTTGGGTGGCAACACCCGATAATATCTCAAGCGTTAGAATGGTCTGGATGATGCGAATGACGATTGGACTGGATATCTTTTGCATGGGTCTTCCGATTGCAACGTTGAATGCCAATATAGGTAGTATGCAGCAACACACACCCCTTCGCATAGCCAGCTATAACATTCGCGCAGGCCTTGGCACGGACCTGCGCCGTGATCCGTTGCGGGTACTGGACGCTGTGAATGCCCTTGATGCCGATGTGGTTGCCCTGCAAGAGGCGGACTTTCGTATGGGTGCGCGCCCATCAGCCCTGCCGCGCAATCTGATCGAAACCCATACCGATCTGCGGCCGCTTCCTGTGGCCGACAACGACACCAGCCTTGGGTGGCACGGTATCGCGTTGCTGGCACGTCCAAACATTACCGCTGAACAGGTTCACAGGTACCCGCTTCCAGGGTTGGAACCGCGTGGCGCGATTGCTGTTGATTTGCCAAACCTTCGCGTTGTTGGCGTTCACCTTGGGCTGTTGCGCCGTTCGCGCCGAAGCCAGCTGGACCATATCCGTGAGGAACTCGATGCGTTACCGCCGCGCCCAACCATCATTTTGGGGGATTTCAACGAATGGTCACAGCGCGTGGGGCTTGGTCGCCTTGCACGACGCTACACCATCCTGACCCCGGGGCGTACATTTCCGTCGAGCCTGCCCATGGGTGCGCTCGATCGGATCGCCCATTGCAAACGGCTAAACGTGCGCATGCTTGATATTCCGCGAAAGGTGACGGGGCGCCACGCGTCAGATCATTTACCGATACTAGCAGAGGTGCAGATTTCAGATCGCAAGCGGACGGTTGTTGCGTAAATGACGGGCGACCAGTCTGGATGCACGGCGACCACCGACCAACGCACGCGCTGGCAACGCTTCAACGCTCCCATCCGTCAGATCATCGATTGAAACATCCAACAACAGGCTGATTTCCTTCAGACCTTGTTCAGGGATAGACGCCAAGGCTTGCTCTCCAAGAAACAAACTTTCAGCCGCAACTGCGTTGGCGGTAACGATGTGATGATCGTCTAACATGACATGATAATAGGTGACCGAAACCTCCGGCACCTCAAGAGATACGCCCGCCACACTTAGTAATGCTTTGGCTGGAATTAGGACTTCATCTTCGCCAAACATGCGTTGCGCAATGGCCCCCTGCACCAAGACACGATGTTGTTGGGATAAACGCAAATCACAACTAGGCAAGCCAACGCCAAGTGCGTCTGCGCGGATTAAGACAGCTGAAAGGTTTAGCGATTGACTGACGTCTTCGCGTTGCCACGTGCAGCTGTAAAGCCAGCGAACAGGTTGCGGCCCATCATCTGCGGTGTGCACAAGATCACCAATCTTTAGGTCTTCAATTGAAATTTCCCCATTGGGTGTCGCAAGGCGCGTTCCATCGGCAAAACAGACGTTCGTGGTTCCCGGCGTCGGTGTTCCGCTGATGAAAGTGTCCTGACCATCACCATCCCGCTGTAAGGATTCACCGTCGGTGTCATTGCCAAAGTCTTCGCCTGCACCGACCTGCGTTGCTGTACCGGAAAACCCTGAGTAGGTCGTTGGGTCATCCAAAGGATCGCCATTGAACGTCGCCTGAATGAATTCGTCATTGTTAGGGTCATAGAGGGTGACGTTATCGCCACCGTTGTTGATCACCGCCGTTCCGCGCCCTGCATCAAAGAACAAATCATCTGGGCCACCCGTCGGCAAACTACCACCTAACTGCACACCAGTGAGAACCATAGCGCGGCCGCCAGATTCCAATACCGAGCCCGCAGGAAACGTGAACCATTGTCCGGACCCAGAATCCCACAATTCTAGTCCAGAAATATCAATCGCGCTGCCAGATGTGTTGTATAGTTCAACATACTCATCCAGTGCGCTCGCGGTACCATTCCCGTCTGTGTCGAAATTGAGCGCGCCATTTGGATCAACGAAAATTTCGTTGATAATAAT
The DNA here is from genome assembly GCF_001187845.1 of Octadecabacter temperatus. Taxonomy (NCBI): domain Bacteria; kingdom Pseudomonadati; phylum Pseudomonadota; class Alphaproteobacteria; order Rhodobacterales; family Roseobacteraceae; genus Octadecabacter; species Octadecabacter temperatus. The sequence goes on along the minus strand of NZ_CP012160.1, from coordinate 1,186,563 downwards.
GCCACCTAATAACATATCGGCCATGGTACACGTCCTTTGTCGACAGGCCGCAATACAGCCCACAATTGCGTGCGAATTAACCTAAAAGTCAGTCATTAATATGTCGATAATTTGCGGATAAACGGCGGATTTCTGGGAAATCTAGACCGCGTAACATCACCGAAACGGGTACATCCAGACCTTGTAGTCATCCACCAAAACCTGCGCACGGGCGATCTGCTCGGCGGTCATGCGCGGGGTCAGTTCCTCAAGCGAGTCCGGCGCGTCCACGTCTCCGCCAATCGCAGATAACGCATACCATAAATAGGCCCGAACCAAGTCAGGCGCCTCAATCCCGCGTCCGAGTTCATAGTACCAGCCAATCCCGGATTGCGCGCCAGGGTGCCCTTTCATTGACGAACGCAAGTACCATTCAAAGGCACGTTCGTCGTCCTGTTCGACACCAAGTCCAAGGGCATACATGACGCCGATCAGTTCCTCGGCATCGGCATTACCGGAGCGCGCCAGAACCTCAAATTGCGCACGCGCGGCTTCAAATTCGCCCGCTTCCATCAAATCGCGCGCATCTTCCAAATCAGCCGCGTAAACAGGGCTTGTAACCCCCAGCAATGCAGCCAAAATGCCTGCATGAGCTATACGTTTTCCATACGGTTTCCATACGTTTTCCATATCGTACTTTCCTGCAGTTTTGCTGCGAGCGGGGCGTTCGCCGACTCGATCTCCATGGATGATTTCGTGGACAGCGACCCAGCGCAAGCGCGGATTGGGCAATTGCTATTTTATGATAGGATATTGAGCGGAAACCGGAATATTTCATGCGGAACCTGCCATCATCACGACCTCGCCAGTGGCGATGGGCTATCGCTGGGGATTGGTGAAGGCGGCATCGGGCTTGGCGAAGAACGTCTTGTCGGGGACATCCGAAAACGCGTGCCGCGAAACGCTCCAAGCCTTTGGAACATTGGGCATAACTCGATTGATGTGCTGTTCCATGACGGGCGATTGGAAGTATCCAACCAATTCGGGAACGGATTTGATTCACCCGCCGAAGAATGGCTCCCTCAAGGTCTCGATAATATCGTTGCCGCCCAAGCCTTGTTCCCCCTAACGGCCCAATTCGAAATGGCGGGAAACCCTGGCGAAAACGACGTAGCTGGCGCAACCCATGACCGCATTGATGCGGCATGGCCCATCATCGCCGCGCGGGTCCGAGGGAACGAGACTTACGTGGACATGTTCATCGAGGCCTTTGATAGCGTTGAAGAACCGCTGGACCTGACAATCGTCGAAATTGGCAATGCTTTGGGTGCTTTCATCAATACCGAGTGGCGCAGCTTTGACAGCCCTTATGATGCGTGGCTGGCCGGAACACCCCTGCCCGAAAACGCCGAACGTGGGCGTGCGTTGTTCTTTGGCGAGGCCCGTTGTGCCACATGCCATTCTGGCCCGCTGTTCACAGACCAAGGCTTCCACGCACTTGGCTTGCCAGCATTCGGTCCCGGTCGCACACGCACCTTTGATAAAATGCCACGAGATGTCGGGCGCATGGGAGAAACAGACCTGCTATCAGACGCCTACCGCTTTCGTACACCATCGCTGCGTAATGTCGCCCTCACGGCGCCATATGGGCACAACGGCGCTTACCCGAGTTTGGCCGACATGATCCGCCACCATGCCGATCCGGTCAGCGCGCGCGCGGCTTGGACCACTGATATGGCCGCCTTGCCCGACGCCCCGCGATTTGGAGGCGTTGATTTCGCGATCCGTCAAGACACGCGCGAAATGGCGCGGCAAGTGGCAGTCCTCGACATTAATCCAGTTGCGCTAAGCGTCGCTGAAGTGACCTATATAGAAGCGTTTCTGCATGCACTAACAGGCGTCACAGCTGACGCGCGTCCAATGGGGCGCCCAGAAAGCGTGCCAAGCGGATTGCCCGTAGATTAACGGATGACTTCGCTTAAGGGGCGGCGCGCACGGGGTGCGGCTTCACCTGTAGGTAATCCAAAACGAATGACCTGAACCAATTGGCGATCTTGCCCGATCCCGAAACGTTCACAGACCTGCGCGTTCGTTGTTGGATTGTCCGACAAAGCTGCCATTGGCCACCCAGCAAAGCCTAACGACGCGGCCTCAAGACACATGCGCAGATACGCACGGCCAGAAACGACCGGATCTTCAGCATTATCTCTATGAAACAAAGCTATAAGAGGCGCTGTTAATGTCACTTCTGTTTCAGAAACCAACCCCTTTGTAAGACCGAAGACTTTCAAACAGCGCCAGAAGTTAATCAGTGCATAGTGCGCCATGCGCGCCTCAGACTCACTCATCTGCATGGAGGCGCGATCCATCCCATCAAGACCTGCGCGCGGATGAGTGTCGCTCAATCGCATCCAGCTCACCAGTTCATCACGAAAGCGGCCCTGCTGCATGATTTGATGGCTGGCCCAGTCATTGCGTTCCGCCAGCCAACTGCGACCTGGCTGATCCATGACGAACCGTGCATCGCCCCGCGTCCAGCCGAACAGCTTCGCAGGCTCAGACGAAAACGCGCCACGCCATGTGAACCGGTTTTCTAGCTGCTCATGCAAACCGTCCTGTTCCCCAGACGAAACAACTAGGTGGGCCACAGCAACGAGCCCCTGATTTGGCGCAGTGTCATTACCTGTCAGGGTCACTTCAACCGTGATCTGATTAGCGGACAAGGCCAAGATCATGGCCTCAAGCACAGCGCCACAAGACAAAGCGGCATCGCGCCCTGACGGGTCCCCAAACGTAAGTCCGACGTTCGTGTCACAGAACAGCGACAGAACATTTTCATCCCGCACCCAACGGGCCGGCTGGGTATTGTGGACGGTCGGTGCCAATGCAGCACGCGCCACGCAGGTTTCAAAAATGTCTTGAGATATCATGGCCTTGCCTTCGTCATTAATCGCGCCATGCGTTGGACTGCGGCTAGTTCTAGCTCGGCACGTGGTGACGTCGCCAAGGATGGCATCGACAGCGCGACCAGCGTGATCGGTTCGTCGTCAGCCAGCAGGATGTGGCTGGCGTTAAACATGCTGAACAGGTGCTTGATGTGGTCACCCTCTGCGCCGTCTGTGAAGGGTGGATCGGCGCGGCGCAACACGGGGCGAACCTTAAAGATGTGCTTCAATACAGATGTCTCTAGATCACTTAGCTGCGTGGCCTCGATCAATGCGGCCCCTTCTACCAAGGGGTGCGCTTGTAATCCGCGTAGGAAGCCGAGCGCGTCGCGAGAGCGATCCTCGGCCAGATGCCGAAGTAGTGTTTGCGACTGTTCTTCCGAGCGCAGTGTTTGCGCTTCGATAAAGAGGACAGCGACCAAAACAGCAGCGAGGATCACCACCAATGTTAGGATCGTCGCATCCTTATCCATCCCAACCATGTGTGCGATGACAAACCCAGAAAGCCCCGCGCCCAAAACGATGGCAAAGAATGACACCAACGGTGCGCGATGTTGCGATTGCGAGCGTCCTAATGAAACCGCAAGCCAGCATAAAAATAGCACGCCTAGCGGTGAGATTTGTGCCGGAAGATCCAGATAATCCATAAGAAAATCTGCTGCGGCGAACGGAACAAGTAAGAAAAGCGAAAGAGCCAATCGCTCAACAGTTTGGTTTTCTGCGACCGTTAAGCTCGCCTTGTTGCGGGTCAAAACAAGCCATGCCCCGATGAAAAAGCCGCTCAATTGGAACGCCAGCAGGCCAACAAGCCTTAACGGATCGACGCTGTTTGACCACCAAAATGACAGAATGGAAAACAGGATCGTGCCCCCCATAACCCAGAATTTTACGCCCAGCGGTGCATGTCGCCGCAGCAAGCCCTCGGCCAAAAGCAGGACCGACAGTGGGATCAAAGTCGCCCCTAAAAGGATGAAAAATCTGAAGAAATCCCATCCCGTTAAGATTAAAAGCGCACGCCCAGCAAAAAGCATCGCCATAACGCGTAACCCAAGCAAAAAGCGGCGATTAAGCGGTGCCCAAGGGTCGCGCGCACAAATCACGGCCTGCAAAATCAGTAACCCTGCGAGGGCGGCCAACGCTAGGAAGAGGTTTCCAGTATCTGAGGCAGCCAACGTCATTTCATCAGCCCATTCAGAAATCTCCGCACAAGTGGGCGCATAATTGCTGCGACGATCGCGGGTTTGGGGCGTTCAACGCGGGCTTTGTACGGATTGAAAAAGTAGCCACGGTTATCGGTGCCATGCGGGCGGTCCAGTACGGCGTTAATGACTTCGTAGCACATTAACTGACCGGTTGTGATCACCATTGGCGCAAAAGACATACGGGATCGTTTGCCCGCAACAACGTCCCCAACGATTTCCAAGTCGATGTAGTTTCTAGATGAGGAATGAATCACAACCCATTCAGATTCCAATAAAAATGCCTGATTTATCTGATCGTCTTTTAGCTTATCCCAATCCGTCCCAATCGTCGGGTAGCCGAACTTTTCCTCATGCGGCTTATCCGTTGGAGCCGTAACGTAGACCGACGGAAGTGGTGAGGCATAGGCATCGATCACGGTCTTCCCCAAAGCGCGTGCGCGGCGGTAGAGCAGCAATGAGGCCCCTAAATCATCGGTGCCGTTTACCACAATTATCGCACGATCAATCAGCGCATCGACCTGCTCTGTCCAATCCCCGTGATGAACTTCGATCTCGATCTCCGGGTTAATCTGGCGCGCGATTTCAGCCGTGGCTTCGGCCTTATGTCGATCCATCGTATGATCAAACGCAAAGACCTGACGGTTGAGGTTACTGACCTCAAATTCATCAAGGTCCGCGATGATCAGCTTACCGACACCTGCCCGCACAAGGCCCAGAATACAGGCCCCACCCATACCGCCGGTGCCACAGACGAACACGGTGGCGTCGCGTAGCTTGGTTTGCTCAGCTTGAGTGACGAACCCGATGTTACGGGTGGTGAATTCAGCGTAATCAAACATCGCGATCCCCTTTTGCGGGGCGTAGGATCGAAAACTGTCGCGAACTGTCAGACCAATACAGTACAGGAAGGATCAAGCGCCGCAACGCAACGAAGCCTGCAGTGAACAGGACGCCAATGACCGCAGTTTTTGGGACTTCACGGGTCAGATATCGTCGGATCGCGGCAAGATCCATGCGCCCCAACTGCAAGACATCGTCACCGCGGGTGTAATCCAATTCGGCAGAGCAGAAGTCATTAAACGCTTCATCACGGTGCTTTGGGGCGGCGTTCCACGTCTTTTTCAGATCATCCGATCCCCCCGTGTAGGCGTTGGCGATGACAAAGCGTGTTTCGTCAAATTCTGCATCTTGGCCGACACCAAAGACATGGCGTTGGCTGCCCATAATCCGGCGCGCCATTAGGAGGTGGCTCAACGTACGGCGTTCCGCGTTCGGTTTAGGCCAAATATCTGAAAACATTTCAGAAACCATACCAACGACGGCAGGAACCTGAGTGACATTAGATATCCAAAGCGGGCGAAACTGATTGCGCACGAATAACAAAAAGCACGTGAGACCATAAAGCACCCAAGACAGTCCACCAGAGCGCTGCGCTGGGTCCACCATCACAAGACCGAGGTGCAAAACGTCAACAGGTTCGGGTTGTGTTTCTAAGGTCATCACGGCCAGCGCGTTAAAAGCGATTGGCGTTCCATCGCGCAGGGTAACCAGCGTAATGATGGTGTCCCGCATACGATCGCGATCCCCCGCAAAGACGCCGTAGGTTAGGCTGCCTTCGTCCAAGGTTTTAGCCGCAATAGTGCGCAGGTCCGTTGTGAGGGCGTTCAGCTGGGTTTCGGACATCCAATGGCCGGGGCGTTCCATAATACGCACAATACGCTCACGCCCATTGCGCAGGGTCACGTCCATGTATTCACGCCGGAGCGATTTGAGGATGGGTCCGATCATGATCCGCCTGCATTGCCTGTTAACCATCAGGTTATGGCGGCGGTGCGTGGCAAACAAGCGTGGAAACCCTGACCTTTTTGCGGCAACCGGTCGGGTTTGCGCCTGCGGCGGGCGTGGTCAGGGGGCTGTCTGCCCCCTCTGGCCAGAGGCCATTCACCCCCGAGGATATTTTCGAAACAGAGACAAAGCGAAGTTAGGACGTAACTCGTTTGCTGGCTTCTAACGCGAGCGGGCTGAGGCCTTCGCCGCCGGTTTTCAGATGGGCCGCGAGTTTTTCTAGCATGCGTGGTTCCCAAAATTCCTTGAGGTGCGCGGCAACGCTGCCTGCTTTGTCAGCGTCCGGTTGGCTTTCAAAGAAGGTGGCGATTTGGTTTGCCATACGGGTCATTTTTTCAGGCGACATCGGGGGCCTCATTGGATTGGGAAGATTGCACCAAGATACGGTGCGGACGGGTGAAAATTTCAAAGGTTTCATCGCGTGCGAGAGCGACGAGTGTGATGTTTGCCGCCTTAGCCGTGGCGACGGCGAGGGTCGTTGGGGCAGAGACGGCGAGGATTATTGGGGCACCTGCCATCGCGGATTTTTGCACCATTTCGACGGACACACGTGATGTAAGTGTGATTGCCCCATGGCTGCAGTCTGGTGTCGCACCAATGAGTTTGTCGAGGGCGTTGTGGCGGCCAACATCTTCACGAATTTCTGTAAGACCCTGATCGGGATCGTAAAAACCTGCCCCATGAACGGCGCGCGTTTGGTCGTGCAGGGTTTGCCCCGCCCGTAAACTGCGCATCGCGGTGGCGATATCTTTCGCGGTTAGCGTAATATCACCGTCAACCGCCGGCACGTCGCGTATGGCTTGATCAAGGCTGTCGATGCCGCACAAGCCACATCCAACGGGCCCCGCCATCGCACGGCGGCGGGTTTGCAATGTATCTGCCATTTCTTCGGGCAACCACATTTGCACTTCGATACCGTTTTCGTGGGGCACGACTTCGATGCTCTCAACCTCGCCCCAGCCTTCCGTGCGGGTGAAACCACGACCGAAGTCTTTTAGATCACAGGGCGTTGCCATCATCACGGCTTGGGTCGTGCCGTTGTAGACCAGTGCCACCGGCACCTCTTCGGGCAGGCTTCGCGTGGCCGCAACTGAGCGGCCGTTGCTCACAACGTGAGCATTGGTCGCGCGTGCGCCGTTGCCTGCCCGGCTCGGGCTCATTCGGCAGCCGGTAGGATGCGGCGCGATTGCGCTGCCTGTGCGTTATAGTCTTCCTGCCAGTCAGACGGGCCGTTGGACAGAGCCACTTGCACCGCTGTCACCTTGTATTCAGGGCAGTTCGTGGCCCAATCGGAATAGTCCGTGGTGATAACGTTGGCCTGTGTGTCGGGGTGGTGGAAGGTCGTGTAAACCACACCCGTCGACACGCGATCGGTGATCTTGGCGCGCAATTGCGTTTCACCTGCACGCGAAGCAAGCCGAACGTACTGGCCATCGCGCACGCCGCGAACTTCTGCGTCATGGGGGTGGATTTCGAGTACGTCTTCCTCGTGCCAGACGACGTTCTCGGTGCGCCGCGTCTGTGCGCCAACGTTGTATTGGGACAAGGTCCGCCCAGTTGTGAGGAGTAGCGGGAAGCGTGGGCCGGTTTTTTCATCCGTCGCCACGTATTCGGTAATGATGAACTGCCCTTTGCCGCGCGCAAATCCGTCGACGTGCATGATCGGGGAACCGTCAGGCTTATCGTCATTGCACGGCCATTGAACCGAGCCGCGTGTTTCCAGCATTTCGTAGTTCACATTGGCAAAGCCGGGTGTGGTGGCCGCGATTTCGTCCATAATCTGGCTTGGGTGGGTGTAGGTCCAACCTGCGTCCATCGCGTTGGCCAACATCATGGTGATTTCCCAATCCGCATAGCCGTTTTTCGGGGCCATAACCTTGCGCACGCGGTTGATGCGGCGTTCGGCGTTGGTGAATGTGCCGTCTTTTTCAAGGAACGTGGAACCAGGTAGGAAGACGTGGGCGTAATTCGCGGTCTCGTTCAGGAACAGGTCATGCACGATGACGCATTCCATCGACGCAAGACCCGCCTGCACGTGCTTTGTATCTGGGTCGGACTGAAGGATGTCTTCACCTTGGCAGTAAAGCCCCTTGAACGTGCCATCGACGGCGGCGTCCAGCATGTTGGGGATGCGCAGGCCCGGTTCTGGGTCGATCTTGCCGCCCCAGATTGCTTCGAACACTTCGCGTGTGGCGTCGTCAGACACGTGGCGGTAACCGGGCAATTCATGCGGGAACGAGCCCATATCACATGCACCTTGCACGTTGTTCTGGCCGCGCAGCGGGTTCACACCAACACCGTTTTTGCCCAAGTTGCCCGTCATCATCGCAAGGTTTGCGATGGCCATAACCGTGGTCGACCCTTGGGAGTGTTCCGTCACGCCGAGGCCGTAATAGATGGACCCGTTGCCGCCAGTTGCAAACAGTTTGGCAGCGGCACGTAATTCTTTTGCGTCAACTCCCGTTAGCATCGCAGTCGCCTCAGGTGCGTGGCGCGGATCGGAGATGAATTCGGCGTAATGCGCGAACTCGTCCCAATCACAGCGCGTGCGGATGAACTCTTCGTCCATCAATCCCTCAGTCACGATAACATGGGCGATTGATGACATGACCGCGACGTTCGTACCCGGAAGCAGCGGCAGGTGGTGCTGCGCTTCGATGTGTGCAGATTTCACGATATCCGTGCGGCGTGGGTCGATTACGATCAACTTGGCTCCTGCCCGCAAACGCTTTTTTAAGCGGCTGGCGAACACGGGGTGGCCGTCTGTTGGGTTGGCGCCAATTATGATAACAACATCTGTTTCCTCAACGGAATCAAAATTTTGCGTACCAGCTGAGGTACCGAAAGTCGTCTTCAAACCGTAGCCTGTTGGCGAATGACACACCCGCGCGCAGGTGTCGGTGTTGTTGTTGCCAAAGGTTGAGCGGATCATCTTTTGCACGAGGTAAGTTTCCTCGTTCGTGCAACGCGACGACGTGATGCCACCAATGGATTTCACGCCGTGCTTGGCTTGCAGATCGCGCAAGCGTTTGGCGGTGTATGAAATCGCCTCGTCCCAGCTTACTTCTTTCCACGGATCGGTGATCTTATCGCGGATCATTGGGTTCAGAATACGGTCAGAATGGTTGGCGTAGCCCCAAGCGAAACGGCCCTTCACACAAGAATGGCCGCGGTTGGCTTCGCCGTGCTTGTAGGGAACCATGCGCACCAGCTCGTCGCCGTTCAGTTCAGCCTTAAACGAACAGCCAACACCGCAATAGGCGCAGGTGGTGATAACGGACCGCTCAGGCGTGCCCATTTCGATCACGGATTTTTCCTGCAAGGTCGCCGTTGGGCAGGCCTGCACACAGGCACCACAAGACACACAGTCAGAGCTGAGGAAATCGTCCCCCCCAGCGCCCGCAGACACGCGAGAATTGAAACCCATGCCTTCGATCGTCAGGGCAAACGTCCCCTGCACTTCTTCGCAGGCCCGCACGCAGCGCGAACAGACGATGCATTTGGCAGGATCATAAGTGAAATACGGGTTGCTGTCGTCCTTCGGGATGAACTGAGCGTTCGTCTCACCAGATGTGTCCCGTGCTTCAAAGTGGTTCGCGACGGCCTCATAGCGGACATCGCGCAGACCGACCATGCCGGCCATGTCTTGCAGCTCACAATCGCCGTTTGCCGAACAGGTCAGGCAATCAAGGGGGTGATCGGAAATGTACAATTCCATCACGCCTTTGCGGATCTTTTTGACCTTTGAAGATTGCGTTTTCACAACCATGCCCGATGTAACCGGTGTGGTGCAGGACGCGGGCGTACCACGGCGCCCTTCGATTTCGACGACACATAGGCGGCAAGACCCGAAGGCCTCAACGCTATCAGTGGCGCACAATTTCGGAACCTGAATGCCAGCCTCAGCCGAGGCGCGCATTACGGAGGTGCCCTCAGGAACCGTCACGTCAAAGCCGTCAATCGTCAGCGTAACCATTTCCGTAGATTTGGACGCAGGCGTGCCCATGTCCATGTCTTTGCTGGTCGGGATTATGAAATCTTTCATTCGGCGGCCTCCTTCTTGGTGGCAAAGTCGTCTGGGAAGTTCTGCAGCGCGCTCATGACTGGGAACGGGGTGAACCCGCCCAATGCACAGAGCGAGCCGTCTTTCATAGTCTCACAAAGGTCTTCCAACAGCTCAATCGCGTCTGTGTCGCCCTTGCCGATGCGGTCAATCGTTTCGACGCCCCGCACAGCACCAATGCGGCACGGAGTACACTTACCGCAGCTTTCAACGGCGCAGAATTCCATCGCGAAACGCGCCATACCAAGCATGTCGGTACTGTCATCAAACACAACGACGCCAGCGTGGCCGATCAAGCCGCCCTGCCCGTCGAATTCCTCATAGGCAAACGGCGTGTCGAATTTGGACCTTGGCATATACGCGCCAAGTGGCCCACCAACCTGCACGGCCTTTACCGGACGACCTGAAAGCGTGCCGCCTGCAATCTTGTCGATCAGATCACCCAACGGCAGACCGAAGGCCGTTTCATACAAGCCGCCAAATTTGACGTTACCTGCAATCTGGATCGGCATGGTGCCTTTGGAACGGCCAAGGCCGAAGTCCGCATAATGCGCCGCACCCTTTTCCATCACCACAGGCACAGTCGCCAGTGAGATCACGTTGTTGACCACTGTGGGCTTGCCAAGGAACCCTTCAAGCGCGGGCAGCGGCGGCTTGGCACGCACAACGCCACGTTTGCCTTCGAGAGAGTTCAGAAGCGACGTTTCTTCACCGCAAACATAGGCCCCCGCGCCAACGCGGATTTCCATATCAAACGCACGACCAGAGCCAAGGACATCGGCCCCGAGAATGCCAGCAGCACGCGCCAGAACAACCGCTTTCTCCATGATATCAATGGCATCGGGGTATTCTGAGCGCAGATAAACGTAGCCTTGGGTCGCTTCAACGGCGAGGCCTGCGATGATCATACCCTCAATCAAGGTGAAAGGGTCGCCCTCCATGATCATGCGATCCGCGAAGGTGCCGCTGTCGCCCTCGTCCGCATTGCAAACGATGTATTTCTGATCGGCCTGCGCCCCCAGAACCGTGTTCCACTTGATCCCCGTCGGGAATCCCGCGCCACCACGACCACGCAGACCGGAATTGGTGACTTCCTCGACGATGCCCGCTGGTGTCATCGCGATTGCGTTGCGAAGTCCTGTAAGACCACCGTGGGCCTCGTAGTCAGTCAGCGACAGCGGGTCAGTTATACCGCAACGCTGGAACGTCAGGCGGGTTTGGCCCTTCATCCAGTCGAGGTCTTCGACCACACCAAGGCTTTCGAGCTTGCCGTCGAGCAAGGCAGGAACATCAGCGACATCGACTATGCCATAGCCAACGCGACCGCTTTCGGTTTCGATCTCAACCAGTGGCTCAAGCCAGATCATGCCACGTGTGCCATTGCGGATGACTTCAATGTCTAACCCGCGCGTATTTGCCTCTAGCAGGATCGCATCTGCAACATCGTCAGCACCAACCGCCTTTGCAGCGCTGTCTAAAGGAATGTAAATCTTCATGCGCCTGCTTCCGCCAAGAGTTTATCCAGCTTGGCACCGTCGACACGCCCGACAACCTTGCCGTCCACCATCGCTGCAGGGCCACAGGCACACAGACCAAGGCAATAGACCGCTTCAATCGTAACGGAACTGTTTGCGGTCGTGCCGCCCCACTCAACCCCGAGCTTTTCTAGTGCGCGGTCGGAAAGCGCATTCGCACCGACCGATTGGCACGCTTCAGCACGACAAATCTTGATGATGTGCTTGCCCGCAGGTGCGTCGCGGAAATCATGGTAGAACGAGATCACACCATGCACTTCGGCGCGTGTGATATTTAGATGGTCGGCAATAATCTGCACCACATCTACGGGGATGAATCCATATTCAGCCTGCACCGAATGTAAAATTGGCAGCAACGGCCCTTCCTGCTTCGCATGACGAGCAAGAATACCTTGCATTATTTCAATGGTTTGCACGTCCGACATCTGGAAAACCCCCTAAATTCTTATGTTAGGTATCACCAGTTTTATATAGGTTATCAATATCGCTATTCCGTCAATTGATAGAAGCTACCTATCGAACCTATGCAAGTTCTGAAAGCGCCCGCGCACGGTCCAGCAAGCCTGCTAGAACTGGCGTAAAGGGTTCGCGGTGCGGTGCGACAAGGCCAACCACGTGGCTTGCGTCAGGCCTAATCAAAGGAACCGCACCAAGGTCGTCGCCCTTGAGAAAAATCTCAGCCGCACGAACCGGCAAAATCGTCGCCAAATTGCTGCGCACAACATGGCTAACCAAAACAACCACTGAAGAGGCTTCGATTTGCGGTGTCGTTTCAACCCCCGCTTCAATCAGATGCTGCGCAATAATCCGACGGTTTTGCATGTCCGGCGTCAAAAGGCATAGCGGCACGTCCCCCAGATCGCTCCACTTTACCGGACCAGACAATAGCGGATGACCTGCTTTTGCGACCAAAACATATCGCTCGGCATAAAGTGGCACTGTCGTCACACGGCCCAAGGGTTCATTGTCGAGGTAGGTCAGCCCTGCATCGATCTCGAGATTGTCGAGCATCGATAGAATCTGAGCCGACGTCTTGGATTGCACAGAGAACCGCACGTTCGGATGGGACTCGCCAAAATCGGCTGTTAATTCAGATACAACCGTCAGCGCGGTTGGAATAACCGCCAGTCGTAGATCGCCTGACAGTCCTTCACGGGCGACGCGCATTTCTTGGCGTAACGTACGCGTGTCCCCAACAATCTGGCGCGCCCAAATGAGGGCGCGTTGCCCTTCCGGCGTTAGCCCCTGATAGCGCGACCCTCGCCAGACAAGCATCACGCCAAGCTGGTCCTCTAACTGCTTGATCGCAGCGGACAACGTGGGCTGGGTCACCCCCTGCGCCAGTGCTGCACGGCCAAAGTGTTCTTCGCGCGCAAGGGCGATGAACATTTCAAGTTTGTCGATCATGGGTGTGACTTTCGATAGGACATGCCTATCAAACCCTACTCACCGATGTGACGCAAGTGTATCAGCTATCGAGATAAGCTTGAAGCGCAGCCTCGGTGCCGTCTGACTGAATGAGACCGTGCCATTTCGCAAAGCTTTCCGCGAAACGCGGGTTGGCCCCAAGATCACCATATGCTTGTTCTTGGTCAATCCACGCTTGCGGATTGTTCTTTGCTTTCAAGGCAGTGGCATTCAATGCGTCCCAGAACGGGTCATTGGGTTCAATCAAACTGCCGTCCTCGCGCGTGCCTTCACACATGCGCGCCCAGAGCGCCTCAACCAGCACAAGACCGTCAATTGCCGTGCCTGCCGCAAGCGCATCGCGCAGGATCGGGTGCAAGAAACCAGAATGGCGGGAGGAGCCATCAAACGCCACGCGGCGCGTGGTGTCGTAGATTTCAGGATTTGAAAAGCGATCGTCGATCAGGTCGACGTATTCCAGTGCAGTCATGTCAGGGACCGTATGGACGTGCGGTGCGATCTCTTCGATCTCCACCTTACGAAACAAGCCCTTGATCAGCGGATGCGCCATTGTACCAGCGATTGTCGGCACAGACAGCAGTTCACCCGGTGTCGCAATAATCTGGTGGCCCGCGTTCAACTGGCGCAGCTTCATGGCTTCAAATGCGTGGACGTCATCGGTGAATGTCGCGCCGACTTTGTCCCAATCAGGACGTCCGGCACAGAATTTGTCTTCAATTACCCATTGGCGAAAGTTTTCATGGGTAACCGGTGCGTTGTCTTCGATCCCAAATTCACGCGCGAGTTTTAGCTCGGCAGGACCGGTTGCTGGAACGATACAATCCACCATAGCGTTGGGAAATGTGGCGTTGTCGTTGATCCATGCGGCAAGATCAGGGTCGCTTAGCGTGGCCAAGCCAACGACTGTTTGACGCAAAATGTCACCATTGGCCTGCAGGTTGTCACAGCTTTGACAGGTAAATGGCCCCGCACCGCTTTCACGGCGCGCTTTAAGGGCGGCAATCATAGCGCCAAAAGCAGTTCTTGGGATTTCAGGGTTTTCAGCATCGTGTTTGATGTCGTCGTGGTCCGCATCGAACCCACCCTCAGGGGATAAGTAGTAACCGCCCTCAGTCACGGTCAATGCCACGATACGGATCGCAGCCTCAGACATATGCGCAATCAATGGGCCATTGTCGTCCGCGACATTGATAAACCCAATCATGGACCCGATCACTTCGGCAGATTTACCCTTCGGATCCAGCTCAATCAATGTGGTAAAACAGTCCTGATCCAGCAGACGATCACGCTGTGCTGCATCCCCTGCCCGCACGCCAGCACCAAGGATGGCCCAGTCTTGCGCAAGGCCCTGATCCATCAAACGGTGCAAATACCACGCCTGATGCGCACGGTGAAAATTGCCCAAGCCAATATGGACAATACCTGCGCTCAGCTCATCACGCTCATAGCGTGGGCCGCGGACTCCATCTGGCAAGTTAGCAATGTTTTCAAGGGTCAGTTTCATTAGCTCATCCATTGGCCGCCATCGACGTTGTACGTCTGGGACACGATATAATCGGAGTCAGATGACGCCAGAAAGACGGCCATCCCTGTTAAGTCTTTAGGGTCGGCGAACCGCCCAGCTGGGACGCTTGCTGCGACCTCTGCTTTTTTCTGGCCAGGTTTCTTGCCCTCCAGTTTGGCGAACATGGAATCCACGTGTTCCCAATGGTCACCGTCAACAACGCCTGGTGCGATGGCGTTTACGTTGATGCCGTGCTTGATCAAATTGAGACCAGCCGATTGCGTCATCGAAATCACCGCTGCTTTGGTGGAACAGTAAACCAACACCAGCGCTTCCCCCCGCCGCCCCGCTTGGGACGCCATGTTGATAATTTTGCCGCCGTGCCCCTGTGCGATCATTTGTTTTGCTGCAGCCTGCATTGTGAACAATGTACCCGCCACATTGACGGAATAGAGCTTGTTGTAGCTGGCACGCGTAATGTCCACTGTTTCAGCGGCATCAAACAAAGCTGCATTATTGATCAGGATATCTAGTTTGCCAGCTTGACTGACGACAGCCGCAATTGCGTCGTCGATGCTGCCTTGATCAGACACATCAATTTGGATCGGATAAGCACCCGATCCAAGCTCAGCAGCCGTTTGTTTGGCCGCCACCATATTGATGTCCGCAATCGCAACCGTCGCGCCTTCAGCAAGATAGCTTTCAGCGAAGCCGCGCCCGATTCCGCGCGCGGCCCCCGTTATGAGGGCAGACTTTCCCTCAAGCCGTTTCATTCGACCCGCAGGCCTTGCGCATCGAACTTGTGCAGCTTGTCCATCTGTGGCGTCAGGTACACTGTATCGCCGTGGCTGACTTCGATGTTGCCGCTGATGCGTACCGTGAACAGGTCGCCTTCGCCTACATCCAAGCCAGTTTCGTGCACGTGGATGAACGTGTCAGAGCCGAGGTGTTCAGCAACGCCAACAACGCCCTTCCATGTGCCTTCCGTCAGGGACACGTCTACGTGCTCAGGGCGGATGCCGATGGTAGTTGCGTTGTGCTTGGCTGCTTCAGCGCCCTCGATCTGGTTCATCTTCGGTGAGCCGATGAAGCCCGCAACGAACTTGTTGCGCGGACGGTGGTATAGCTCCAATGGGGAACCAACCTGCTCAATCACGCCCGCCTGCAGAACGACGATCTTGTCGGCCATTGTCATGGCTTCGACCTGATCGTGCGTCACGTAGATCATGGTTGTGTTCAGCTTCTTGTGAAGCTCCATGATTTCCAGACGCATGCCAACACGCAGCGCGGCATCAAGGTTGGACAGTGGTTCGTCAAACAAGAACGCGGATGGTTCACGAACAATCGCACGGCCAATGGCCACACGCTGACGTTGACCACCAGACAGCTGGCCCGGCTTGCGATCCAGATAGTCTGTCAGGTTCAAAGACTTCGCCGCAGCGTCGATCTTCGCGTCTTGTGTCGCTTGATCAATGCCCGCCATCCGCATCGGAAAAGCGATGTTTTTGCGAACCGTCATATGCGGGTAAAGCGCATAGGACTGGAACACCATCGACAAGCCACGCTTGGCTGGGGACGTTTCTGTCACGTCGGCGCCGTCGATTGCGACGGCTCCGCTTGTGAGGTCTTCGAGACCAGCAATCATGCGCAGCAGTGTTGATTTACCGCAGCCAGATGGCCCAACAAACACAACAAATTCGCCGTCGTTGATTTCTAGATCCAGCGGTGGAATGACTTCCGTTTCGCCAAATTTCTTTTGAACTTTATCAAGTACGATGCTTCCCATGAGATCGCTCCTTATTTCACTGCGCCAAAGGTCAAACCTGAGACCAATTGTTTCTGACAGAACCAACCCAAGATGATGATTGGTCCAACTGCTGCCGTGGAAACCGCCGAGAGGCGACCAAAGAACAAGCCTTCTGGGGCGCGGTTGCCCTCAATCAGCTTGGACAGCGTTGCTGCGTCGATTGTTGTAAGACGGACCGTCCAGTACGCTTCGTTCCAACAGAAGATGAAGGTCAAAAGTGCCGTAGACACGATGCCACCCCACGCCAGTGGGATCAGGATCTCTTTGACCTCGCCCCATGTTGTCAGGCCGTCCATTTGACCGGCTTCGATGATGTCTTTCGGGATGTCCTTAAAGTAAGTGAACAGCATCCAGATCACGATCGGCAGGTTGATAAGACACAGAACCAGGATAACCAGGAAGTGCGTATCAAAAAGGCCAAACACGTTCTTTGTCAGGAACGTCATCGGATACAAGACAGCCGCGGCTGGTAGCATCTTTGTAGACAGCATCCACATCAACACGTCTTTGGTTGCGCGGCTGGGGTTGAACGCCATTGCGTAAGCACATGGCACCCCGACAACCAACGCAAACAGTGTCGCGAAGACAGAAACGATGACCGAGTTGGTCGCAAAGCGCCAGTAGTCATAGTTTTCAGCCATGTTGGCGTAGTTTTCCAATGTTGGCGTGAAGAAGAATACATGTTCCGGCTTAACAGCGTCAGCGTCTGTCTTGAAGCTGGTCAGGATCATGTAAAAGATCGGAAAGAAAAAGATCAGTGCGACGATCCAAGCCACTGTGGGCCATGCGATCCTTGAGAAACGAGAAGTTGTTGCAACGATTGCCATTGGTATGTCCCCCTATTCCATCAACGTCTTGCCGACAGCGCGCAGCAAGAAGATGGCTACGATGTTGGCGAGAATGACGGCGAAAATGCCCGTGGCGCTTGCAGCACCGATGTTGTTGTTGGTGAATTCACCAATCAAGTAAGGCAGGTTTTTGTTGCCGTTACCGCGGCTAACGATTTCGATCTCTGCGTATAGCGAGAGGTGGAAAATCGCTTGGATCATCACCACAATCGCCATCGGGCGACCAAGGTGCGGCAAGGTCAAGAAGCGGAACTGCGACCAGCGGCCTGCCCCGTCCAAAATGGCGGCTTCTTTTTGCTGTTGGTCCTCAGACTGCAGCGACGTCATAAAGATCAGTACCGCAAAAGGTGTCCACTGCCACGTCACCATCATGATGACAGCAATCGAAGACGTTTGGGTTGCACGGAACGAAATCGGCTCAAGCACAGGCCACAAGTTAAAGAACCAACCAACGAGTGGTGCGTCCTGCATGCCGGCTGCAAAATTGTTGATTCCGCCAATGGCGATACCTTGAAGGCCCAGAACCGGATCAAGCAACATGTTGATCCAAAGAACCGCGTTTACCGCAGGCATAATAAAGAAGGGTGAAATCAAGAGAACGCGAACAATGCCCCGCCCCGGAAATGACCGGTTGATAAGAACCGCGATAAGAACACCAAGAACAACAGTAAGCGTCAGAATGCTTGTCACGATGAACAGGCTGTTCTTGATTGCAAACAAGAAATCCTTTGAGTTCAAGACGAATTGGTAGTTACCAAAGCCGCGCCAGTTCGAGAATGACGGTGTCGTCCATTCAGGTCGAACGGTGCTGTTTAAAACGTAGCGGATAAACGAATAAAAGAGCGTCATCGCGAGTGGTACGATCATCCAGAACAAGAGCAGTATAACCGCCGGCGTCTGAAGTAATCTTGGGATTGTTCTATTAGCCATGTTCTTGAGTCCCCCAGTTAATTGAAAGTCGCTCGCTTTCAGAATTCGAGTTTCTGAACGCCGTAGCCAGGCCGGTTAAAGCGGCCCTATCAATAGTAGCGACGATCAAAGAGAAAAAGAAAGAGAAGTGGAAAGACCCAAGCTAAGCCTGGGTCTTTCCTTTTAAGTCGAGTGACTTATTCGTAGTAGCCAGCTTCACGCATGATCGCGTCAGCAGCTTCCTGGCTTGCAGCCAGTGCTTCTTCAACAGTCTTCGCGCCGGACAGAGCCGCTGCGATTTCCTGAGCTACCGCTGTACCCACTTCTGGGAATTCTGGGATAGCTGCGAACTGAACGCCAACGTATGGCTTCAGGTCTGTTGCTGCTGGAGCCGCAGATTCAATCGCAGCCATCTCAGCTGCTGCGAAAGGAGCAGCCGCCTGGAATTCAGCGATTTCATATGTGGATGCACGTGTACCTGTTGGAACAGAACCCCAACCGAAGTCTGGGTGGTTACCTACAGCTTGGATGTACTCTTTAGAAGTTGCCCACTCGATGAACGCGTGTGCTGCTTCGGAGTTTGGTGAACCTGTTGGAACAGCCATTGCCCAAGCCCAGAGCCAGTTTGCACCGACTGGGTTACCAGCGTTTGGAGACTGTGCGTATGCAACGCCGTCTACTTCAAGGAAAGAAGCAGCGATTGTAGCATCGATCCACAGGCCACACTTGCCTTCGTTGTAGAGAGCCAGGATTTCGTTGAAGGAGTTACCTTCGGAACCTGGAGGGCCGTATGTACCCAGAAGCTCAACGTAGAAGTTGATTGCAGCATTCCACTCGTCGGAGTCGAGAGCTGGCTTCATGTCAGCGTCGAACCAAGCACCACCGAAGGAGTTAACCATTGTAGTGACGAACGCCATGTTGTCGCCCCAACCTGGCTTACCACGGAGACAAGCACCGTATACGCCGTTGTCTGGGTCGTGCATTGCAGCAGCAGCCGCCATGACGTTTTCCCAAGAGTCGTTGTCAGCGATAGTCACGCCAGCAGCGTCTGTCAGGTCCTTACGGTACATAACCATAGAGGATTCACCGTAGAATGGTGCAGCGTAGAGTGTGCCGTCAGCGGACAGACCGTTTGCCATAGCTGGCAGAAGGTCGCCTACGTCGTAGTCGTCGCTCAGCTCAAGTGGTTCGATCCAACCTGCAGCGCCCCAGATTGGTGCTTCCTGCATGCCGATGTTGATGATGTCGTACTGGCCGCCACCGGTTGCAGTGTCAGAAGTAACCTGCTCGCGCAGAACGCCTTCTTCCAAAGATACCCAGTTCAGCTCAACGCCAGTTTCGGCAGTGTAAGCTTCAGCAACTGTTTGCATGTTGATCATGTGACCGTTGTTTACGATCGCAATTGTCAAAGATGTGTGGCCGTCAGCGGCAGCGATGCCTGCTGTAAGACCGAAACCGACCGCAGTGGTCAGAAGTGTTTTCTTGATAGACATTGGTGTCCTCCCTTTTTTGACACACGTAAACTTTGCAGAACGACCCTCGATGAGTCAAGTACATTTCGTCGCACCCGAGAATTCTAGTTAGCGCTAACACAAACTTCGGCGGCAAAGTCCTCCCCTCGCAAACGATTACACACCTGCCTTGGCGGCATGCTGCAACGCGGCATCAGGTGGAAACAATCTTGCGTTCAGGCAGACCTGCGAACAACTAAATTGCCGTCAAAAAGCGTGATTTCGGGAGTGTCATCAATGACTTCCCCCCGGATAAGTTGCAGCATCCGCGACACTGCTTTTCGCCCAATAGACGCGGTATCCTGCGCGACTGTGGTAAGGGGTGGGTTCAGGTAAGGGCAAAGTAGGTAATCGTCGTGCCCAGCAATCCGCAGCCCCCCTTTTTTCGTCTGTCCGGGTGTTAAACCGTGAAGAGCAGCAGCGCGAAGGGCCCCAATTGCAACGCGATCATTCGCACAAAGAATCGATCTGTCAGTAAATCGGCCCTGAGCAAACTCCGCCGATAGAACGGCCTCACCATGGTCCTCAAAGTGCCAATTTTCATTGACGAACTCGGCACCGATGACCTCA
Organism: Octadecabacter temperatus; assembly: GCF_001187845.1. NCBI lineage: Bacteria > Pseudomonadati > Pseudomonadota > Alphaproteobacteria > Rhodobacterales > Roseobacteraceae > Octadecabacter > Octadecabacter temperatus. Next base: position 1,166,417 of record NZ_CP012160.1, on the reverse strand, counting down.
GGCTTAAGGCCCAATTCATTCATTTTAGCGACATAGCCATTTTCACGCTCAATGGCGTTAAAGTTAACGCGCGGCATTGCCATAAACACAGGTGGCTCGCCTACGCGAGATAGGTATTCTGTAATTAAACCAGTGCTCTGGGCGTGATTTGTCCCAACATAATCCACATCAGGCATCGTCGTAGGGCGCGAATCCATCAAAACGAACGGCATGCGCGACTTTAACCTTTGGTAAACCGCTTGATCGCTATGATCCCCGAGAGGCGCAACAATAGCGCCATCCACGTTCATCGACATAAACGTCTCGGCTGCGCGGGCCTCAATCGCGGGATCGGAGTGAGAACATTGAGTGATAACTGTCAATCCCGCATCCATCGCGGCGACCTCAACAGCCTCCAACAACTCAGTAAAGAATAGGTCATTTAGGTAGGGAATAATGACCCCAATCATCCGTGTAGACTTGCGATTTAGTCGGGTCGCAAAGAAGTTAGGGACATATTCAACCTGCTCCAACCCCTTCTCGATTTTGGCGACAGTTTTCGCTTTAACGAGAGTCGGATCCTGAAAGAAGCGCGACAGCGTCGGACGCGAAACACCAATCGCAAGCGACAGCTCTTCCATGGTTTTGATACGTGGCTTGCTCAACTTAATCCCCCCAGTCAGCGCTGTTTACTATATAGTATGAACTGAAGATGTCGAACTTTTTTACACGTGGAAATTTTTTTCTTTGCTTTTTTACACGCGAATTTCACAAAAAACTGGTCAAATTTGGTGCGCTAGGAAAACTACTGACTGTGTGCGCACGTCTTGCAAAGAGCCCCCGGTGCATCCTGCGCAAGCTGCGCTGACGCGAGTTGAGCCATATGCCATGCCAGCGCTTGATTGCTGCTGACGACAGGGCAACCTAGGCGTTGTTCAAGGTCGTCAATGATATTCAAGGTACGCAAGTTCGTGCAGGACAAGAACACCGCATCAACCCCGTCGGTCTTTCCAATCGCCAGAGCGGCCGCATGAATTGAGGCCGGATCAATGCGTGCGACATTGGCTTCAACTTCCTCTCCGAAGGACACCGTTGCAGGAACATCAAAGCCTGCATCCTCAAAAGCCGCCTGAATGGGCGTAGCCACAGTCGCTATATAGGGCGAAACAATCGCGATAGATTTCACGTTAAGCGCTTTGAACGCAGCTATCGACGCGCTTAACGGGTTCGTAACCGCCTTCGTTTTAGCGTGCACTGTCACCAAATCACTAACTTTGTCCGCGCCGATCAGCGTTGTGCCAGATGTGCAGGCATAGCCAATCACATCAAACGCGGCCGCGGGCGGTAGAAGCGATGCGGCTTGTGGTAGATCAATCGCCATTTGTGCAATTGTGTCTGGGGTCAGATTGTCCCCCGACGGGATGCGGCTGACATAAAGCGCCACGTCTGGCCCAGAAAACAACCTGTGGAAATCTTGTTCGATCGTCTCATCAACTTGCAGCACCACCAATCCCAATGTCGCCGTAGTCCCGATAGGCCCCGTTAAGGTATAGGGAAAGTGATCCATCATCCTAACTCTGGCAAAGTTTGGGGCGCGCGTGTTGATAGCAGCTCCGGCCCGTTTGCCCGCAAAACGATGTTCTCTTCATGGACAAGGAATTTCCCCGCCGACACCTCAACACCCGGCTCCAGTGTCAAAACCATTCCTTCGCGCAGCGGCGTGGTGTCTTTGGCAGTGAACGAGGGCCACTCCGTCAATGTAATGCCCAGCCCATGCCCGAACCGGCCACCCCCAACTGTTGCACCAGCCGCGCCCAAGGCTTTCGTCATAATCCCATATAGGTCTGCGGCCGTCATACCGGGGCGCAGGGTGTTCAGCGCCAGCTCAGTGGCCATGAACAACGCATCCTGCGCGCGTTGAACTGCGGAAGATGGCGGGCCAACGGAATAGTTCCGATCAAAGTCGCAAAAATACCCGTCCTTAACAGCGCCTGTGTCGAGCATCAAAACATCACCCTTGGCGAGTGGTTGCGCCGTCGCGGGCGAGATCACGTCGCCGTAGCCCCCCTGCCCAGCACTGCCCGCAACATAGCTGACCCAGTCAGCGCCTTCTTGCAGCAGCGCGATCTGGAAGTCGCGAAAGACCTGATCGAGCGGTTTTCCACTCGCTGCAAATTCGGGCACGCGTGCGAAGACGCGGTCGGCGATTTCACAGGTTGCCCTAATCTTGGCGATCTGAGTCTCAGACTTAATCTCGCGGACACGCTGCACGGTTGTCGTGCCATCCACGATGTTCCGAGGTTTGATCGCGTTCCCGACACGCGCGAAATCGGCAAGCGGCATGCGAAGGTGCGTTTCCAACCCCATTGGAACCCCAAGCGAACCCTTCATCGGAATGGTCTCAGCGATGGCATCCACCAGCAGGGAAACCCCGTCATCGGTCGGATCGGGGGCGTCCCATGTGCGAATATCATCCAGCCAACTTTGCCCCATTAACGCGGCCCCAATAGACGGGATGACAGCAATCGGGCGGCCCGTCGCTGGGATCAAAATGAACCAAGGGCGCGCAGGGCTTTCCCAGAACCGCGTTAGAAAGCCCGTGACATAGAAGATATCGGCAGGCGTCGTCAGCAGCAGACCATCTAGCTGCTCGGTCTTCATGTGATCCTGCAAACGCGTGACCCGCCAGAGATATTCTTGGGTCGAAAACAGTGGCGCTGCGTCAGACATCCTCTGCGCCTTCGCTCAGTATAATCAAAACACGCGCTTCCGGTCCCATGTCTTCAAACCCATTTAACGCCGCCGCGAAACCCGCCCCGCCTGATGGCGTGGTTGTCAGACTGTGTTCAGCCAGCACCTGAACGGCCAAGGCTGCGTCTTCTTCGGTGACTGTTAAAAACGTATTCGCATCGCGTGCGAGACCAGCCAGCGCAATCATAGAAGGCGTTTTGCAATCCAGCCGTCCCATATCGGAAACAGGGCCCGTCGTTTCGACAATCGCGCCAGCCCGCATGCTCTCAATCAACGCAGGTGCGGCGTCCGGTTCAACAACGACAATCACAGGCCCAATGCCCCAAACGCGCCGACTATACGCCGCAACTGCGGCCGCCAGACCGCCAACGCCCGCCTGTAAAAAAATATGCGTCGGCGCCTCATCTATTTGCTCTGCAACCTCAACGGCCATTTGCAAATACCCCTCCATGACCCGCGACGGGAGGGTCGTATATCCGGGCCATGATCCGTCTGATAACAATGTGCCCTGCCCTGCATCCGCACTGACCTGTGCAGCATCCAAGCTGTCCTCATAGGTCGCACCTGCACGCACCACATCCGCCCCAATCGCGCGAAGCCTGTCGGCAAAGGCTTCGGGTACGGATTCAGCAAGGTAAATGATCGCTTTGGCGCCGAACAAACGCGCACCTGCGGCCACAGACAAACCGTGATTTCCGGCACTCGCTGTAATGAACACTTCACCTGTCAGCGCCATGCTCCATTGGTGATCGACCACTTTGTCGGCAGCTTCGCAGGCGATAGCATAGGCCGCCCCAAGGGCCTTGAAGCTTCCTAGCCCCATGCGCCCGCTTTCATCTTTCACGCTGACTTTCGCCACCCCGATACGGCCTGCCAAATCCGGCATATCCAACAGCGTCGTCGCCTTGTGCGCCGGACATTTCGCCAACAACGCAGAGACGTTCGTGGGGTCATCTTTTGGCATGTCTTTCCAATCGGGCAGTCCAACTTGGAAATACGGGTTGTCAAAATGGTCGCGCATGGAATGTACCTTTGAGCTATCTCGCCACGATGACTGAGCGTGGTTTCCAAAGCCTGACCGAGTTCTTAATACAAGTCTAGCGCAGTGCGTGCGTCGCCAGATGCCCCAGTTGCTTAGGACCTTCCGCCCTCACCTTCTCGATGCGGAAAATCTGGCCCGATACGGCAATACTGGATCAGCGCAGCTTTGCGTCAACCATCGCGGAAAACGCGGGCCACGTAGTCCATCAACGGGCGTGTTAGGTAATTGATCGGTGTGCGGTCCGCCGTTCTGATGAACGCCTCAACGGGCATGCCGGGGATCAGGGTCGTGCCATCTGGAAGCCGCGCGAGTTCCCCGTCATTGAGCCGAATTTCAGCGCGAAAGTACGACGCGCGGGTTGCACTGTCTGTGAATGCATCTGCAGACACAATTGCCACCGTGCCGTAAAGCTCCGGTGTGGTGCGTTGATCAAGGGCGGAGAACCGCAGGCTCACCTGCTGGCCGATTGTCAGCACGTCTACATCGTTCGGCGAAACCTGTGTTGCGATCACCAGTGGGCGATCTTGCGGAACGATATACAGCAACGGATCGGCAGGGCTGACCACTGCTCGAGAGCCAAACACGCTCAATCCATAAACGATACCACTCACAGGAGAGCGAATATCAAGCCGGTCAAGCTGACGTAGAATGCTGGTGCGTCTCTCACGCAGTTCTAATTCGTTGAATTGCAGGTCACGCAAACGGGTGATGGCTTCTTCGCGCCGTGTTGTTTGCAGGCTCAGGATCTCGATCTCGATCTCGGTACTTCGTTCCTCGGCACCGCCAATGGACGCGACAAGTTCCCCGACCTGCCCCTCAAGGCGTGCCTGTTCACGCTGCAAATTCAACACCACCGACGCCTGCGCCAAGCCGCGATCAAGCAAGGCCTGCTGGTTGGTGAGTTCTTCTTTGATAAGGTCAAGCTGCGTTTCAAGCGCCGCCTGTTGCGCCACGATCCCGCGCACCTGTGATGCGATTTGATCCTTACGGTTCAAAAGCTGCTCCGTGCGGCGCGCTTCGGTTTCGAGGCGGGCATGAAACAGGCTGAGCTGCCCTGATGTTAAGTCGGTTGTGGCTTCGTTCAAAAGCGGATCAAAGGTGAGTGTTTCAGCATTCTCACGCTCGGCCTCAAAACGGGCGCGACGGGCCAGAACTTCAAACAACTGCCCCTCAACCACCGCAAGCTCTGCCTGCAGATCTTGCGCATCAAGGCGCAGCATCACGTCGCCTTCTTCGACAAGATCGCCCTCATCGACTAGAATTTGCGTAACGACACCGCCGTCTTGGTGCTGAACGATTTGCCGATTTTGGTCGACTTCAATCAACCCGCTCGCAATGATGGCACCACTGATTTGCGCGGTCATTGCCCAAGTGCCAAAACCGCCCACCAGCACCACAAGTGCGAGCAAGCCGACGATAAGTGGGCGACGTGCGGACCATTCCGTCTTCATGCGACGCCCCCCCCTTTACCTTTGCCCTGATCAATCTGCGCACGGTTCGCGAGGATTTGCGCTTTGACCTCTTCGGTCGGACCAAACGCCTTTAGCAACCCGCCGTCGATGTACATCAGTTTATCGCATTGCTCGATCGCGGCGGGACGATGGGCCATCACGAAGACACAGCGGCCTTCCTGACGCATAAGGCGTATCGCATTGTTAATCGCAATAGAGCCGGCATTGTCGAGGTTTGAGTTTGGTTCATCCAGCACTAGATAAACAGGATCGCCATACATCGCGCGTGCAAGGCCAACGCGTTGAACTTGCCCGCCAGAAAGGCGCCCGCCCGTACTATCGACAATCGTGTCGTAACCTTCAGGCAACTCAAGGATCATTTCATGTGCAGCGGCACGTTTCGCGGCTTTAATGACAGCTGCATCATCAGGGGTTGTGGACATGCGCGCAATGTTGTCGCGGATCGTACCGTTTAGGAGCGTAACGGTTTGCGGTAAGTAGCCGATATAGGTGCCAAGGACATCCGGTTCATATTGATCCAACGACGCCCCATCCAAACGGATCGTCCCACCCGCTGGGGTCCACAGCCCTGCAAGCGCACGTGCAAGCGTGGATTTACCCGCACCAGATGGTCCGATGACGCCCACTGCTTCGCCCGGGTTAACCTTGAACGACACCATGCGAAGGCTGGCTTTGGCTTCACCGGGCGGCAGAATAGTTACTTGATCCGCAACAATCAGTGCCTTGGGTGTTGGCAGTTCAGTGCGACGCTGCACAACGGGTACCGAGCCCAGCAAACGTGCCAAATTGCGCCAGCCAGAACGCCCCCGATTGAGAACCGGCCATTGGTTCACAAGCATTTCAACAGGCGCAAGTGCGCGCCCCAAAAGGATAGAACCGGCAATCATCGCACCCGGTGTCAGTTGGTCCTGCAAAACCAGGTAAGCACCCATCCCCAGCATTGCAGACTGAAGAAATAGCCGCAGCGATTTGGTCAGGCTGCCGAAGCTTCCCGCGAAATCCCCTGCCTTGATACCTGCCTGCAAGGAACCATTGCGCAGGTCCTTCCAACGTTGAAACGCTGACGCCCGCATGCCGAGCGCCTGTATGGTATCAGCATTGCTTCGCAACTGCTCGCCCATGTTTTCGGCATGCAACGTTGCGGCGTTTGCCTGCTCGAGTGGACGTTTTGTGCTGATTTGATTGATGATCGCAATCGCCACGAGCAAAACCCCACCCGCAATCGCCAAGTAGCCGAGGTAGGCGTGGAAAATGAAAATGCCTAACAGAAAGACCGCCGTCCATGGCAGATCAAACTTGGCCATTGCCACAGGGGACGTAATGGATTGTTGAACCGCTTGAAGGTCGCGCAGGCCAGTGGCGGCTTCAGCGGGCGCACGACCTGATGCCTTGGCACGCATGGATGCGTTAAAAACACGCTCGTCCAAATCGGTCTGAAACTGCGCACCGATACGTCCCATGATCCGCCCGCGTGCGTAATCCAGTATCCCCATCATCAGATACATGAACGCCACCAACACAGACAGCGCGACCAAGGTTTCAAATGAACGTGATCCGAGCACAGAGCCGTAAACGTTGAGCATATAGAGAGGCCCAGTCAGCATCAATGCATTCACAAAGCTGCTGAAGATCGCGACAAACCAGTATAACCCACGCGATCTCTTTCGCACGCCCAAAAGCTCAGCTTCGCCGGCTTTTACTTCCGCTTGGGTGGGTTCTTTCAAATTCATTTGTTGTGATCGGCTTCCATCAAATTAGCTTCGTAATCTACCGTTAGAGCTTATACCTAGTAAAGCCAGTTTAAAGAGGCATGAAAACTGAAAAAGGCAGACTAATAACGCAGCCTTTTTCAATCAACCCTGCCAAGATGTGCTTGGCGGGACAATGTTGACCTAATGCGGCTCATCTTTTCCCCATGCAGCCGTTCTGGTGCCCGGTCATATTAAACTGCCCACAAAACCGCATCGCGTGATGGCAATCAGTATTATTTGCTCATTTTTAAACGCAAGTTGGGCCCAAATAGGATAACATCAGGGGACCAGCACCTTTGACGCAGGTGTTTGCTCGCAGTTAAACCGGTTAACGAATTCGGCTTTTCAAGCACTGTCCTAGATGGACTAGATCAAGAATAGGGGGCGCCATGCTTCTTTGCAGTCATCATGCGGATAACTGATCTAGTACTTTGCGATGATGTTCAGGAAGATGCCTTCATCATTGGACATATCTGTCAGATCATCCGAGAACGAACCAAAGTTATAACCGACGCCAACTTTGAAGTTGTTTCCAAAGTGCCGATACGCCGCCGCGAGAGCCGCGGTCTCAGAGGTGCCGGCCTGAATGGTTTGGAAATTGCGCAACTCAACCAGCATGTCCCAGTTGTGAACTAGGTGGTAGCGCAGGCTAACGGCGCTCAATACCGCATCGTTCTGTTCGAATGGCGACGTCTCATCCGCCGACGTTTCCGAAATACGGTAACCAAACTTACCACCCAGCGTCCAATGTTCATTCAGGTCATAACTGGCATCAACGCTTAGAACGTGACTGCGCTGGCGCGGGCCGTTTTCATCGGTGTCATCTACCCTCTGACCATACATGTCATGCAGGTAACGGTATCGCGCCAGCACGTTCAGACGGTCATGTTCGGTCGGACGGTAGGCATAGCCAACCGACAGTTCGCCGTACTCACCATCTAGTGCAATATTGTCATCGGTCTCGGTGCTTGCTGCGTTCAAATCGAAGACAAGTCGGGCATCGGGGCTAATGATATAGGTCGCGTTTGTGGCAATTACGAAGGTTTCTGAATCGATGGCAGTGCCCGACTTGTCACCCTCTTCGACGCGGTACTCCAATCGACCCGACAGCGAAAGGTTTTCAGTTTCACGACGTAAGCCAAACGAAACCGCTGTGCGGTCGAAGACGTTTTCGAAGTCATCATCTACTGAGCCAAGTTCAAAGGCGACCGTTGTCGACCAAATGTCAGACGGGGTGTAAGTCAATCCATAGGCAGATGTGAACGAGCGGTACCGTCCGAATGCGTCATATGAGTTCTCGCCAAACATGGTGACTTCATCACTAACAGTTCGCGTTCCACCCATGATGTATCGGCCGCGGTCACGACCGACGACTGTATTGCCATCAATTTCGCGCCCAGCATCAAGTTCGTAGCCAAGGTAGCTCGTATTGCCAGCACCATCGTCACGTTCGGCAATTATGCGTGCGCCCTGCCCGTCAGACCCATCAGATATCTCACCTGCAAGCGACCAGCCGTTTTCCATCACATAAACGCCACCAACACCGTAGCGGTCATTCCTGTCGAGTCCGTCAACAGCGACCGAGTTTTGGCCAAAGGCATAGACTTCAAGCGTTTCGGTAAGCGCATAATCAAAACGCGCAGCAATATCAGTGCGGGTTCCTTGCTCCGCTGACGGAGTTGGATCAACTATATCAACATGCTCAATGCCAAAACTAAGGATTGCGCGCTCGGACAAGACAACCGCGGCTTCTGCCCCAATCGTGCGATCCACTTCGCCTGCATCGTTCTCATAACTGTCAGCATAGACTGTATAGCGGAAGGCATCGCTTGGTGCGACATCAGCGTAGATACCCCAAAGCGTTTCATCACCTGTTGCTGCTAGAACTTGATAATCGAGGCTGGAAAATCCTTCAGTGCGGTGTTCGAAATACGCGCCAATTGAGCCCTCTGTCGTAAGACCAAGATCGGCCAGACCCACTCGCGCATCAAATTTTAAAGCTTCGCCCGTACGCGCAGCACGGGCTTCGTCATCGTAAACTAATTCATCAAAAACAGGGTTTGGATCAATTACCAACCCACCATCGCTGGAATACGTGCTTCCAAATCCGGTGCCTTCAGTACGGGCAAATTCGGCGACAACATAGGTGTCGTCATTTAGGCGCCAAAGGGCGTCAATGCCGACGGCCGTGTGATCAACAGAACCGCTGTCATCGACCATTGCGTTTACACCAAGTCGGAATTGATCCGTCACCCAAACTTCACCACGTCCACCATAGGTAAAGCCGTCAATATCCGTCAGCGTTGGTGTGTATTCATACTGCGCAACAAGAACGAGGTCGGGGTCGCTGCCCGTGATAATCAATCCGCTGTCCAGCGTGCTCGCGAGCGGTCGCGCAAGGGTTACGATGCCTTGAATGTAGTTAACGTCGTAATCGACACCGGGTTGCAGTTCGACTGTATCGAGGATGCGACCTGTGTCGGGGTCACGGATTTGGGCAGTCAGGGTTGCGGTGCCGCTAAGGATGTCCTGACGTTCGAGGAAATAAACCGAACCGCCCGTTCCAAGGAACACATCGCGCTGCGGTAGCTGGTCAGGTTGCGCAGCATATAGCATTACGCGTGCGCGCGCCTCGCCTTCATCGGTAGTTTCAGCGGTCGCGTAGGCACCCTGCAGGCCGTAAAGCGCGCGGTCGTTTTGAACGAGGGTTCCGCCATCAAGGTCCGCTTCGAAGTCACCAAACTGAACGAAGTTACCTTCGCGTTCAATGCGCAGATAAACACGGCCCGAAGTCGGCGTGTTGTCAAAGGATGTGCTGTCATCGCCATACGTCGGATAAAGTGAATCTGGGTCAACCCGAAGGGATAACTGACGTGGGTCTTTTTCCTGAAGACGCGAGAAAATGTCTTCCAAATCGCCGTTTCCGGTGTCTACGCTTGCGGTGATCTCAACGCCATTTTCGGTACGTCCATCAACGTAGGCAGACAGGCGGCCTTCTTGATAGGTTTCGGAAATTCCGGTGGCGCCATCTGTACGGCGACCAAGAGTCAGATCCGCCACGGCAACATAGAACCACTCAGATGCAGGGATATCCACGTCACGCGTAAGGTCAACGTTTTGACCTGCGCCGCTTACCTGCACATTCACAGGGTAGTCCCCTGCCGGCAGGATACGTTGCAGAACGAAACCACCCGAAGAGTCAGGTCGAATTTGTTCACCAAGAGCTGAAACAGTCGCGCCTGCCGGAACATTGTCACCGGACACAGTAACAGCGCCGCCATAGACGGGAATGCGGCGCAACGCCGTTTGGTCTGTTCCTTCTTCAACACCGTCGGTATTTGCTCGTCGATCTACACGGGTCACTGGAATTGGTGCAGTCGCATCAAACCGTCCATCCGCGTCATAGACGCGGTGGATCAACGCGATGTCGCCGCCCTCGGGCACAGTAATCGTCATCTGCCCATTCGGCGAAATTGGAACAACGCCGATCACCTGTGGACCACCACGCGCGGCAAGATCGACAACACGGATTTCGCCACGTTCCACATAAGCTGGATAGTTCAATTCGGATTGCACAGTCAGGCTATCACCAGCCCGATACATACGGGGCCCGCCCAACAGTTGAAGATCAAGACGCGGTGTCCCACCCAGACCGTCATAAACCACCTGCACATCCGCTTGAGCGAGTTGTACATCTGTTCGACGGATTACATCGCGCACGCCGACATCACCGGCAATCGCATCGCCATCGATAGAAATCACAAAGCCCTGCGGTGCCGAAACAGGTGGCACGCCGACGCTGGTATTTTCCTGACGTGGCATTTCCACGACCAATGGCGGGCTATCCCCGTCAGAGATCGCAACCTGAGCAGGCAACATCAAAGCAGTCGCCCCCAGAAGGGCAGCAAGCGTGGATTTGCGGTTCGTCATCATCATCACTCTCACTCGTCTTTCTACTGCAACCGGTTGATCGTGCGTTCAATGGGCAGTCGTCCTGCACCAGTGTCGCGCCAGCGGTCACGGATCAAGGCTTCTAGCCTATCCATACGGTCACGCGCCAGTTGCTGACTTTCGTCGGCGCGGTAATAGGTCAAACGCAGCACGGAAGGATCTTCTTGCAGTGCCGCAACCAATTGATCGACACCCTGTCGCAGCGCAGGCGTTATTTCTTCCGAACCCGGCGCAAAAGCGCTGTCCATTAGATCGATGTCAACGACAGTCGCGATCGTTGCGCCGAAGTTCAGACGCGCCATGGTGCCTGCGGTCACGCGGATAACGCGCGGGTTTTCCGTTGTGACCTGATACCCGCTTGGTAGCGAGCGTGTATCTAGCTTGAGAGTGAAGTTTTCACCGGTATCACCAGGCAATGCCGCACAAGGTACGCTGTAGCGCCCGTATTCATCTGTCGTGATGATCGTACCGTCCACTGTCGACAATCGTACATTTGGCAAGCCCGGCTCGCCGTCTGGCTCAATAATCGGAGCTACAGTGAATTTACCGCCATCGTAAGTCTGATCAGTAATACCGCGATCTTCAATCACGCCGTCCTGATAGCCATTCATGTTCCGATCATCGAACACTTTGCCAATGATGTCTGTACAATCGAACACGGCCTCAACGGGTAGACGCAGAGTTGCGCTGGCAACGTTAGACACGCGTGCGCCCGACGGGTCGAGCACATAGGCTTCGTTCACGATATCGCCCAAACCACCATCGCTCACACGCGCTTGCACCGTGATCGTGACGGTCTCACCAGCGGCAATCGTGACGTCAGGCCATGTCAGAGTGCGGCCTGCGACGTCAGGTTGAGGGCTGGCGGCACCGTTATAGGTCGCGCTGTCAGGCGTGTAGGTCAGGCCCGCTGGCATCGCATCAACCAAGGTCAAATTGGCCTCATCGGTGGCAAGGTTGTTGGTGAACAGCATCGTATAAGTAACAGTCTGACCAACAGTTGCGCGGTCTGGAGTGACCGTTTTCACAGCGAGGATATCGGGGTCGGCACCTGCGATTACGGTCGCAGTTGCGCTGACTGCCGATGTGATACGATCGGACGTCGCGCTAAACACGTTTGAGCCTTCTGGCTGCCCATTGGTTACGTCATAGGTAACCGTCAGCTCGATCGTGCCTGTCGCCCCCGGAGCGAGAGACGTTCCGGCCGAAGCCATAACAATATCACTTGTACCGTTGTAACCCAGATTTGCCGTTCCGGTGGTGAAATCTTTCAAAACTGGCGTCGCAACTGAGCTGAGCGTTGCTGGCGAAACAAATGCCGTCAGATCATCTTCGAGGACCAAGTTGGTTTGCGTCACATTGCCGAGGTTGGTCAGCGTCATCGTGAAGGTCACTTCAAAGATATTCGGGGCGATGCGCGTCGGTGTGCTGGCAACTTTCGTGGCTTCCATCGTGTCGATCTGAGTGATCGGCGCTGGAGTTGGAGTACTACCGTCGCCACCATTTGGAATGTCTGACACGTCTGATACGGACGTCCCGTTTGGTGCGACACCTGTTGCCGTTGCGGTGTTGCTGACACCGCCGCTGTCCACATCAGCCTGCGTCAATGTGTAGGTAACACGGTAAGTCAGGATGCCATCCACTGCCAACAAAGCCGGATCGCCAGGCGACACTACGGCCACCGTTACAGGGTCCAGAACCGTGCCGTCATTATTGGTCATGGTGTCGACGATAACCACATCGCGCAATGTCGCTTCGCCAGTGTTGGTGACCGTGATCAGGAATTCGACCTGTTCAAGTGCTGCGTCACCGACGCTGACAAATTCTTTCACAACGGTAAGCGCTGGAACCGGAATAATGGCAAAAAGAGTGTCATCATCTTCGGAATTACCATCAGTATCATCGCCATTGTCAGATTGGTCGGTCACTGGATCACCGCTTGGGTCACTGCCGCCGGCTGTGGCTGTGTTTACCAAACCGCCTGCATCAACGTCGTCTTGCGTGATCTCGTAAGTAAAGGACCAAACCCATGCCTCGCCCGGATCAATCCCGTCGGCATTGCCAGAAGTCAGGGTAGGCCCAGTTGTTACGCCAGTCGCCACCCCCCCGTCAGCGCGCGTGATGCTGTCTGTGATCGTGTGATCAGTCAGCGTGACGTTGCCAATGTTTGTTGCGGTAATCACATATGTGATCAACTCGCCCGGCGCCGGATTGCCCAATGTCGGATCGCGTGGAACAATTGTCTTAACCGTATTGATCGCCGGACCTTGGACGATCGGAACTTCGGTTGGATCATCAGTGGTGTTGCCATCACTGTTGTCGCCGTCATCAGACGTGTCAAACGCTTCTGTGTCATCCCGCGCTGTCGCGGTTACGTCGACCGAGTTGGACAATCCACCAGCATTCAAGTCGGCTTGGCCCAATGTATAGGTCGCGGTGTAGACCCAAGTTTCGGTAACATCGACTTCGTCGTCGTCGTCTGTGTCGCCAGACTGGTACTCAAACGGCGCATCAAGACTAACAACCTGACCATTGTTTCTCGTCATGGTGTCAACGATCGTTGGCGTGTTTAGCGACACGTTGCCAGTGTTTTCGACAGTCAGCGTATAGGTGATCTCGGACCCAACGGTCGTACCCCCAACACTGGCTGTTTTGACGGCTACAAGCGCTGGCTCCGCATCTGGACCTTCGGCTGTATTTGTCGCGGTAGCTGGAACTTCTGTTTCAAATGGATCAGTGGCTGTCGCGTTCGCCACGTTGATGATCTCGCCTGCATCAACGTCTTCTTGAGTGACTTCATAAGACAAGGTGCAGCTGTTGTCGTTTGCGCCGACATTCAGGCGCGCGATCGTACAGCTATAAGCCGGATCAACGATGTCATCCGTAATCGTGACGTCAAAGAGGGTGACGGTACCGTCGTTTGTTGCCGTGAATGTGTAAAGGACGCTGGTCCCAACGGCGCCAAACGGATCAGGGTTCGCAGTTTTGCTGAGTACAAACGAAGGTTCGGCGTCGGGCATTCTGGTGATGATTTCGTCACCACCGAGAACCTCTTCGCCCTGCGGATCAACCGCAGAAACGCTCGCCGTGTTTACCAGTGTTTCACTATCAATATCGTCTTGCGTGACGATGTAAGTGTCAGAACAAATAAGCTCGGCATCAACAGCCAATTCGTCGACTTCACAGGTGAGATCGGGCAGCAAAATATCAGTGGCACTGATGTTGGTCAGAGTCTGGTTGCCTGTGTTCGTGATCGTCAGTGTATACGTCAGAACTTGATCAACTGCCGTAACAGGCAAAGTCTCAACGGACTTCACAAGCTCGATCAGTGGGGCTGGGTCGGCAGGCGTTGTTTCCGAACCTGCTGGAGACTCTACGGTGGTCGGCAAATCGCCAAATGATGTCTGCGCCGTTGCTTCATTGAACACTTCGCCCGCATCCAAATCGTCCTGCGTGACTTCATATGTACCTTGGCAGGTAACCACCTCATCCGATCGGAAATCAGGGTCTGCATCAGGGCCGACCGTGGTTGATGTGAAGCAAGTAATCGGGCTCTCGACGATCATCGGGTCGACCACCAAAACATCATTGGAGAAGGACACCTCACCCGTGTTGGTCACGGTAAACTCATACGTTAGAATATCACCGACAGTATCAAACATTGTCGCCGCTTCATCGCCATTTACTGCGAACAGCGTTTTGACGGTGTTCAGTGCTGGTGTGCCGTCATTCGGGATCGTCTCACTTGCAGTAGGCGAGGTCGTGGTGCCGTCCGTCGCCGTCGCGTTGTTAGTAACCACACTCAGGGTGTTGTCATCGACTGTGACTTCGTAGGTAGCAGTACAAACGTAGGTGCCGTCAGGTGCAATGCCTGTTGACGGGAACGTTGGGCAACTGATGTCGGCGCTGTCGATCTTGTTGTCAGAAATCGTAATCGGATCCGTAATCGTCACGTTACCGGTATTGGTTACAGTGTAGGTATAGCTTGCAATTGCCCCAACGAAAAATTCGTCTGCCGGCATGTCATCCGCGACCTTCAGCAATTCAAGTTCCGGTTCCTGCAACGCTGGAACTGTAACTTCTGCTGGCGTTGTTTCGTCAGATTCATCGCTCAGCGCTGTCGCGGAGTTTGTGATCGATCCGTCATCGATGTCTTCTTGGGTAACGAAATACGACCCTGTGCAGTTGAGGGTATCACCAGGTGCAAGTGGTGTTGGATCACAGGTTATTGCTTGGGCAGGAACTGCGCCTGTAATCATTGCATCATTGATCGTGATTGGATCGGTTAGCGTTATGTTTCCTTCGTTTGTAACAGCGAAGTTAAAGACCAGCTCTTGGTCAACGGCGTTATATGTAGGTCCGCCTGAAAGCAGCGTCTTGATCATGGAAATTTCAGGCTCTGCAGCGATATCAAGTTCGGTCGGATCATCGCCGCCGCCTGTACCGTTGTCTGTCACGTCACTCGCCGAGCCGCCGGACGGATCATTACCGGTTACGGTAGCCGTATTGACGATACCGCCCGCGTCAATGTCTTCTTGAGTCAGTACATACGTCGCCTGATACGTTGCAATCTCGCCCACCAGCAAAGTGCCTTCGACCGAGTTTTGATCAGCCGAAACGAATGCTGGTGGTGTGGTCAGTGTCAACGGCGTGCCATCTGCGCGGGTCAATGTATCACTGGCCACTGCAACGCTGTTCAGCGTGACGTTGCCGGTGTTCTCAATCGTGATCTCAAAGATTACTGTTTCATCCACGGCAGTTGTTCCAGACAGAATAGTTTTCAGACCTTCGACTGCTGGTTCATAGTCGATCGGGAACGGAGTCGGCTTGCTGCCTGCGCCCGTTCCGTCGTCTGACGTATCTTCAACATCGGTACCAAATGGATCGGTCGCCTCAGCTAGAACGGAGTTAGACAGACCACCCGCGTCGATGTCGTCTTGTGTAATCACATGGCTGACTGTGTAGGTCCAAATCTCACCCACATCCAATGTACCAGCAGTGCCAGTCGTCGCCGAATCGCCTGATGCATAAGCAGGAATAGGGGCCGGCATGACTACCGTCGTGTCCAAACGGGTCAGCGTATCGGTCAGGACCGGAGCCGTGAGGCTGACATTACCGTCGTTCTGAACCGTGATCTCAAACGTGACTGTAGTTGTTGGCGCAACCGGATCGGGTTCCACCGACAGAGTTTTAAGCGCAACAAGCGACGGGTCGGCCGCTTCAACCGTGACCGTTTCGTCAGCGGTGACTGGGTCTAGCGTGGTGCCAGAAGGCGGTGTCGGTGTCGCGGTGACAGTATTGGTCAGATCCGCACCCGCATCGATGTCTGCTTGAGTGACGATATAGGTCGCCTCAAGAACCACAACATCATCTGGTGCCATCGTGGCGATAATTCCGCCGTCTTCAATAGCGAGCGGAAGGTCCGCGCCAGCAGCGGACGTGTGGTTGTCTACCAACGTCACCGGTTCCAGCGTCACATTACCAGTGTTGGTCACTGTGTAAGTGTAGGTAATCGTGTCACCCGCCTCTACGTCCGTCGTGTCAGACGCAACTTTGGTTACTGTCATCTCAGGATCGCGCACAGCAGGAAGCGTCACGCTATCAGTGGCTTCGATCGGCGAGGTGCCATAGTCGTTTGGCGCAGTGACAGTGGCGATGTTGGTCAATCCATTTTCATCCGCGTCATCCACGTCTTCCTGCGTCACCGTATAGCTGCCGGTACAGGTGATGAAGTCAGAGGGCTCAAACCCGTCCGCGGGAATGTCGTCACAAATCAAACCAGTCGGTATTTTGTCATCACTCAAAGTCGGTTGATCAAAGATCGTTACGTTACCGGTGTTGGCAATTACGTAAGTATAATCGATCTGTTCGCCTTCAAAGCTGAACTCAGTCGCTTCGGTTGTTTTGTTCACGGTGAGTTCTGGCTCAAAATCTGGCCCGTCGACCTCAATGTCGTCTTCTCCAGTGACGTCTTCTGCACCGGGTGTGACAGGTGTGCCGACGGCGCTGGCCACGTTGGTCAGCTCGCCTGCATCTATATCTTCCTGTTGGATTTGGTAAACGAAGATACAGCTGCTGTCACTTTCATCAGGTGCCAACGGACCGGCGATCGTGCAGCTCGCCGTGCTGCCATCGGGAAAATCGTCCGTCACCACAATGTCGCGAAGCGTGACGTCGCCACTGTTGGTCACCGTGATCGTAAACGACACCGGCTGACCCGCGTCCGTATAGGTCGCCGCAGAGCCTGGCGTCAGATTTTTCTCTACGCTCACAGCACCTGTGTCAGTAATTAGGTCCTGTTCGTGTACGGCCGGATCCGGTTGAACCAGCGTGCCGTCAGGCGACGAGCCCTCAGCCGTGGCCGTATTCTCCAACGCAACCTGTGCATCGATGTCATCTTGCGTCACCTCATAGGTGCCCACACAGACCAGCTCCTCCCCTGCTCCGTTCAGACCGGCCTCAAGCGTGAATGGTGACGTCACCGATGTGCCGTCAATGGTACAGGTCAACGTCGGGATCAGCGGATCGTTCACCGTGATGCCACTGACGCGCTGGTTGCCCGTGTTCGTCGTGGTGATCGTGTATCCAAGCACATCGCCAACCGCCGCTTCCGCAGGGCCGTCTGTCATATCTTTGGCCGTGGTTAGTTCAGGCTCTGCAGATCCATCAACAGTCACAGTTTGTGCTGGCGAGACAACGGTAGTGGTAGCAGTAAATTCAGTTTCGGCGATAGCGTTGTTGGTGACAAAGGCCGACGTCAGCCCCCCTGCCCCGTCACCTTGAACGGCATCCAGATCATCCTGCGTAACAAAGTAGGTCGCTGTACAGGTTGTTTCTTCGTCTGGCGACAAACGGTTGTCAGCGGTCGGAAGACAGGCGATGTCGACACCGGGGAACTTATCATCTGTGATTGTGATCGGGTTTTCAAACGCAGGACGCAAGAACACACCCGGGCTTGTTTCTACACCGATTGAGGTGTTGGTCACCGTATAAGTATAGACAATCGGATCATCTACAGCGCTGAACGTCGCTACGTCGGCCTCTTTAAGCATCGACATTGACGGGTTTGAATCTCCCGGTACGGTTTCATCCGCAGGCGGGCTTTCGGTGCCGCCACCATCTGTGGCCGTCGCAATATTGGTCACGGAGCCAAGTTCAACGTCGTCAGTGGTGATCGTGTAACTCGCTGTACAAACCATCGGAGCGTCTGTCGGAGCAAGGTCAACCAAAGGACAGTTAATGGTACCAATAAGGTTGTCTTCGATCGTGATCGGGCTGGTCAGTGTCGTGTTACCAGTGTTGGTGATCGTGTAGCTATAAAGGGCCACGTTACCAGAGGCGAAGGTGGTTGTGGGTGCGCTGCCCGGTGCCGGTTCTTGTAGACCGGTCAGTACTTTCACCATTTCCATTTCAGGGGTCTGAATCGCGGTCGCGATTGCGGTCGCAGGGACCGGAGTTACCACGGGGTCGGTTCCAAAGGTCGTGGCTGCTGTAGCTGAGTTGGTAAAACTACCGTCGTTTATGTTTCCCTGTTCGGGTGACCAAGTGGCCGTACAAGTCACAGTGTCACCAGGCGCGATGTCGACTGGGCCAACCGCTGGACAAGTCAGCGTCGTGGGGTCGAGGTTTAGATCTGTGACTGTCACTGTATCCGTCAGGGTCACGTTGCCTGAGTTGGTAACAACAAACTGGAACGTCACGATATCATCTGTTGCGGAGTAGGTAGAAGGCGTGCCAGGCGCGATAGATTTTGCAATCTCAAGCCCAGGATCCTGAAACGCGGTTACCATTTCTGTGACTTCAGCCGAGGACACTTCAGCTGTGCCTGTCGGATGGGTCAAAGACGGCACAACTGTTTGACGAATTGTCGCTGTTGCATCGTTGGTAACGACACCGGCATCCAGATCATCCTGATTTACCGCATAGGTCGAAGTACAGGTAATGCTTTGAAGTGGTGGCAACCCAGCTGCCGGTAACACAGGACATGTCACCGTAGTCTTATCGTCCGCCACCGTTATCGCCGCTGTTAGGGTCATATTTCCGGTGTTCGTGACAACGTAATCGTACTCAATTACATCCCCCACATCGCTGAAGTTCGCCCCTGAGGTCGCCGTCTTGGTCATGTCCAGCAGCGGCAATTGCGCAGGTCCCAACAGTGACACGGTATCCGTCGCTGTCGTCGTGCCGTCGGTCACAGTGACGGTATTCGAGAACGATCCGCGGTCGACGTCTTCTTGTTGCACGGTATAAATCGTACTCAGCGCCGGGGCGCCGGTGTCACAGGTTGTCGTGGATGCTCCGGGAGCAAGGTCTGGAAGTGTACAGGAAAAGCCGGTCAGGTCGTCCGTAAGAACAAAACCCTCTAAAGTTACGTTGCCGTCGTTGGTGACTTCAAAGGTAAATGTCTCTGTTGTCGGCGGTGTGTCCAGATTGTCAAAGCTCGCCGTGCCGTCGCTTTCGGTTTTGACAACGCTGATCGAAGGCGCAATGTCTTCCAGATCAACCACTTCACTAGACGTGACTGGATCAACCGTGGTGCCAGAAGGCGGTGTCGCCGTAGCCGACACGGTGTTGGTCACATCCGCGCCCGCATCGATATCGTCTTGCGTAATCACATAAACGGTGGTCAGCGTCACACTGTCCCCCGGCGCCAATGTCGCAATCACGTTGGACGGCGAGAAGGTCAGCGATTGAGTGCCACCAGCGCTTGTATGAGTATCCGTCAACGTAATGTCGGTCAGCGTCACAGTGCCATCGTTGGTCACAACGTGGCTGTAGGTAACAATTGTCCCCTCGGCCACCTCAGTGTCGTCGCTGGCTGTCTTTTCGATCGTGAATGAAGGCGTACGGGTCGGGCCGGTGACAGTGACATCGGACATAACGCTTGCAGCGTCTGTTGCGGATGCCGTCGCCTCGTTAAAGACGCTTCCTGCATCGATGTCTGCTTGTGTGATTTCGTAGGTGCCCACACAGCTGTCATCGCTCGCAAGCGGTGCGAGCGTTCCAATGTTACAAGTTAGACCAAGTGTTGCGTCGGTAATGACAACGTTCTCAAGCGTAAGTGTTCCCGCATTCGTCACTTCGATCGCATAGTTGATCGTCTCACCAACAGTCGTGAAGGACGTGGTGCTGGCAGACTTATCTAATTCAAGAATAGAGGTCCGAAACGCAGGCCTCATTCTAATCGTGTGCACATCCGTCGCCGTTTCGGTAAGGCCCGTTGGGCTTGTTCCAAGCGCGTTAGCTGTGTTGACGATTTCACCTAAATCCACATCTTCCTGCGTGACAAAGTAACCGCCTGTGCAACTGCTATCCGTCGCACCCGGCGCTAGATCCGTGATGGTGCAGGACAGCGTCGGGATAAGTGGGTCCGTTACCACAACAGACGTCAAAGTTTGCGTTCCATCGTTGGTCACCGCAAAGGTATACTCAATCTCTTCGCCCAAGGTTTGGTAACGATGATGTATTCCGCTTACAGGCAAACCCTCCTTCACAAGCGATAGTTGCGGGACAATGTTCGCTAGTACTGTTGCAGAGCTGCTTGGGGATGTAACCGTTAGTCCACCAACTTCAAAAGACGCCGACGCGGTGTTGTCCACCTGCCCCGTATCGATGTCACCTTGGCTTACAGGTCCGTATGTCCGTGTACAGCTAAAGCTGTTTGGCGTTGACCCACTAGAAACCGGGAACAGGTTCAACGGTTGTTCCGAACAGGTGAACGGTGCGCCGATTAACGGGTCATCAATAGTGATCGGCTGGCTGCTTGCGATGGGGGTTTCGCCAGAGTTGGTAACAGTAAAGGTGTAGGTAATAGTATCGGCCAGATCGTCATAGCTCGGAGTGTCCGCAACCTTATCCAATGTAATCCCTGGTGCACCGTCTTGCGGGATCGCAACGCTGTCAGTGTTCGAAGTCACGTTTCCATCGCTGGCCGAAGCCACGTTTACAACAGTGCCCGCCGCAACATCCGCACCTGTGATCATATAGGTTTCGCGGCATTCAATTGAATCCCCAGGCGCAATGTCACCTGGAGGACAAGTGATCAGCGACCCAAATTTATCGTCCGTAATCGTAACAGCATCAGTGATCGTCACGTTACCGTCGTTGGTGACCGTATAAACATAGTCGACCGTCGCACCGTCAAAGAAATCCGCGGCAAGAACAGGATCAGGGTCAGACGCTTTTACTAAGCTCAGCTCAGACGTTTGCGTTGCAGGAACTGTCAAAGACACTTCGGGCGATATTATCGTATCGCCATTAGCAGCCACGGCTGTGGCGGAGGCAGTGTTTGTCACGCCACCGTCGTCGATATCGCTTTGCAACACGTCATAAGGATCGGCGATTGACGTACAGGTCACGCTGTCACCGGGGTCGAGCGTTACCACTGGGCAGACTACGTCGACTTTGTCGTCACTCACTGCGAGTGTGTTTAGCTGCGTGTTGCCGTCGTTCGTCAATTCATAGCTATAAACAAGCTCGTCCGTATCGGCGGTGATCGGGTTCGCTCCGCTTTCCAGCGTTTTTACTATGGTCAGGCTGCTTAAAGGCACTGCATCGTCATTATTTGTAAAGGTACAAGTGACTGCCTCCCCCGCCGCCAACGTCAGGCCGTCCGTCAAATCAGTGTCGCTCCCCCCAGTACAAACAAGATCGGTTTGCGTATAACCTGTTGGTCCGGCTTCGCTCAGGCTGTAGTCCCCAGCCGTAACCGTTCCGCTGATGCCTGTGGCGCCCGACAAAACTGTCGGCCCTGTCGCAGTCAGGGTCCACTCAGAAGGAACCGCAGTTCCATCGTTATCGTTTACGACCGTCTTCTGAAGCGTCAGAACGGGATCAGATGGAAGCGAATTTGTAATCGTGCAAGCAATATCGTCGCCAACATCGAGGGTCCCACCCGCAATCGTCAACGACGCTGTCGCTTCGGAAAACGTCCCAATGGACTCGACCCCGTTTCGAGTACAAGAGATATCCGTGACCTCCCATCCCGACGGTAAGGTCTCGGTTAACACAAATGGATCGGCGAGGTCTTGGATCAGAAACTCCAAGCCGTCGGTTGCAGAGGTGCCGGATGTTGTTGTTGTAATCGACGACGTGTTGCCACCAGTTGCGCTGTTAATTTCTGCATTTGATACCGAGTAGTCGAAAGTCCCGGTGTCGCCATTCGATATCTTTGAAATAGAAGAAATCGCTGCGGCGGTCGGGATTGTAAAACGAGCCAATCCATCAGCATCGCCAATCCGACACTTTGGACCCTCAAACTCCCAATCCTTATTGTCTCCTACTCGTTGAACCCAATCCAAAACGGGTGAGACCATAAGGTTTGGATCGACTGCCCCCGTCCCTAAGGGATCACAAGACATCGTGAATGAAACAGTTCCAGCCGTACCAGGCGTGCCTCCATAGACATCGCCGCAGTCACCATCACCGTCGATGTCGTCAAAAATGGACGAGCCTGCGGATGGGTCCGCCGGATCATCTGGTGTAATGCCCAATGCGGAATGGGCACATTCCTGATAGAACACCTGTTCAGTTCCGCCAGATGGCGTGGATAGCCCAAATCGGAAGTCATATCGGTTCGAGTTTGTAAAAAATGAATAATCGAATGAAACGTCAACCGTATCACTGGGGGAACCGCAACTACCGACAATCTGGACATTAGCTACGGAAACTGCGCCGGCGTCTTTTGCTGAGCAGCTCGGCAATGTGTAAGGTAGTGGACCAGTTTGGGTTGTCTGGGAAAGCGTCGCCGTTGGCAGAAAAAATGGGGCCGCAAGAAAGATTGCTCTCATTGTAACGTTGCTAAAAGTCAAACTTCTGAGCCCTTTTCTAAAAAAATCATACACCTAGTGGCCCATCCTGTGCTTGGTATCCGTTGATGAACAGCTTGATGTCATCCTCACCAAAGCCATCCGGCTGGGTGCCGCCATCCCAAGCCGAAAAACGCACATCCATTCGCGCAATGGACCCACCGAAATAATCGAAACAAGACGAAAACCCGCAATCCAACGAGATGGGGTCGTTTACAGTAAACGGATTGCCGCGAAACGCGACAGGCTGACCATTGTTGTTAAATCCGCGAAAAGCGCCATCCGGATCGCTAAACTGGTAATAAATGTTACCGTTTGCGCCGGTCAGAACGATAACAACGCCACCAGCAGCCGGATATTCTGGCGGCAAAGGCAATGAAGTCGGCGCAGGAACGTTCTCTGTGTAAGGGGTCGCCAGAGTCGAACTTGACCAAATGCTCAGAAGCAAGATCATGGCTACCTGAAAAAGGTGTTTCATATACTTACGCGCCCATGTCCGTCTTAATTATACTTATTAGAAATTTATCAGGCATAGATCGCTTAGAAGCAAGGTCGCACCCAGTAATATTTTCCCCCTAGAGTAGAAATTTTGGATAGGTTGAAAATCGAAAATGGTTTAAGTAATTGGTGCCAACTGCGGGAGCCACGATGACATCAGAATCGAGGCACCACAGGGCCGTACAAGATGTGCCCCCATACCCTCATGCCGTTTGCAGGACCAACTCCAGCAATAGCAGCCAAAGCGCGAGCTACAGTAAGCTCTTTGATATTCATGAGTGAAATGGTGCCCCCACACGGACTCGAACCGCGGACCTACTGATTACAAATCAGTTGCTCTACCAGCTGAGCTATAGGGGCACTGGGCGCTGCTTTAAGGAACCTTTTGGGTTCGCGCAAGAGGGTCTGAACAGAAATTTGCATCAAGAGCGGTTCCACTAGTGATAAATCGAGCATAAGGTCTGAAAAACAACATTTCACAACGATGTCAGGCGCGGAATTAATGCAGATTGTTTATCACATCGGTGCGAATTGTACGGATCAGGACCGCCTACTTAAGTCTGTCCTTAAGAATGCTGAAACATTCGCCGAACAGGGCGTGAAGGTTCCCGGACCCGGCAAGTACAGACGTCTGATTCGTGAAACAATTCAAGCGCTTGATGGGCAACAACCCGCGAGCGATACTCGCGAAATTTTGATGGATGCGATTCTTGACGATGAACAATGCAACCGCGTTGTAATGAGCCATGCTCAGTTTATGTGCGTGCATCGGCGTGTATTTGAGGACGGTATTTTCTACACGCTCGCCGAACAGAAGCTTCACGGCCTTTCGGACCTGTTTCCGGACGATGATATTGAAATTTTTATCGGTCTTCGCAATCCAGCGACGTTCATTCCCGAGACATTCGGGGACAGCAATACAACGAGCTTCAACAACTTCATGAACGGGATCGCTCCACTCGATTTGCGTTGGTCTGATCTGATTGCGCGGATCCGCAATATATTGCCACGCGCCAGCCTGACGGTTTGGTGCAATGAGGACACCCCGCTTATCTGGGCGCAGCTTATTCGTGAGCTGGGCGGCGTTGATCCCCTCACCAAAATTACCGGCGGGTTTGACCTTCTCAGTGCCATCATGAGCGCTGATGGCATGAAACATTTCGTCACTTATCTAAAGGCCAACCCTCCCCAGACCGAACAGCAAAAGCGGCGTATCATTGCGGCGTTCTTAGAGAAATACGCGCTGGAAGATGAAATCGAGGACGAAATCGACATCCCAGGTTGGACGGAAGAAACCGTGGACCAGCTGACGGCGAATTATGACGAAGATATTGACCGGATCGTCAGCATGGAAGGTGTGAATTTCATTGGCCCGTGATCGTAACCCAAAATCCCGCGCATTCATGCAGTGCGACGTTTTCAGCACGACCCCAACCGGTGGCAACGGGCTGGCGATCGTATTGGACGGTGACGGGCTTAGCGACGATGAAATGCAGGCCTTTGCGCGTTGGACCAATCTGGCTGAGACGACATTTGTTTGCCCTCCGAGCGACCCTGATGCGGATTACGACATTCGAATTTTCACAGTCTCACGGGAAATGAAGTTTGCAGGCCACCCCACATTGGGAACTGCGCAATGCTGGTTGGCGGCAGGAAACAGCCCTAAGATCACAGGCAAGATCGTACAAAACTGCGGTGTCGGTCTGGTCGAAATTGACCTAACAGGTGATGTGCCCGCCTTTGTCGCCCCACCGACCACGATCTCACCGATGCCCGACGATATTTTGACCCGTTTATTAGGCCAGTTCGACCTTGATCCAGCGCAGGTTCGTGGCGCTGCCGTCTTGAACAATGGCCCCGAATGGCATGTCATCGAAATGGCTGAGGCGCGTGAAATTCTCGCGATCGATATGGACGCTCTTGGCCAGACTGAAAATGTCGCGCTCGGGTTGATTGCGGCCCACCCGGACGGCCGACCAACCAACTATGAGGTGCGAATGTTCGGAATGTTGTACGGCATTAAGGAAGATCCGATTACCGGATCACTGAACGCCGCGCTTGCCCATTGGTTCCAACAACTAGGACGCGCGAACGACCCCTATATGGTGGCACAAGGGACCAAGATAGGGCGTAGCGGCCGCGTACATGTCCTTCCGACACCCGAAGGTGACATCAAGATCGGTGGCCATACGAATATCTTGATTGAGGGTCACGTGACCCTCTGAATAGCCTGAATGTTAAACGTCCCCTTTGGGACGATTACATGCCAAGCGCTTCTTTATACATTTCCAACACCGCTTCTTCTTCGGCGATGTCATCGCTGTCACGCTTGCGCAGTGCGATCACTTTGCGCATGACTTTGGTGTCGTAACCACGACCCTTGGCTTCTGCCATCACTTCTTTTTGCTGCTCGGCAAGGTCTTTTTTCTCGGCGTCCAAACGTTCAATCCGTTCAACGAACTGGCGCAATTCGTCTGCGGTTACGCGGTAGCTTGCATCGGTGGAAGTGTCAGACATATCGGGCCTCATTTAGGTTGGATCGGCCCCTTCCCTAACCCTCCCAGCGCCGCGCGGCAAGCGGTTGCGTGCAGCGCGTGGGCGCGGTACCCGATGTCTGGAAAACAGGAGACGCAAATGGACCTACTCATCAGCATTGGCGCCGTCATTTCGGTGATTGGCCTTGTCGGAATTATTCTGAGCATCCTGAAAGTGCGACGCGCCAAACGCGAGGCGACCAACGATGAAGAGTTGCGTGCGAAAGTTCAGGCTGTGCTTCCCCTGAACTTAGGATCATTCCTGTTGTCCGTGATCGGCCTGATGTGCGTCGTTGTCGGCGTGATCCTCGCCTAAGATCGCAAGATCGCGTCAAAGCCGCCCGCGTCTTTGATCGCGTCATCCAGCAGATCCGGTACAGCCCAGTTATCGCTGTCTTGCGCCCAAACCCGCATGTCTTTGCGTAAGCTGATAAGCCCAAGCGTTTGCGCAGCACGCATCGGACCACCTTTTCGGCGCGGAAAACTGATCGCGTGAACCGCGATTGCATCGATGTCTGAGGGCCGCTGAACTGCACCTTCATCAACACAGGCCGCGCCTTCAACAAGAAGCGCTGCGATCAATTTGCGCTCAACGTTGGAATTACTTTCGGTTTTCGTTCTGCCGCCAAACGGCCCTTTTCGAAATCCGTAAGCGACCATTGCGCCGTCAACGTCAGCCTCGTTTGCGCCGTTATCTACAAGGTTTTCCGCAGCCTTAAGAAACGCTTTACGCAACCGGTTTGCCACCGCTTTGCCCATCGGTACGACGGGGCGGAAAACGCCATCGTCCTTCTCAAGCAAGGCATTGTCGACCTTGCGTTCCGCCATGAAAACATGACGCAATGCGACAGATTGTGGATGTTCAAGACAGCGCGCAAATGCGTCGGCTTCAAATGCCAACCCCGCGTCAAACGGCAGCAAGGCCGCAACCTCAACGCAATCGACCACCCTTTCAGGCGCGTTAAGCGGGTTGTCCTTTAAACTCTCACGTGCGTGCGCAATCGCGGCAGCATGGGCCCGCACGTCTTGAAAATGTGTCCGATTTGCTCGCGTTGATCTTGGGCCTTGCTCGCGCGCAACCAAGTTGTTTGCGAACGCAATAGCGCCAGACCCGAGGTCCCCTTGAACGATCCCGTCCACCAGTCCGACACGGTGCGCGACGCCGGCCTCAATCGAGCTAGTGGACACCATCAACTGAAGCGCGCGTTCGGCCCCAATAAGGCGTGGCAGCCGCTGGGTACCACCTGCACCAGGAACAAGGCCCAGCGCGACTTCTGGCAGTCCAAACCGCGCATCCGGTGACGCGAGCCTGTAATGCGCTGCAAGCAACAGTTCCGCCCCACCGCCTAATGCTTGGCCATGGAATGCTGCGACGACAGGTTTGGAACAGGCTTCGATGTGGTTACACAACTGCGACAAGGACGGCTCACTTGCTGGATTGGAAAACTCACGAATGTCAGCGCCTGCTGAAAACATACGCCCCGCAGCCATTAACACGGCCGCTTTGATATCTGGGTTTGCGTCAATGCGTTTGAAGACTTCCCATAGGCCTGCCCGCAACGGTGCCGAAAGCGCATTCACAGGGGCCGCGTCCAGCGTGACGACGGCTATGCCGTCTATAACTCGAAACCGCACCAAACGCGCCATGCCACATCCTTATCCAGCGGGCCTATGAAACCGCCGCCCCACTTTGGTTAACAGAATGGCGGCCTGAGCGAAAAAGGGAAAGCCCCCAAACGCATCAATCTGGCGTTGCGTGGTTCGATTAGTGACTTGTCGGGCTAGACCTGCGCCGCGACAGGTATTAAATCGGGGTATGGATATACGCCAACTGACCCCCGACTACGCCGTTTCCCCACAGATTGACCCGCAGGACTTACCTGCGATCGCTGCGCTTGGGTTTACGACCATTATCAACAACCGCCCGTGTTCTGAAATCCCGCCGTCCCATCAAGTGGACGCGATGCAAGCGGCCGCAACTGCAGCTGGGATTGAACTTGTGGTTCTGCCCGTCACGCACGCAACGCTATCAGTTGACTTGGCAGCCCAACAGCAAGACGCCTGTTCACAGGCAAAAGGTCCAGTTCTCGCCTACTGTGCATCCGGTACGCGCAGCACAATCGTTTGGGCGCTTAGTCAAGCTGGAAAGCGTGACACTGATGAGATCATGCAAACCGCCGCGCAAAACGGCTATGATTTGTCGATGATGCGCGGACAGCTGAACGCCCTAGCAGGCAGCTAAACCGATTTAACTATCGACCAAATCCGACGAAGTCGGGTTCGGTTCCTTCGCGGTTTCGACAAACTGTTGAACAGGCGCCAGTTTCGGCGGGGCGTCCTGCATATCAACTTGAGCATCCTCAATCCGCACGGCCCGTTTACCTGCCACCTGCCCCAGACGCGCCGTTGCAACCTTTTCACCGCCCGGCCCAGTCAGCGTGACGGACCCAACGGTTGTTCCGGCCAGTTGCACCACCTGCCCCACTTCGAACGCGTCAATCTTGCCGATGGGCAAAGTCATTTTGGAAAGAACTGCATCCAGATCGGCGGGCGCGTCATCCAAGGCGTCGCGCAGGTTCGTTGACCACGCATTTGAGTCTTCAACGGGTTGCGGGGCGTTGTCGCTTTGGGGGCGTAACGCGATCATCATCTCACCTTGTGCTTCCCCCCCGCCCAATTGAACCGTGACCCGCCAGACGCGATATTGGCCTTGCATCATAACCAGCCCAGCCGTGCGCAGATTTTCGACAGGGCCTATGTCATACGCGGCCATGTTAAAATCTGGTGTGCCAAATTCGACCTCTCCTAATTCGGCAAGCAGGTTTGCAGCAAATGGGACCGTCATCACCGCGTCCGTGCGTGTGACAGCACGCTGCGTTTCCGCCAAGGGGAGCAAACTACCCATCGTTTGCATTTCGATCAATGCGGATCGCAAAGGTTGATCCATTAGAAATAGGCCCGACAAGCCTGCGGCGTCTCCGGTACGCAGCCCCAATACGATCCATCCGTCAGGCCCGTCTGCGATAAGGCTTTCCGCATCCATCGCTTCTTCAGAAATCCCTAGAACGGACGCGGATAAGCCGACAGCATTGTCTGCGGCGCGCCCCAGCGCACGGCGCATCTGTCGCGTGGGCGACGTCGCACTTTCAGCTTGCTCGGACGCAACCGGTTGCGAGTGCCCAAGTTTGTGGGCCAGGATCGGATTTACCGCGTCCATCAGGGCTGCCTTTTGTCAAAACTCATGGCTCTTTGTAGGGGCGGTGTGGTTACCAACACCCTAACAACACAACAAAGTTTTCACTATTGTGCCGCCAAGGCTTGCGTTTGTGGCAGCGTCACCCGAAACGCTGCACCGCCTTGGCCTGGAAGGTACGTAACATCCCCCCCAAGCGCGCCCATAATTTGACGGCAAATCGCAAGCCCTAGACCCGCGCCCCCCGCCTTTCCTTCGTCTTCAAGCCGCGAGAATTTCTCGAAAATCATGGATTGGCTCTCGTTTGGGATGCCTTCGCCATTGTCGCAAAAATCGACAACCGTTTCGCCCCCGATTTCACGTACAATGATCCGCAACTGTGGCGTTTCCGACGTGCAGTATTTTGCGGCATTGCTGATGAGATTAATGAACACCTGCGCCAGTCGGTCTAGATCGGTGTTCACGACAACAGCCTCGTTTGCAGGCTTGCGCATGATCTTGAGCTTCCCAGTATCCGCGCCGGACGCAATCACCGCGCGGTCCAATACGTCCGCCAAACTGCCCTGCCCCAAATTCAACTGCACCTGCCCGCTTTCCAGAACACCAAGGTCCAGCAAGTCATCCAGCAAACGGGTCAAGCGGTTGGATTCTTCGTGTATAATTCCTGCAAAGCGTTTACGCGCATCGTCCTCAACTTCGCCGTCTCGCAAAATATCCGAAAATGATCGGATCGACGTCATTGGCGTGCGCAGTTCGTGGCTGATCTGGCTTAGGAACGCATCCTTCTGGATCGACAGCGCCGTCAACATTTCATTGGCCTCAAGAAGGGCGCGTGCGGTACGTTCTTGCTCAGCGCTTTTGGCTTCCAATTCGTTGGAATATTCCATGATTTGCGCGGTTTCATCCGCCACCGCAATAAGGTCTTCAACGGACACCATCGTACCTTCGGTCAACTGACCGA
The DNA here is from genome assembly GCF_001187845.1 of Octadecabacter temperatus. Classification (NCBI taxonomy): domain Bacteria; kingdom Pseudomonadati; phylum Pseudomonadota; class Alphaproteobacteria; order Rhodobacterales; family Roseobacteraceae; genus Octadecabacter; species Octadecabacter temperatus. The sequence goes on along the minus strand of NZ_CP012160.1, from coordinate 1,136,478 downwards.
TCATCGCGTGTGCCGTGGCCGCGCCGACGGAACCGGATAATTCACGCTCTAAGCGTCCAATAAAATCAGGTGTCACATCCGGCAAGAACCCGACTTTACCTTGAGATTTTGCTTCTGCCCTAAATGTTTCCTGCGCTACGGATCCACCAAGGATACGCTGCGCCATGACCAACAGGTCTTCGGCTTGTGCCGCCGATTGTGACCACGTGCGCGCACCGCTTGAATAATCAAACACATTCACAAATTGCGCCCCCTGCAAACGTTCCAACGGGTTCGGGAATGTCAGGATGGAAACCACCATAAACGAGGTGGTGTTCAGGAATATCGACCAGAACAACGCGTGCACGAACGGGTCCATCCCAGTGACGCCAAACAGTGCCTGTGGGCGAAGCCAGCCGATCCCGAATGGCCCGTTCTCGAATACGGATTGGGAAATCGCAGCATCAACCCCGAAGCTCGGCAAGAAACTGGTCCATGCCCAGACTGTAAACCCGACCAAAAGACCAGCACCTGCCCCCCATCGATTGGCCCCGCGCCAAAATACGCCGCCAATCATCGCAGGCAGCACCTGCACAACGCCCATAAAGGACACGAGCCCGATAACCGCCAATGCCGTGCCGCCCCCAGACAAGCGGAAGTAAATGTAGCCAAACGCCAAGATCATCCCAATGGAAATACGCCGTGAGATCACGACCACGCGCCGCACGTCACCTGACACCACCGCCCCCGGCGTGCGGGCGTTCAACCAGCTCGGTACAATGATGTGGTTGGACACCATCGTCGCCAAGGCCAAAGTCGCTACGATCACCATGGATGTCGCAGATGAAAAGCCGCCAAGGAAAGACAAGATCGCAAGGCCCTGCCGCCCCTCGCTAAGGGGCAGTGTCACCACGAACAAGTCAGGGTTCGCGCCTTCTGGCATCAGATCAAGCCCGACGACGGCGATCGGCACGACAAACAGGCTCATCAACAACAGATAGGCCGGAAATGCCCAGCTTGCGGTGCCCAGCGCGCGTTCGTCAGAGTTTTCAACGACCAAAACTTGAAACATCCGCGGCAAACAAAGGAATGCACCGGCAGAGACGAAAATTAGACCGATCCAGCGCCCTGAAATCGGCCGCCACTGTGATTGTGCTGACGCATCGATAAGGTCCAGTGTCGGCCCGACCCCGCCGGCGATGCCCCAGACGACGAAAATACCAACCGCCAAAAGCGCAAACAGCTTCACCACGGCCTCAACAGCGATGGCCAGAACGATCCCGTGGTGACGTTCATGGGCGTCTAGATTTCGCGTACCAAATGCGACCGTGAACACCGCCAGCCCCACCGCGACCCACATTGCCGCGCTATTCAGGTCGCGTGGTAGCCATGTTTCACCACTGCTGGCCGCAAAAACTCCGATGGATTGCGTAACAGATTGAAGTTGCAGAGCAATATAAGGTGTCGTTCCGACAATCGCGAGGACTGTTACCATAACGCCCAACACCGTCGACTTGCCGTATCGGGACGAAATCAGGTCAGCGATAGACGTAAGGCGTTGCGTGCGTCCGATGCGCACCAATTTGCGCACCAGCCACCACCACCCAATCATCACCAACGTCGGCCCAAGGTAGATCGTCAGGTATTCAAGGCCAGATCGCGCGGCATATCCAACCGCGCCGTAAAATGTCCACGCGGTGCAATAGATGCTCAGCGACAGTGTGTAGATTGTAGAGGACCGCAGCCATCCGGTTTTGCCCTGCGCAGCGCGGCGTTCAGCGGCAAAGGCCACCAAAAACAAAAACGCCACATAAGCCAGTGACACAAAGACTAGCAGGTTAAACGAAATCATTCGCCGCCACGCGGCGTGCGCGCCTCTTCGTCACGAACCGGATCGCTGAGACGTAACACACGCGACAACGCGTATGCGCATACGATCAACAGCATCCAAAGGAAAAAAATATATATAATTCCACTGCTTGTCAGACTTTGCTCAGGTGCGTTGCGCGGCCACATCAACGGCAAGACCATCAACACCAACGCAATGATTGGCAAGAGGCGTGCACCGTCACGGATGCGACGTTGGCGATAGCTGCTGCGCTCGAGGAATTCGGTACGTTTGGGTTTGCTCATATCGCTGTCCCCACCGCGTTACGGCGTGACCAGTGCGCGAACGCTTTCCAGCACTTCGGCATTTGAGAATGGTTTCGTCATGAACCGCGTCGCCCCAAGATCAATCGCCATTTCGCGATCTTTGGCTTGGCCCCTCGCCGTGAGCATCATGACAGGAACATCCGCCGTTGTTTCTTGGGCCTTCAGGTCACGAAGAATGTCATAGCCCGATCGTCCAGGCAGCATCACATCGAGAATAATCAGATCAGGGACGCCTTGCATCACCTTTTCCATCGCCGTTTCACCGTCAGAATGCGTATGAACCGTCCAGCCATCCTTACTCAGGATATAGCTGACCGCTTCGATAATGTTTGGTTCATCTTCGATAAGAAGGACACGTTGGCCCATATTGTCATACCCTCCCAAAGGTCTGAAATGTCACGCTCTAAGCTCCCCCCTAGACCGGACAGTTTAACTATCGCGTTAACTTACCGCGAAGTCAAAGACTCGCGGTACTAGACAAGGCTCGGATGCCTGCGGCTGGAACACTCTTTCACGGTACACACACGACACCCCGGCCCGACAACATCGGGAAGCTCTTCATTTCGTGCCGGACGCACCAGCATTGTTGCTATCACGCGTGGCTCTGATGAAAAGGACGCATCACCAACAGGCGTTGCAATCGCGAAGCATTCAAAAGGCGTATGCGCTGCGCCAGGAAGACGCACAACGCGACGTATCGCCCTACCCGGTTGGGTCAACGCCTGATAAAGCGGCCAGAGCGGACAAGCTGCGCCAGACCGTGGAAGGCGGAAGTCCAACACCGGCTTTTGAAACGTTACCACGCCAGCCGCATCACAAACGGCCAACCCCATCAACGGATGGTCCTTGTCGCTTGGCAAATGCGCGAGCCGCCGAAAGACCATATCTAGCGGCACATCAAACCTTGCAGCTAAGCGGGCTGGATCATGTGCCGTTGCGTGGGCGGCTTGACTGAAGGCATCAAGTGGTAAGCGTTCGGCGTCTTTTCTGGCGAGGCTGGCCCAATCTTGCAAAATCAACTGTGCCGCTGGATCACCCACATCACCAAAATCCGGTTCTTCCCCCTTATCAATACCGGCAAAGTAAAATGAGGACTCCGCCATCTTTGCTTCCACCTGCTCCATCGCGGATTCAGTTTCGGTATCACCTGCCTCCATCTCCATATCCAAGAACCCCAACAATGCCTGACTACTTTGGGCCAACCGCGCCGAGTCCGTGTCGATGTTGGTGTGAAAGCGGGCTTGCCATTCGCGATCCAGATCCGGTGTTTCGGCAAGAATGCTCGCCGTTGATCGGATCGCCGTCGCAGTTGAGATAACTTCATGCAGTGAATTGGCGATTTGGCTGTCATGGGCCAACCTGTTGCTGAGCGCTTCAGTACGTTCTTCAAGTTGCGCGATACGGCGACGCTGTGCGGCGACCAAGGCCGCCCATCCCGGAAAGCGGGACACCAGTTCTTCCGCGCGGGCATCCTCTACGATCGCTTCAGGGAATGCCGCTGCAGCTTCTTTGATCGGCAACAAAATGGCGTCCGTGGTATCGTCAGAAAGAAGGGCTGCATCGATTTCTAGTACACGTGCGAGATCAGTTAACAATTTTCCGCCGATTCTGCGGCGGTTGTGTTCAATCAGGTTCAAATAGGACCCTGAAATCCCCACAACTTTAGCGACAGTTGCCTGACGCAACCCCAAATCAAGCCTGCGATTACGCGCTCTAGTCCCCGTCAAAACCCTATCCGGCATTAAATTTTCCTAAGCAAATTCATAATGTTTCTGCAGTGTGTAGATAATTTATTTACAACTTACTGCTTTGCCGCGTCGATGTCTTTACAAAACTTTGCAATTAACCCGAGACCTTATTGTCAAGTTTTCAAAATGCCCGTCTATTAAGCAGGCTACTAAAAGCATGTGCAGCCGGGCGGGAGGCCCAAGGTCGTAAGATCGCTGTATCACTCTAGGGAGGATTAAATGTCCAAATCAAACTTTACACGTCGTGGTGTACTGAAGACTGGTGCCGTTGCTGGTGCTGGCCTGACACTGCCAACTTATCTGCGCGCTGATGGCCACGCTGGCTTTACCAACGCTCCAGGCGACTCTGAAGTCGTACTTGGTTTCAACGTTCCACAGACAGGCCCATACGCTGATGAGGGTGCAGACGAACTGCGCGCTTATGAGCTGGCAGTCGAGCACCTGAACGGTGGCGGCGACGGCGGCATGCTGAACACGTTCTCTTCCAAAGTTCTGGACGGTACAGGCATCTTGGGTCGCGAAGTTAAGTACGTAACTGGTGACACACAGACCAAATCCGACGCGGCGCGCGCTTCTGCACGTTCCATGATCGAAAAAGACGGCGCAATCATGATTACTGGTGGTTCATCCTCCGGTGTGGCTGTTGCTGTTCAGGCTCTGTGTCAAGAAGCTGGCGTCATCTTCATGGCTGGCCTTACGCACTCCAACGACACAACTGGTAAGGACAAGAAGGCCAACGGTTTCCGTCACTTCTTCAACTCTTACATGACTGGTGCGGCTCTCGCGCCTGTTCTTGCAGCTCAGTACGGTACAGACCGTAAGGCATACCACCTGACAGCTGACTACAACTGGGGCTACACAACTGAGGAAGCCATCCGTGCCTCCACAGAAGCCATGGGTTGGGAAACTGTTAACTCTGTTAAGACACCTCTTACACAGACTGACTTCTCTTCCTACGTTGCTCCGGTTTTGAACTCCGGTGCTGACGTTCTGGTTCTGAACCACTACGGCGGCAACATGATCAACTCTTTGACATCCGCTGTTCAGTTCGGTCTGCGCGAAGCTCAGGCAAACGGCCAGAACTTCGAAATCGTTGTTCCACTGTACTCCCGCCTCATGGCGCGTGGTGCGGGCGAAAACGTTAAGGGCATCTTCGGTTCCACAAACTGGCACTGGTCCTTGCAGGATGAAGGTTCTCAGGCGTTCGTTCGTTCCTTCGGTACGAAGTACGGCTTCCCACCATCCCAGGCTGCACACACAACATACGTTCAGACACTTCTGTATGCGGATGCTGTTACACGTGCTGGCTCTTTCGCACCTTGTGCGGTTGCTGAAGCTCTCGAAGACTATGAATTCGACGGTTTGGGCAACGGTAAGACACTTTACCGTGGCGACGACCACCAGTGCTTCAAAGACGTTCTCGTCGTGAAGGGTAAAGAGAACCCAGAGTCCGAGTTCGACCTTCTCGAAGTTGTGGAAGTTACACCTGTTGATCAGGTTATGTACGATCCAGCACACCCACAGATGGGCGGCGCAGAAGCCACTCTCGGTGAGTGTAACAACGGCGCGTAAGCGACTTTGTAAAACAATCCGGACGCGCGGCCTTGGCTGCGCGTCCACCCCCACTGCTGCACCCCCTACTCACATTTCCTATTTCCCCGAACCGAGGCCACGTCCATGGACCAGATCATCGTTCAAATTCTCAACGGTCTAGACAAGGGGTCCGCTTATGCGTTGATTGCCCTTGGTTTGACCCTCATCTTCGGCACGCTTGGCGTTGTGAACTTCGCACACGGTGCGCTGTTCATGATGGGCGCCTTCTGCGCCGTTGTTACATCCAAAATTTTGTCTTCATCCCACAAGGTTGTTGACGAAACGCGCACTGACTTCCTCGGTAATCCTCTCGAAGTGGATGTGTTCTACATGCAGGATTGGTTTGGCGAGGCCGCAGGTGCTGCGATTATGGATTGGGCCGTTCCGCTCGCCATTTTGGTCTCTATTCCGGTAATGATCCTGATTGGTTTCGTCATGGAACGCGGTTTGATCAAACACTTCTACAAACGCCCACACGCTGACCAGATCCTTGTGACCTTCGGTCTTGCGATCGTTATGGGCGAAGTCATCAAGTACTACTTTGGTGCGAACCCAATTCAGACCCCTGCCCCAGAAGCGCTTTCTGGTCGTGTGGATTTCGGCGTCTGGCTTGGCTACGGACCGAACGCAATCGTCTACCCGATGTGGCGCTTGGTATACTTCTTCTTCTCCGCTTCGATTATCGCAGCCGTCTTCGCCTTCTTGCAGTTCACAACCTTCGGTATGGTTGTTCGCGCAGGTATGGCTGACCGTGAAACGGTTGGCTTGCTGGGCATCGACATCGACAAGCGCTTTACGTTCATGTTCGGCCTTGCTGCCGCCGTGGCCGGTATTGCCGGCGTGATGTACGCGCCAATCGTTTCCCCTGCCTACACGATGGGTATGGACTGGTTGGTTCTTAGCTTCGTTGTTGTTGTTGTTGGCGGTATGGGCTCTTTGCCTGGTGCTGTTTTAGCCGGCTTCGTGCTCGGTATCATCGAAAGCTTCGCGTCTATGCCAGGTGTCGTTAACCTGCTGCCAGGCATCAACCAAATTATCATTTACGTGGTCGCAATCGCGATCCTGCTGATCCGCCCTCGTGGCTTGATGGGTCGCAAAGGCGTGATGGAGGACTAATCATGACCGATCAAACAACACAGACACCAATTGCCGCTCCGGCCAGCTCCTCAAAGGGTGGCATGTTCGGATTGGCAGCCAAAGACACGACACTGTTTCTCGTCGTTATCGGGTTGGTTATCTTTGCCCCTTTCATCCTAAACCCCTTCCCTGAAGGTTCCGCGATGGCGCAGTTCAACGCGGGTTACCCCGACTTGATGCAGCGTTTCGTAATCTTCGGGATCCTCGCAATCGGCTTTAACATCCTGTTTGGCCTTACTGGCTACCTCAGCTTTGGTCACGCCGCCTTTCTGGGTGTGGGTTCCTACGCTGCGATCTGGTCACTGAAACTGTTCACACTGAACGTTATCCCGGCCATTTTGTTTGCGATCATAGTCGGTGGTGTATTTGCTTGGGCTATTGGCAAGATCTCTTTGCGACGCTCTGGTATCTACTTCTCGATCCTGACGCTTGCGTTTGCTCAGATGTCCTTCGCGATGGCCTACTCTGTTTTGACACCGATCACTGGTGGTGAAACAGGTCTGCAGATCAAGAACACAGACAACCCGCTGATTGGTGGCCCAACGGATGGCAGCATCGGACGCGCAAACTTGTTTGGCGCCGAGATGGGCAACTCGTTCGAGCTGGGCATCGGCAACTGGGTGTTCACATTCAACCTTGGCTACTACATCGCGGCATTCGCCATGATCGTCGCCTTCTACCTGTCGATCCGCATCTTCCGCAGCCCATTCGGCATCATGCTTCGTGCGGTTAAGTCTAACCAAAACCGCATGAACTACACGGGCCTGACACCTAAAGTTTACACACTGTACGCCTTTGTCATCTCTGGCATGTATGCTGGTCTTGCTGGTGGCCTGATGGTTGCAATGGATACCCAAGTTGGACCTGAGCGTATGTTCTGGACCGCGTCTGGTGAAATCGTAATCATGACCATTCTCGGTGGTGCCGGTACGTTGATTGGCCCCGTCCTTGGTGCTGGTTCGATCAAGTACATGGAAAACATCCTGTCCAAGATCAACAAAGACGTTCTGCACCAGTGGTTCGCGATGCTCCCTGATGGCTTGGAAGACGTAGTCGTTGAATTTGCTTACATCTTCGTAGGCAAGCAGTGGCACTTCACCCTTGGTATCGTTTTCATGCTTGTTGTTATCTTCCTGCCAGGCGGCCTTGTTGAAGGCGCACAGCGCGTCTCTGCACGCTTTGGTCGTAAGAAGAAGACAACTGACACCACCGACAACTCCGCAAGCACTTCTGCGGAATAAGGAGACAAACAATGGCAATACTCTCAGTCAAAGGCGTCAATAAACGCTTCGGTGGCCTGCAAGCTTTGGGCGACGTAAACCTCGATGTGGTAGAAAACACCTGCCACGCAATTATCGGCCCGAACGGGGCCGGTAAATCCACCCTCCTCAACGTGCTGGTTGGCAAGTTGATCCCAGACTCCGGTTCGGTCGTTTTCGATGGCCAATCCGTTCTGGGTCGTCAGCCACACGAGATCAACCAGATGGGCATTTCGCGCGTGTTCCAAACACCGGAAATCTTCGCTGACCTGACCGTGATGGAAAACATGCTTATCCCATGTTTCGCAAAGCGCGACGGGGCCTTTCGGATGCACGCCATCGAAAGCGTGCGTCATGAGAAGGACATGATCGAAAAAGCGGAATCGATGCTGGCCGAAGTCAACATGCTTGATAAGCGTGAGATGACTGCATCGTCCATGTCACGTGGTGATAAGCGTCGCCTTGAGATGGCGATGTGCTTGGTGCAAGAACCTCGCCTTCTGCTTCTAGATGAACCAACCGCTGGTATGGCCCGTGCTGACACGGAAAACACCATCGAGTTGCTCAAGACCATCCGCAAGGAACGCGGACTGACAATGGCAATCATCGAGCACGACATGAACGTTGTGTTCTCGCTTGCTGACCGCATCACCGTGCTTGCGCAGGGTATGCCGCTGGTCGAAGACACGCCTGACAACATCAAAGGCCACCCGAAAGTACGTGAAGCGTACCTCGGCGAAGCTCAGGTCTAAGGAATATCATATGACACACGTTGAACACCTCGAGACCGACAGCAAATTCGACAAGAACCGCAACATGGCGGCCACGTCTACCAAGTTCTTGTCAGTTTGGAACATGGAAGCCTACTACGGCGAAAGCTACATCGTTCAGGGCGTTAGCTTTGACATCCACGAAGGCGAAATCCTCGCGCTTCTGGGACGTAACGGTGCTGGTAAAACATCCACTCTGCGTGCCCTCGCCCGCATGGATGACCCACAGCTGAACCACGGTGAAATTTGGCTCGACCACAAGCCAGTTCACGAAATGAAGGCTTGGCAGGCATCACAGGCTGGTATTCAGCTCGTGCCGGAAGATCGTTCGATCATTCCTGGCCTGACGGTTGAAGAAAACCTCAAGCTCGCACAGATCGCACCGCCACATGGTTGGTCTATCGAGCGCGTATACGAATTGTTCCCGCGCTTGAAAGAACGCCGTAACCAAGAAGGCGTCACGCTTTCTGGTGGTGAGCAGCAGATGTTGGCCATCGCCCGCGCCCTTTGCCGGGACATCAAAATCCTGCTTCTGGACGAGCCCTATGAAGGTCTGGCGCCTGTTATCGTTCAGGAAATCGCGAAAACATTGCAATTGATCCGCGACCAAGGCATCACGACCATCATCGTTGAGCAAAACGCGGTTGCCGCGCTTAAGCTTGCAGACCGCGCTGTGATACTTGACATCGGTAAGGTCGTCTACGACGGTTCCGCGACTGAGGTTCTCGAAGACGAGGCTCTGCGTTCAAAGTACCTCGCGATCTGATATTTTAGCGGGGGCCTAACGGCCCCTGCCCTACTCTTTATACCACTTTCGGGCTGATCCGGTTCCAGACGTGAACCAAGCGACAACATAGTTGCCGCATCAGACCCCAACCCAAACGAGGGATGCCCCCATGCCAAAGACCTACCCCCCTTCCGCCAAAACCATTGCCAACGCTCACATCACTGCCGAAAACTATGGCCCGATGTATGAGCAGAGCATCAATGATCCGGATACGTTCTGGGGAGAGCACGGCAAGCGCGTCGATTGGATCAAGCCTTACACAAAGGTTAAAAACACATCCTTCGAGCCTGGTAATGTGGACATCAAATGGTTTGAAGACGGCACGCTGAACGTGTCTGCCAACTGTGTGGATCGTCATGTTGAAACACGCGGCGACCAAACGGCGATCATCTGGGAACCGGACGATCCAAACACAACCGAATCCATGCACATCACGTACGCTGAGCTGCAGGTTCACGTTTGTAAAATGGCCAACATTCTTCAATCACTGGGTGTTTCTAAGGGCGACCGCGTTGTTCTTTATCTCCCGATGATCCCTGAAGCTGCCTATGCGATGCTGGCTTGCGCGCGTATCGGCGCGATCCACTCCATCGTTTTCGCTGGGTTCTCTGCGGATGCTCTGGGTGCGCGGATCAATGGATCTGACGCCAAAGTGGTCATTACAGCCGACCATGCCCCACGCGGCGGCCGCTCTACCCCTTTGAAATCAAACGCGGATGCGGCCCTGCTGCACTGCAAAGAAAGCGTCAAATGCCTCGTGGTCAAACGCACAGGCGAACAGACCACTTGGACGGATCGCGACTATAACTACAACGATATGTTGCTTGAAGCGGACGACTACCAAAAGCCACAAGAAATGAACGCCGAAGATCCGCTGTTCATTCTCTACACATCTGGTTCAACTGGCCAACCTAAGGGCGTCGTCCACACAACTGGTGGCTACCTCGTTTATGCGTCCATGACCCATCAATACACATTCGATTATCATGATGGCGATGTGTTCTGGTGTACCGCTGATGTTGGTTGGGTCACAGGCCACAGCTACATCGTCTATGGTCCATTGGCCAACGGCGCGACAACGATCATGTTTGAAGGCGTGCCAACCTACCCTGACGCAGGTCGCTTCTGGGAAGTCTGTGCAAAGCACAAGGTCAACCAATTCTACACAGCGCCAACTGCAATCCGTGCACTAATGGGTGCTGGCAACGAATGGGTCGAAAAGCACGACTTGTCAGACCTTCGCTTGCTCGGCTCTGTTGGTGAACCGATCAACCCTGAAGCTTGGAACTGGTACAACGACGTCGTCGGCAAAGGAAATTGCCCAATCGTTGATACGTTCTGGCAAACGGAAACGGGTGGTCACATGCTGACACCCCTGCCTGGCGCAACAACTCTGAAACCGGGTGCAGCGCAGCAGCCGTTCTTCGGCGTCAAACCTGTCGTGCTGGATCCGCAATCGGGCGATGTCGTTCATGGAAACGATGTCGAAGGTGTTCTCTGCATTGGCGACAGCTGGCCAGGTCAGATGCGTACCATTTACGGCGACCACGAGCGTTTCGAGAAAACCTACTTCGGTGATTATGCTGGCTACTACTTCTCTGGTGATGGCTGCAAACGCGATGAAGACGGTGACTACTGGGTTACTGGCCGCGTAGATGACGTGATTAACGTCTCTGGCCACCGTATGGGCACCGCCGAAGTCGAATCCGCACTTGTGGCACATGTCGCTGTCGCTGAAGCCGCGGTTGTGGGCTACCCACATGACATCAAAGGCCAAGGTATCTACGCCTACGTCACATTGATGAATAACCAAGAACCGTCAGATGAGCTGCGCAAGGAGCTTGAAAAGTGGGTTCGTGCCGAGATCGGCCCAATCGCCAAGCCTGACCTTATTCAGTGGGCACCGGGCCTGCCGAAAACACGCTCAGGTAAGATCATGCGCCGTATTCTGCGCAAGATTGCCGAGGATGATTTCGGTGCATTGGGCGATACATCGACCCTTGCGGACCCGTCGGTGGTTGATGATTTGATCGAAAACCGCATGAACGGCAGCTAAGGCGCAAAAAACTAGAATAAAGTGCCGCGTTGATCCGTCAGCGCGGCACTTTTTATGAGCAAGTTAGCTCAAATGTTCTATTCAATACTTCCTTAAGACTTCTCGCGTTAGGTCAATCCTTGGTGGGGGTTCCGTTCTAGCAACAGGAGCTTGAGATGGAATTTCAGAACACAACAGCTGCAAGTCAGGTGTCTGCGCCTTCGGTACAACAGACGGCACCTCCCCAGGCACAAGCAGATGGGCAAGCGCCCGCGGATGCCAAAGCAACATCCACCGACCCAACACCTGAGGTGCCGCTGCCGATCCCCGCGAGCCCATCACAGACTGGTTTGGTGAGCAAAGCATCCCTTCCAGACGACGAAGCTGAACCAAAGTTCGACACGACCGGCGCATCTGCGGCACAACGCACATTGAAACCTTACGGGATCATTATGCTGCCTGAAAAACTTGAAACGCCCCAGCAAGGCCCCCTTCCCGATACATCAAGCGAATAGCGCCTCAAATTCCCTAACGTCATTTTCCAAGCAGCGCCCGCTTCCCACCCTCGCAACCTTGGTGTAGGACTTACGAAGCGTTTGCGCTAAACCTGTGCAAACGAGCTATAAGACAGGCAACCGCCGAGGGAAAAATGACTAAAAAAACGCCTCACGACTCAGATGTCAGCTTTATTCAAGCACTGGCAGAACTGCTGCGCGAAAATGATCTGACAGAATTGCAGGTTAAACGCGAATACGGCGAAAACGACGCATTGAACGTGCGCGTAAGCCGCCAACAACCCGCGCAAGTCGTGACCCAAGTGGCCGCCGCTGCGCCTGCTGCTGCACCCGTTGCCGCCGCAGCGCCTGCCGCTGCCGCAGCTGCCCCTACGGCTGAGGCAAGCGCTGACCCTGCCAGCCTGCCCGGAGCCGTAACATCCCCGATGGTCGGAACAGTTTATATGTCCCCTGAACCAGACGCCGATGCCTTTGTTAAGGTCGGCGACACGGTTTCTGAAGGTGACACGCTGTTGATCATCGAGGCGATGAAAACCATGAACCACATCCCAGCGCCTAAATCTGGCACGGTTAAGCGTTTGTTGGTCGAAGATGGTGCGCCCGTTGAATTCGGCGCCCCGTTGATGATCGTCGAATAGGCCGCCGCCATGTTTGACAAAATCCTTATTGCGAACCGTGGTGAAATTGCACTGCGCGTGATTCGTGCTTGCCGTGAAATGGGCATCAAGTCCGTTGCGGTCCATTCCACCGCCGACGCAGACGCCATGCATGTGCGCATGGCGGATGAATCCGTTTGCATCGGCCCTGCCCCGTCTCCGCAAAGCTACCTTAGCTTTCCGGCGCTGATTTCCGCCTGCGAAATCACCGGTGCGCAGGCTATTCACCCTGGATATGGGTTCTTGTCCGAAAACGCCCAATTCGTGCAGATCGTTGAAGACCACGGCCTGACGTTCATTGGCCCAACAGCCGAACACATCCGCACAATGGGCGACAAAATCACAGCCAAAGACACCATGAAAGCCCTTGGCGTTCCGTGTGTTCCAGGGTCTGAAGGCGGTGTTGATACCGTTGAAGACGCGCTGAAGATCGGCGAAGAATTCGGCTACCCTGTCATCATCAAAGCCACGGCTGGTGGTGGTGGTAAGGGCATGAAAGTCGCCAATTCCGCGGACGAAATAAAATCCGCGTTTCAAACCGCGCGTGCTGAGGGCAAGTCGAACTTCGGCAATCCTGACGTTTACATTGAAAAGTACCTCACCACGCCGCGCCACATCGAAATTCAGGTGTTCGGCGACGGTAAAGGCAAGGCTGTGCATTTGGGCGAACGCGATTGTTCCCTGCAGCGTCGTCACCAGAAGGTCTTCGAGGAGGCCCCTGGCCCGTCGATCACTCCAGAAGAACGCGCGAAGATCGGTAAGATTTGTGCGGATGCCTGTGCCAATATCAACTACATCGGCGCTGGTACGATTGAATTCCTGTACGAGAACGGCGAATTCTACTTCATCGAAATGAACACCCGTCTGCAGGTCGAACACCCTGTGACAGAAGCGATTTTCGACCAAGACCTCGTGCGTGAACAGATCCTTGTGGCGGCTGGCGAACCCATGTCGTTCACACAGGAAGACCTGAAAATTCGCGGTCACGCGATTGAGGTTCGCATCAACGCCGAGAAACTGCCGAACTTCTCGCCCTGCCCAGGCCGGATCACGCAGTTTCATGCGCCGGGTGGTCTTGGTGTGCGGATGGATTCAGCGCTTTACGACGGCTATTCGATACCGCCCTACTACGACAGCTTGATTGGGAAACTGATCGTGCATGGCCGCGATCGCCCCGAAGCCTTGGCACGCCTTGCGCGCGCTTTGGGTGAATTGATCGTGGACGGCGTGGACACAACCGTGCCGCTGTTCCATGCATTGCTGCAAGAAGATGCTGTGTTAACAGGGGATTACAACATCCACTGGCTCGAGCATTGGCTTGAAGAGAACCTTACCTAAGCGATAGGACGCAGCGCGCAAGTTCCGCGCCGCATTTCCTTTTCGCGATAGTAATCAGAGACCCCGCGCCGATCATCTTTGGCGCGGGCGTCCCAATCCACCCACTCAGTCTTATATCCCAGCGCGTCCGCGATGTGTTCCATCGCGACAAAACTTGGCACAGCTTTGATGGCGCGTTCTTGGCCCTCAAATTGCGGAATGGCGTTCAGGACATTGGACGTGCGTTCAGTCTTTAGCAACATAATCGGACCAGAGCGCAGCATGAACTCGCTGTCGACAAGGATCAGCTTGGGCTGCAGCTTTCGTGCAAGTTGGAATAGTCGAAAGTGGTCCATGACGTGATACAATATCCCGAAAACGCCAATAACATCATAGGTTTCACCGTTTTTGACGGCGTCCTCCATTCCTTCATACAGATCACCAACGCGCATTTCGACCTTGGCCCTCAGGTTCGCGTCTGGGTAATCACCAAACTTGTCCACCATCTCTTGACGACCTTCAATTCCAACGACTGAACGTGCGCCTGCACCGGCAAAGGCATAACACCAACGCCCGTCATGTGAGGCAAGATCCAGCACCTTCGCACCGCTGATTTCATCCACAAAAGGGTCAATCAGCGCTTCATATCGCTTGTTCATTCGAGGTACTGGTGACGTGTGGTCTTCATAATGCGGCAGGTCCGCGATGAAATCGAAAAAACCCAATGACTTACCCCTACTAAGTTGTCGCCAATTATTTACGGGCGCGACCGATCATGCAACAACCATTAGGTGCAAAGGGGCGCTATGACGACAACATTGACACCAGAAAATCTACTTGCTGCCTATGCTGGCGGGGTTTTTCCGATGTCCGAACATCGCGACGATCCTGAACTGTTCTGGGTCGACCCGCGCCAACGCGGGGTTTTGCCGCTTGATGGGTTTCATATATCTCGCTCGCTAGCGAAAGCGATCCGATCAGAACGCTTCAAAGTTACTTTTGACGTTGATTTCAACGGTGTTGTCGCGGGCTGTGCCGATCGCGACGAGACTTGGATCAACGACATGCTCACCACGCTTTATGGGCAGCTTCATTTGGCACGTATGGCCCGATCTGTTGAGGTATGGGATGGCGACGTCCTTGTCGGTGGGGTATTCGGCATCACCCTTGGCGGCGCGTTCTTTGGGGAAAGCATGTTTAGCACTCGTACGGACGCATCCAAAGTGGCCCTCGTTTATTTGGTGGACAGGTTAAATGTTGGTGGATTTGCATTGTTTGACACCCAGTTTATCACACCGCATCTGGCCAGCTTGGGCGGGCTTGAAATTCCAAGGGCTGACTATCGAAAGATGTTAGATGACGCGCTGGTCTTAGGTGCAGGGTTTGATCGACAGGGCGAGGTCCCTGACCCTTATTCGCTGCTACAGCGCAACGCCCAGACATCATAGCGCGGGTGGTCCAGCGCATTGATCGCTGGTGCGGATGCGATCATCCAGCCACGAAACACCGGATCCGCCGCATTCCCATATACAATCGTAAGCAAAGCATATGCGTCACCCGACCTGTTGCCACTGGGATATCGGCATTCGGACATCGTGATCGCCAAAAGGCCAAGCGACTGTGTCTGGCCATTCCTAAACTCCATATCGTGCGTAGAGCCTGTGATCTTATCGAGAACCCGCAACGTCCCACCCGGCGCAGTCGTTGCTTGCTGTGCAACCGCTGGGGTCGCAAGAACCAGTGCCAACGCTGTCAGGAGGGCCTTCATGCTTCTTCCCCGCCAACGAACTTCATAAGTAGTTGAATTAGGCTTACAGCACCTTGGGTGTCTTGGATAAGCCCGCCATCTGCGAACATCTCAAATGATCCGCCCGGTACAAGCTCAACAAATGTTCCACCCAAAAGCCCCTCAGAGGCGACAACAGCCGCGCTGTCGTCAGGAATGGCGATACCTTCATCAATCGAAAACACAGCTTCTGCGCGGTAGGTTTCGCCGTTCAGGTCAAGTTGACTGACGGTTCCAACGGAAACACCAGCAAGGCGGATATCGGTGCCAACACTGACACCTTCTGCAGAACGGAAATTCGCCTTAAGTTCCATGCCTGCGGTACCACCACTAAGCCCCGTCGCGCTGACAATGAACCACAAAAAGCCCAAAGCCGCCGCAAGAACGGCGGCCCCGACAACGACCTCTGTGGTGTTTTCACGCATCGTTTATTCCGGTGTCCACGCTTCATAATCCGCGCGTGACGCAGGTTCAGCTCGACGCAAGGAACCAGCAGGCGCATAGGCTGCCGCTGTCCCTGTCAGGTTCTCAAGGTGCGGTTTTTCCCAAGACTTGTGGGCCAATGGCTTATCGCCCGGCATTTCGTCAAACGTGTGGTGCAGCCAGCCGTGCCAATCAGGGCTTACGCGGGAACCTTCCACTTCGCCGTTGTAGATAACCCAACGACGTTCGCCTTTTGCATCGGTGTAATAGATGTTGCCGAGTTCGTCTTCGCCAACCTTTTTACCCTTGCGCCATGTCCACAGCTGCGTGCCGAGCGTTTGCCCGTCCCACCATGTGAAAATACGTTTGATAAAGTTGAAAACGCCCATTGGCTTGGCTCCGGTTTTGCTTGGCCCCGTGATGCCCGATTATTGCGGCGAGGTCCAGTGGCGCGATTGCGTGCTTGCGCGTTAACCCGCTAATGCAGTGACTTCGATTTCGATACGGAACCTAGGGTCAATCAAACCGCATTCAATCATTGTCGCCGCTGGAGGATTTGCACCGAATGCTTCACGAAGCTGCGGCCAACACGCCTCAAACTCAGCGCGATCTGGCAAATAGTAATTCACCCGAACGATGTCCTCAAACCCGACACCCGCCTCTGCCAATGCGGAACCAATGATCTTGAGAATACCTTTGGTTTGAACTGCGACGTCAGTGGTTTCCGTGCCAGCGTCTTCGTCAAACCCGCAAACAGTTCCCGCAATGTGAACAAACCCGCCCGCGACAACGGCGCGGCAGTAGCCGATCTTTTCCTCAAAGGGACCGCCAGAATGGATGCGTTTGATCGTCATTCGGTTAACCTGCAGACGCCGGCTCGGCCTTTTTCTTGCTCTCATCGTGGATCATCAGCGGTTGTACGTCGGGGCCAACGGCCTCTTCGTTCACGACCACTTCGGTCACAGTCTCCAAGCCTGGCATTTCAAACATCGTGTCGAGCAGGATGTCTTCCATGATAGAGCGAAGGCCACGCGCACCAGTTTTGCGTTCAATCGCGCGTTTAGCGATTGCTGTAAGCGCGTCGTCGGTGAACGTTAGCTGCACATCTTCAAGTTCGAACAGGCGTTGGTATTGTTTGACCAACGCGTTCTTTGGCTTGGATAGGATCGTGACTAGCGCATCCTCATCAAGGTCTTCGAGCGTCGCGATAACCGGCAAACGGCCAACAAATTCAGGGATAAGACCGAACTTCAGCAAATCTTCTGGTTCGAGATCGTTGAAGATTTCGCCGACGCCACGATCATCAGGACCGCGTACTTCTGCACCAAAACCCATGCCAGCGCCTTTGCCGCGCTGCGCGATGATCTTGTCGAGGCCCGCAAACGCGCCGCCACAAACGAATAAGATGTTTGTTGTATCCACTTGCAGGAATTCCTGCTGTGGGTGCTTACGACCACCCTGCGGAGGAACGGAGGCAACGGTGCCTTCCATGATTTTCAAAAGTGCTTGCTGCACGCCCTCACCCGAAACATCACGTGTGATGGATGGGTTGTCGGATTTGCGAGTGATTTTGTCGACTTCATCAATGTAGACGATGCCGCGCTGTGCGCGTTCAACGTTGTAATCAGACGCCTGCAACAGCTTGAGGATGATGTTTTCGACGTCTTCACCCACATAACCTGCTTCGGTCAGCGTAGTGGCATCAGCCATTGTGAACGGCACATCCAGAATACGTGCCAATGTTTGGGCCAGAAGTGTTTTACCGCAACCCGTTGGCCCGATCAGCATGATGTTGGATTTCGCCAACTCAATCTCGGACTTTTCAGCGTGGTTCAGGCGTTTGTAGTGGTTGTGAACCGCCACAGACAAAACGCGCTTGGCGTGGGCTTGGCCGATTACGTAGTCGTCAAGCACCTGACAAATCTCAAGCGGCGTTGGCACCCCTTCGGAGGCTTTAAGGCCGGCCGACTTGGTTTCTTCGCGAATGATGTCCATGCACAACTCAACGCATTCATCACAGATGAAGACCGTTGGTCCTGCAATCAGTTTGCGAACTTCATGCTGACTTTTGCCGCAAAAGCTGCAGTAAAGGGTGTTTTTGCTATCACCGCTGGACGCCGTTGCCATGTCGATTTCCTTTTACCCGCTTAAAAATATGGGGCCGATAAGTGTGTTTCGGGCTGCTTTGGTCCGTATCCTACGGCAGCCCGAAATGGTCCACAACGCCAAAACGTCGTGTGTTTACTCTTCGTCAGCAGCCTTGCCGCGGCTTTCAACGATCTCGTCGATGTGGCCCCAGTCTTTGGCTTCTTCTGGTGTCATCCAGCTATCGCGATCAAGCATCTTTTCGACCTCTTTTTTGGTCTGGCCAGTGTGCTTGTTGTACAGCTTGTACATCCGCTCACGTGTTTGCTCGATGTGCTTGGCGGAAATCAGAATGTCAGACGCCTTACCCTGTGCGCCACCAGAAGGCTGGTGCACCATGATTTCAGAGTTCGGAAGCGAGAAACGCATGCCCTTTTCGCCGCCAACAGCAATGATAGAACCCATTGATGCTGCCATGCCGCAAATCAGCGTGGACACCTTCGGGCGGATGTATTGCATGGTGTCATAGATGCTCATGCCGGAATGCACAGCGCCACCAGGGCTGTTGATGTACATTGAGATTTCTTTTTTCGGGTTCTCGGCCTCAAGGTGCAAAAGCTGCGCCACGATCAGTTGGCTCATGCCGTCGTGAACGGGGCCGTTTACGAAAATGATGCGTTCTTTCAGCAAACGCGAGAAAATGTCATAGGCGCGTTCGCCACGGCTGGTCTGTTCAACAACCATAGGAACGAGGTTCATGTATGTTTCGACGGGATCGTGCATATGCTCTGCCTTAGAATTGGGACGCGTGCGGCGCCCGTGTACGGGAATTTTGTTACCCAAACCTTAGTGCTGCAATCGGGGGGCTACAAGAGCACCTGAACGCTTTGGTTAGGGGAAAGATAAAAGCATTCCCGCACAGAATTACAACCAAGCGTTAACCAATTATCCTAAGGTTCGCGAAGCGCTTCCTGAGAACGGTACAGCGGCTTGGTGAGATATTGCAAAACGGTCTTTGATCCGGTGTGAAGTTCGACGTCCGCCTGCATACCAGGACGAATTTCGATCTGGGACTGACGCTCACCAAGGTCGGTGGTGTCCACACGCAATGTCACGCGGTAGTGCGGTGGCGCGTTCGGATCGCGTTCGTCTTCAAATGTATCAGCAGAAATCAGCTGAACTTCGCCCGTCAGTGCGCCGTAGATAGTGTAGTCATAGGCGCTGAGCTTAATCGTAGCTGCTTGGCCGGGGATGACGTTGGCGATGTTGGAGGGCGACACTTCGGCCTCAACGAACAGCTCATCGTCCAGAGGAATAATCTGGAAAATCTCTTCACCGGGGCGAATAACGCCGCCGATGGTTGTCACAGCCAAACTGTTCACGATTCCGCGCATTGGGCTGGTGATCACGGTGCGGTCCATACGGTCTTCCGCGCCGCGCAAGTCTTGGCGCAGGGTCGCGAGGGCAGACAAAACATCAGAATACTCAGATGCGCGTTCCAGTTCAGACCGTGTCACGATTTCATTGTACGTATTCAGCGCGTCGGAATTAGCTTTGCGGGCGCGGGTCACCTCGATCAAGGCTGCGATGTCGCGATTATACAGGTCTTCCATCACGCCAAGTTCGCGGCGCGTTTCTGTGACAATCGCCTGTGCGCCGTCTGTGCGGCTAACATAGTCGGACTGGCGCGCGTTCAACAGCGCACGCTCGGACGTCACCATTTCTGGGCTGAACGATGCGATGGCTTCTGGCACTTCAAAGTCGAACATGCCGTCGATTTCGGCCTCAAGACGCAAGCGACGGATTTCAGCGGCGATCACTTGCTCGCGCAAGTCCGTCACAGAGGTTTCAAACTGTGTACCACGCAAGCGGGCCAATACATCGCCCGGTTCAACTTCATCACCTTCGGCGACCAGCAGTTCAGCCAAAATGCCGCCTTCAAGGTTTTGAATGATCTGCGGACGGGACGAGGACACGACATTGCCGTTCGCACGCACAATTTCATCAATCGCCGCGAACTTTGCCCAAAGGATAAAGAGCAGTACCGTCAAGCCGATCAACCAGATCAGCAGGCTTGGGCCTTTGGTACGTGCTTCAAACTCGTCATTAAACGTTACCATTACGCGGTCGCTTTCTTATTATTCTTTTGCAGATGCGCCAGCACCTCTTGGCGCGGGCCGTCCACAGCCAAGCGGCCATTTTGCAGGATCACGGTACGTGTTGTGAGTTCAAGGATTGGCACACGGTGCGTCGCGATGATCGCGGTGCGCCCTTCCAGCCACGTGTCCAAGCGACTCACGATCGTGGCTTCAAGCGTTTGGTCCAGTGCCGCAGTAGGTTCGTCCAGCAGGCAAACCTTGGGGTCTTGCAGCCACAAGCGCGCCCAACCGATTGATTGGCGCTGGCCAACAGAAAGGCCTTCCCCACCATCAGAGATTTCAAGATCGAGACCCTTAGGGTGGTTGCGCACGAATGGGCCGAGGCCCGCAAAATCGAGCGACGCCAACAGGCGATCATCATCGCGTTCCAGCAAAGTCAGGTTCAGGTTTTCGCGAAGCGTGCCAGAGAACAGACGCACTTCTTGGGAGAGGTAGCCGATGGAACGGCGCAGATCGCGCGGCATCACTTGGCCCATGTCAACGCCGTCAATCAAAACGCGCCCCTTTGTCGGGCGGTAGATGCCGGACAACAGCTTAAGCATTGTGGACTTGCCTGACCCGTTGGAGCCAAGCACAGCAATGCGCTGGCCCGCTTCGATCTTTAGGCCCGGAATGTCGAGGTTCTGACCGCTGTCTGCGTTATAGCAAAACGCGATGTCGCGCAGCTCAAACGCGCCCTTCATCTCTTCGCGGCGCAGATAGGTACGGTCTTCTTCTTGGTCTTGCTCAGCGTCGGCGATTTCGCCCAAGGCTTCCAAAGCGGCCTTAACGTTGGACCAACGTGCAAGCGTCGCAGCAAGTTGGGTCAGTGGACCCAATGTGCGGCTTGTCAGAATACCAACGGCGATAATTGTACCAACGGTAAATTCACCCGTGAACACCATGAAGGTACCCGCAACAACGGCTGCCACATAGGTCGCCTGCTGCACACCCTGCGCCCAGAATGTCAGGGTGCTGGCGAGCTTGCGTTGCTCGGACGTTGCAAGGGAAGACACGGCGGACAGTTCGGACCAAAGACGCTTGAAACGGTCTTCGCCACGCTGCGCTTTGATTGTGTCGGCTTCATAGATCACTTCGTGAAGCAGCTTGTTGGACTTGGCCGATGCGCCCTGTGTTTGGTGCGTCAGCGCGATCATCTTCTTTTGTAGGAAGAAGGACGGCAAAACCATCAACAAACCACCAACAAACAAGACCCAAACCACGTTGCCACCAATGGAGGCCACAAGTGCAAGGAACAATACGATGAACGGTAAATCGGTCAGCGTACCAATAGTGGAAGCTGTGAAAAATTCGCGCACAGAACCGAATTCACGCACGGCGGAGAACAAACCAGACGGTGTTTGGCCTTCTTTGCCGCGGCGCATGCCGAGCAAGCGATCCATCAGCAGGCTTTGCACCTTCAATTCAATCTTGCGCCCTGCCCCGTCCATAAGACGGGCACGTGCAATGCGAAGGCCCGCTTCAAGCAACATCGCCAAACCGGCGCCAATCGCCAAAACCCATAGCGTCGCGGTGGACTGGTGTGGGATTACGCGGTCATAGACCTGCAAAGAAAACAGTGCCACAGCCACAGCCAGAAGGTTGGCAACGAATGATCCGAGCGCAACTTCCGCGATGTGACGGCGGAATTGCATCATCTCGCCCCAGAACCAGTGCGCCTTTTTGCCTTTGCGCGCGTGCTTTTTGGACAGATCGGCGATCGCCATATCCGCACGCAACACGAGGCCGCTAAAGTACGGCAGGAATTCGTTGATCGGCACTTCTGCGCGGTTGTCGCGACAGGTTGTGTCAAACACGATTACCGCGTCATCAGTCTGGTCCAGCACCAACAACACATGGCCCGATGTCATTTCAACAAGGGCAGGCCATTGATCAGGCGTCGGTTTGCGCACGGTTGTTACCGCAGTCACAAGGCCAGCTTGGTTCAGTGCCTTTGCGATCGCGTGCGGGGTAATGTCATCGCCACTTTCCGTGGTCATGACCTCTAGTAAATCGGAGCGTACGATGTCGACACCGAGCAAACCCGCGTAAGTCGCAGCCAGATCAGCACGTAGCTTGGCCTTATCGGAAAAGCGATCTTCGGCACCTGCAGAATAGGCTTCAACACTTGGTTCAGTCATCGGTGTCTCAGTATTCGCGGCCTCAGCAGGTTCAGCCTTGGAAACGCGCGTAACTTTGCCGCCACGTGTGGCGTTGATATCAAAAGCGATGACGGGTCCGGTCATATGTCTTCTCCGTCAACCAATGTACCGTAAATACGGGCAAGCTTCAGTTCTTGGCGGGCAAGATCATAGCGCAGTGCAACCGCGTCGCGTTCTGCATCCAACTTGGTGCGAAACACACCGACGACCTCAGGCACGGTCCGCTGACCGGCACGCAACTGTTCTTCAAACAGTGTGTAGTTGTCATTGGCTTGCGAAATGATCGTTTGGATATTGGACTGCTGGCGACGCAGGGATGTGATTTGCCCCTCAATGGCCGCCACTTCGCGATTACTATCTTCGCGTTGCTCTGCAACTTGCAATTCAGCCGCTTGGCCCATTGCGTCAATAGCCGCCATATCAGCACGACGACCAAAACCAAGGCCGTTCGGGATACCAACATCAATGCCAGCGCCCCCGCCCTCTCCGATCAGACCGGTGGCGGATACACTCGGGGAATAGCCAGCCTGAAGCGCGCGCGCTTCGGCCATGCCGCGTGTGCCTTCGGCCTCAACCTTCATCACATCGAGCGGCTGGGAGGTTCCAGCGGGATCGCTGATTGTGTCAATGC
This sequence comes from Octadecabacter temperatus, assembly GCF_001187845.1. Taxonomy (NCBI): domain Bacteria; kingdom Pseudomonadati; phylum Pseudomonadota; class Alphaproteobacteria; order Rhodobacterales; family Roseobacteraceae; genus Octadecabacter; species Octadecabacter temperatus. Next base: position 1,113,303 of record NZ_CP012160.1, on the reverse strand, counting down.
CGCTTACACCGTCTAAAGACGTGGCGGACATGGCTGCAAGTTCTGCACGCGCTGAAGATGCGGCTTCGCGGTCTTCCAAAACGTCAGAACGCATTTGTGTTAGCTTTTGTTGCACCAACTGTAGATCGGCGCGGTCATTTATGCCCGCGTTCACACGCTCGGACATCACGTATTCAAAACGCTCCATCCGGGCCATGCCGCCTTCATTCACGGCCGCGCGGGCTTCGGACGCTTGCGCAGTCAGGTAAAGATCAAGCGCTTGGTAAACACGGTCGTTGGTATCTTGGGCCAGTGCCACTGCCGCGACTTCAACGTCAGCGCGGGCAAATTCACGCTCAGAGCGTTTGGCACCGTTATCAAACAGAGTTTGCTCAACCACCAAGTTCGCAACGATGGACCCGAGGGAGTTCAAGGAAATCGTCGGGCCAAGCGTTGGCAACCAGTTCAGCTCACGCGCCTCAGCACGCAACATCGCTGCGCGAAGCTCGGCTTCGGCAGCGCGGGAGTTTGCAGCCAATACGGATGAAGAAACTTGGGCGTAAGGTCCGGAGGAAATGACAGAGCGGCGATTAAGGAGTGCATCGATTAGTTCGGAACGTTCGCCATTAGAAAGCTCACCTTCAAGCGCGGCGGTCGATTGCGGCGCGTCCGTTGCGATCTCTTCGTTAGTCCCTAGTAGGTTGCCAGCGCGGGAAACGATGTCTTCGCCCATGCACCCGCTCAAGACAGTTGCGGCCAACAGTGCAGCAATCGGTGTCTTGATGTAATTCGCCTGTCTCACTCGATACCCCAGTTCGCTTATATTTTGCGTAGCGGGGGCCGGTTGGTCCGGCCCTCCGCCAATGTCGTGCGCCCTCCCCTATTGCGGGGAGAGCGTGGGTTTTTAGATGGTGACGTTTACGCCATCTTCGATAAAGACCTGTGCGTCGTCGCCCATTGTGTAGATGTCGTAGGACTTGCCATCGATGTTCTTGGACTGACCACTGTCTGTCGCCCCAAGGATCGTGACGCTATCATTGTCGGCATCGCTACCGTGAATGATGAGGTTGTTGTCGACATCCGACAGACCTTCAAGCGCTGCAAGATCAAGCGTAAGTTCAGCATCCTGTGCGTAACCCAGATCGATCGCGCCGATGTCAAATCCGTCCAAGCCACCCAAGTCTACCGAGTTGGTTGCTGTTTCTTCCAACACAACGAATGTCGCGTTCGAGTTTCCAGCGTCATCCAGCTCGTTGACGACAAGGTGTGAACCGTTTGGCAGAGGTGCGTCGAAGCCGTAGTAATCGCCAGCTGAGCCAAGGGAGATGCCGTCGTCTTGGTCACCCAACTCGTTGGTCTGGTGGGAAGCCGTGATTTCGTTAACAGTCACATCGGCGTCAGTCGCTTCGATCGTTACAGCCGTTACACCCTGCGGCGTCACAACAACGCTTTCGATTTCTGGCGCTTCTGGGTCAACCGTATCAACGCGGAACTCGTCCGTGATGCTGAGGGTGTTGCCATTGGCGTCTGTTGAATCGATTGTGATGTTTACATCGTACTCACCCTGCGGGATCTCAGAGCCCGCATAAGTGATGGACCAGTTACCTGCGGCATCAACCGTTGCTTCACGAACAATCTGACCACCATTGTAGTCGTATGTGATCATCACCGTAGAGCCCGCTTCGACCGTACCTGTCAGCGTAACACCGTCAGCAGCTTCCGCGAAGTTGACAACGTTGTCTCCTTCAACCGGATCAGCAGTCGTTAGGTGCGTCACGAGCGTGTCGACCTCAACCGTGCGAGTGATTGGCGCGGATACGTTGTCGTGCACGTCAGTTGCAGTCGCCTTAACAACTGCTGTGTACTCATCCACACCGATTTGCGCTTCGGTGAATGTCGCGCTCCACTGACCTGCACCGTTTGCAGTCACTGTTTGCGAGTATCCGTTGAATTCAACCAGAACAGACGAGAACGCCTCAACCTGACCATCAAATGTCACGCCGCCGTCTTGGGCTTCTGCGTGATTGATGATGTCGTTGCCTTCAACCTGACCAGCAGAGAAGTTGAACGGGTTAACAACAGTATCAATCTCAACTGTGTCGCTAACTTCTTTGTAGTTTCCAGCCGCATCCGTGATGGAAGCTGTGATTTGCGCGGACGCAGTATCAGCAGGAACTTGGCTTGCTGGGAAGTTTGCAGACCATGTGCCGTCTGGCTGAGCGAGAACATTCATTGTCGCGTCACCAAAGCCGACCGTAACAATCAGGCCAGCCGTTGCAGTACCATTAATCACAACACCATCGCTGGCTTCGTCATAGTTGACCACATCGTCAAATTCGATCGGCTGCGTGGACAGCGCAAGATCGCCAGCAACTGTATCAACCTGTACAGCTTCTGTCAGCGAAGAGGAGTTTCCTGCTGCATCTGTAGCCGTGACAACAACAGTTGTAGGGTAGTCACCGCCCGGCAGCGTGCCGCCTGGGTATGTGACAGTCCATGCGCCTGATGCATCAACAGAGGCTTCCATGATGACACCATGCAAGTTCACGCTGACAGTTGAGCCGGCTTCAACCGTGCCTGCCATTGTGATGGACTGGCTGGATTCATTGAAGTTAACCACACCGTCGTCGCCGCCAGCAGTGTTTGTCGTCATCTCGAGTTCGTTCACGTAAGTGTCGATCTCAATCGTACCTTCGTCACGTGACATGTTGCCAGCTGCGTCCGTTGCCTCAACAGCGGCAACCAAAGTCAGCTCACCCGTCGGCAGTTCGCTTGCTGGGAACGTGTGTGACCACGTACCGCTTGCACCCGCAGTAAACGTGTGTGTCGCATAGGTTTGCGATCCATCGGACAACGTCACAACTACAGTTGAACCCGCTTCGGCAGTACCTGTCAGAGACACTCCGCTTGAGTGCTCTCCAGAGAACACAACGCCGTCTGCGCCACCAACACCAGACGTGCTGATCGTTGCAGTCGTGACTGTATCAACAACAACCGTGCCAGTCGTGCTGGAGGAGTTACCAGCCGCGTCTGTAGTTGTGATGATGATGTCGTGTGTATGATAGTCGCCAGCGGTAATCGCCGTGCCAGTCACCAAGGTCCATGTAGAACCAGACACCTCAGCCGCGTATTCTGTGCCGTCGATTGTGACAACAACAGCGTCACCACCGGTAACGGTACCCGTGAGCGTCACGCCATCGCCAAATTCAGTCGCATTAATTACGCCATCAGCGCCACCAGTTGCCGTCAAATCTGCACCAATCACGGTATCAACAACAAGCGTATGCGTTACAGATGTGGACCCACCTTCGTTGGTGACAGTCACATCTACCTCAGTAGAGTATTCGCCAGTTTCAACATCGGCCGGATCGAACGTAACTTCCCAAGTACCATCTTCGCCGACAGTCGTTGTTTCAGTTACCTCATCAATCGTAACATCGACTGTCGCGCCAGGTGTACCCGTGCCGCCAATATCTACGCCATCAGCGTGGTCTTCTTCATTCACAACATGGCTATCGCCTTCGTCGGTTCCAGTTGTCACTGCAACTTCCGGGGCCGCAGGGCCACCGCCATCACCGCCACCGACAGTCGTCACCAACGCCGCAGCACCAGCTGCAGCAGCCGCGCCACCCCAACCAAACAATGGGGCCATCGCGCCCAACATGCCAACTTCGTCGTCAGCAGGTACATATGCATCAGCCAGCATAACGTCTGAGCCGCGCATGAAATAAAGGTCGTCATTTACTGCGAACTTGCCGGCGCTATCAGCCTGCAGATAGTTTGCATAGTAGTCAGCACCCGCGCCCTGCGTCAGGTCTACTTCTGTTAGGTAGCCGTCTGAAGACAAGAACAACTGGTTTTCGGAGACACCCTCAGACGTGAAATACCCCTCAATCACAATCACACGCCCGTCAACCAATGTGACCTCTAGCGCCTGACCCTGACGGGTATATGAAATGATTTGGCCCTGTGTGAGGTTAAGCGAAACATCCGCCCCCGCCCCAACAATTAGAGATGACGGAACGCCCTCTCCGGCTACAGTTCCTCTGGAAATATTGCCCGCAACATCGCGGACAACGAAATTAATCGCTGACATGGTACTCACTCCGCCTCATTATCACGGCATTTTTTACGCCGCTTTTATCATTGCAGATACCATATGTTGATTTATCCACAATTTCTAGGGGGAATTTTAATCCGTCTCAATCATGCCACATTTTAAATATTTCACATTGTTTCACAATGGCTTACGGCGATCCAAGGCAACATTTACCGCCCCTCCAGCAAGGATCAGGTACGCGCTTAGGTAGAACCAAAACAACAGTGCAATGACCGCCCCAAGCGAGCCATAGACCTCGTTGTAAGTGCCGAAATTAGCTACATAAACCGTGAACATAGCCGACATTCCAAGCCAAACTGCCACAACGATAAACGCACCCGGAGTGATCCAACCGAGCCGTGAAAAACGGCGATTGGGGCCGTAGCGGTACAAGACACCGAGCCCCACAAAAAGTACCGATATCGCAACGATCCAGCGGATGGTTTCAAGCAGTACGCCTGTATCCGTTTTGAATGGAATAACCGCAAGGGCGATAGGCGCAACGACAAGCATCAACAAGGCGACAATCGCGATCCCGACCAGACAAAAGGTCAGCAACAGCGCCACCAAAACATGGCGAATACTGCCGCGATTAGGGCGCTCAAAAATCGCGTTAAGCCCACGAATTAAGGCCGCAACACCCGTGCGCGCAGACCAAAGCGCCAACCCAATTGAGATCAATGTTGTCAGACCAAGGGTCGTCGTTCTTGCACTCAAAAGTCGATCAACCTGTGTCTCGAAAAGCGTAAAAACCCCAGTCGGCATTATCCCCTGCATGATGTCCAATTGCGCCTCGACGACGAAGGGATCCGCGAAAAGGCCAAACAGAGAAATCGTCGCTGCGATGCCGGGGAAAATCGCAAATAGTGCATAAAACGCAACGCCAGCCGCGATCAGGCTGGCGTTCTTTTCTCCAAGATCATCAATGACTTGACGTGAAACATCGTATGCCGTCCGCCACGCCATCAAGACCCCCTAGTTTGCATAGACTGTCACTTCGGGAAGTCCGGTAAGCGGCGCTTCAATCAGGCGCATCGCGGCCAGTGATATCTGGCTACCAGACCCTGCCGCGCCCCCGCTTGGGCGTAGCTCAACGTTTACCGACTTGCCATTGTAGTCGACGCGGCCTTGCGTGACCTCGCTTACCAGCGGTGTTTTGAACCAAATTCCTGGATCTGTCGGGCTGCCTAGACTTGCTATGGTTGTCCCGAGACGACGTTCCCCGCTAGCGGGCGGCGCAACTGCTGCGGCGCGATCTTCGGCCGTCGTCGTGTCAAATTGCTCAACCGTTCGGGCCGTTGGTGGTGGTGGCGGCGGTAAATCAGGCCGCGTCTGCGTTCTGTCGAGGGTAGGACGTACCGGCGGCGCAAAGGCTTCACCGCGGGATGGGGACAAATCCGGCCCCTCAACCGTGACAGCAACAGGTACCACAACAGCAGGATCAGTGTTTTGCATCCCACCAAGAAAAGACCCCTCAGCACAGGCCGTCAGCCCAGCAAGGGCGGCAATCGTAATAACGTATTTCATGACGCCAAACCTACGGTTGGCCCCCGCCACTGTCGAGGGGGAATTGGCCGCGTAATTCCCTTGCGCGGCCTGTTGCGCGTGCTAACGTTCAACGCATGGAACAACGCCTCATTGACCCCTTTCAACGTGCCATCACTTACCTTCGGGTTTCGGTGACCGATCGCTGTGATTTTCGCTGCGTTTATTGCATGTCTGAAAACATGACCTTCCTTCCCAAGAAGGACCTTCTGACACTAGAAGAACTCGACAGACTGTGCTCGAGCTTCGTTCGATTAGGCGTTGAAAAACTTAGAATAACTGGCGGTGAGCCTTTGGTGCGTCGCGGCATCATGACGTTCTTTGATGCGATGACCCGTCACCTTGATAGTGGCGCGTTGAAAGAGCTAACGCTGACCACCAACGGTTCCCAGCTTGAGAAATATGCCGACGATTTATACGCCGCTGGCGTGCGCCGCATCAACGTTTCGCTGGATACGCTGGACGACGACAAATTCGCGAAGATCACCCGTTGGGGCCGCCTGCCCCAAGTCATGCGCGGCATTGACGCAGCCCAACGTGCTGGTTTGCGCGTCAAGATCAACGCCGTGGCTCTCGCGGATTTCAACGAGTCCGAGCTGTTCACCATGCAAGCTTGGTGCGCAGAACGTGATATCGATCTGACATTTATCGAAGTCATGCCGATGGGTGATATCGGAAATGAGGACCGCATCACGCAATACTGGTCGCTCAAAGACTTGCGTGCACGTCTTGAAGAACGGTTTACTGTAACTGATCTAGCGGAAACCACGGGTGGACCTGCACGCTACATCCGCCTTGAAGAAACCGGCCAGAAAATCGGCCTCATCACCCCGATGAGCCATAATTTCTGCGAAAGCTGCAACCGTGTGCGCATCACCTGCACCGGTGAAATCTATACGTGTTTGGGCCAAGAAGGGCATTCCGATCTACGCGCACCGTTGCGCGCCAGCGAGGATGATGCACATCTAGAAACGGCCATTCGCGCGGCTATTGGGCTGAAACCGAAGGGCCATGATTTCGACTATTCGCGCCAATCCGTTGACGGCCAAGTGTCCCGCCATATGAGCCACACAGGTGGCTAATACTTTGTTTCGTCGTGCGTTATGGGCAGCGCTTTTAGCTTTCGTTGTTTCAATTTGGTGCTGGGTCTTGGTGTCCCTTCACGGCGTGTGGTCTTTTGGCATGGTTGAAGGCTATCTCGATGGTGGCCGCCTCCCGCTCACGCCAAGTGTTAACGTGACTTACGGCGACTTCTTTCTTCTTGGCCTGACATCCATTGTTGTCACCTTCCCGCTCGCCTTCTTTTGGAGCAGCTTCGCCCCGCAACGGTTTAATATTCCAGGACTTTTGGTCTGCTGGTTGATCGGGTTCTGGACAGGTGCGGAAAGCATCGCCTTCGCGTTTCAGATTGATTACGGCGCGACGTGGGGGCCGTTCGAAGCCTTCCTCGAACTGTTTTTCCACCCTGTCGTAACGCCGTTCGCGATAGCCATCGGATTGTTCGGCATCGACACAATCACCGGTGCACTTCGCCGAAAGCTGGTTTAGCCAGCAGGCATCCGCTGCTCCACGATCTCCGCCCACCAGCTACACCCTGCCGGAATTGCTTCGTCGTTGAAGTTGTATTCAGGGTGGTGAACCATCGCCGTGTCGCCATTGCCGACCAGAATGTATGCGCCGGGACGTTCTTCAAGCATGAACGCAAAGTCTTCCCCGCCCATCACAAGCGGCGCATCATCGCAATCGCCTGAAACAGACGCGGCAACTTCGGCGGCAAACGCTGTCTGGTCTTCGGAATTCACCATGACCGGATAGCCGAGAATATAGTTCACATCCGCACTGCCCCCAAATGTCGCCGCGGTGCCATCGCAAATCTCGGTGACGCGCTTCTCAGCCAGCGCACGCATGTCCTTGCTCAGCGTGCGCACAGTACCACGGATCGTGACCCGCTGCGGGATCACATTGAACGCCTTTGAAGACGATTCAATTGATGTCACCGACACTACAATCTGATCAACGGGGTCGGCATTGCGGCTGGCAATCGTCTGCAATGTCATCACCGCTTGGGACGCCATGACCAGCGTATCCACCGTTTCGTTCGGCTTAGCCGCATGGCCGCCTACCCCCTCAAACGTGATTTCAAACGTGTCGGTCGCAGCAAAAAACGCACCGGGGCGGATTGCAAAAGAGCCAACTGGCTTACCCGGCCAGTTGTGCATGCCGTAGACTTCTTGAATTCCGAAACGTTCCATCATGCCGTCATCGCACATTTCCTTACCGCCGCCGCCGCCTTCTTCTGCGGGCTGGAAAATCACCACAACGGTGCCGTCGAAATTGCGTGTTTCAGAAAGATACTTGACCGCGCCAAGCAACATCGCCGTATGCCCGTCATGGCCACAGGCATGCATCGCGCCATCGGTTTTAGATGCGTATTCAAGGCCAGTTTGCTCATGGATCGGTAGTGCATCCATATCCGCGCGAAGCCCGATCACTTTGCCAGATGCGTCAGATTTCCCTTTGATAACAGCCACAACACCCGTGCGCCCGATACCTGTCACGATCTCATCGCAGCCAAATGCCTTGAGCTTCTCAGCCACAATCGCGCTGGTGCGGTGCGTCTCAAACAAGATCTCAGGGTTTTCGTGCAAATCGCGGCGCCACTCTGTGATCTCTGGCAGCAATTCGGCAAATCGGTTCTTAACTGGCATGTCTTTTCTCCAAATGAATTGACCTTAGCTTGATCTTCGGCTCGCCGTTCAGCAAGCCCCCCTATCGCTTCTTTGGCTCTTAAATACTCAAGCGACGTGTCCGAACGCGCACCGTTTCCGCTAGATAGCGGGCCCCAGCACAATTTTTGATCCATCCGAAAACCGCGAAATCCGGAAGCGGGACAAATCATAACCCGCGTCTTTTCCTGTCACGACATCTGCCAGAATGCGCCCGATGGCAGGGCCAATTCCAAAACCGTGCCCGCTCATGCCCGTCGCGATCGTCAAGCCACCGACGTTTTCAACGCGGTCAACCACAGGGACAAGGTCCGGCATCGTGTCAATCATCCCCGCCCAAGCGGCCTTGGCTTTGATCGGACCGAGGTTGGGGAACAGTTCGGCAAAGTCACTGACGAGCGACGCACATTTTTTCGCATTCGGTTTGGGGTTCAAAACGCGCATCCGCTCAAACGGGGATTGTTCATCCAGTGCCCAGCGCCGCGGCGTGCCCCAGGCATCGGGATAGCCTTTGGGTGCTGCGGGAAAATAGCGCGTGCCGAACGGGTCGTGTTTTATCTGGGTAAGGTATTTGCCAAACGCCCTGAATGCGTCTGGGCCGATGAAGAACTCATGAAATTCACCTGCGGCGAGTGAATAGCCACCATCTGCACGGGTTCGGAATGCGATTTTCGAATCCGCGCCACCGCCTTGGTATGTCATTGGCGCACCGTCCACGGCGACTACGCTGGCACGCACAGACAATTGCGGAACGTTCACACCCGCGTTTCGCAAGAACAGCGACGACCACGCCCCGCCTGCAACAACAACTTGTGGCGTGTTGATCGTTCCTTGTTCGCTAACCACAGCCGTGATCTGTCCCGCTGAGGTCTCAACCCCACGGGCCGCGCAACCTTCAAGGATCGTCACCCCCTCGGACACCGCCAACCGCGCGAGGGTTGGAACGGCCACCCAAGGTTCAGCCCGCATATCGCTTGCGGTGTAGATACCCCCTGCCCAGTTGCATTTGGCATCGGGGATCAGATCGGCCAGCTCCGAACGGTTCAGCATTCGGCTATCAACGCCGTTTGCTTTCGCATGGGGCATCCACGCCGCGAACTTTTCATATTCGGCGTCGTCTTGGGCCATGTAGGTCAGCCCGCCTTGAACCAGCCCGATGGTGTCACCTGTTTGCGCGGAAAGTTCACGCCACAAGCGGCTTGCCTCTACCATGATTGGCAGCTCATCTGGATCACGCCCTTGCTGGCGAATCCAACCCCAATTGCGGCTGGACTGCTCGCCTGCGATGCGCCCCTTTTCAAGTAGCACAACGCGTTGTCCAAGCCTGTTCAGATAAATCGCAGCGGATACGCCGATAATACCGCCACCGATAATAACGACATCCACTCTTTCAGGCAGTGCTGCACTGTGCTCGATCGGGTTGGCGTCCGAGATCGGGAACTTAACCAAGGCTGTCGAGCAAGCGTTCCATGAACGCTTCTCCTGCTTTGAATTGCTCAATCGTGATGAACTCGTTGGGCTGGTGGGCCTGTGCGATGTCGCCTGGTCCACAGATTACAGCGCTATATCCGCGTTCTTGGAACTGCCCCGCTTCAGTGCCGTAACTGACGACGTTCACGGCGTTGTCACCTGTCAGGTTGCGCACAATTTCTTCGGCTTCACCGGCCACTTCCGGCTTCAACCCCGGAACGTCGAATTTGCGGGTGTAATCGATGCCCGTGTCAGGATGGATCGCCTTCATCTCGGCCTCGATCTCGGCCACTTTATCCTCAAACGCTTTCACCCACATATCGCCTGGTTCCCCAGGTACAGCGCGGAAAGTCAGCACAAAATTGCAGTCCTTTGCCGTAATGTTGTGGGCTGTACCACCTGTGACCATGCCCACATGAAGCGTCGTGTAGGGCGGCACGAAATCGGCATCAATCTCAAGCGGCGCTTTGTCGGCGTTAATTGCATTCATCTCGTTGCACCAATCGATCAGCTTGGCCCCAAACATGATCGCGTTGACGCCGGTATGGATCAGCGACGAATGCACTTCGAATCCGCGCATGTGCACGTCAAATCCAATGCCACCCTTATGCCCCGTGACCACCTTCATCATCGATGGCTCGCCAATGATGGCGGCAGACGCGCGCGGCATTCCGCTACTGACCATCGCATCAATCATCACCGGCGCCCCCGTACAGCCGACTTCTTCATCGTAGCTCAGCGCGAGTTGCAATGGCCGCGTGACGTTACGTTTTTTCGCTTCAACCAAAGCCCAAATCGACAGCGCATCAAAGCCTTTCATGTCGCATGTTCCGCGCCCGAAAAGCTTGTCCCCTTTTTCAACGACCTCAAACGGGTCGGTGTCCCATGCCTGCCCATCTACGGGCACAACATCTGTGTGACCGGACAAAACAATCGCGCCTTCAACCTGCGGTCCGACATGGGCGTAAAGCGCGGCCTTTTCCCCTGTTTCATCAGGGACACGCGTGGAATTGATGCCATGTTCTGACAAGTAGGATTCGACGAAACCAATCAATTCGAGGTTGCTGTCTCGGCTGACTGTCGGAAACGCGATCAAGCGTTCCATCAGTGTTCTGGCGTCCAGTGTTGTTGTCATAGTGCCCCTGAGTCTGGCCGCAAATTGGGCCGCGCGTTTCAACTGTGACCGTGAAACGGGCATGCCTTGCGGTCAAGCGCGATAAATCACCGGAAATAAAAATTTACCATACGGTAAAATGCTATCAGGGGTTGCGGGATGTCTTTTTTCCGCTAACGTCAACTCAATCGCACGGTCTGCTCATGCATCGCATGGGACTTACTGGCAACAAAAACAAATACTTAGACCGCTTTTACAGGGAGGTCGCCTATGCCCGATGGGGCTCAACCCGTGCTCGATGTACGGGGACTAAAGACTGTATTCAAAATTCGCGGCGGGGAAGTCCACGCCGTTAATGACGTGAGCTTTGATCTCAAACCCGGCGAACTTTTAGGCGTTGTCGGAGAGAGTGGTTCTGGCAAGTCTGTCACCATGATGTCCCTCTTGGGTCTGCTGCCCAGTCCGCCCGCTGACGTGCGTGGCGGCACCGTTACGTTTGACGGTCAGGACTTGTTGAAAGTGGACGCCGAGACCTTGCGCAAGACACGCGGCGGCAAAATCGGGTTTGTGTTTCAGGATCCGATGACGTCCCTAAATCCAGTCTACAACGTCGGCATGCAGATCATGGAACCCCTGCGCAAACATATGGGGATGACCAAGAAACAAGCAGCGGTTCGTGCAAAAGAATTGCTTGAACTGGTCGGTATTCCTGACGCGGACCAGCGTCTGAAAGATTACCCACACCAGTTTTCTGGCGGTATGCGCCAACGCGTCATGATCGCGATTGCGCTTGCCTGTGATCCAAAGGTGTTGGTCGCGGATGAACCGACAACGGCCCTTGATGTGACTATTCAAGCGCAAATTCTTGAGTTGATGAAAGAGCTTCAGGAGCGCCTCGGGATGGCGGTGATTTGGATCACCCACGATCTTGGCGTTGTGGCCGGCATCGCGGACCGTGTGGTGGTGATGTACGGTGGGCAGATCGTCGAACAAGCCCCAACGCGCGAATTGTTCAAGAACCCACAACACCCCTATACGCGTGCGCTATTAAAGACGGTCCCACGTGTATCTGGTGGCCGCGAAGAGAGGCTTGAAATCATCGAAGGCCAGCCTCCTATTCTTGGGGCCTCGCCGACAGCCTGCCCGTTCCGTGATCGTTGCGATGTCGCGATGGACCGTTGCGCACACGAAAACCCGCAGCGCTATGACGTCGGCAACAACCACGACGCCGCCTGTTTCTATGATGCCCGAACAGGAGCGCCGCGCGATGTTTGATGACACCAAAACCGCGACCAAGCTGGTTGAAGTAAACAACCTCAAAATGCACTTTCCAATCCATACCGGTTTATTTCGTCGCCACACGGGTGATGTGAAAGCCGTCGATGGCGTATCCTTTGATATTTATGAGGGTGAAACACTGGGACTGGTCGGGGAATCCGGCTGTGGCAAATCCACCTGTGGGCGTGCCGTATTGCGTCTGTATGACATAACGGATGGGTCCATTGTCGTTGACGGCGATGACATCGGGGATGTGCCGCAGAAAGACCTGCGCACCAAACGCCCGACGATGCAGATGGTGTTTCAAGACCCGCAAGCGTCCCTTAACCCACGCATGACGGTTCAAGCGATTATTCAAGAACCGCTGGACGAACATACCTCGCTGTCTAAAGCTGAAAAGCGCGAAAAGGTTTTGGCCTTGATGGATCAAGTTGGCCTGAACCGGAAGTTTTCCGGCCGCTACCCGCACGCGTTTTCTGGCGGGCAACGTCAGCGTATCGGCATTGCCCGTGCTTTGGCATTGAACCCGAAGTTTATTGTCTGTGATGAACCAATTGCAGCGCTTGATGTGTCGATCCAAGCGCAGGTTGTGAACCTGTTGGAAGACCTGCAACGCGAATACGGGCTGACCTACCTGTTTATCAGCCACGATCTGTCGATGGTCCGCCATATCGCGACGCGTGTGGCGGTGATGTACCTAGGCAAAATCGTCGAACTCGCCCCGCGCGAGGAATTGTACGCGGAACCGCTGCATCCCTATACAAAGGCGCTGCTTTCCGCCGTGCCAGAACCAGATCCCGATTTGCATGACACAATGGAGCGCACCATCCTAACCGGTGATGTCCCCTCCCCGTCCAATCCGCCAAAGGGGTGCAATTTCTGCACCCGTTGCCCCGCGGTCATGGACGTCTGCAAGCAAATCGAACCTGAATATCGTGAAGTGATGCCAGGCCGCTTTGTCGCCTGCCACCACTACAACGACGTGACAACGACCGCCGAACAAACGGCGGCGTCCGAGGCATCAGACCGACAGAGCCTGAGCAATACAAATACGAAAACCAACTAGGAGAGAGTTCATGAAAAAACTATCAGCCCTAATGGGCGCTACCGCACTGGTAGCCTGTAGCACGGCAGCACTTGCTGACGGCCACGAAGGTGAGCGCGGCCGTGACGGCCAGCTCAACATCATCTATTGGCAAGCGCCATCCACGTTGAACCCGTATCTATCGGGCGGCACAAAAGAAGTTGAATCCGCATCCCTTGTGCTGGAATCCCTTGGCCGTTTTACCGACACTGGTGAACTGGTCCCGTGGCTTGCTGCTGACATTCCGACTGTTGAAAACGGCGGTGTTTCTGAGGACCTGACATCCATCACATGGACGCTGCAAGACGGTGTAATGTGGTCGGACGGCACACCATTGACCGCAAATGACGCAGTTTTCACATGGCAGTACTGTACTGCTGAAGGCGGCGGCTGTGCGCAGGCGTCTTACTTTGACGGTGTTGAATCCGTTGAAGCTGTTGATGATCAAACTATCAAGATCACCTTCGATTCACCAAAACCATTCCCATACACTGCGCTTGTCGGTGCTGAATCCCCAATCATCCAAGCGGCACAGTTCGCGGACTGTCTTGGTGCGGCTGCGCCAACATGTGTGGATGCAAACTTTGGTCCAATCGGAACCGGCCCATTTGTTGTGACGGACTTTAAAGCCAACGACGTGGTTCAGTTCTCGGCCAATGAAAACTTCCGTGTTGATGGTCAGCCCGCGTTTGAAACAGTTCTGTTCAAAGGCGGCGGCGATGCAGCATCCGCAGCGCGTTCCGTTTTGGAAACAGGCGAATTTGACTACGCTTGGAACCTTCAGATTGACCCAACTGTTCTATCCGATATGGAATCCGCTGGCCTTGGTACAGTTGTCACGGCGTTTGGTACGTCCGTTGAGCGTCTGCACCTGAACCAGACGAACCCGTCTGCTGATTTGGGCGATGCACGTGCGACAGAAGCTGGTGGACCACACCCGTTCCTGACAAACCAAGTGATCGGTCAAGCGATGTCTATGGCGATCGACCGTGGCCTGCTGGTTGAAATCGGCTACGGCGCTGGTGGTCAAGCAACATGTAACGTGCTGCCTGCCCCTGCGGTTTATGCATCCACTGCGAATGACGCGTGTCTGACACAAGACGTGGCTGGCGCGATTGCCTTGCTTGATGAAGCTGGCATCGTTGACAGTGACGGCGACGGCATTCGTGAGTTTGAAGGCACACCACTTGTTGTGTCCTACCAGACATCCACAAACGCTGTTCGTCAGGATGCGCAAGCCCTGATCAAGCAGTGGTGGAGCGAGATCGGCATTCAAGCTGACCTGCGAAACATCGACGCGTCTGTGTTCTTTGGTGGCGATCCTGCGTCCCCAGATACGTTCCAGAAGTTCTTTGCTGACGTTGAAATGTACACAAACAACTTCGCGGGCGTTGACCCAGAAGCGTACATGGCGAACTGGTCATGTTCTGAGTGGCCAAGCCCAGAAAGCCAGTGGCAGGGTTCCAACATGCAGCGTTTCTGTGACCCTGCATATGACGCTCTGATCGACGAGTTGGCAGCAACAGCTGGCATCGAAGCCCGCGCTGAGATCGTCAAGCAGATGAACGACATGCTGATGCAGTCGTATTCCATCATCCCACTCGTTCACCGTGGCGGCGTATCTGCCCACGCGAACACACTGGGCGGCGTGAAGATTTCCGACTGGGATTCTGAACTGTGGAACATCGCTGAATGGTACCGCGTCGGTGAATAGTCACCATTGATAACAACGGGGTGGGCAGAAATGCCCACCCTTTCCCTCATCTTAACAGATTAGATTTTTATGCCGTCCACTGCCTCGGTGTGGATCACATTGAAATCCAATCTCACGACACAAGGCCGATCTGTTGAATTGCTGCATTACAAATAGGGCCCGCCCATGCTGACCTACACAATCCGGCGTTTGCTGACTGCGATCCCGACACTGATCTTCATCTCGTTGATCATATTCTTGCTACTCGACATGGCACCGGGCGATCCAACGGCGCAATTGCCGCTGACGATCCCGCCAGAAGTGCGCGAGCAAATCCGCCAGTCCCTCGGCTTGGGCGAACCCGTCCACATCCGCTACCTGCTCTGGCTGAAGCAAATGGTCTGGTCTGAGCCTGTCTACTACCTGTCGCAATCCGTCGATTGGATATCTGCACCTGATGAAGCGCGCCTTATCTCATGGCAGACCCGCGCACCTGTCATGGATACGATCCTTGAACGCCTACCCCAAACGTTGATGGTTGTCGGCCTTGCCTATGTTGTCGGCGTGTTGATCGCCCTGCCGATCGGCATCATATCCGCTTACAAACAGTATTCCGTCTTCGACCAAGCGGGTACATTCGTCTCCATGATCGGCTTTTCAATCCCGCCATTCTTTAGCGGTGTTTTGATGATCATCCTGTTCACTGTGATGATGCCAAACGACAGTTTTTGGTGGTTCCCATCCATCTATGACACCACACTCGTCATCGACAGCTGGGAAAACTTCGGCAAACAAGTTCGTCAGATGGTGCTTCCTGTGATGGTCTTGGCCCTGCAAACCACAGCGCAAATTAGCCGGTTTATGCGGGCCTCCATGCTCGACAACCTGAACCAAGATTACGTGCGCACCGCCCGCGCGAAGGGCATGACCGAAAGCGTCGTTGTCCTGAAACACGTATTGCGCAATTCGATGATCCCGGTGGTCACTGTCATCGCCCTTGGCATCCCTGCAATCTTTGGCGGCGCAATCATCACCGAACAGATCTTCAAAGTGAACGGCATCGGCCAGCTTTTGATCGTATCGATCCAAGCCAGCGACGTTCCGATGGTGCAAACATTGACCTTCATTTTCGCGATCCTGATCGTGTTCTTCAACCTGATTGCCGACATCCTCTATGGCATCCTAGACCCGAGGATCCGCTATGACTGATCAATCAATCGACGCCCGCAACGACGCCGTCGCCCGCAACCAATGGTGGGACGTCTGGGACCAGTTCAAAACCCATAAGGGTGCGGTCATGGGGGCGTGCTTCTTCATTTTCATCGTACTCGCCGTTTACGTGGGCCCATGGATCTGGAGCATTGACCCAACCTACATCGACGTGCGTGCACGCAACCAAGGGCCAACATGGGCACACCCCTTTGGCACAGACCAGCTGGGCCGCGACATGCTCGCGCGGATGATGGCCGGTGGGCAAACCTCTATTTCCGTGGGCCTTACGGCAATGGGCCTCGCCCTGTTCCTTGGCACGCTTGTTGGCGTACTTGCAGGCTATTTCAAACGCATCGACGGTATCTTGATGCGCCTCACCGATCTATTCCTCGCCCTGCCCTTGCTGCCGCTCTTGTTGGTCATGGTCATGCTGTTCCGCCAACCGCTTTCGGCGTCCTTCGGCCCTGAAACCGGTATCTTTATCCTGATCGTGATCGCGATCGGCATCACCTCATGGATGCCCACCGCCCGCATCGTACGCGGTGATGTGCTGGCGCTGAAAGAACGCGAATTCGTCCTTGCCGCGCGCTCAATCGGGACCCGTCCTGGTAAGATGATCCTGCGCCACGTGCTGCCAAATGTGATGTCACCGATCATGGTCTCTGCCACGCTTGGCATCGCCACAGCCATCATTACTGAGTCCGCACTCAGCTTCCTCGGCCTTGGCTTTCCACCTGACTTCCCGACGTGGGGCCGCTTGCTGTTTGATGCGACAGACTTCATGCAACAGCACCCACAGCGCGTCATGTGGCCCGGCCTCGCAATCAGCCTAACCGTGCTGAGCGTCAACTACATGGGCGACGGTCTCCGCGACGCATTAGACCCCCGTATCCGCGGCCTTTGAACCTGTCTCTGTTTCTCAAATATCCTGGGGGGAGGCCGAAGGACGGGGGGCTAGCCCCCTCTTCTTCGGATGAGCGCAGCTCATTCGAAACCAACTTAGTGCAACGCCTTACGAATACGGCGCACCATCAACCAAACCCCTAGGATCACCAGAGGCGTCAATATTGCCTTCAGCGTCTTTTCACCCACCCCAAGATCATAGGCAAACGGGGCCGCGATATTGCCCGCAAGATTGACCGCGTAATAACTGATCGCCACAATCGACAGCCCCTCGACGGTTTCTTGCAATCGCAGCTGCATATCGGCGCGCCGATCCATACTTTGCAGTAACGCTTTGTTCTCGGCTGAGCGTTCCACATCAACCCTAGTGCGCAACAAATCCGACGCCCGTATCGCGCGGTTTCCCATCGCTTCCAGCCGTGCCCTAGTACTCGCGACCGTCCGCATCGCGGGATCAAAACGCCGCATCATGAATTCACCAAACGTTTGTCGCCCCAAGAACCGCTCTTCGCGCAACACTTCAATGCGTTGGTTCACGATCGTTTCATAGGCGCGGGTCGCCCCAAATCGAAACGTTGATCGTGCTGACAACGCTTCCAACTCTCCCGATATTTGTAACAGTGCACCCAGCGTGTCTTCTGTGCTCTCAACAGGGCCAGACAGCGCCTCTGTCAACGCAGACAAGCGAACATCTATCGCCCCCATATCCGCGCCAAGCTCTCTGCAGCGCGAAAATCCAAGCATCGACATCGCCTTATAGGTTTCAATCTCACACAGCCGCTGAACAATGCGCCCCACGCGCCGCTCGCCTGTTGCGGGCCGCGCAAAGACCGCGAAGCGAATATGTCCCGCCGAATCAATCCTGAAATCGCCAGCAATGACCGCATCATCATCCAGCACACGGCTTACGGCGACGCTTTCAGGAACAAACCAATCCGCTACCTTTTCCGCTATCCCTTTGTCCCCGATCAATTGCTCCACCCGAATAAGCGCTGACGTTACCCGTGTGCAATTCGTCCCTTCAAGCCAGCTTTCGGGAAACATCGCAAAGGTCGTTCCATCAAACGGCACGTCGCGCACACCGTCCTGAAAGATCGTGTAAGTCACAAATTCAGTATGACTTTCCCATTTCAAAGTGTGGCGTCCGATCTGGCCAAAATAGTGCGTAGCGCCCTCCTCTGGATGCGGTGCTGCATAATGATCCAGCAAGGCCGTAAGTTGCGCCATATCAGCAGCGCGATCCCGTCCGGCGGCATCCTGTGCAGGCTTGATCGCTAGATAGGCTGCATGACACGGCGCACTCAGGGTCGGAAACGGACGCGCGTGCAGCTCATTCGCCATTGCGTAGCGAAGTGGGTGGTCTTTGATAGAACTCATTGCAGATTCCTTACAGAATTTGTCCAGAACCTAGCGGATCGCCGTCACCTGTAAAGCAAAAAATTGTTTAATCTCAATAAGTTATGTGAATACAACGGTATACATCCATACCTTTTCAAACGCGCCGAGTTCGGAACAACCGTTCAAATACCCAATCATTTCAAAGCCTTTAGCAGTCTCTTCTGCTTTGCTTTTGTTTCAAAAATATCTCGGGGGGCGCGCAAGCGCGGGGGCTGGCTCCCTCCCGCACATCGGGTTACCACTGCGTCCATGACCACAATTCTGTTCAATAAACCCTTCGGCGTTCTCACCCAGTTTACGGACGTCAAAAGCCCAACCGAACGCCCAACACTCTCAGGCTTCAACCTTCCCAAAGGGGTCTACGCTGCGGGTCGTTTGGATCGCGATAGCGAAGGTCTGCTGGTGCTGACTGATGACGGCAAACTTCAAGCCAAGCTATCTAGCCCGAAGTTCAAGACCCCCAAAACCTACCTGGTTCAGGTTGAAGGTGATCCATCAGACGCGGACATCGCCCCGCTTCGCACATCAGTGACCCTCAAAGACGGCCCGACCCAACCTGCCAAAGTACGCCTCATAGATCCGCCCGACCTTTGGTTGCGCGATCCGCCCGTGCGGGTGCGAAAATCGATCCCCGATCGCTGGATTGAGGTCACAATCACCGAAGGTCGCAACCGCCAAGTCCGCCGAATGTGCGCCCATATTGGCTTCCCGTGCTTGCGACTTGTGCGTTGGTCGGTTGGGGCATGGTCGTTAGACGGATTGGCGCAAGGCCGCTGGCGGGACGAACGCGCGTAAATGTGAATTGCCCTGCATACAACCTGAGGTAACGTGGACTTAGCCGCAAATGGCCCACACTCAGGAGATTCCCGATGACCCGGATGACTGCCAAAGACTTCGATCAAGAACTGCTCGATCTCTATGATTTCTACGCCCACGGTAAAATCACCAAGCGCCAATTTCTGGACCGCGCAGGGAAGTTCGCCGTCGGCGGTGTGACAGCGGTTTCGTTGTTGGGGATGCTCAGCCCTGATTACGCGCTTGCTGAACAAGTTTCGTTTACCGACGAAGATATCTTGCCCGAATATATCACTTACCCGTCCCCCAATGGCACGGGCGACGTGCGTGGCTATCTGGTGAAACCCGCGAATGTGACAGGACCTGTGCCATCGGTGTTGGTGATCCACGAAAACCGTGGCCTTAATCCTTACATTGAAGACGTCGCCCGCCGCGTGGCGAAGGCAGGGTTCATCGCGCTGGCCCCCGATGGACTAACATCTGTGGGCGGCTATCCGGGCAATGACGTTGAAGGGCGCGAATTGCAACGCACCGTCGACGGCACAGAACTGATGAACGACTTTTTCGCAGGCTTCGAACACCTGATGGGCCGCGAAGACACCACTGACAAAGTTGGCGCAGTTGGGTTCTGTTACGGTGGTGGCGTTTGTAATGCGCTGGCCGTGGCCTACCCTGAAATGGCAGCATCTGTTCCATTCTATGGCCGTCAGCCCGCGACTGAGGACGTGCCGAAAATCAATGCCGCGATGCTGATGCAATATGGTGAACTAGACGAACGCATCAATGCAGGTTGGCCCGCTTATGAAGAAGCACTGAAAGCCGCTGGAACAACCTATGAGGGCCACATCTACGAGGCCGCTAACCACGGTTTCCACAACGACAGCACGCCGCGCTATGACGAAGAAAAAGCCGAGCTTGCGTGGTCCCGCACGATTGAATGGTTCAACACCTACCTCGTTTAAACATTAGACCGCAGGGATCGGTACTGACTGATCCTTGCGATCCTGAAACTTCAAATAAGCGTCTGCATTAGGTCAGTAGGCATTCGAAGCGTTTGTGGGCCGAAGGACGAATGAGTTTTCGTTAGGCCGTATGAGGAAACCGTCGCTCCGTTTAAGGCGTATCCGTTCCGTAAATATATAGCTCAACCGTAGCCAAAGAACCGCTGTCCGTAAGCCCGACGCCGGTAGGATCGCCGGCGATTGTACCTTTGATTATATTGTCAGGGTCACTCGTTCGGTTGCCCTGAAACTGACCGACCAGATCGCCATCCAAGGAGACGCCACCACTTGCCCAGCTCAAGTCGCCTTCGTAGTCCGCAGCCCATTGGTTCTCGACGATGATGCTATCGTTACCCCCAATGGTGATCGTGCCTGACACCTGCTGAAGTTCAGGAGACACTGGGTTCGGAATTAGCGCGTCCAGATCTGACACAGTCCCTGTCACTGGACCTGGTTGGTCAAAACGCACTTCCAAATGGGTCAAACCAAGCAACAAAACATCATCTATGTCCGTTGATGGAATAGTGCTGACTCGCATTGTCGCATAACCGTCGAAGGTCGCCATCCCACTTGTTGGCATGCGTTCAACGGTTGTCGGGGCATAGCCTGTAACTTCATCAAGCATTGTTTGCGCTGCAGTTGCACGATTGAAAGCTGCTTGTTGTTGAGATTCAGTATCGCCGCCACATGCGGCAAGCCCAATAAGGGCTGGTAAAAGCGCTAAAATCCGCAAAATGAAGTTCCGTCTCTGATCCTAAAAACAAGTGTTAAGGAACAGTTAGCCACAACCTTAGGTTGGCGCAACGAGCATAGAAGAAATAGATTGTTTCTAGGGATGCCCCATCATCCAATTGGACAATGGGGCAACCGAATTAGCTAATTTTACCGAGCAACGCGTCCAAGGATGCCTTCGCATCGCCGTAGAACATGCGTGTGTTGTCCTTGAAGAACAACGGGTTCTCGATGCCGGAGTAGCCAGTACCTTGGCCACGCTTGGACACGAATACCTGCTTGGCTTTCCAGCATTCCAGAACCGGCATGCCCGCGATTGGGGAGTTCGGATCGTCCTGCGCAGCTGGGTTCACGATGTCATTGGAACCGATCACGATAGCGACGTCCGTTTCTGGGAAGTCCTCGTTGATCTCGTCCATTTCCATCACGATGTCATATGGCACTTTGGCTTCTGCCAAGAGCACGTTCATATGACCCGGCAAACGACCCGCAACAGGGTGGATCGCAAAGCGTACATTTTTGCCTTTAGCACGCAAACGGCGTGTCAGTTCAGCGACGTTCTGCTGTGCCTGCGCCACGGCCATACCGTAACCTGGGATGATGATGATGCTGTCAGCTTCTTCCAAAGCCGTCGCAACACCGTCCACGTCGATGGCGATTTGCTCGCCCTCAACGGCCATCTGCTCACCCGCTGGGCCACCAAAGCCACCCAAGATAACGGACACGAACGAACGGTTCATCGCCTTACACATGATGTAGGACAGGATCGCACCAGAGGAACCAACCAGCGCACCAACAACGATCAACAGGTCGTTCCCGAGGGAGAAACCAATCGCCGCTGCGGCCCAACCAGAATAGCTGTTCAACATGGAAACCACGACAGGCATATCCGCGCCGCCAATTCCCATGATCAGGTGGTAGCCGATAAACAGCGCAGCCAAAGTCATGAGGAACAGTGGGAAGAACCCGCCTGTGTTGAAGTACCAAATCAGTGTGATCACGGAAACTGCTGCCGCAGCGATGTTGAGCATGTGGCCGCCCGGCAGTTTCGTCGCTGCAGAATCCACTTTGCCCGCCAACTTACCGTAAGCAATGATCGAACCTGTGAAGGTGATCGCACCGATGAAGATACCAAGGAACAGCTCAACGCGAAGGATGTTAAGCTCAACCGTTGATTTCTTGGCGATAAGTGCCGCGAATGTCCCGAGTTCCTTAAGGTCCGCGTTTTCCGCGATAAGGCCAGCAACGCGACCCATCTCAAAGTGAGCGATAAAGCCAACAAACACCGCCGCAAGGCCGACGAGCGAGTGCATCGCTGCAACCAGCTCAGGCATTTGCGTCATCTGAACCTTCGTGGCGAGCTGATACCCAATGGCACCGCCACCTGCGATCAGCAGAAGCGACAAAAGCCAGAAACCGCTACCCGGTCCGACCAGTGTCGCAGCGACGGCCAAGGCCATACCAACGATACCGTACCACACCGCGCGTTTCGCGCTTTCTTGGCCAGAAAGACCACCCAATGACAGGATGAAAAGAACTGCTGCAACTACGTAAGCTGCTGTTGTGAAACCAAATTCCATTGAACAGCCCCCCTTAAGATTTCTGGAACATGGCAAGCATGCGCCGTGTGACGAGGAACCCGCCAAAGATGTTGATACCCGTCATGAACAAGGCAAGACCCGCAAGCAGAACAACAAGGAAAGACCCCGATCCGATCTGCATGAGTGCGCCCAAAATGATGATCGAGCTGATCGCGTTCGTTACAGCCATCAGTGGTGTGTGCAGGCTGTGCGCCACACCCCAGATGACTTGGAAGCCGATAAAGATCGACAGAACGAAGACAATAAAGTGCTGCATAAACGATGCTGGCGCCCAAAGGCCCGCGAGCAAGATAACGGCGGCACCGATTCCAAGAAGCGTAACCTGCTGCTTGGTCTGCGCTTTGAACGCTTCGGTTTCTGCTGCACGCTTTTCTTCTGGTGTCAGCTCAACGACGGCCGCTTTAGGCTGTGCTGCAATCGCTTGGATTTTTGGAGGCGGCGGCGGGAAGGTCACTTCCTTGCCATGGGCCACTGTCGCGCCGCGGATGACATCGTCTTCCATGTTGTGATCGACCACACCGTCCTTTTCAGGGGTCAGATCGGTCATCAGATGGCGGATGTTGGTCGCGTAAAGCGTGGATGATTGCGCTGCCATACGGGATGGGAAATCGGTGTAGCCGATGATGGTCACACCGTTGTCGGTGACGATCTTCTCGTCCTTGACGGTCAGTTTACAGTTGCCGCCCTTTTCAGCGGCAAGGTCAACGATCACAGAACCAGGCTTCATGGAAGCAACCATGTCGGCCGTCCAAAGCTCAGGCGCCTCGCGGTTCGGAATCAACGCCGTGGTGATAACTATGTCCATGTCAGGTGCAATTTCGCGGAACTTGGCAAGCTGCGCTTCGGCGAACTCTGGCGATGACACAGCGGCGTAACCACCTGTGGATGCGCCGTCGGCCTGTTCTTCTTCAAAGTCGAGGAACACAAATTCCGCGCCCATGGATTCAACCTGCTCGGCCACTTCAGGGCGAACGTCGAACGCATAGGTGATCGCGCCAAGGGACGTCGATGTGCCGATAGCCGCAAGACCCGCGACCCCTGCCCCGACAACCAGAACTTTCGCTGGCGGAACCTTACCCGCAGCGGTGATTTGACCTGTAAAGAAACGTGGGAAGTTGTTACCCGCTTCAATAACCGCACGGTAGCCTGCGATGTTCGCCATCGAGGACAACGCATCCATCTTCTGGGCGCGGCTGATGCGTGGGATCATCTCCATCGCGACAACTGTGGCACCTTTACGGGCCGCAGATTTCATTTTGGCTTCGTCAGCGACTGGGCTGAAGAAGGAAATGAGCGTCTGATCCGCAGACAGGCGTTTCATCTCGCCGTCGTCGGGAACGCGGACCTTGGCAACAATGTCTGCCGCCTTCCACAACGCGGCGGCGGTTTTAACAACCTCAACGCCTGCATCTTTATAGTCCTTGTCCGAGAAACCCGCGGCTGCGCCTGCTTTGGTTTCGATCACACAAGTGTGCCCCAATTTCTGAAGTTCGAGAGCAGATGCCGGCGTCATCGCGACGCGGTTCTCTCCCTCAAACAGTTCTTTTGGCGTGCCGATTTTCATAAAGTGTCCCCCTCATATGCCGCAATTGCGCAATTCGTATAGGCCTAGACGGTTGATCACAAGCAAGTGGTAGCATGTTAGCGTTCACAGGGGGCAATTCCCCGTCAATGGTTGACTCACGGCTCCACATATATAACAATATAGTTATGGATAAATCGACGAACCAAAACCTCGACAAAGTCTTTTCGGCCCTCTCCGATAGCACCCGGCGGGCGATCCTGATGAAACTCACCAACGGCGACGTTGGCGTCATGGATCTCGCCGCCCCGTTCGACATGAGCCAACCTGCGATTTCACGTCATATCAAGGTGTTGGAAACAGCGGGGCTTGTGACGCGCCACCGCCAAGGCACCCACCGCATGTGCCGCTTGGCCCCTGATGCCCTTGGCGAAATTGAACCGTGGTTGAGCATGATCGCCGACCGTTACCGCAATAAATACGATCGCTTGGACGTTGTCCTAGAGGCGATGACCCCAACAATACAAGGAGACGAATAATGCCACCACTTCAACTTACCCTAGAGGGCGACACAGACGTTCTTGTCACACGAAAGTTCAACGCGACGCCCGAAAACGTCTACCGCGCCCATCTTGAGCCAGAGCTGATTTGCCAATGGATGGCAGCATGGCCAGGCTGGACGATGCCCGCCTGCGAAACAGATTCCCGCGAAGGTGGCGCATTCCGGTTCGAGTTTGATGGCGGTGAAGAAGGCGCGTTCACGACGACAGGTGAATACATCACGCTCACGCCGAGCTCGCTGATCGTTCACGTGGAACGCATGCATATGCCGGATCCCGCGCCAGACAGCCATGTTTGCACGACGTTTGAGGCGTCTGGCACGGGCACATTGTTGACCCTAAAGATGTCTTTACCGGATGCTGAATCCCGCCAAGGGATGATGGACATGGGCGCCGCTGACGGCATGGAATTGTCCTACGCCAAGCTGGATGAAATCATGTCGTAAGCTACGCGACGACGTCCCCTTCTCACCCGCCGTTACACCCGCCGTTAGATCCAGCGGCGGGTTTTTTGTGTGTACTTGAAAAAGTCCTGCCGGAACTTACGGCGCAAACGGTTTTCTTCTGGGATGACAAACCGTTTCTCTAGCACCCAAAGCAAAATTGGAATTAATGGCAGCGCGACAGGCGCATCCCAGCGTAAGATGAAGCCCGCCAAAATCATTACATCGCCCAAGTAAATCGGGTTGCGGGAGTGTTTGAAAATGCCCGACTGCACCAGCTGATCTGCCTCCAGATGCGGAATGACTGTCGTCTTTTGGCGGCGCATTTCCGCTATGGCCAAAAGCATCAATATCAAACCACCGCCAATCAAAACAGCGGCCAAGAATTGGGTCACCGGATGCGCAATGCTAAGGTTCCATGGTTGGCTTTGGCCAAGGAAGTATGCGGCCAACAACGCGGCGACCAACCAAACTGGAGGTATGTCGATCCACTTGAGCGGTGATTTAAGGGGCGAGTTTTCCATGCCCGAGGACTGACATAGGAATCCGCCTTATTCCAGAGTTCTTTATAGGATATGTCGGCCTAAAAGTGGCGAAAGCCGCCATGCAACCCAAGGTGGTTAACGAAAAATGTAGCTACCGCTCAGCTAGATTTGAACCGCTTCTTTCAAAATTTGCACTCACTAAATTTCAACACATGACGCCTAAAACCCCTTTGTACGCAGTACGAATCGTGGCGCAGGGAAGATGGC
Organism: Octadecabacter temperatus; assembly: GCF_001187845.1. Classification (NCBI taxonomy): domain Bacteria; kingdom Pseudomonadati; phylum Pseudomonadota; class Alphaproteobacteria; order Rhodobacterales; family Roseobacteraceae; genus Octadecabacter; species Octadecabacter temperatus. Next base: position 1,087,396 of record NZ_CP012160.1, on the reverse strand, counting down.
CCAGTGGCCACCCGCCTTCCAACTAGGCCGACAGAACACACCAATTAGGGCGCTACGCCTAAATTGTTTCTACCACAGCGTGCAAATGCCATTATTGCGCCGCAAACAGACCCCGCCCTCGGCCCTGTTGAACCCAACTTGCGCCACCTCGTTCCGATAGTTCGCAGGCAAGAAACGAGTTTAGGAGTTATGTATGCCCACCCCGCTTGAGTTAAATTGGTCCGACGAGACAACGATCACCACTGCTGGCTTTACCCAGGATACAGGGGGCATCAACGTTGGTGTTTCCTATTTTGGACAGGCAAGTGGCACTACCTTTACCGGATCAACGTCCGCCCAGTACGTTGACACGGGCGCGGGTGAAACGTTTGCATCGAACTCTTCTTTGCAACTCGGTGGTAACGGCAACGACGGCACCGAAGGTGATGAGCAAACATCCACAACTACGATCGACTTTAGTGCCGTTAGTGGATCCGGCTTTAGCGAAGAAGTTGAAAACGTTTCACTCAGGATCAACGATTTTGATACCAGTTCTTGGATCGACGTTGTCACTGTGCGCGCCTATGATGCTAACGGTGACCAAATTAGTGTCGACCTAACTTGGAACGGTAGTAGCTATAGCGGCACCGACGTGACGCTGACATCTAATGTTGCGAACGGTTCTGCGGCGACACAAACAGGATCTATCCTAGTCGAGATCGCGGGACCTGTGTCCTATTTCGAAATCGATTACGACAACAACGGGACTGGTGGTCAGGCCTTGTGGGTTACAGATATCCACTTTGATGCCATTTCACTGGACGGTACGGTCGAAGGATCCGCTGGTAACGATGTTATTGACGACAGCTATATTCTTGATCCCGATGGCGACAAAGTAGACGCAGGTGACGAGATCCTCGCGGGTTATGGCACAGACGGCGACCTTATCGAAGCTTATGGCGGTGATGATACTGTCCTTGCAGGTGCTGGCGATGACAGCGTGTACGCAGGTACAGGGGCGGATTCCGTCTCCGGTGGCGATGGTGACGATACGGTCTTCCTAGAAGACGGCAACGACACCTTCGGAGATTGGGGCACTGATTCAGGCAATGACACCATTTATGGTGGCGCTGGCAACGATGACATTAACGCGGGTGACGGCAACGACACTGTCTACGGCGGCACAGATGACGATACGCTTATAGGTGCATCTGGGAATGACACTTTGTTCGGTGGGACTGGAAATGATGAATTCCAGATCACAGACGACCACGAAACTGACGTCATTGTTGGTGGCGAAGACGTTGGTGACGGTGACGTCGATATCGTAAACTTCTCTAACTACGAGACCACAGACGGCGTAACTGTCACAGCGACAGGCGACGAAGCTGGTACTTATGACTTTGACGGCACCGTAGGTAGCGGTTCCTACACCGAAATCGAAGGTTTCAACGGCACGTCAGGTGACGATACGTTCAACCTAAGCAGCGACGGCAGCGGGACCAACGTGGATGCTGGCGCGGGCGACGATAGCATCACAACCGGCAGCGGCGACGACGTTATTGACGGCGGCCAAGGCGCTGACACGTTCAATGCTGGCGCTGGCAACGACCAAATCAACTTGGGCGAAGATTTTCCAGGAACGCCAGATGGCGACCCTGATGTTGTTGTGCTTGAAGACGGCTTCGGCAATGACATCGTCACCAACTTCGACGCCCCTACCCCAGATGGCGACGGCACATTTACAGGTATCGACACGCTGGATGTCTCGAACCTCTATGACCTGCCAGTTGGCGACCCTGATCGCACACCGGTTTTGACGAACGATGTGACTGTCACGGATGACGGGTCTGGCAACGCGCTCCTGACGTTCCCGAACGGCGAAACGATCACGCTCGTCGGGATTAGCCCGACTGACGCTGATGATCCGTTTTACCTCAACGCGATTGGCATCCCGATGCCGGATGGCACTGTTGAAGGCACCAGCGGCGATGACACGATTGATGACAGCTATATCGGTGACCCTGATGGCGACATGGTCGATGCAGACGATGCGATCCTAACAGGTGACACGGGTGATGATGACCTGATCTATGGCTACGGTGGCGATGACAGCATCACTGCTGGCCAAGGCTTTGACGAGATCTACGGCGGCGCCGGTGCAGACACGATTGATGGCGGCGATCAAGGCGACTTGATCTATGGCGGCGCGGGCAACGATACGATTGAGGCCGGCGAAGAACTAAGCATCGGCGACGATGACGTCATTTATGGCGGCACAGGCGACGACACGATCACCTCGAGCGAGGCGGCAGCCACGTCCAACGACACGCTTTACGGTGAAGATGGTAATGATACCATCTCGGTAACAGGCGGCAGCAACAACCTGCTGGACGGCGGCGCTGACGATGACACCATTACAGGTGGCACAGGCAGTGACACGATGCTGGGCGGCACGGGCGACGACAGCCTGAGCGTGGCCAGTGGCGGTGGTGTCGATGTTATTGAGGGTGGTGAAGACGTCGGAAACGGCGATACCGACACCCTTACATTTAGCGACAGCAGCGGCACCGATGGCGTCGACGTAACAATGTCCGGCGACGAGGCTGGCAACTATTCGTTCCCGACGGATGGCGGCTCTGGCACGTTCTCAGAGATCGAGCAATTCGACCTCACAGACCTTGACGACACGTTCGATGGGATTGCCGCAACTGGTGGCAGTACAGTGGATGGTGGTGCCGGTGATGATACGCTTGTTGGGTCAATTGGCAGTGACAGCTTTACCGGCGGCACTGGCGACGACGTTCTGAATGCCAATGCAGGCGACGATACGCTTGACGCAGGCGACGGTAACGACACGGTCTACGGCGACGAAGGTGCCGACAGCATCACGGGCGGCACCGGTTCTGACGAGCTTTACGGCGGCGACGACAATGACACTGTCGACGGTGGTGATGATGACGACACGATTGATGGCGGTGCCGGTGATGACACCCTGACAGGGGGCGATGGCGCTGACACGATCACGGGTGGCGCAGATCAAGATGTGATCTATGGCGGTGCAGGCGATGTTATAGACGGATCCGAAACCGGAACCGACAACGATACGCTGATCGTATCGGGCGTTGACTATATCGATTACGACACCAACCCCGAAAACGGCATCGTCTACTTTGAAGGCGGCGGCAGCCTGACGTTTACAAACATCGAGAACGTTGTTGTGTCAGACCGTGACGGCACAGTTAGCGGCACCGCAGGCGACGACACGATCAACGCCGGTTACGTTGGCGACCCTGACGGCGACCAAGTGGATGACACGGATGCTATCCTCGTCGGTCACGAACCAAACGATGATCTGATTGAAGCAGGTGCTGGTAATGACGCCATCACCGCTGGCGCTGGTGACGATTCAATCTATGCAGGCACTGGTAATGACACGGTTCAAGCAGGCACGGGTGATGACACCGTGTTTGGCGAAGCTGGTGATGATTTGATCATTGGCCAAGATGGAACTGACACCATTTATGGCGGCGCAGACAGCGACATCATCAATGGTGGTGTCGATGCAGATGCCCTGTTTGGTGGCGATGACGATGATCGTTTTGTACAAGAAGCCAGCTTTGGCAACGATGTAATCGTTGGCGGCGAAGGCGGCGTTGATAACGATGAAATCTGGTCGACCCAAAACGTCGACATGACGATTACGACGTCAGGCGACGAAGCGGGTACCATTTCGGATAGCACGTCCACCGCGACGTTCACTGAAATCGAAGCCATCGAAACCGAAGGCGGCGACGACACAATTAACCTGAGCAATGACAGCGCAGGCATGACCATCGACTCTGGCGCAGGTACGGACACGATCACTGGTGGTTCCGGCAACGATAGTATCGATGCAGGCACTGGTGCGGACGTCATCACAGGCGGCGCTGGCAATGACGTTATGGATGGCGGAACAGGCTCTGACAGCTTCGTGCTTGGCGAAGGGTTTGGTACTGACGACATCACTGCAGGCGAAGACGCGGGTCTCGTTGATATTGACGTTGTCGATGCGGGCGGTATGACGTCTGACGTAACGCTAGACTTCACCGGAGACGAAACTGGCACATTGAGTGACGGCACAAACACGGCTTCGTTCTCTGAGGTTGAATTGTTCAACCTTGGCTCTGGCGATGACACCGTTGTTGGCGGTGTTGGCGATGAGCTGGTGTTTGCGGGTGCAGGTGACGACACAATGAGCGCTGGAGCAGGCGAAGATACGTTCTACGCTGGCTCAGGTGATGACGACATCACCTTCTCTGAAGGGGATGAGATGTATGGCGGGTCGGGTGACGACACGTTCACACTCGAAGATCTTGGTGAACCTTCAAATGGCGCGATCACAATTGAAGGTGGCGACGGTGGTGAAACCCTTGGCGGCGGCGATACGCTGCAGCTGGGCTCACTTGCCGATTTGTCGACGTTGGTGCAAACAAGCGACGGGATCAACGCCGATGGTAACGAAAGCTTCTCGGGTTCGGTTACGCTGGATGACGGCACGATCCTAAACTTCTCTGAGATAGAAAACATCATCTGCTTCACGCCGAACACCCGCATTGCTACGCCGAAAGGCTTGGTTGCGATTGAAGACCTTGAAGTTGGCGATATGGTGGTCACCCGTGATCATGGCCTGCAGCCGATCCGTTGGATTGAAGGGCGTACTGTGCCTGCCTTTGACTGCTTTGCACCAATCAAAATCCGCAAGAACGTATTGGCGGGCCAAGAACGCGACTTGATCGTGTCTCCGCAGCACCGCGTGCTGTTCCAAGGATACCGTGCCGAGCTGTTGTTCGGTGAGAGCGAAGTTCTGGTTGCGGCCAAGCACCTCGTGGACGGAATGGATGTGACACAGGACGAAGCCGAGATGGTGACCTATGTGCACATGCTTTTTGACCAACACGAGGTCATCTATGCAGAAGGTGCAGCCACAGAAAGCTTCCACCCTGGCGACATCGGCTTTTCCGCGGTTGGCGACGCCGCGCGCGAAGAACTGTTTGCGATCTTCCCTGAGCTGCGCGTTGACCCGCGTCAGTACGGCAACACTGCACGCCGTTGCTTGAAACCTCATGAAGCAAAATTGATCCGGACCTAAGAACTGCTTGATTAGGCGAAATTCGCGGGCCAGTGTTCACGTAACACTGGCCCGCTTTGCTTTTCGGGTATTCATTAAAGGGATCACGACGATGCGTCTGACTTTACTTGTAATTCCAGCTTTCGCGCTCGGCGCTTGTACCGCCGTTCCACAGCAAACCGTATCAACCACTGCTAGCCCAGAACCAATTGCCGCATTTGAAGTGCCAATGGACCCCGGTCTCATTCGTTGTTCTTCGCTGACAAATCCAAACGCCCTTGCGGCCGCCACCCAATGGACAATTGGCCAAGCGCGCGCAGGTGTTCTGGCGGGTCGGGTTGCTGAGTTGCCAAATGAAGGGAACCTAGCCCAGACGTTCACAGCTTATTGTGCTGAAAACCCTAACAACACCGTTCGCGCCGCCGCTGTTCATTGGGGCCTCGCCTCTTAGGCGGATTGGCGCAGCGACGGTCTGCTTTGGTTGGCCCAAGCACGCGCCGCGTCGCCAAAGGCTTCGAACAGCGGCTTTGAAACCGGATCGAGGCCAGCTTGCCATTCGGGGTGCCATTGTACCGCGAGCGTAAAGCCGGGCGCATCTTTGATGTAGATCGCTTCGGGTGTGGTGTCGGGTGCCCGTCCATCAATCACGATGCGTGGGCTACATTCGAGGATCCCCTGCCCGTGCAATGAATTGGTCATAACCTCACGCTTGTTCCATAGACGATGGTATGGGCCGCCGTCCTCAACTGTAACGACATGGCGCATCTCGAATTTCTCTTCGAGGCTGCCTTCGGGTGGCATACGGTGGTTATCACGTCCAGGAATATCGCGAATTTCAGGATGTAGCGTGCAGCCCATGGCGACGGCGATTTCTTGGAAACCGCGACAAATCCCAAGGATCGGTTGGCCTCGTTCAACGCATTTACGGATAAGTGGCAATGCAATCGCATCGCGTTCGCGATCAAAGGCACCATGCGCCTCTGTTTCGTCGTGCCCGTATTCGTCCGGATGCACATTGGGGCGCCCGCCCGTAAACAAGAACCCGTCACACACGTCTGCCAAATGATCGACATCAACCAAATCCGGATGTGCCGGCACAACCAGTGGCAAGGCACCAGACACCTGCGAAACCGCAACGGCATTCATCGCACCCGACGTATATGCCGGATAGTCACCATGAAGGATATCATGGTTGCCGATGATGCCGATAACAGGTCTATACATTGCACGTCTCTTTTAGCAGGAACTTTATCTGGTATCTCTTAGCAGTTACTTAACAAATAATGCGTTAACAGCAAAACTCAAATCGCTGTTCCTGCTAACTCGGCGTAACGTTACTAAACTTCTGCTACGAAATTTGCGGCCTCGATGCCAAATGCAGCACAAATCGCATCATTTTCGGACAGATCGCCGGTAACCCCAACCGCACCAATAACGGCACCGCGTTTGTCGCGCACCAGCACACCACCAGGCACAGGCACGACTTGGCCGCCAAAAACGCCGTTCGCGGCGTCCATGAAATAGGTTTGCTGTTCAGCCCGCGCCATTTGCGCAGTCCCTGCCATGCCTAGCATCACAGACCCGTAGGCTTTGCCGTGCGCAATCGCATAGCGGCCCGGTGCAGTTCCGTCTTCACGTTCAAATGCTTTAACGTTTCCGCCTGCATCCAAAACGATAACCGCAAGCGGCTTGAGGTCCAGCTCACGGCCTTTTTGCATTGCCTTGCGGATCATAACCCGCGCCTTGTTCATTGAGATATCAGCCATTTTTCTAGTCCTTAATCTTTGCTCTTTGCCCCACGGTTTGGGACAGATGATATTGTTTTCAGGCGCGACAGATCACGAATTGCGCTGTGCTTTCAACTCTAAACGACGACGGTGCAGCACGGGTTCAGTGTAGCCCGACGGCTGTTCACGGCCGCGGAACACCAGATCACATGCTGCTTGGAACGCAATTCCATCGAAATCTGGCGCCATCGGGCGATAGGTCGGATCACTGGCGTTTTGCCCATCCACGACCCCTGCCATCTTACGCATCGCTTCCATAGTGTCGGCCTCATTAACGACACCGTGGTGCAGCCAGTTGGCGATGTGTTGCGCTGAAATCCGGCAGGTGGCGCGGTCTTCCATCAAGCCGACATTGTTGATGTCAGGCACCTTGGAACAGCCAACACCGGCATCGATCCAGCGTACAACGTAGCCAAGAATACCCTGCGCGTTGTTTTCAACTTCGCGGATGATTTGCGCCGGCGTCCAAGAACGGTAGCTTGCCAACGGAATATCAAGCAATGCCTGAACATAGGCGCGACGCCCCCCTGCTTTCAGCTTTTGTTGAACCGCAAACACATCGACCTTGTGATAGTGCAGCGCATGCAATGTCGCCGCGGTTGGCGATGGCACCCAAGCACAGTTCGCGCCAGATTTCGGATGTCCGATTTTCTGTTCGATCATCGCTTCCATCGCATCGGGCATTGCCCACATGCCTTTGCCGATCTGCGCCTTACCGGACAGACCACATTCCAGACCGATGTCGACGTTCTGGTCTTCATACGCACCGATCCAGCCCTTGCGCTTGATAAAGTCTTTACGGCTAAATGGCCCAGCTTCCATGGAGGTGTGAATTTCATCGCCTGTGCGATCAAGGAAGCCCGTGTTGATGAATGCGACACGTGATTTCGCGGCGCGGATACATTCCTTAAGGTTCACCGACGTGCGGCGTTCCTCGTCCATGATGCCGACCTTAATCGTGTGCTGCGGCAGGCCAAGTGTGGATTCCACATGGGCAAAGATGTCATTGGTAAACGCCACCTCTTCTGGCCCGTGCATCTTGGGCTTCACGATATAAACCGAGCCATGCACCGAGTTGCCGCTTTCGCGTGCAAGGTCGTGCTTGGCGATCAGGGTCGTAACCATCGCGTCCATCAAGCCCTCAAACACTTCGTTGCCATCACGGTCCAAAATGGCAGGGTTCGTCATCAAGTGGCCGACATTGCGGATCCACAAAAGTGCCCGCCCCTTAAGCGTCAGTGTGCCACCGTCCGGCGCGGTATAGCTGCGGTCATCGTGAAGACGTCGCGTGAAAGTTTTACCGCCCTTTTCAAGCACAGCTTCAAGGTCGCCTTTCATTAGGCCAAGCCAGTTCCCATAGGCCAAAACCTTATCTTCAGCGTCCACACAGGCCACGGAATCTTCGCAATCCATGATCGCGGAAACCGCGCTTTCAAGACGCACATCCGCCAACGACGCGCGGTCATGCTCGCCAATCGGATGGTTCGCATTGAACACCAACTCAACGTGCAAGCCATTGTTCTTAAGAAGGATTGTTTCTGGCTCTGCCGCGTCACCAGTAAAGCCGACGAATTGCTCTGGCATCATCAAGGCATTGCCATCCACCAACAACGCACCGTCTTTTACGCAATAGGTTTCCGCATCCCCATGCGACGCCCCTTGGATCGGGAACGCATCATCAAGGAACACACGGGTGCGGGCCACAACACGGCTACCGTGACCACGGTCATAGCCTTTGCCCTGCGCATGACGCCCCATCGCGTCGGTGCCATACATGCCATCATAAAGGCTGCCCCACCGCGCATTCGCGGCATTCAACGCAAAACGCGCGTTGGTGATTGGGACAACCAGTTGCGGGCCAGGAATGCTTGCGATTTCGGGATCTACGTTTGTGGTGTCGATTGTGAAATCTTCACCTTCTGTGACCAAATACCCAATCTTACGCAGGAACGCTTCATAGCCGGCCTCGTCGTGGGCTTGGCCAATCCGTGCGCTGTGCCAATCGTCAATTTGGCTTTGCAATGCATCGCGCTTTTCCAACAGGGCTTTGTTCTTGGGGCCAAAGTCATGAACAAGGTCGGACAGGCCAGACCAAAACACATCGCCGTCCACGCCAGTGCCAGGCAATGCCTGCGTGTCGATAAAGTCAGCCAGTTCCGTCGCCACGGATAGGCCGGCACGATCTACTCTGTTGGTCATGATATTTTTCCTTTGCATGCGGCTGTATACAGCGCTTGAGGGACTTCGTAGGCCACATGGTACACATTGACAACTAAATGCGGCTTCAAAATTATTACTAACCGTTATCAAAATTAGGGCGACAATCACCGCCCAGCGCACCTTGTAGCCCCGCCTCGCCAAGCCTAGGTTTCCACAACATCACCGGAGATTCAAATGACCGACGCGGCCCCACAAACCATTTACCTCAAAGACTACCGTCCCTTCGCCTATATCGTGGATGACGTGCATCTGACCTTTAAACTGGCGGACACTGCGACGCGCGTGATCAGCCGGACTTCGTTTCGCCCGAATACGGACTTTCCCGGTGAATTCTTCCTGCATGGTCAGGATATTAAGCTGATTTCCGCCAAGGTTGACGGCGTTGAGGTTTCGCCCAAAGTCACGTCCGAAGGCCTGACATGCGATGTCCCCGACAAGCCCTTCGTGTGGGAAGCCGAGGTTGAGATATCCCCAAGCACCAACACCGCGCTTGAGGGGCTTTATATGTCTGGCGGCATGTATTGCACGCAGTGCGAGGCCGAGGGCTTTCGTAAGATCACCTTCTATCCTGACCGCCCCGATGTAATGAGCGTGTTCACCGTGCGGGTTGAGGGGGACTACCCTGTGTTGCTGTCCAACGGGAACCCCGTTGCATCCGGTAACGGCTGGGCCGAATGGCACGACCCGTGGCCCAAGCCCGCCTATCTGTTCGCATTGGTGGCCGGTAATCTGGTCGCCCACCCAAGCTCCTTTACCACGATGTCCGGCAAGGACGTGGACCTGAACATTTACGTGCGCCCCGGTTCTGACGAGGACAAATGCGCCTTCGGGATGGAAGCGCTTAAGCGGTCAATGAAGTGGGATGAAGACGTCTATGGGCGTGAGTACGACTTGGACATCTTCAACATTGTCGCCGTGGATGACTTCAATATGGGTGCTATGGAAAACAAGGGACTGAACGTCTTCAACTCCAGCTGTGTTCTTGCCTCGCCCGAAACCAGCACCGATGCCAATTTTGAGCGCATCGAAGCGATCATCGCCCATGAGTATTTCCATAACTGGACTGGTAACCGGATTACCTGCCGCGATTGGTTCCAGCTGTGTCTAAAAGAAGGGCTGACCGTTTTCCGCGACCAGCAATATACGGGCGACCAAGGCAGCCATGCGGTTAAACGGATTGAGGATGCAATCACCCTGCGATCCCGTCAATTCCGCGAAGACGGCGGCCCGCTCGCGCACCCTGTTCGCCCCGAAAGCTTTATTGAGATCAATAACTTCTACACGATCACCGTTTATGAAAAAGGTGCTGAGATCATTGGCATGCTTAAACGCCTTGTCGGTGATACCGAATACTACAATGCGCTCGATCTTTATTTCAAACGCCATGATGGCGACGCCGCAACAATTGAAGACTGGTTGCAGGTGTTTGAGGACTCAACGGGCCGCGATCTAACCCAATTCAAACGCTGGTATTCACAAGCAGGAACACCGCGTGTCACGGTCACTGATGATTTCAGGGATGGCTCCTACACCCTTAATTTTGCACAAGAAACGCCGCCGACACCGGGACAAGATGAAAAGCATGCGCAGGTTATTCCGCTCGCCGTTGGTTTGCTTTCTGAGAACGGTGATGAAGTTGTGCCGACAACAGTTCTTGAAATGACTGAAAGCACCCAAAGCTTCACCTTCGATGGCCTCGCGACCAAGCCTGTTCCGTCAATTCTGCGGGACTTTTCAGCCCCCGTGATCTTGCAACGACAGCAAACCAGCGCCGAGCGTGCGTTCCTCATGGCCCATGACACGGACCCGTTCAACAAATGGGACGCTGGCGATGCATTGGCCATGGATGTTTTGAAGCAGATCGTTACGAAAGACGCAGCACCGGACGCGGCCTACCTTGACGGGGTCGCCGCGATTATGCGCGATGACAGTCTTGATCCGGCGTTCCGGTCTTTGGCAGTTTCCCAGCCTTCAGAAAGTGAGGTGGCCCAAGCCTTGCATGATGCCGGCACCACGCCCGACCCACTGGCCATCTATCACGCGAGCGAGGCCCTCAAGCTGGCGGTTGCCCAACATATGCAGGATATCCTGCCACTTATCATGGCCCAATATACAGTCGACGGGCCCTACTCGCCCGATGCTAAATCCGCCGGAAAGCGTAGCCTCGCGCGCGCCGCTTTGGGGATGTTGACGCGGCTGGACGGTGGCGCGGCAGCGGCCAAAACCTTTGCTGAGGCCGACAACATGACCATGCAATTGGCGGGGCTTGCTGGATTGAGGATGATTGGCAAAGGCGAAGACCAAAGCCAAGCGTTCCGCAAGCAGTGGCGCGATGATCGCTTGGTGATGGACAAATGGTTTGGCTTGACTGTTTCACTTGCCGCACCTGAGAACGCCGCACAAACGGCAATCATGATGACGCAAGAGCCTGATTTCGATATGAAAAACCCGAACCGTTTCCGTGCTGTGTTTGGCGCGCTTGCGGGGAATTCGGCTGGTTTTCATGACGCTTCGGGCGCGTCTTACACCCTTCTCGGAGAATGGTTGGCCAAGCTTGATGCGATCAACCCGCAAACCACCGCGCGGATGACGGCGGCCTTTGAAACGTGGCCGCGTTATGATGCGGATCGGCAAGCAAAGATGCGGGCGGCACTTGAAACGCTGGGCGCAACATCGGGGCTTTCGCGTGACACTGGCGAAATGGTTGGGCGCATGCTGGGAAACCAGACTTCCTGAAGGGGCTAAACGGCGGTATCCATTAGAAAAGTCATATTGGGAACCTGTTTATGCCGTTTATCATTGCACTTCTTGGGATCATTGGGGCCGCGTATTTCTGGGCACAACGTGCGCGAAACGCACGCGACGTGGTTGGCGATGTTGCAGATATGGCCAACGATGTGCGCCTTGCCGCGCGGCGGTTCGGGTTCAGCCGCAAAATGAACGTGCACCCTGTTGAAAACATTGAAGACCCGCGCCTCGCCATCGCTGCGATTGGGGCTGCATTTATTGAACTGGATGACCTTCCAACGGCAGAGCAACGCAAGCTTTTGCAAATCCAAATCCGGTCAAAACTGCGTGCCGACGCGGAAGAAGCCGAGGAAATGGAAGTCTTGGGCCGTTGGTTTATGTCTGAATGCGGCGGGGCTGATCCGGCCGTGGCACGCATTTCCCGCAAGCTTTACAAAATTGGCGGTGCTGAACAGATGGAACCATTGTTGGAGCTTCTAAAGGCCAGCGTAACCACCCTGAGTGATCGGCAACGCGACGCATTGGACGACATCAAACGCGCAATGCGGGTGCGATGATTTATCGGCACGAGCGCCGTGGCCGACGCTGGGGCGTTGCCCTGCCATTGTTTGGCGCGTGGGTCGCGATTTTCGCGCTTTGGATCAGCCTGAGCGCCGCGTGGTGGATTGTCGTTATTGCCGTCGCTTTCACCCTGCCCGCCCTTTGGGACGTGATCCGCGACACACGAACATGGGTCGAAGTTTGGCCGCAACGCATTGTTTGGGGCTCTGCTCTGCGCAGCGGCGAAACGGCAGACATTGATCACGTAAGGTTAGACCGCAAGTTCGATGGCGGCATGAAAATCACGCTTATTCATGTGGGCGGAACGCATACGCGTCTGCCACCAGATGTGTCACCACCAGTGGATGCATTTCAGAAAGCGTTGAAAGACGCGGGAATAACCGCCCAGCGCCACCCGTTCTCGGTCTTTTAGCTGTCGTCGTTCATGGTCGACAGCGTCGCTTGCACGATCGGGCGTGCTTGCGGGCGGATTGAGCGGCGCGAAACGCAGTATTCTTGGCGTCGCGTCCATGCGGACATCTCAGCGATCTTGGACCGATGGGTCATTGGGCCCCAATCAGCCGCTACACCACGCCAACGACTGTCGCGAATTGCGATGGCCTGATCACGCGGCACGGTCACATTCATGATGCGAATGGCGCAGCTAAGATTGTCTTCGGGATCCTTGAGTTGCTCACCCGTTGTTGCGCGACACCCATAACGACGCGCTGTGTCAGGATAGATTTGCAGCAATCCGTACCAAAGATTGCCCCCGCCAACCGCGGTGGGGCGATAGGTGCTTTCGTGCTTGGCCAAGGCAGACATCATGCCGACCCAAAATGCACGGCGCAAATGCGGTGGGTTTTCCTCATAAGCTGGACACCAGTCCGCGATATCACGCGGCACAGTTTCTTCCATGAGGCTGCCGTGGCTTCGCAACGATGCAAGTGCCGCACGCGTCCAACTGTCTGATCCGCTGACGAAATCCCAACGGGTGTCAGGAATGTAATTGGTGCGCATCACCGGGCGCTGCGACGGGTTTTGCGACAGCGTGACCGGATAGCGCACCATATAAACGGGACGCGACGTCGGGCGCGCTTCTGCAAGCGCTGCGATTGCGGTCAGCCGCGCGTCTTCGGCCCGCGTTAGGGCGGCCTGCGTGCGCATTACAACCACATCAGCGCGGCTTAGGGGGCGGGTCTCGCTCGCAGGGCCACCAACCGGCCATTCAGCCAGCGCAGCAGTTCCCATCGTGATCGCGAGAATCCCCCCCAGGAGATTTCTAAAAGCAAACATCGCGTAGACCTTTGCCCATGCTTCAAAAATTTGCAAGAAAATCGGGCAATTCCCGTGCGTTACAAGCAAGTTTCCGCAATCGGACACCAGATATTGCGTTTACCCAACGTTGAACCGCAACGCAGCCGCTTGATGTCGTCTTGAAGCTCGGCGCGTGCAGGGCTATTCAGCCCTTAACAACGCCCAACAACCTGATGCGGAGCGCGATATGCTTGACCTCACCTATGAGACGCCAAAAGTGAAAACCATTGCCGGAATGACTGGCGACTGGGAGCTTGTGATTGGTCTAGAAGTCCACGCGCAGGTCGCCACCAAAGCGAAACTGTTCTCAGGTGCATCCACCCAGTTCGGCGCGGAGCCTAACAGTAACGTCGCATTCGTTGACGCAGGCATGCCTGGCATGTTGCCCGTTATCAACGAAGAATGCGTGGCATACGCGGTAAAGACGGGCCTTGGTTTGAAGGCCGAGATCAACCTGAACTCTGCGTTTGATCGCAAAAACTATTTCTACCCCGACCTGCCCCAAGGCTATCAGATTTCGCAACTATATCACCCGATTGTCGGTACAGGTGAAGTCTTGGTCGAAATGGGCGATGGCACTGCGCGCAACGTGCGCATTGAACGTATCCACCTTGAACAAGACGCGGGTAAATCAATCCACGATATGGACCCAACGATGTCTTTCGTTGACCTGAACCGTACAGGCGTTGCCCTGATGGAAATCGTGTCCTTCCCTGATATTCGCGGCCCAGAAGAAGCCGCTGCCTATGTTGTGAAGCTGCGCCAGATCCTGCGGTACTTGGGCACGTGCGATGGCAACATGCAAAACGGCAACCTGCGGGCGGACGTAAACGTGTCCGTGTGCCGCCCTGGTGACTATGAAAAGTTCCAAGAGACTGGCGATTTTGGCGTTCTGGGCACCCGTTGCGAGATCAAGAACATGAACTCCATGCGCTTTATCCAAGCTGCGATTGAGCACGAAGCGCGCCGTCAGATCGCGATCATCGAGGATGGTGGCGAGATCGTTCAGGAAACACGCCTGTATGATCCGGACAAAGACGAAACGCGGTCCATGCGATCCAAAGAAGAAGCGCATGATTACCGCTACTTCCCCGATCCAGACCTGCTGCCATTGGAAATTGAACAGGCTTGGGTCGATGACATCGCGGCCTCCCTGCCCGAACTCCCGGACGCGAAAAAGGCCCGTTTCATCAAAGATTTTAAATTGTCCGACTACGATGCCTCAGTGCTAACGGCGGATGTTGTGAACGCTGGTTTCTTTGAAGCCGTTGCGGAAGGTAATGACGGCAAGCTTGCGGCCAACTGGGTCATCAATGAGCTGTTTGGCCGCCTGAAAAAGGACGACAAAGACATCGCGGACAGCCCGATTTCTGCCACCCGACTTGGCCAGATCGTAAGCTTGATCAAATCCGAAAAGATCAGCGGCAAGATTGCCAAAGACGTGTTCGAGATTGCCTATACCCAAGACCGCGATCCAGAAGAGATCGTAAAGACCGAAGGTATGGAGCAGGTCACGGATACGGGCGCGATTGAGGCGGCTGTAGATGAGATTATTGCCGCCAACCCAGACCAAGTTGCCAAGGCGAAAGAGAACCCGAAACTTGCGGGTTGGTTCGTTGGTCAGGTGATGAAGGCCACGGGCGGCAAGGCGAATCCTGCGGCTGTGAACAAGTTGGTCTCTCAAAAGCTGTCGCAATAAGCACGACTACACGGGGGCAAGTTGCCCCCGTCGCTCCCTTCAAGTTCCCCAAGGTCCCTGAAACGAACGAAGATGTTGGGGTAGCGCGATCTTGCGCTACTACCCTTAGTACGTTTCTAAAAAATCCAATGATTGCTTTGCGTTAAAGCCCACTCTTGATACAACTCTCTCGGGCAGAGTGAGGTAAGTCATGACCGGATTTGAGTATAAAGTAGTGCCAGCACCGATGCGCGGGCTAAAGGCCAAGGGCGTCAAAGGCACGCCAGCGCGGTTTGCGAATGCACTGCAATCGGTGATGAACGACCTTGGTGCGGATGGTTGGGAATACCAGCGCACAGACACACTGCCCGTTGAAGAACGCGTTGGTTTGACCGGAAAGAATACGACGTTTCAAAACATGCTCGTATTCCGCCGCGCGATTGAATTGCAGGTTGAAGACGCGCCAGAAGTGGCCGCCCTCATCGAAGACCAGACCGAAGTTCTAGAAGACGTGACTGAGCCTGACGTGGCAGTCGAAGACATTGCAGCTGCATCGGAAACGGACGCTCCGATCGAAGACGCGCCTGTTGTTGACGTTGTTGAACCTGAAAGCGACGAGACGATGCCCTTGGAAGCCAAAGACCGCGTGAGTGAAACCCTCAATGCGCCGTTCGTGTTTCCGTGGAACAAGCGTCGTGCGGCTGGGGCGCCATCAAACGACGACCAACCCCAACACCCCGCGGAATAACGAAACCTACGAAATCTGAAGCGACAGGGCGTGAATACGCCCGATGATGTCTGTACCAAGTGCGGCGTGGATCGCGCGATGCTTTGCGATACGGGATTTCCCGTCCAGCGCAGGCGCCGTAATTTCAACCCGCCAATGGCTTTCACCAGACCCGTCATCGCCAGAATGACCCGCGTGTAAATGGCTCTCATTGATCACGGCAAGCGTCGTCGGTGAGAGCGCGGCTACCAAAGCATCATTTATTTGTTGTTCAAGACCCATTATTTTCACTTCTGCCCCTTCAATCCTCGCGTCGTTGGTCTAATATCTATCGTCCGAGTCGGAAAGGTAACACCATGTCAAAAGACGATCCATTTGGTTTCAATATGTCGGTTTCGGCCAGCAAAAAGAAGAATCCGCGCGGACGCCGTGGCATGTCTGGTGCGTCAGAGACGTCAAAACGGGTTTGCGAGAAACCTGGCTGTACTGAGCCGGGCTTGTACCGTGCCCCCAAAAACCCTGATGTCTTGGATGACTTCTACTGGTTTTGCAAAGATCACGTGCGAGAGTATAATTTGGGCTGGAACTTCTTTGACGGCACGACCGAGGCCGAGATCAACGCGCAGCAATCCAAGGACCGCGTTTGGGAGCGTGAGACGTCTTCGATGAAGAAGTCCGACGAGCAGCGCGCATGGGCGCGTCTAGGCGTTGATGATCCCCATCAGGTGTTGGGCGTGAACGCGACGCAGAACCCGGGCAAGTCCATAACAGGGTCAACGCGTAAGTTGCCTGCAACGGAACGCAAAGCGATTGATATTCTGGAAGCCAAGGATCACTGGGCCAAGCCTGAAATCCGCAAGGCTTATAAGAAGCTTATCAAAGTGCTGCACCCTGACATGAACGGCGGGGATCGCAGCCAAGAAGAACAGCTTTCCGAAGTTGTTTGGGCTTGGGACCAGATCAAATCCAGTCGTCACTTCCGAAACTAGGTGAAACGACCTTGAAGGTGCATGCGTAGGCTTTCGGGGTGATCGGAGATGTTCATTCGTGCGGGGGTAAAGATCGTGTCCCGTTCACGTTGATACGTTGCCATCAGAAAGTGAACTCCGAGAAGGTTGAACGCCCAAAGCATCGCCAAAATCGGTGCACCCATCAAAGTTACCACGACAATGAACGGCCCAAACATCGTTCCGTAAAACGGCAGACCGAGCGTTCCCCCGATCAATGCACCGATAAACGTCACCCAGATTGCCCCCGCTAAGGCTCTTAACGCCCCAGTGCTACCAGACTGACCCATTCGGTCGCCCGACAAGAAAAGTGCGATCATACCGCCAAGTCCCGATGCGACGATTATCCATGTTTGATACCAACTAAGGCCATCCAAAAGCGCTGTATTATCCAAGTGGTGCACAGCGATAAACCCAACTCCCGCACTACAAACCCCCACGAGCAAAAAGGCCAACGCGCGTGCACGTTCACCTTCTGACATCTTCTTTCTTTTGCGCGTTAGTGGACGCATCGATCCTCCGAGTTTGAAGGTTTGATATGATGGCGATTTGAGGCGGGTATAAGGCATCGGGTGGCGTTTAGGGAAATGCACTGTTTCGCCACGCACAACAGTCGCGCTCCAAAGACCTCCTAACCATTTGTTTTCAATAAAATAACATGCATACTCGCCATTAATGCGAGCCAAACAATTATGATCATCGGATGGGCAATCGCTTCATCCAGAATCG
Source organism: Octadecabacter temperatus (assembly GCF_001187845.1). NCBI lineage: Bacteria > Pseudomonadati > Pseudomonadota > Alphaproteobacteria > Rhodobacterales > Roseobacteraceae > Octadecabacter > Octadecabacter temperatus. Next base: position 1,069,554 of record NZ_CP012160.1, on the reverse strand, counting down.
CAGATGGCGCCATGATTGTTCCCAATATCGGGAACACGATATTTCCACCGATTGCAGCGCCTAGGATCGTCGACAAGCACGCACCCAAAGAAGCCAACACCCATCCTTCCGCTTTAGGGCGGCCGAACATCCAGCCACAAGCCATTCCTGCCAGCCACGCACTTGGCCCCGCGATGATCACGACGCCAATCTGACCCGTCCACGTCGCGTCCAAGATCCGTGTGTCTCCGAACGCTAGAAGCGCCAGCGCGGTCAACAACCCCACCAGCCCAAAACCTACTGCAACGTCTTTTCGTTCTGGTCGTGCCATAAAAAATCCCTCGTCCTAGTTTTTCTAGGAGAGGGATTAAACGCGTGCGGTGCAGGTCCCGCGTACCAGATGTGCAGCATTTGCTTATGCCGCGCGGAACACCAAGCTAACGCCGTTTAGACAATGACGCAGGCCTGTCGGTGCAGGGCCGTCATTGAAGATGTGCCCAAGATGGGAACCACACCGGTCACAGTGGCATTCCGTGCGCACTGATAGAATGCGCCGATCTTCCTTGGTCTGGATTGCACTTGGCAACACGTCATAGAAAGATGGCCAGCCTGTTCCACTGTCGTACTTATGTTCAGACGAATAAAGCACCTGATCGCAACCGCGGCAGTGATAAACGCCATCCGCATAGTTCTTATCCAAAGGCGAGGACCCTGCCCGTTCGGTGCCTTCTTCACGCATAACCCTGTATTGCGCGTTGGTCAGCATGCCGCGCCATTCGGCCTGTGTTCGGGTCACCTCATAGGGGCCGTCAGCTGCGGTGCTTCGCGTTGCGCCAAATGCGGCGGCTGCGAGGGCGGTGAATGAAAACATCCGGCGGTTCATGGCGGTACTCCTGTAAACTTGAGGTCATTGTAAAACGTGCGCCGCGACATGGGGATAGTTTTCGTCGCAACGCACGTAGATGTGACCGAAAGCCTGTTCACTGGGGGAATTGCCTTCGATCCATAACCCGATCTTGGTGTCGGGTATTATTGCTGTGGTAAAATCACGCGGTCGATCGCGTGGATCACACCGTTGGAAGACGCAATGTCAGCAACAGCCACAGTCGCAGCACGACCGTTTTCATCCGTAAGCATAATGCTGTCGCCGTCCATCTCTGCGTTCAAGGTACAACCACCCAAAGTCTCAACCGCAAACGCACCGCCGTTATCGGCAATCAAACCCGCGAGCGCATCAGAAAACACCTCTGCGCCAACAACGTGGCAGGTCAAAATTTGCGTCAGTTGCGCTTTGTTTTCGTCCATCAGAAGTGCACCAAGTGAGGCGTCTGCAATCATGCCAAACGCATCATCCGTTGGGGCAAACACCGTGAACGGGCCCGCGCCAGACAACGTCTCGACAAGGCCAGCCTGCGTAACGGCAGCAACGAGCGTTGTGTGAATTGGTGAGTCTACGGCGTTTTCGACGATCGTCTTACCTGCAGCGTGTCCATCAGCGAAAACCATACCAGCGGTTACAACAAAGGCAGCGGCAGTTGTGAATGTCTTGATAGTCATGAAACTTCTCCAGTTTGTTGAACTTGGAACCGCATGATTGCGACCACGATGCCATGAGCAACGGATGTTTCAGGAAATGAGTTTCAGCGTATTACAGCGCCTCACAGCGATGTGAGGTTGCCGTGATCAAAGGGTCGTAATTGGCCCAACCGCAAGCACAGCGCCAGTCGCAACCCCAGTGGGTGATCCGCCAATCGGCTCATCAGTCACCGCAAGCGCGCCGTCAGCCAAAAGATCTTGCAGCTCAGCAGGTACAGAGAATTCCGTAATCTTTCCTTCTTTGCTCAGGACACCGAGGGAAATCGCTTCGCCTTCGGAAACCAGCCAAAGTTCAACATCACGGTCAGGCAGTCGTTCTCCAACTTGCCATTCGACAAACAGCGTATTGCTGTTATCGACATAGGCTGCCGCAACGACAATGCTTTCGTCTTCGGCCACCATCTCTGCCACAAGGCTGGCAACGGGTGTTTCGGGCTGCATGTAATTGCCAAATTGCAGAGCTAGGATCAGAACGAGCGCCGCAGCCCCTGCCCCCAGAAACGCCGGGAGAATGCCGAGATGGTGCCAGATACGTATTGAGCTCTCAGGGTACGCTTGCTGAGTAATCTTATGAAACAGGCCCTTCGGTGGTGTCACCGGCTCAATCGTTTCAGTTAGCGTGCTGAAATGAATGTCCCAGTCTTCGACTAGGCTGGCAAATCGCAAATCCGTGCGCGCACGACGTTGTGCATGGGTCAGCGCATCGCCCGACAACAACCCAAGGCTCAGCTCAGCCGCAAGGACATCGTCGTTGTCTTCTGGAATGATGCTCTCGTCGCTCATCTGCTCAAACAGTCTTTCAAACTCATTAGGCTACGGCGCAGCCATGTTCGCATTGTATTTAGCGGCACATCAAAACGCGCCGCGAGGTCCGCATATGTGTCCCCGTCTAGATAGGCACCGCGCACAGCTGTTGCACGGTCGGGCTGTAATTCATCCAAGCACGCATCGATCATTGCGCGCTCAGACGCGGCAACGGCAAGTCCTTCTGGCCCCAGTGCCGGATCGCGTGGTTCAGCAACACCATCAAGGTTGCTTTCGGGTTTAACGCGCCGCAACCGATCAATCGCGCGGTTGCGTGCAATTGTGGCAAGCCAACTGATCGGGCTGGCACGCCCTGTTGCGAATGTCTGCGCCCCGCCCTGCCAAAGACGCAGGTAAACGTCCTGCAACACATCCTCAGAAGCGGCGCGATCTTTTAAGACACGTAGGATAATCCCAAAGAGTTTCGCACTTGTCGCGGAATACAACGCCTCAAACGCTGCGCGGTCATTCAGCGCAACGCGATTGATCATATCCTCGATGTCTTGACGTGTTGTCATTTGCAGGCGATCCCCTTGGCACGCAGCATGACAGAGTGAACACCAAATACAAGCAAATGGAATGGGCGATACAAGCAATTGGAATGCCCGTTCCCCTTGCAGCTTACCGCGAATTGTTGCATCCCAAATCGCAAAGCGACCACGCAGATTTTGATAAGTAAGGGCACCATCATGGCCGAAGAAAACCTTGACCCGAATATGAAACCAACCGAAGAGATTTCGGTCCGTGAAGTGTTCGGCATTGATACCGACATGAAGGTCAAAGGGTTTCCAAAAGGCACGGGCGACCGCGTTCCGGAAATTGACCCAACTTATAAATTTGACCCAGACACCACGATGGCGATCTTGGCGGGCTTTGGTTACAACCGCCGTGTCATGGTGCAGGGTTACCACGGCACAGGTAAGTCCACGCACATTGAACAGGTCGGCGCACGCCTGAACTGGCCAACTGTGCGTGTGAACCTCGATTCACACATCTCTCGGATTGATCTGATCGGTAAAGACGCGATCAAGCTGAAAGACGGCGTTCAGGTCACGGAATTCCATGAGGGTATTCTCCCATGGGCGCTGCGCAATCCTGTTGCGATTGTGTTTGATGAATACGACGCGGGCCGCGCGGACGTTATGTTCGTGATCCAGCGCGTTCTAGAAGCCGACGGTAAACTGACGCTGATGGACCAGAACGAAATCATCACGCCGAACCCGAACTTCCGCCTGTTCGCGACAGCCAACACGGTTGGTCTTGGCGATACGACGGGCCTGTACCACGGCACACAACAGATCAACCAAGCGCAAATGGACCGTTGGTCCCTCGTGGCGACGTTGAACTACCTCAGCCATGATGCGGAAACCAACATCATCCTGTCCAAAGCACCGACGTTTAACAACGAAAAGGGCCGCAAGACGATTTCCCAGATGGTGACCGTCGCCGACCTGACACGCACCGCGTTTATGAACGGCGATCTGTCCACCGTCATGTCCCCACGGACCGTCATCGCATGGGCCGAAAACGCACGTATCTTCCAAGATGTCGGCTATGCGTTCCGCCTTTCGTTCCTGAACAAATGTGACGAACTCGAACGCCAGACGGTTGCTGAGTTCTATCAGCGGTGTTTTGACGAGGAACTGCCGGAGAGTGCTGCAAGCTTGAGCTTGGGGTGAAGCTGCGCGCTGTCTTCGCTGTGACTATTGGTTCGATCTTGCCGCTGCAAGTCAACGCGCAAGACGTGCAACGCGACATCTTTGAGTATGCGAAATGTATCGGACAAACCGATGGATATCACGTTGCAGCCGAACCTTATGCCGAAGGAACCTTTTTATTAGACCTCCACTTAAAGGATGTCGCAGTATTGCAGTCGGCTTCGACGCCAGAGCAATGGGCGAACTTTCAAGTGAACAGGGCGCTGGGTCTTTCGGAGTGGGAAGCGCGGATCGCGGTTTTACAAACAATACCGATGGAGCAAAGCCCATTATGGACTGAGCATGCTTCAATTGCGTGGGAATGTGGCCAGCAGCGACAACGCCTTGTGGCTGCTGGAGTTTTTGAACATTAAACATACCAACCGATAACCCTGCTGATCTGTTCAAAAAACCGCTATCCGAGATCCCGTAGAAAACGCCGCTCGCGACACAAGGCTGAGGCTGCCCCTATTGCTCCTGCCGAGTACCCCGCCCCCTAAATACCGCCCAATATCGATAAAAGTTTTCATACCGCACACTTGACGGGCGCTATTTCACCATGCTTGCATAAGTTATGGGCGGAATAAAAACATACACCCCCATCGGGCTTCTTGCGCTTTTGGCGCTGACAGCCCCTGCGCCAGCACAAGCCGACCTCGAAAATCCGTTGCGATATTTCGCCTCCTGCGCAGGGCGGCTTTCAGCGCAAATGGAACATGAATGGCTTCTGGCAGATGCGAACTCAGATCAAACAGAAGACCACCGCGCAGCGATGATCAGCCTACTGGACGCGACGATGGGCCCAGACGATGGAAGGCAGGTTTTAGCGTGGCGCATTGAGGCCAAAGCTGCACATTCGCGGCTATTAACCCGCGCCACATTTCGCGAAGATACTTGGGCCAAAGATCGCGCTGTTCAAATGGTACAGGCCTGCACGTCAATTATGATGTCTTGAAGATGTCATTTCATCCAAACGGAACAGCGGCAACGCGGCCGACCGACGCCATTGTGTCCAATCCTCGTGCTGTTCTACCAAGCCCATATCGCGTGCAATCAAGTACGCCCCCGCCCGGCTAACGGGCTGTAACACGCGACGCACTGAACCGTTTTCGCCAGCCAACCAAGGCGCTGGGTTTGAAGCCCGCTCCGTTAGCATTGACGTTACAACGCTTCGGTAAGATTCCATTTGTGTCAGATAGTCCAACGCCCGATCCTGAGTAAGCGGATCAACATCGGCTGCGTAAATCATCGCATCAACGCAATCCTGTGCCATCTGCATCCTGAAGGTCGCCTGCAACCGCCCGCGCCTATCCTTAAACGCTTGATTGGTGAAGAACTGGCAGGTCCTGTCAAAGTCTGTCGCGCGACCCTCGGCGTACGCAGCAAAAGGGGTGACAGATACGTATGTCAAAATGCCGACCAGTAGGAGTTTCAAAAGCCCTTGAAAATTCAACATATGAATAGGCTACACCAAAAACGTCATAGAACTGTTACTTTTTGAAAATTTCTTTGCGACCGTTCCCCTTGCGGCCATGGACCCAATGTCGGAAAAGAAAACCATCATGAATAAACCAACCGACAACCCAGCTGATCCGTTCAAAAAAGCGCTTGCCGAGGCCACGAAGGTCATGGCGGATGATCCTGAACTGGCCGTGACGTTCACTGTGGACCCTCCGGGTGCGACGGCGGAAACCGTTCGTTTACCGCAGGTGTCCCGCCGCATGACCCGCGAAGAGGTCTTGATCGCACGTGGGACAGCAGACGCGTTCGCGCTTCGCCACAAGTACCATGACGCCAAAGTGTCCGCCAAATACATGCCGCAAGGCCAGATGGCGCAAGACCTTTACACCGCGATGGAAAACGCGCGGGTTGAGGCTGTTGGCGCACGTCACATGCCTGGAACTGCTGGCAACATCGACGCCAAGATCGGCAATGAGGCCCTGCGCAAGGGCTATGACCAAGTACGCGAAGCGTCCGAGGCCCCACTGGCGACGGCTGCCGGTTACCTGATCCGCCACCTCGCAACAGGGCGTGAAATGCCAAGAGGTGCGGCCAATGTGATGGAACTCTGGCGCGGGTTTATTGAGGATTCCGCAGGCGGAACACTGGATGCCTTGCAGGAAACTCTCGAAGACCAAGCAGCCTTCGCCAAGTTCGCCCGTCAGGTGATTTCTGATTTGGGTTACGCAGATCAATTGGGCGACGACCCTGACGACACTGGCGAAGAAGACGAAGCCGCAGATGAAGGTGGCGAGGACGAACAAGAGCCAGATTCCACCGGACAAGATGACGGCGACGAAGAAGAGACCGAGGGCACGCCCGAGCAGTCGCAAGAAGAACAGCAAGACAGCGCCGAGGCGCAGGTCAGCATGGATGACAGCGCAGAGTCCGAGATGGCCGAAGAAGCGGAAATGCCCGAGGGCGAGGCCCCGATGGAGCCGCCTGCCCCGCAGCCCGTGTCTGACGCCGACCCGAACTACATCGTTTATTCCACGGAACATGACGAAGAAATTGGCGCCGAAGATTTGGCGGAACCTGCTGAACTGGAACGCTTGCGAGCTTACCTCGATCAACAGCTTGAGCCTTTGAAGGGCGCGGTGTCGCGTCTGGCTAACAAGTTGCAACGCCGACTTCAGGCGCAACAAAACCGCTCATGGTCGTTTGACCAAGAGGAAGGCATTCTGGACGCGGGTCGTTTGGCGCGTGTTGTTGCCAACCCGACAACGCCGCTGTCCTTCAAAGTTGAGCAAGACACCGAATTCCGCGATACCTGCGTGACACTGCTGCTGGATAATTCCGGCTCTATGCGCGGCCGCCCGATTTCGATAGCTGCGATTTGTGCGGATGTTTTGGCGCGTACTTTGGAACGGTGCTCGGTGAAGGTCGAAATTTTGGGCTTTACGACGAAAGCTTGGAAGGGAGGCCTGTCCCGCGAGGAATGGCTGGCTGAGGGCCGTCCACAACAGCCCGGCCGACTGAACGATTTACGTCATATCATTTATAAACGTGCCGACGCGCCGTGGCGTCGGTCGCGCGACAATCTTGGTCTGATGATGAAAGAAGGCCTGCTGAAAGAAAACATCGACGGCGAAGCGTTGGAATGGGCGCACCGCCGCATCACAGCGCGCCAAGAAGCCCGCAAAGTACTGATGGTGATTTCTGACGGCGCGCCAGTGGACGATTCAACTTTGTCCGTTAACCCCGCGAATTACTTGGAAAAACACCTGCGCGACGTGATCGAGATGGTCGAGAAACGCAAAGCTGTCGAGTTGATTGCGATTGGGATCGGCCACGATGTGACGCGCTACTATGACAAAGCCGTCACGATCACGGATGTCGAACAATTGGCTGGTGCAATGACCGAGCAATTGGCGAGCCTTTTTGACAGTGATCCACGTAAGCGCGCCCGTGTTCTGGGGATGCGCAAGGCGGGTTAGTCTGTGGGTTAGGTTTACGACAGATTTGAGTATTTTTGAGCCAAAGAAGCGGGGACGCACACATGTTTCAGACGTTTGATGTGACTTCGACACCTGAGACGGGGCCTGCGCGGTTGAATGCGTTACGCGCCGAGATGGACGCGCGAAACCTGGACGGCTTTCTGGTGCCCCGTGCGGATCGGTTCCAAGGCGAATACGTTGCCCCGTGTGATGAACGATTGGCATGGTTGACTGGGTTCACGGGCTCGGCTGGATTTAGTGCCGTGCTTGCGAATGTGGCGGGTGTGTTCATTGACGGGCGCTACCGCGTTCAGGTGCGCGACCAAGTGGCGGATGTGTTTACGCCGGTACACTGGCCTGAGGTTCAGTTGGCTGATTGGTTGAAGGAGCAGCTGCCAAACGGCGGCGTCGTGGGGTTTGATCCATGGCTGCATACGGTTGCGCAAGTGCGCGAGTTGACCAAAGCGCTCGATAAGACGGGGATCGAATTGCGGCCTGTTGGCAATCTTGTGGACGCGATCTGGGACGACCGCCCCGCCCCACCCCGTAATCCCGTTCGCGTCCAACCAGATGAATTGGCGGGACAGTCGTTTGGTGAAAAGTGCCGCCAGCTTGCAGCGGAACTTATGAAGAATGGGCAGCAAAGCGCATTCATCGCATTGCCAGATTCCATTTGTTGGCTACTTAATATCCGCGGCAGAGATATCCCGCGAAATCCTGTAATGCAGGCTTATGCCATTCTAGGCGCAACGGGTGTGGTTCAGCTGTTCACCAACGCGCAGGTCGGTGACGATGTTCGAACGCATTTAGGCGCCGATATCGGAGATGTTGAACTCCACCCGCTTGAAGCACTTGAGGAAGTGTTAAAAAAATCCATCGATCAAGCGTTTCAGATTGACCCTGCATCGACCCCGCACGCTGTGTTGGAAATCGTTGAAGAACGAATTGCGTCAAACCTAATTTCAGAAGGCCAAGACCCCTGCATCCTGCCCAAAGCACGCAAGAATGAAGTCGAGGTTGAAGGATCCCGTCAGGCGCATCTACGGGACGGTGCGGCGATGGTGCGGTTTCTGGCTTGGCTGGATGCAGAAGGCCCCAAGGGAGCGTTGACTGAGATTGATGTTGTGACAGCACTTGAAGGGTTTCGTCGTGAAACGAATGCTTTGCAGGACATCTCATTCGAAACCATCAGCGGTGCGGGGCCGAATGGGGCCATCGTGCATTACCGTGTAAACGAGGATACGAACCGTGCTGTTAACCCAGGCGAGTTACTGTTGGTCGACAGTGGTGGGCAATACCTTGATGGCACCACGGATATCACGCGCACCATTGCCATTGGTGATGTCGGTACTGACGAGAAAACCTGCTTCACCCGTGTGCTGCAAGGCATGATTGCCATCAGCCGTGTGCGGTTTCCAAAAGGCGTTGCCGGCGCTGATTTGGATGCGCTGGCTCGGTATCCGTTGTGGTTGGCGGGGCAAGATTATGATCACGGCACGGGCCACGGCGTTGGGTCATATCTATCCGTGCACGAAGGGCCGCAGGGACTGTCGCGACGGGCGAAAACCCCGCTTGAGGTCGGCATGATCTTATCGAACGAACCGGGGTACTACCGTGAGGGGGCATTCGGTATTCGTATTGAAAACCTGATTGTTGTGCGCGACGCGGACGCCGTTGCGGGTGGTGATGCACGCAACATGCTAGATTTCGAAACACTGACCTATGTGCCGCTTGATCGTCGTTTGATAGATGCGACACTTTTGTCGGGTGACGAACGCGCATGGATTGATCAATATCATTCTGATACGTTGCAAAAAATTGGCCCTCGCGTGGACGGGTCGGCGCTGGATTGGCTCAAAGCGGCCTGTGCGCCGCTTTAGTCTCTACACTATGACTTAACGCGAATGAGCCAATATCCCTGATCATGAAGATCACGGAAATACTGCCTTTGGGGGGACGATACGAATGTCTGATCATATCAAAATTAAAGCCGCGGCTGGGACTTGGGTTGTGCGCGCTGCTGGCGCTGTTCTGGGCGAAAGCAATGACGCCTTGGAACTTTCAGAGGGTGCCTTTCCAGAGGTAATCTACTTCCCACGCAAAGACATTTCGATGGCGTTCTTTGATAAGTCCGAAACGACATCAAGCTGCCCCCATAAGGGCGCGGCAACCTATTATAATCTGGAAGCCAAGAGCGGCACTTTCGCGGATGCGGCTTGGTCTTATGAAGCGCCGATTGATGGCGTGTCCGAGATTGCAGGCTACCTTGCCTTTGATCCAACTAAAGTCGCAGTTGAAAAGCTTTAAGAGTGCTCTTCGGCTGCGGTTGCGGCCAAAGCACGGTTGAACGCACGCAGGGCATCTACCTGAAACAGCGCACCGCGCAGCTCGGGTGGGCCGTCGCCATTGGCGGGGGCGACAACGGGAATAAAGTTTGAACCCGTGGCCTCAAGAATGGGCATGGCTTGGTCGAGGGTCTTATCCTCAAACACATATGTTCCTTCCAAGATCAGAGCAGCGCAGGTTTCCTGATCCGCCGCTTTGGGGTGATCGACACCGCGCATTACGCTGGAAACCTTAAACGTCCCGAGCAAATAAGCCTGCGGCCCTGCAGCCAAATGCACGTCGCGACGTTCTAGCTGCGAAAGGAAGAAGCTGCGGTGCACAAGCTTTGATGCCAAAGCCGAGGACAGCGAGACGGACACCATAACTGCGATCCCTGTTTGCCAATCCCCTGTCAGTTCAAAAACGATGAGTGTCGTGGAAATCGGTGCACCTAGGACCGCCGCCGTGACAGCGCCCATACCTGCCAACGCATAAAGGGTCCCTTCCCCAGAAACGTCGGGGAAGATGCCTGTGGCGACGAAACCAAACGCCAAGCCGGTCAATGCGCCAACCATCAAAGACGGTGAAAACACCCCGCCCCCCATACGACCTGCCATTGTGATTGCGACTGCTACGATCTTGATAAACACGAACACCACGGCCTCGTGCATGACCAAGCGGCCTGTCAGTGCGTCTGATGTCGTCTCATATCCAACACCGATGATGTGCGGATAAAAGATTGCCAATGCGCCAAGCAGCGTGCCGGCAATCATCGGGCGCAGGTAACGTGGCAATCCAATCTTAGCTTGCAAGTTTGAACCAAATTTATCCGCCCAAAAGATAGATCGCATCAGAACGACCGCGATCAGCCCACACAGCAATCCGAGGATCAGGAATGCTGGAAGTTCTACGTAAAAGGCCAAAACATTCTGGTTTGGAATAAGGAATTCGGTGACATCTCCGTACACAAGACGGTTGATCACTGTACCCGCAACAGAGGCGATAACAATTGGCGCAAAGGCATGTACTGCGAAGTGACGCAGCACGACCTCAAGTGCGAAAAGCGCACCTGCAATCGGCGCGTTAAAACTAGCAGAAACAGCGGCGGCAACAGCACAGCCTAGCAGATCACGACCCGTAATCCCGTCCGCGCGGATCAGCCGGCTTACGTATGTCGATACAACTGCCGCCAAATGCACAACCGGCCCTTCACGGCCAGTCGAACCACCCGTGGACAGCGTGATGAAAGATGCGAGCGTTGAGGCAAGTCCCTTGCCTCGCTCAACCCGCCCATCATAAAGGGCGGCCCCTTCAATCACATCAGCAACAGATCGCACGCGCCCGTCGTCGGTGAAGCGATCCAAGATCAATCCAACCAGCAATCCACCGGCCATCGGGATCAACAAGATCCACCACCAATCGAGCCGCGCTGCATCTGTGCGCAGATTAGCAATGTCATCGGTGCGATAGAGCCAGGCCTGCAACGCCTCGATCCCAAAACGAAACCCAATGGCAGCAAAGCTCGCGGCTATGCCGACAAGCAACGCGATGAACCAAAACTGCACCTGCGATGGGCCGCGATTGCGGATCACGTTCCACATGTCACGCGAGGCCTGAAGGGCATCATCAACCCCTTGCCGTATCGCTGACTTTTGCGGTTCCGCCATTTCTTTCCCCTGCTACACGTCTGGTCCCCTTCAAAGGAACCGCCTAATCTTAAGCCAAGCCAATGTAGGAGAATTCCATGTCCATCGACGCCGCTATTCGTGCGCTTTCCACAGTGTTAGGCGATAGGCTGTCGCTGTCCAAGTCCGATTTGGATGCACACGGCCAATCAGAGGCCCACTTTGAGCCAATCGCACCAGATGCGGTGGCATATCCATCTTCAACAGATGAGGTTTCCAAAATCGTAGCGATTTGTTCCGAGCATCGCTGTCCTGTTGTCGGCTATGGCGCGGGAACTTCATTGGAAGGACATACTTTGGCGATCCAAGGCGGCATCGCGCTGGATTTTCGCGACATGGCGCAGGTAATTGAGGTTAACAACACTGACATGACCGTAAGGGTCCAACCAGGCATCACCCGCGAAGCCCTGAATGAAGACCTCCGCGCGACGGGCCTGTTTTTTCCCGTTGATCCGGGGGCAAACGCGTCGCTTGGCGGCATGGCGTCCACCCGCGCGAGTGGCACAACGGCGGTGCGCTACGGCACGATGCGCGACAATGTCATGGCGCTCGAAGTCGTGTTGGTTGATGGGCGCATCATTCGAACCGGGTCCGGCGCACGCAAATCCAGTGCGGGATATGATCTGACGGCGTTGATGGTCGGTTCCGAGGGAACTTTGGGGCTCATCACCGAACTCACCCTCAAACTTCAGGGCCAGCCCGAAGCTACAGCAGCCGCGACCTGTGCTTTCAAAACAATCGACGAAGCCGTGGATGCGGTTACAGCGACCATTGCAATGGGCATCCCCATGGCCCGTATCGAATTCCTAGACGCCGCCAGTGTTGCCGCCGTGAATGCCTATTCAAAGGCCGATATTCCTGTCTCGCCGCATCTTATGGTGGAATTTCATGGCTCCGATCAGGGTGTAGCTGAACAGGCGGAACGGTTTGGTGAAATCGCTGCAGAGTTTGGCGGATCGGCTTTTGAATGGGCCACCAAACCCGAAGACCGCACACGCCTTTGGCAGATGCGCCACCATGCGTACTGGGCCATTCTTGCGTCCCGCAAGGGCGCGACGGCGATTGTTACGGATGTTTGCGTTCCGATTTCAAAACTGGCGCAAGCGGTCGCAGAAACCCAAGCCGACATTGACGCATCCACAATCCCAGCCCCGATTTTGGGCCATGTTGGTGACGGAAACTTTCATGCGATCCTTTTGATCGACCCCGACAATGCTGCTGAAAAACAAGAGGCTCAGCGCCTGTCTTCTCGCATGGCTGAGCGCGCCATCGCCCTTGGTGGCACCATTACGGGCGAGCATGGCGTCGGCATGGGAAAACTGCCCTACATGGCCGCGGAACATGGTGCTGGCTGGGATGTGATGGCGCAGATCAAACGTGCACTGGACCCCGAAAACATCCTCAACCCCGGCAAGGTCGTGCGCCTGAATGGCTGAGGTGACCCATGGGAAACTTTCTGCTATTCACTGAACCAGAGAGGGAAAATGGGTACTGACGAAAAGCCAGCGGCGCCGCACAGCACCGCAAACACAAACGAGATGATCGATCGGCTTTATGAAGTCGCCGTCGACCCTTCTCGCTATGAGGCGTTGTTAGACCATTGGGAAGCCATGATCGGGCCGGAACGCCTTGCTGCACACAAGTCGAACACTCCAATTATCGGGCTGGAGCATTTGACGGGGCATGTTGAAAGGGCGGATCAGGTTTTGGACCGTGTCCTGCGCGATGATTTCAACAAAGGGCCGCGCACGATAATCGACCAAATTGACCATTCCGCAGCGTTTGCAGTTGATCGGTCCCTCACAATCATCGCGGCAAATGCAGGTGCGACCCAACTGCTGCATGTTCAGCATGGCAACCGTTTGCAAGATGCCCAACTTGGCGAAGGTGATACGGACCAGCTCGCGCACCACATCGGCCGTCTATTGAACCTGAAACAAGACGAACCTGTAGTTTTGCGGGGCCACACCGCACAAGGCGACCGCTTAATTGTGTTTCACATGCGGGTCATTCGCACTGACGACAGCGAACCATATGTTCTGATCCTCTCCTCTGATATCCATTGGCCTGACGGGTTCTCTGAAATGTTGCGGGCCGCTTTTGACCTTACCCCCGCTGAATCCCAAGTTGTTCGTGCCCTAACCGAGGGAAATACACTTCAACAAGCGGCCGAAATCCGTGGGCGCAGCGTTGATACGATCCGTGCGCAACTCAAATCCATCATGGCCAAAACCGAGACCCGCAGCCAAACAGAGCTGGTTCGCCTTACACTCTCGACCATGGAAATTGCCCAGTTCACGACGCAAGTGTCCGAAAAGACAAGAGCCATTTCGCAAGGGTACGACACCTTGCCGCCCCGCCCTTTCCAGACGTTTACATTGGAAGATGGGCGGCGGATGGATTACCTGATTTTGGGCGATCCATTTGGGGCACCCCTTGTTTATTCGCCGTTGGATTACGGTTTAGTGCGTTGGCCGGCAAAGGCAGAAGTCGAAGCGGCGCGTCTTGGTATCAAAGTGATTGTACCTGTTCGGGCCGGATACGGTAAATCTGATCCCATTCCCAAACGAACGCCCTATGTTCCCCAACTCTGCGATGATCTTGCCGCCCTGATGACCCACGTTGGCGTGGAAGCCGCGCCCATGCTTACCCTTGGCGGGGACACCCATTTAGCCTGCCAATTCAATCAATTACACGAAGGTCGCGTCACGGCGCTTATCGCCTGTGCCGGCGTTCTTCCCCTAACCCGCGCCGAACAATACGACCGAATGGACAAATGGCACCGCTTCATCCTCGCGGGCGCGCGCTACACGCCTCACCTGCTGCCGTTTATGGTTAAGGCTGGGTTCGCCTTGGCCAAAAGGCTCGGGAAGTATGGTTTTCTCCAAGCGGTTTATGGAAAGTCGGACGCGGATATGGCGGCGGTCGCGAACCAGGATGTGTTCGAGGCCTTGGTTGTTGGCTCGGAAGTTTGCCTTTCTGAAACGCACAGTGCCCACGATGCATTCGCCCGCGAAGTTATCGCCCATGAGACGACAGAGTGGACGGATTCCGTCTTGGCGTTGAAGGGGTCCGTCCCTGTCATCATGATGAATGGGCTGCAAGATCCACAGGTTCCGGCGGAAACGCTTGCGGAGTTTCGGCGCGACTATCCGTGGATAACCTTTGACGTGTTTCCAGACGCTGGCCAATTGCTGTTCTTTGCCAAATGGCCGCAAGTTCTTGAGCGTCTTCAACAATTTCTCAACAAAACCTAACTTTACCCCAAATGGGGTAAGCGAGAAGTTGACCAAAAGGTTAATTTACTCCTCATTAGAGTGGTGAATTGGTATTTGGCTCTCGGGCCACAGAATTTCTTTTAGACCTCGTGGCACGAACTAATCGTGGAGCGAGTATTTTAACAAGCCGAGCAATCGGCGCTGGTCTTGGTCGGACGGTGGCAATGACGTGGGTATTTCAGCGTTAAACACCAACCGGCTGGGCTTGTCTTTTTCCAATAAAATTCAACCAATTATCTGTAATCTCATGGGGCAAGGTTGACCTTTCGCGACCTAAAGCGGGTCACTCAGGAACCAACGCCCTTGCAGCAGCGCGGGCTTCTTCTGTGATGCGGTCACCGCTGAGCATACGTGCGATTTCATCTATACGCTCATCATCCACCAAGCCAACGACAGTCGACAGCGTTGCGTCTTTGGTCTGGCGTTTCTCGACACGCCAATGATGATCCCCGAGGGCAGCAACCTGTGGGCTGTGCGTCACGACCAGTACTTGGCCCTGCCCTGCCAGCTCTGACAAACGGCGGCCAACAGCATCCGCCGTCGCACCACCTACACCGCGGTCGATCTCGTCAAAAATCAAAGTCAGACCGGACTCAGCGCCCGTCAGACAGACCTTGAGGGCAAGTAGGAAGCGGCTTAATTCACCACCCGAAGCGATCTTTCCGATTGGCCCAGCGGGCGCGCCTGGGTTGGTTGCAACTGTAAAAGCAACCGTATCAACCCCATCCGGCCCGGCCTCGGCTTCGGTAATTTCAGTAACGAAAACAGCGCGTTCCATTTTCAACGGGGCAAGCTCACTCGCCATCGCCTTGTCAAGCTTCACGGCCCACTTGCACCGCGACGCCGTCAACTTGGCCGTCGCTTTGTCGTATCCCGCCTGCGCAATGCCCAATTCTGTCGTTAGATCGGCAAGGTCAGACGCGCCGCGATCCAGCGCGTTCAATCGTTCGCGCAATCCATCGGCAAATGGTCCAAGCTCATCTGCAAGAATGTTGTGTTTGCGCGCCAAACCACGGATCGCGAACAGGCGCTCTTCGACTTGTTCCAGCTCAAACGGATTAAACGCCAGCGCATCGATGCAGGTTTCGACGCCCGCCTGCGCTTCGCTTAGTTCAGCCATTGCGCGTTCCAATGCGGCGATCGGCGCTTCTAATGTGCCGTCTGCTTGGTCGGCTGAATCGCTGAGCCAACGCATCGCATCTCCAAGCATGCCTTCGCCCCCATTTAGGCCAAGTGCTTGTTGTGCTTTGGAAATATCAACGCCAATTTTCTCAGCGGCCTGCATTTTGCGGCGTTGCTGATCAAGGTCCGCATCTTCACCGGCAGTCGGCGCAAGCCCATCTAGCTCAGCCACAGCGTGACGCAGAAACTCTTCTTCCGCTTGCAGCTCAGCGACACGCGCCTCAGCTGCAGTGAGTTCTTTCTTCGCCGCCACCAAGGTTTTCCACGTGCTGCGAACCTTAGCCAACTCAGGCGCGAGGCCGCCAAAATCATCCAGAAGCACCCGATGCCCCCGTGGGTTCAGCAACCCGCGATCATCGTGTTGGCCGTGTAACTCGACCAGCGTTTCAGACACCGCCCGCAAGATTTCGCCACTGACGCGACGATCATTGATCCAAGCCGTTTTGCGCCCGTCGCGCGTGTTGATGCGCCGCAAAATCAGACTGTCATCATATGTGAAACCCGCCTCACGCAGCACATCCCATGCCGCGTGACTTTCGGCGAGATCGAACTCGGCAATCACCTCACCTTGGTCTGCGCCTTGGCGAACAAGCTCAGCTCGGCCACGCCAACCGAGAACAAAACCCAACGAATCCAACAGGATGGATTTACCCGCACCAGTTTCACCCGTCAGCACATTCAACCCCGGTTGGAACGCGAGCTCCAACCGATCAATGATTAACATGTCACGAATATCAAGGCTGCGGAGCATGCCCTAGCCTAGAGCCATTCGCCGCGAACCATCTGACGATAGATGGCGGACAGCCAGTTGTCGCCGATAGATTTCGGCTCAAGCCCCTGCCCTGTCAGCAATGCGAAACTGTCCTCGTACCACTCAGTTGATTGGTAGTTGTAGCCAAGGATCGCACCTGCGGTTTGGGCTTCTTCAACAAGACCAAGCGACAGATACGCCTCAACCAAGCGGTGCAAGGCTTCGGGTGTGTGGGACGTTGTTTGGAAATCTTCGACAACGATACGGAAACGGTTGATCGACGCCGCAAAATGGTCACGCTTAAGGTAGTAGCGGCCGATTTCCATCTCTTTCGCGGCGAGGTGGTCAAAGGCGAGGTCGAACTTCAGAACCGAAGAACGCGCATATTCGCTTTCAGGGTAGCGTTCGATGACAACGCGCAGTGCTTGTAGTGCTTGGAACGTCAAACCTTGGTCACGACCAACTTCGTCGATCTGATCGTAATAGGACAGCGCCAGCAAATATTGGGCATAGGCCGCGTCTGCATCCACTGGGTAAAAGTCGATGTAACGTTGGGCTGCGGCACGTGAATTCGGGTAGTCTTGATCGCGGTGATAGGAAAACGCCTGCATAATCAATGCGCGTTTGGCCCATTCTGAATAAGGGTAAAGGCGTTCGATTTCACCGAAGTAGAACGCAGCCTCATCGCCCTGCCCGCGTTCGAGTTCAAACTCGCCGCGTTCAAAAATTTCTTGTGCGGAGTATGATTCCAAGGCGCCCGGTGAACGCGTATCAAGCGAACCACACCCTGCCAGTAGACCAAGCGAAAGCACGCCTGTGGCCAGACCCTTACGAAGTTTCAAAATGCTGCTGCGGCCTGACATTGAGGCGCCCCCGCTCAAGATTATTGTTCGAACATCGTTTCTCGTTGGGATCGGTCTAGCACATAAATATTGGGTGCAAAATGCCTTTTGCACACGCGTGATCACGATTGATAAATGTCGTAATTTAAGCGACGGCCGGAACGTCAGCCCAACGAAGGCCAACACCCGGCAAACGAGCCGCGGTTGCCACGTCAGCATCGCGCCACGCCCAAGCATCAGGGTCGTTAAACAACGCACAGAGCAAGGCGTTTGTGACCGCATGGCCGGCCTTTGAGCCCGTGTAGCGACCCAGAATTGGTGCGCCAGCCGTGTACAAATCGCCCAATGCATCCAACATCTTATGGCGTACCGCTTCGTCTTTGTGACGTAATCCACCGGGGCTAAGAACCTCGGCACCGTCAACCACAACGGCGTTTTCCAACGTGCCGCCAAGGGCAAGACCCTGCGCGCGCATCGCGTCTACATCAGAGGAACGGCAGAACGTACGGCTATTACTTAGCTCACGTACGAATGCGCCATTCGACATGTTCAAAGTCTTTTCCTGATGCCCAATCGCACGGTCTGTAAAATCGATTTCAAAGCGAATGTGCAACGTATCGGCAGGATCAAGGCGTGCTGTTGCATCGCCCACCTTCACTGAAACGGGTTTCAACACTTCAATCACACGCAAAGGTGCGTTCAGGCGGCGAACGCCTGCGTGAAGGAAACCTTCAACAAATTGCGCAGCAGACCCGTCAAGGATCGGCACTTCGGGGCCCGTTACTTCAACCAATGCGTTGTGTAGGCCACATCCCGCAAGTGCTGCCATGATGTGTTCGATTGTGGACACAGACGTCCCTGCCGCGTTCTCAATCCGTGTGTTCAGCGGGGAAACGATGACACGGTGCCATAATGCCGGAACATCAGCTTTGGATGCATCAACGTCCATGCGGCGAAAGATAATACCGTGATCCGCAGGCGCAGGACGCACAACAACAGACACAGGCTGCCCGAGGTGCAGCCCCTTGCCTTCAAATGCCACTGTTGTGTCGAGAGTCGTTTGCACGGATAGAACCTTCTTTGTTGAAAAAGACTTAAGAGGTGGCTGGCCTTCTCTCAACACACTCTTTGCAACGGACTGAAACATCCCTGTTACAAAACGGCGCAAAACTGCCTGCCTTATAGCGGCAACGCGGCAAACGCTTGATACAAAAAGAAAAAGGGCCGCCAATTGGCAGCCCTTCCCCGTAAATTGTGACCTAGCGTCACATCAATTTAGTTCGCTTGGCGACGCAGGAACGCTGGAATTTCGATGCGTTCTTGGTCTGCGTCAGCTTCAGACGCTGGTGCAGCCTCTTCGCGCAGGGTCGCAACCGGCGGCTGCGGGCGCTCGTTGGCTTGGCTTTCGTTGTGACCAGTCATGCGGCTGATCAGGCTGTTCAGCCCACCCATCCGTGGCTTTGCAGCCTCTTCTGTTTCCATTGGCTCAGCCACTGGAGCAGCTGCAGGCGCGCTACGTGTCGCTGCAGTCCGCAGACGATCAAGCGTTTCCTGAGATGGCGTTCCAACTGCAGGGCGCTGAGGTGCAACGAAAGCGTCTGTTGTTGCTTCAATTTCAGGCTCTGCACGTGGCTGGTAAGCAGCTGGTGGCAGGTCAGCTTCTGCAGCAGCGGCGGCTGCCGGTGCGTCAAAAGTTGGTGCAGGTGCCGGTGTAGCGGCGGCTGTTTCGTCAAACAGTGTTGGCTCAGGTGCTGCTTCAGCAACAACCGCAGCAACTTCGGCTGGCGCTTCAACTGGTGCCGGCGCTTCTTCTTTTACTTCAGCAGTAACTTGCTGTGTCAAAGGTGCAGCCATTGGGCGGCGTGGAACCGGAACATCGGATGTCTTCGCAACAGCGTCGATACCAGTGGCCACAACGGACACGCGCATCTTGCCTTCCATGCCAGTGTCCAATGTGGAACCAACAATGATATTTGCTTCTGCGTCGACTTTTTCGCGGATCTTGTTCGCTGCTTCGTCGAGTTCGAACAACGTCAGGTCGTAACCACCTGTGATGTTGATCAACACGCCGCGTGCACCTTCCAAGGAGATCTCGTCCAGCAGTGGATTCGCGATGGCTTTTTCAGCTGCCTGAACCGCACGGTCCTGACCGTCGGCTTCGCCTGTACCCATCATCGCCTTGCCCATTTCGTCCATAACGGCGCGAACGTCAGCAAAGTCGAGGTTGATAAGACCTGGGCGAACCATAAGGTCTGTAACACCCTTAACACCTTGATAAAGCACATCATCCGCAAGGGAGAACGCTTCGGTGAATGTTGTGTTTTCATTCGCCAGACGGAACAGGTTCTGGTTTGGAATGATGATCAGCGTGTCGACAACCTTCTGCAGAGCTTCGATGCCTGCATCAGCTTGGTTCATGCGCTTGCCGCCTTCAAACTGGAACGGCTTGGTAACAACACCAACAGTCAGAACGCCAAGCTCGCGGGCAGCCTGTGCGATGATTGGTGCAGCGCCCGTACCGGTGCCACCGCCCATGCCAGCTGTGATGAAGCACATGTGTGCGCCAGCAAGGTGGTCGACGATTTGTTCGATTGATTCTTCTGCGGCAGCTGCACCAACGGTTGCACGTGCTCCTGCACCCAAACCTTCGGTGACTTTGACACCCATCTGAATTTTCGCATCAGAGCGGGACTGCTGAAGGGCCTGCGCGTCTGTGTTGGCGACGACAAATTCAACACCTTCAAGCTCTTGCTCGATCATGTTGTTTACTGCGTTGCCGCCTGCGCCGCCGACACCAAATACGGTGATGCGTGGTTTCAGTTCTTCCTGCCCGGGCATGGAGAGGTTCAATGTCATGTGCTGTCCGCCTGTCTTGTTGGGCCCGTCCCATCGGGCGTTCTTGTCGAATTATTTACTGGACCTTAACGGCCTCTGCCCCTTGGGTCACGTCTAAAGTGCCAAAAAACCGCAAAATGTGGGCCTCCCAGCAAGTTTTTCCGCCGTATCTGGGGTGATCGGCGAAATCTTGCGTATGCGTGGGTGGTAACCCACGTAACTACCAGTTCTCTCTAAACCAACGAACCGCCCGTTTGAGGGAGCGTGCTGGATATTTCTCGGCAGGAATATCGAAGTCCCACCACTCGTCTTGCGGGTTCGCCGCAAAAAGGCTGAGGCCAACAGCCGCCGAAAATGCTGACCCGGTCGCCGCTTGAGGCAAACCTTGAACGCGCAACGGGCGACCAAGGCGCACTTGCTGGCCAAGGATTTTGCTGGCTAGACCATCAAGGCCCGGAATTTGGCTGCCGCCACCAGTCAGAACGATCTGTTGGCTTGGCAAATGTTCAAAGCCCGCCGCGTCCAAACGCACGCGCACTTCTTCAAGGATTTCTTCAACGCGTGGGCGCATGATGCCGATCAGTTCCGCGCGACTGACGGTGCGACGATCGCGCTCCCAATCACCTGTGTTACTGCCAACTTCGATCATCTCGCGATCATCCATGCCCGTCGCCAGCACGCCGCCATAGAATGTCTTGATCCGCTCCGCCATCGCAGGCGCAACCTGCAGACCCATGGAAATGTCGGACGTCACATGGTCCCCGCCCATACGAACAGAGTCCGAATAGATCATATGTTTGCGCATAAAGATGGAAATACCGGTTGAACCGCCCCCCATATCAATACACGCGGCACCGAGTTCTTGCTCGTCTTCCACCAGCGACGAAATCCCGGCCGCATAAGCAGAGGACGCAACGCCCGCCAGTTCAAGATCACAGCGTTTGATACAGTATAGAAGGTTCTCAATGATGCTGTCTTCGACAGTCATGAGATGCATGTCTGTGGTCAATGTTGACCCGATCTGACCACGCGGGTCTTCAAGACCCGAGCGGTGATCCAGTGCGAAATTGATCGGCTGCGCGTGCAACACTTGGCGGCCTTCGCCGATATCCGGTACTTCGCATTCCGCCAACACGCGACCAATGTCGCCCTCAGTAACGGTTTGACCCATCACATCGACCTGCCCGTCCAACCCGTATGAGCGCGGACGCCCACCTGACAAACAGGCAATCACGTGATCCACACGAACATTCGCCATCTTTTGTGCCGCTTGAACCGCCGTACGGACCGCACGTTCCGTTTCAGCCATTGCTTCAACTTCACCAAAACGCACACCGCGTGAACGGGTTGTCGCCGCACCAATCACCCGAAACGAGGACTGCCCCGCCATGGAACCAACACCATCCCCGAAACCATCCTTGGCGCTAAATTGCTCAGGTCCGTCGAAACGCAGAACAAGGCAGGCAATCTTGGAACTGCCGATGTCCAAAATCGCGATAACGCCGCGTTGCATTGCCGCTTGACGCATGCTGCGCATGGCGCGCTGGGATTGGTAAAGATCTCTCATGTTTTACACACCTATTCTTATTCTTGTTCGGCGTTGATCTGACGCAAATTCGTCACGGCCTGTTCGTTTAATCGGATTGTCGGACGGTCTGGGTGGCGCATATCAACGACGGCGACATCCCGTTCCAGCAAGTCTTGGGCTTGGTTCAATGCAACAACGCGTTCAAACGCGGGCACTGGGCTTTCTGTTGGCAATAGAATGCGTTGCCCACTGTCGAGGATCACATCCCAACGACGCTCCCCCATGCGAACAACACCGCGCATACGCGGCGCAAGCGGCCCTGCAACGCGGTAGATCTCAAGCCCTTCACCAAGCGCTTCGCGGGCGCCATCACCCGTAATCAGTGGTAAGTCAGAACGATCCGCACGCGCGATAATATTCTGTATCAGCACACCTCCGCCGTCGATTAGCTTGAGGCCTTCAGGCGCACGGAACACGGCAACCGGAACCCGTTGCGTGACGTTCACTTGCAAAATTCCACCCGGACGCACGCGCAACGCGGCCTCAGCTACGGCGGGCAATGCAGCAACCGTTTGGCGCATTTCCTCTAGGTCGAGGTCAAAGTTGGACTGCGGAAATTCCAATGGCAAAACCGTGCGGATATCAGCTGCCAACGTGTCATCAGCCCCATCAATCGCCATCATCTTAACCATGAATTCATCGCGCTGCTGAATTTGGGTTTTGGTGTTGTTGTAGGCATCCGCGATCATCTGACGGTTCGCTTCGCGCGCCGTCCAACCCGCGATCAATCCACCAACCACCAGCAACGGAACACCAACCTTAACCAGCTTGCGAAAGCCTGGTGTCAGCATCAAACGCTGGTAACGATATCCCCAACGGCTTGGCGCTGGGTCGCGGCGTGTGCCGTCTGGGCGTTGTGCCTTTAGCGATCGCATGACGCGTCCTCCACCATCCAAGTCATCAGTTCTGGGAAAGAAATTCCAACATGCGCCGCCTGTTCAGGGGCCAACGATGTCGGTGTCATTCCAGGCTGTGTATTCGTTTCCAGCAAAATCAGCCCATCAAGACCGCGGCTTTCGTCCCAACGGTAATCCGAGCGACTCAAACCACGACAGCCAAGCGCATCATGGGCGCGCACCGCGTAATCGATACAAGCATCGAAAATTTCCTTTGGAATATCTGCAGGCAGAATGTGTTTGGATCCGCCATCGCCATACTTGGCTTCATAGTCATACCAACCGTCCACGACGATATCCGTCACCGTCAACGCGCGATCGCCCATCACTGCTGTCGTCAACTCACGACCTGGCGCATATGTTTCGACCATCATCAAATCCGGCAAGCCATCCGCAAGCGTTGGGGGCGTATCGCCTTCCATCACCAGATAAATACCTACGCTAGAGCCTTCATCAAATGGCTTTACAACGTAAGGCGGCGTCATCACGTGGCCCGCTTCAATCTGCGCCTTCGTTGCCAAAACGCTTTTCACGAACGGCAAGCCATGGGTGCGATAGACGTCTTTGGTCTTTTGCTTATCCATCGACGTGGCCGACGCCAAAACGCCGCTGTGCGTGTACGGGATACGCAGCCATTCCAGCACACCCTGCACAACACCATCTTCGCACCAACGACCATGCAGCGCATTAAACGCAACATCTGGCTTGGCGGATTTCAGCTGTTCAACAAGGTCGACACCTGCATCGATCTCAACCACGTCGAAGCCGGCGACGCGCAAAGCGGTCGCACATTCTTTGCCTGAACTGAGGGATACCTCACGTTCAGCCGAGGGGCCGCCCAATAGAACGGCTACGGTTTGGGGTGTCCTGCTCGACACGCTATCGCCTCTTTCGCGACCCTTTGTTGGGTCGTCATATACTTTGTTTACCGCGCCCCTGCCTGTGGGGCTTTGACCCGATAAAGGGGGTCAGTCTTTCGGGGCCGGTTCACCAACCCTCATAATTTCCCATACTAGCGTTAATCCACTGGTTTCGTAAACCTTTTTTCTAACGCTTTCCCCTAGGTCTTCTAGGTCGGCAGCAGTCGCGCCACCAGCGTTGGTCAAAAAGTTGGAATGTTTAACGTTCATGACCGCGCCACCGATGGTTGCGCCGCGCATGCCAGCGTCGTCAATCACCTTCCACGCCTTCAGGTCTTGGCTGTCATCCGCCTTCCCTGTGCTGGAAAACCCTGCCGGATTGCGGAATGTACTTCCCGCCGTTCGGTCTTTCGTCGGCTGGGTTTCATCGCGCTTGGCCAGCTGTGCCGCCATGCGGTCTTCAAGAACCTGCGCATCTTCACTTGGGGCTTTCAAAGTGGCCGAAACGATCACGGCCCCCTCTGGCAAAGTGGACGAGCGGTACTGCAAATCAAGCGCATCAGCGGCCAGCGTTTGCACAGAACCATCCCGCATCACCACGCGCACGTCCTGCAAAACATCGGCCATGTAATCGCCGTAGCACCCAGCATTCATCCGAACAGCGCCGCCAACGGACCCTGGGATTGTGCGCAAAAACGTCAGGTTCAGCCCCTGCGCCGCAGCCTTGCGCGCTACATGCATATCCAACGCCGCAGCCCCTGCCCGCACAGTATCTCCGTCAAACTCAATCCCGTTGAAACCACGCCCAAGCCGGATCACGACGCCGCGCACCCCACCATCACGCACGATCAGATTTGACCCGACCCCCATCGCAAAAACGGGAATATCATCTGGCAATGCGGCCAAGAACGCGCACAAATCGTCTTCATCGGCAGGTTGGAACAACACATCCGCAGGCCCACCCACGCGCATCCACGTCAACTCAGACAGGTCACGGTTTGGCGTTAACACGCCGCGTACTTCGGGCAAATCATTCAACATCATGGGGCTCGTTTAGCGCGACACACCACTGCTGCCAAGTGATTGTCGGTCGATCTTAGCTTTCAGCCTTTGTCACCATGCGGCGCACCCAACGCGTCAAATAGACCACCGGCCAACGCAACACGCTACATCCAGCGATCAAAAACACCATGCCAAGAAGCGGTCCGTTCGTATAGGTAATGTAGCCCAACAACGGAATTCCGATCGCGATCAGCACATAGGCCCGCGTCCACAAATTATCTCGGCTCGGTATAAGTGCCAAAACATTGGCGGCAACAAGCCATGCAAATCCTAACCCCATAGCCATCATTTCGGAAGCTCCGGTCGTCGCCCGCGCGCGCGCGCAAACAGGTATCTAAGCGGATTACGAAACATTGATGCAAACGCAAGGAACGCCGCAACACTCCAGCCCCACCCAAAGTCATAGCCAAGCCAAAGAATGAGGATCGGTGCGAGCAACAACAAAGTCACGCCAGGCACATATTGCCTGCGCATCGGCAGCAAAGCCGTCCCAGTCGCGGCCAACACCCAAAGGGCGGCAATGACTATCGACCAGCTCACAGCATTCCCCCCAAAACCATGCGTCGGATGGGGCGTGCAAACATCAACCCGCCGCCCATCGCGCCCAGTGCCAGTGTTGCCTCACCGGGATTGTGCTGCATATGAATTAACATCATTCCAACGAATGCAATCGTGAACGCCCACAGCAAACGGCGCACCCATTTGATCATCGGCAAAAGCGCGACAATCAGAACCGCACCAAGGATGAGCCATTCATAGGTCACGCTTTAAGTAGCTCCGGCAATGCGTTCGCCCAGCTGGAAATAGAACCAGCACCAAGACAAACCACCATATCACCTGGCTTTGCTTGCTCGCGTACCAAACGCACCAAATCGGCTTCATCCGTAATTGCGCGGGCATGGCGGTGGCCTGCGCGGATCAGTCCTGCGACCAAATCATCGCGCGTTGCGCCCTCGATTACGTCTTCACCCGCGGCGAAAACCTCGGAAATGGCGACAACATCGGCATCGTTGAAACATGCACAGTAGTCGTCAAAATGATGGTGCACACGCGTGTAGCGGTGCGGTTGGTGAACCGCGATGATACGCCCGTCGCAGGCTTGGCGTGCGGCCTTTAGTACAGCCAGAATTTCGGTCGGATGGTGACCGTAATCATCAATTATCGTCACGCCATCCACTTCGCCAACACGGGTAAATCGACGGTTCACGCCGCCAAAGTTTTCCAACGCCGTGCGAATTTCTTCGGCTTTCATCCCCAAATGACGCGCCACGGCGATTGCCGACAACGCGTTTGAAACGTTGTGATCACCGGGCATTGGCAATGCACAGCCCTCGATAGTCATATCTTCGTTTTGCAAGACCACATCAAAATGCGCGATGCCTTGTTTGTAGGTCAAATTGGTCGCCCGCACGTCTGCTTGGGCGTTAAACCCATAGGTCATCACGCGGCGATCAGTGATTTTACCAACCAACGCCTGAACGTCGCTATCATCCGTGCAGCACACGGCCAGCCCGTAAAACGGAATACCTGATACAAAATCATAGAACCCGCGATGCAGGTTTTCTTCGGTGCCCCAATGCTCCATGTGCTCTGGGTCAATGTTGGTCACAATCGCGATCGTCGCTGGCAGGCGGTTGAACGTGCCGTCGGACTCGTCCGCTTCGACCACCATCCATTCACCGTCACCGACGCGCGCATTAGATCCATAGGCGTGAATGATGCCGCCGTTCACGACCGTCGGGTTGAAATTGCCACCATCAAGCAACGCCGCAACCATCGTCGTGGTCGTCGTTTTACCGTGCGTCCCTGCCACAGCAATGTTGGACTTCATCCGCATCAGTTCCGCCAGCATTTCGGCGCGACGCACGATTGGAAGACCACGCGCGCGCGCTTCGTCCAGCTCAGGGTTGCCTGCTTTGATTGCGCTGGAAATTACGATGACTTCCGCGTTTGCAATGTTCTCGGCCTTTTGGCCTACGAAAATATGCGCACCCAGTTTGGTTAGCCGCTTGGTGATTGGGCTTTCCTTAAGATCGGACCCTTGAACGGTGTACCCATGCGACAATAAAACTTCTGCGATCCCCGACATGCCAATACCGCCGATACCAACAAAGTGGATCGGGCCGACGTCGAGGGGGAGTTTTGTCGCTGCTGCGTTCATGGGTCTGCTTCCGTCCATCTTCTTAGTGTTACTCGTATTTACGGTTTAGGTTGGGTCAATTCTATCGTCAGCGAGACCAGGGTTTCGGTCGCATCTGGTTTGCCACACGCAAGTGCCGCTTGGGACATGGATTGCGCTTTGCCTGCATCGCCCAACACGTTTGAAATCTGCTCTGAAAGACTGTCGACCTGAAGGTCCGTCTCGGCGACTAAAATAGCCGCGCCTGCGTCAACCAGTTGGCGCGCATTCGCCGTTTGGTGGTCTCCTAATGCCATTGCATATGGAACAAGAATTGCTGGACGCCCGATGATGCTAAGGTCTGCAATAGACGACGCACCTGCGCGAGAAATCACCAGTTGGCACTCAGACATCAGCGTCGGCACGTCATTAAAGAACGGCTGCACATCAGCGGGAATACCTTCGTCTGCATAATACTGCGCAACGCGCTCAAGGTCCTCAGCGCGGGCCTGATGGCTGACGCGAATGTTGCGGCGAATGGCGGACGGAAGCGCAGAAATCGCAGGTGGGACAATGTCGGACAAGATGCGTGCGCCTTGCGAGCCACCCATCACCAGAATGGACATTGGGTAGTCACCCGGTGCGATGTAACCTGCCCCTGCCCGTTCCAGAATTGCATTGCGGACGGGGTTGCCGACGGGCACGCCCTCGACACCACTTGGCAATTCAGTCGGCCACGTTCCGCAGGCCACCTTGTTCACCCGCTTTGAAAATATCTTGTTCACGCGGCCCAGAACGCCGTTTTGCTCGTGGATCATTGTCGGTTTACGCAAGACCCACGCGGCGGACATCGCCGGAATGGTTGGGTAGCCACCAAAGCCCACAACGACTGTCGGCTTGTCACGCAGCATCTTGAATACAGCGGATATCACTCCGCCAAAAATCGTAAACGGCGCTTTGAGTTTCGCGATCAATCCACCGCGTGCGAACGTCGCCGAACCAACTTGCTCAATCTCAACCGCATGGGGGAAGCCACCCGTATAACGCGCACCGCGCACATCCGTGGACAGTTTGACCCGCCAGCCGCGCGCCAGCATCGCTTCGGCCAAGGCTTGGGCTGGGAACATATGCCCGCCCGTGCCGCCCGCTGCGATAATCAGAAGTGGATCAGCCATTAGCGCCCCCGCCGTAGCAAAATGTCACCAATTTGTCCCTGTGGACGCGTTCGCGTGAACGCCAGCAACATGCCCACCGCAATCGCGGAAGCAATAACCGAGGATCCACCGTAGCTCACGAACGGCAATGTCATGCCTTTGGCAGGCAACAAACGCACTGCCACGCCCATGTTAATCATCGCCTGAACACCCACGATGCACGCAAGCCCACAGCCGGCCAAACGAATGAACGGATTACGTTCTTTCATCAGGCGCATCAAGGAACGCACGACGACAGTGGCGTAAAGCCCGATGATCGCCAGAACGCAAATTAGCCCGTATTCTTCGGCCGCAACTGCAATAATGAAATCCGTGTGCGCATCCGGCAGCGACCATTTCACCTGCCCCTCGCCCACACCAACACCGAAGAACCCGCCTTCGCGAATGGCGTTTGTGGCATAGCCAAGCTGCGTGGTCGGATCGACGTCTGGATTCAAGAACCCATCAATACGACGCGCAAAGTGTTCTGAATTCGAATAGGCAACCGTGCCGCCAAAGATAACAACAACCGCCAGTCCGACAAGAATAAGCATCGGCGCGCCAGCAATGAAATACATCACGCCCCAGCCAAACAGGATCAGTGCGGATTGGCCAAAGTCAGGCTGCATTGCCAGCATCAACACGATCACCGCCGTCAAAATAAGGGAATATGACTTACCTGGAGGACCACCAATCTCTTGGCTCGCGGCCATAAACCATGCTGCCACAACGATAAAACCGGGTTTCAGGAATTCGGACGGCTGCACGGACGCAAAGCCCAATGAATACCAGCGCACAGCGCCTTTACCAAAGTCAGTCCCCAAGAATGGTAGACCGGCCAGCGCGATGAACGCGGCCAAAAAGCCAAGAACAGCCAAGCGACGCACCAAAGTCGGCGACATCATCGACGTGACAACCAGCACAACCATCGCGATTGAGCCAAACAACGCCTGACGTTGCACATAGTGGAAGGGTTCAAACCCGTTCTTTGCAGCCAAAGGCGGCGACGCAGCCAGCCCTAACAACAATCCAATACCGAATAAAACGATGATGCAGGACAACGTCAATTTATCAACGGTCCTCCACCAACGTGGAAGAACCGGATCACCCGATTGAGCGGGGATCGCACCGAAAACCATTTCTGTCATGGCGACTGCCTTACTGCCTCAAAACGCCCGTTTGCCGGGTCTGCTTTTTACTCTAACGACAAAACCCTTACGATTCCAGTGAAATGACACGTTTTTTACCCCCCCTTGTGCGCGACGCGTTTTCAAGGCACCTGATTGCTATGCATGTAAACACACTTATCCTTGGTGCCGGCGCAGCCGGACTTCACTGCGCTGCCTACGCGGGTCCCAGCACTTTGGTCGTTGATCACGCCAAAACCGCCGGCGAAAAAATCCGCATTTCAGGCGGCGGGCGCTGTAATTTCACCAACCTTGGCACGACGGCCGCGAACTTTATCAGCCAGAACCCCCATTTCGCTAAGTCCGCGTTGGCGCGCTACACGCAGTGGGATTTCATTGATCTGATGGACCGCTACAAAATCGCATGGCACGAAAAAACCCTTGGGCAGCTGTTTTGCGATGACACGGCCAAGGACATTATCGCTATGTTGCTGGCTGAAGTTGAGAACGCCGGTGGTGAGGTTTGGACACAAACAAGCATTGGCAATATCCGCCACGACGGTGCGCAGTTTCAGGTCGCCCTGAAACGCCACGGTCAAGCGCAAGTGGTCACGGCTGACAATCTAGTGGTCGCAACGGGAGGCAAATCCATTCCCAAAATGGGGGCGACTGGGTTGGCCTATGAGATCGCAACGCAGTTCGGGCTTGCCGTTACGGATACCCGCCCTGCCCTCGTGCCGTTCACGTTTTCAGATGAAAAATTCAAACCGCTGGCTGGCGTCGCCACCCCCGCGCGGGTCACGACGAACGACGGCACCGCGTTTGATGAGGCCCTGTTGTTCACCCATCGCGGGTTGTCCGGCCCTGCTGTTCTGCAAGCGTCATCTTACTGGGTTGAGGGTGAAGATGTGTCCGTGTCGATTTCGCCAGACTTCGACCTCGCAAGCGCGTTGAAGGCGGGCCGAACCACCGAGGGCCGCAAGGCACTGACCACGACATTGGCAAAATACATCCCTGCCCGACTGATCGATTTCTTGACGGCGGACCTAAAGCTAACCGGAAATACAGGCGACCTGTCGGACGCTCGCATCGACGCGGTGATCGCAGACTTGCACAACTGGAAACTCAAACCCTCCGGCACCGAAGGCTATCGCACAGCCGAAGTCACGGCGGGTGGCATCGACACAAACGGGCTGTCCTCAAAGACGATGGAGGCCAAGGCGCAAGCGGGTCTCTATTTCATCGGCGAAGCGGTTGATGTCACGGGGTGGCTTGGTGGGTATAACTTCCAGTGGGCATGGTCTTCGGGTTATGCCGCCGGCACCGCCATCGCCGCCAGACCTTAGGTATGGTTCCAATCGTCTGGATTGTTTGAATCATTTGGCGACAGTCCAATGATGTCTCCGACTGTCGAGCACCCAAGTCCCAGAACCGTGCGGTTGGCGTAGTTAAAATAGGCGCAAACTTGATTGATTTCGAGGATTTCTCCATCATCAAATCCCGCCTCGCGCAGAGAAATCGCGTCAGCCTCAACCATGCCTTGCGGGTTCAGCGTTAGCTTTTCTGCATAGACCAAAGCCTGTTTTTGCGCAGCGCCCAACGGAGCCCCCGAAAGGTCTCGCGCCTCAATCGCGCCTCGGATCGCGTTTGATTTTGCGTCGTCGCCAACCAACCGCTTCATCCCGCCAAAATGATGTTCAACGCAATACGCACAGTCGTTCAATGAACTGACCCAAACGCCAAGCACTTCAAGAAACCATTTTGGAACAGTGTTGGAGGAATGGTGCAGCACATTTTTGTAAATCGTCATGTGCCCTTCCATCGAATGCGGCCGCAGGCTGTGGGCCATCATGATGTTGTCGACATTGTCATCGGGCCCTTTAACACGATCGTAGAGCATCTTCAGTTTGCCTGTGGCGACGGAATAGGGAACTGTTTTAATCCACGACATATCGGGCTCCTTCAAGGGTTAGGAAAGTGATGCAACCTGTTCCGCAAAATCATCACCGCGCTTCTCAAAGCTATCGTATTGATCAAACGACGCCGCGGCTGGCGCGAGCAACACGGTTTCCCCCGATTGGGCATCGGCCGCGGCCTTTGTCACAGCCGTTTTCATGTCACCGCAGATTTCCACGTCGAGCCCCTTAAGCTTCATAGCGAAGGCCGCGGCCTCACGCCCGATGACGTAGGCTTTGACCACGGTTGGCGCGGGCAGCAGGGCTTCCAATCCGCCCTCTTTTTCCAACCCGCCGCAGATCCAACGCACCTTACTGAACGCTGCCAGCGCTTTGGCGGCTGAGTCGACGTTGGTCGCTTTACTGTCGTTAACAAATGCCACGCCATCGCGCTGCGCGATCAACTGACTGCGGTGCGGCAGGCCCTTAAAGCTGTGCAAGGCTTGCTCAATCACCCGTGGCCCAATCCCCAAAGATCGACAAGCAGCATATGCGGCGCAGGCATTCTGATGATTATGCGCGCCCGGCAATCCCGCGATTTGACGTAGATCGATTGATGCAACCTGCCGCCCCTTACGGGTCTCGCTTAGGAAACCTTTGCGGGCAAACACGTTCCAGCCATCCCCGCCAAGCTTGGTACCGCTTGAGACGCGGATCACGCGATCATCTGCCGGCCCTTCCGACAGCTGGTTGGCGATGTAGTTGCCTTCGGGTTCATCCACACCGATTACTGCGCGATCTGGCCCGCCTTCTGCGAACAGGCGACGTTTCGCGGCGAAATATCCTCCATGCCCAGCGTGACGATCCAGATGATCCGATGAAAGGTTCGTGAATACGGCCACATCCGGCGTGAGTGCACGGGCAAGGTCGGTTTGATAAGAGCTAAGTTCGAGTACGATAACTTCGCCGTCATGCGCTTCATCAATGTCCAACACCCCGCGCCCGATGTTTCCGGCCAACTGGGTCGGACGGCCCGCCTCCTCAAGAATATGATAGATCAGCGCAGAGGTCGTGGATTTACCATTGGACCCAGTCACCGCAATGACCTTTGGGATGGTTTCAAAGTTGTCCCACTCCCCCGTCGCAAAGCTGCGAAAGAACAACCCGATGTCGTTGTCCACTGGGCAGCCCTCGACCATCGCACGCGCAATTGCAGGATGCGGTTCGGGGTATAGATGCGGGATGCCAGGGGACGTAATCAGCGCCGCAACGTCTGTGAACGCGCCCTGTTTGGTTAGATCGCGCAGCGTCACGCCAGCGTCATTCGCTTTGTCGGCGGCTTCGGGGCTGTCGTCCCACACGATCACATTAGCGCCGCCAGCTTGCAGTGCCGTGACAGTCGCAAGACCTGATCGTCCAAGGCCAAGAACCGCGACGGTTTTGCCTGAATAACCTTGAACTGGAATCATGTTTTTAGCCCCTTTGATTGGCGCGCAGAGTGCCGTGTGCGAGACGGTTTCGCAAGCTCATGATAGTGGCGGCAATAGTTTGCTGAATTGCTCCAGATCAAGGTGCGAAACTCCTGAAGGGCGTATGGTTAGCGTGTGATCAAAAATGGAGGACACGCGATGTTACTCGTACATAAAGCCAACTCTAATCGCCTCGATATTGAAATTGGGGGACCGCTGGATGCGGACATGATGAAATTCGGCCTCGAAGACTTTTTCCAAGAGTCCGAAGGCATGTCTGACGCTCAAATGATGATAAAGATTGCAGATTTTGCGATGCCGACATTTGCCGCCGTCATGATTGAAATGGCACGGCTTCCGGCGCTGTTTACCGCGATGCGGCGGTTCGAAAAATGCGCTGTTTTGACAGATGCGAAGTGGATGCAAAAGGCGGCCCAGATTGAAGGCGCGCTCATGCCTGGTTTGGAAATCAAAGCGTTTGATATCGGGGATGCGCCTGCTGCCGAAACATGGCTAACAGGAACGCCGGCGCCCGTTGAAGAAGAATACGATCCGATGGACAATATGCCCGTTTAGCGGACCTTCAACGTCGCAAGACCAATCACCGCGAGGATCAAGGAAATGATCCAGAACCGGATAACGATCTGCGGTTCGGCCCATCCCTTTTTCTCATAGTGATGGTGGATCGGCGCCATAAGGAAAACGCGTTTCCCTGTGCGCTTGAAATACAGCACTTGGATAATCACGGACATGGCTTCAACAACGAAGAGGCCGCCAACGATGGCGAGGACGATTTCATGCTTGGTGGCGACTGCGATTGCGCCCAGCGCGCCGCCAAGTGCAAGCGACCCAGTGTCGCCCATGAACACGGCTGCTGGTGGGGCGTTGTACCACAAGAAACCCAAACCACCGCCGATGATTCCGGCTGCAAAGATAGCAAGCTCACCAGTCCCAGGAACGTAGTGCAGGCCAAGTTCGGTTGTAAAATCGGTACGACCAACGAAATAGGCGATGACAGCAAAGGCACCTGCCGCGATCATAACCGGCATAATCGCAAGGCCATCCAAACCGTCGGTCATGTTCACAGCGTTCGCTGCACCAACAATGACGATCATCGCAAACGGAATGAACAGAACGCCAAGGTTGACCAAAACGTCCTTGAAAATAGGCAGCGCGAGTTTGTTGGACAGCTCAACCGGGTGATATTGCGCCGCCCAATAGGCCGCAACGCCAGCGATCAGAAACCCAAGGGCAAGACGCAGCTTACCAGATACGCCAGCCGTGTTTTGCTTGGACACCTTTGCGTAATCATCAGCAAAACCGATCAGAGCGAACGACATTGTGACGAACAGAACCATCCAAATGAACGGGTTATCTAGACGCGCCCACAGCAACGTTGACGTCAGCAATGCGCCCACAATCAGCAAACCACCCATTGTCGGTGTACCCGCTTTAGCAAAGTGGCTTTCTGGGCCGTCGTCACGGATCGGTTGGCCTTTACCCTGACGTTTGCGCAGTACACGAATAAGGGATGGACCAAACACGAAACCGAAAATCAGTGCTGTCAGAAACGCGCCACCGGCACGGAACGTGATGTAGCGAAAGAGGTTGAAGAAGTCCCCGCCGTCAGAAAGTGCCGTGAGCCAAAACAACATATACGTAAACCCCATCGCGTTATCACTAGATCGTGTCGGTTCACATTGAACCGCTAGAGGGTATCGGGATGCCCCAGTTTGCGGATGGCGTCAACGACAAGGCTGACTTTTGAGCCTTTTGAGCCCTTAACAAGCACAACATCGCCCGCATCCACGAGTTGAGACACCTGTCCAGCCAGTTCTTGCGCCGTCTCGGCCCACTCGCCGCGCTGCGCATTCGGCAAAGCAACGTATAGGTGGCGCATCCGTGGGCCCGCACAATGGATCAGATGCAAAGCTGGAACAGACGGGTCTTTCACCACATCGGCATGCATCGCCATTTCATGTGGCCCAAGTTCAAGCATGTCACCAAGGATCGCCACACGCCGCCCCTTCACCACACGTCCCACGTTGTCGCGCGGGGTGTAGGATGCCAGCACTTCGAGCGCGGCTGTCAGCGATGTCGGGTTGGCGTTGAACGCATCATCCAGCAGTGCAAGGCTTTCGCCAACGTTGGCTGGGTCCGTCGTGACGGTTTCCAACGTGCCACGCCCAGCGGGGGGCTGCCAAAGGCCGAGGTCCATCGCCGCTTGCACAGGGTCCGCGCCCATTGCATCACAGGCGGCCAGAATGCCAAGCCCGTTCATCGCAAAGTGACGCCCCGCCGTTGAAAGTTTGAACATAAGCGGGCCATTGGGCGTATCCGCCTGAACCATTGTCTGCCCCTCGGACAGGGCCACATGTTCCAACTTCCAAGATCGCGACATTTGGCCGAACAAGACCTGCTCGACCTCACGGCGCGAGGCGTAGTTCTGCAAAACGGCGCTTGTTTCGGTATCCGCGTTCAAGACAGCAACACCGTGATTGCCCAGCCCATCAAGGATCGAGGCCTTTTCACGCGCAATGCCGGTAATGTCGTCAAACGCTTCAAGGTGAGCGGCTGCCACCGTTGTGATCATCGCAACATCAGGATGGGTCATGCGTGACAGCGGCGCGATCTCACCGGGGTTGGACATGCCAATCTCGATCACTGCGAATTCTGTGTCTTGCGGCATCCGCGCAAGGGTCAGTGGCACGCCCCAATGGTTGTTATAGCTGGCTTCGGCGGCATGGGTCTTGCCCTGGCGCTGCAATACCGTGCGCGCCATTTCCTTGGCCGAGGTTTTCCCGACCGACCCTGTAATCGCAAGAACTTTGGCTTTGGTGCGCGCACGTGCTGCCTGCCCCAGTGCCTCAAGTGCCACCAAGACGTCAGGCACAACCAACAGCGGTGCATCATCGGCAACATCATCTGGTTTGTGCGTTACAAGCGCCGCAGCGGCGCCTTTTTCCAGCGCCATCTTTACAAAGTCATGACCGTCGCGTTCGGCCTTAAGGGCTACGAACAGGTCACCTTCCTTAATCGTGCGCGTGTCGATGGACACGCCATTCGCGGTCCATTTCGTGGTGGAGGTGCCACCCGTTGCAGCAACCGCATCGCCTGATGTCCAAAGCGTCATTACAAATCTCCGTCAAGCGCGCCTACGGCAACGCTGGCTTGTTCCACATCGTCAAATGGTAGCACATCATCCCCAATGACCTGCCCGCTTTCATGACCCTTACCGGCAATCAACAACGCATCCCCAGGTCCAAGCGCATCAACACCGCGCAGGATTGCTTCGGCGCGATCACCGACCTCAATAGCCTCAGGGCAGCCCGCCATAACAGCGGCGCGAATGGTGCTTGGGTCTTCTGAACGTGGGTTGTCGTCAGTGACGAACACAATATCCGCGTTTTCTGCAGCCGCCTGCCCCATCAAAGGCCGCTTGGTTGCATCACGATCACCGCCTGCCCCGACAATCGCGATGAGCTTGCCCATCACATGCGGGCGCATCGCCTTCAACGCTGTGGCAACCGCGTCAGGCGTGTGGGCATAATCAACGAATACCGATCCACCATTCTTGCGGGTCGCGGCATGCTGCATGCGGCCCCGAACCGTCGTAAGGTACGGCAGCGTGTCGAACGCTTCTTCGGGATCGCCCCCCGCGGCAATCACCAACCCAGCGGCAAGCAATACGTTGTCGGCCTGAAACCCGCCGATCAGATTTAGACGTGCCTTGTGGCTGCCGCGTTGCCAATCAAACAGGATTTCCTGCCCCGTTCCGTCAAACCGTTGTCCTGTAAGCTGCAAACGCGCATCAGCGCTGCGACCAACTGTGATGGTTTCCAAACCGCGCGCTTCGGCGAGTTCAACAACCTCGGGTCCTTTTGGGTCATCAATGTTGATAACGGCCACGCCTTCTTCCGGCAGAAGCCGCGTGAACAACCCCATCTTGGCGTCAAAGTAAGCTTCAAAGGTCTCGTGATAATCAAGGTGGTCTTGCGTGAAATTGGTAAAGCCAGCGGCTGCCAAAATCACCCCATCAAGGCGGCGTTGGTCCAACCCGTGGCTGGACGCCTCCATCGCGACATGGGTTATGCCTTCGGCCTTCGCCTGCGCCATGGTCCGGTGCAGAGTGATTGGTTCTGGCGTTGTGTGTTTAAGCGGATGGGTCCACGCGCCCTCAACACCCGTGGTGCCAAGGTTCACGGCGGCAAGCTCCATCTCGATCCAGATTTGGCGTGCGAATGTGGAAACGGATGTCTTTCCGTTGGTTCCGGTGACCGCAATGACCGTTTCGGGGTGCGCACCAAACCAAAGGGACGCGGTTTGCGCCAAGGCACCACGTGGGTCTTCCGCAATAATCAGCGCCGCATCACTTTCAGCCAGCTCTTTCGCTGCAATTTCAGCGCCTTGCGCGTCTGTCAGGACAGCGGCCGCCCCCATGCGAAGCGCGTATTGAATGAATTCAGCACCATGCACTGTGGAACCGGGAAGTGCGAAGAACAACGTGCCCTCGCCAACCTCACGGCTATCGACGGTTAGGCCGGTAATCGTTGCCTCTTGCCCACCCTGCGCATGCAGGCCAAGGCCCGTCAAAGTGGATGATTTCTGGTCTGCTTGGCTGCTCATGTTCGACCTCACGTTAGGGCGACGTGGTTTCACCAAACGCCCGTATCAATTTGAGGTCAGTGTTACACCCGTTGGCGTCAGGGATTCAACGTCCGGTCGCATGCCCAACAAAGGAGCGACGCGGCGGATCATCTCTGCGGCGACTGGAACGGCTGTCCAACCTGCGGTGCGGCGTTCCTCACCGAGGGTTTCGATTGTTGGTTCATCCAAGGTGACGATCAAAACATATTGCGGATCGGATGCTGGGAACACGGATGCAAATGTCGCGATGGTGCGGTCCTCATAATAACCACCCGTTGGGCGCGGCTTGTCTGCGGTGCCTGTTTTGCCACCAACCTCATAACCATCCACATCCCCGAAGGACGCCGTGCCGTGGTCAACAACGGCGCGCAACATATTGCGAGACGTGGTCGATACCTGCTCAGACACGACGCGATCACCGTATTGCGGTCCGTCTTGACGGATGATCGTCGGTTCAACCCGGTAGCCGCCGTTCAAAAGACTGGAATAAGCCGTCGCAAGGTGAACAGGCGAAGACGACAGGCCGTGCCCGTAAGAAATCGTCATCGTCGAAATTTCTGACCAATTCGCTGGCAATAGCGGGTCGCCTGTCGGGGCCTCAACCATTTCAACTGTGGTTTCTTCCAGCAAACCCAATGTGCCGAGGAATGCACGCTGACGCTCGCCGCCAATCATCATCGCAATGCGGGCTGTGCCGATGTTGGATGATTTCACAATCACATCCTCAGCGCTCAACGCGGGGCCGTAGTTGTGGAAATCGCGGATGCGAAAACGTCCCCATTCAAGCGGACCAGACGTGTCGATCATCGTGTTGGCGTTGATCAGGCCAAGGTCCATGGCCTGTGCCACAGTGAAAATCTTAAACACCGACCCAAGTTCATAAACACCCTGCACCGCACGGTTAAACAACGGGCTGTCGGATTGGTCCCCAGCACCGTCGGCCGCGGTTAAAACGCGCGGGCGATCGTTCGGGTCAAAATCTGGCAAAGACACCATTGAGATAATTTCGCCCGTGTGGACATCCATCAAAACGGATGACGCGCCCTTGGCGGACATCAACATCATACCGCCCTGCAATACGCGTTCAGATGCGGCTTGCACGGTTAGGTCGATGGACAGTTCCAGCGGTGCGCCCTCATTTGCGGGGTCCCGTAGGAAATCGTCATAGAAGCTTTCAACGCCAGCAACGCCGACAACCTCGGCTGAGCTAACGCCTTCACGCCCGTAGGTCGCCCCACCAAGGATGTGCGCAGCAACGGACCCGTTCGGGTAAAGGCGCATTTCACGTGGGCCAAACAACAGACCCGGATCGCCAATGTCATGCACGGCTTGCATCTGCTCAGGTGAAATTTCACGACGAATCCAAAGGAAACGGCGCTCTCCTGTAAAATCTTTCAACAGTTCTTCAGCATCAAGCTCGGGAAAAATAGCAGCCAGATCGGTCGCAGCTTTCGCCGGATCAATCATATCTGGGATTTGCGCATAAAGGCTGTGCGTATCAAGGTTCGTCGCCAATACGCGTCCGTTTCTGTCCACAATATCAGACCGTTGCCCGATGATGGGCGAACCAGACGCCTGCGCAGTTGGTTCTTCCGGAACAGATCCTGACAAGGTACCCATACGCACGCCGATAACTGTGAACGCACAAAAGAACGCGATCCCCATAACCAACAAGCGCCCTTCGGCACGGTTGCGGGCACGGTCGCGGTCTTCCTCGTGGCGTAGACGGATGTTTTCCGCCTCAATCGCGTCAGGGTTTTGGCCCTGTTCGCGGGCTTTGAGGATACGGGCAAGCGGGCGCAGTGGCGTGCGGATCATTGGTTCGCCTCCGGTGCATTATCCGAGGACACTTCAACAGAGTTGGAAATGTCGAAAACGATCTCGGTCGGGTATGCCACCTGTTCGATACGCCCGAATGCGTCAGGCATAAGCGGCAACAATCCAAGGCGGTCAAAGTTCAATTCCGCCAAGTCACGCAGGCGGTCTGGGCGGTTCAGGTAGGCCCATTCGGCCTCGAGGATATTCAGACGTTCATGGGCGGAACCAATTTGGCGGTGCAAGCTGCGCACATCCTTCAGGGAGGCCTGCGTTTCGTAATTCTCATGGTAGGCCCAATACGCCAGACCCATGACCATCAAACCGGAAATAATGTAAAAAATTGAACGCATTACCGTTTGTCTTTCAGTTGAGGCATACCAAGTTTTGAGCGATCCACAGCACCAGCTGGCGCTTCCGTGCGGCGCGCGACACGCAGCTTGGCCGATCGCGAACGCGGGTTCATTTCCAGCTCATCTGCGTCTGGGCCGATGGCTTTTTTCTTGGTGATTTCAAACGCTGGCTTTTCCGTTTCCAGAACAGGGGAATAGCGGTTGGCATTGCCCATCCCGCCCCCGCGCTGCTGCAAGAACCGCTTAACCATGCGGTCCTCAACAGAATGGAACGTCACAACGGCTAAGTAACCACCGGGCTTCAACGCCCGTTCAGCGGCCTCAAGCCCTTCGGCAAGCTGGCCGTATTCGTCATTCACAGCGATGCGGATCGCTTGAAAAGACCGCGTCGCAGGATGGCTTTGCCCCGGTTTGGACCGCGGCAAACATCCTTCGATTATTTTTGCGAGGCGAAGTGTCGTTTCAATAGGCTCACGGTCACGTTCTGTGACGATTTTTCTTGCGATCCTTCGTGACGCTCGTTCTTCACCATAGGTAAAGAGAATGTCAGCAAGATCGGTCTCGTCTGCTTCATTGATAATGTCAGTTGCACTTGGCCCCTCCTGTCCCATCCGCATATCCAGCGGACCGTCCCTCATAAACGAAAATCCACGCTCTGCTTGGTCCAGCTGCATGGAAGACACACCGAGGTCCAGGACGACCCCGTCTAAATCGGTCGCAATCGCGTCAAGGTTGGAAAATGTATTTTCCACCAACTCAATTGCGGGGTTTTCGATCGCCCATTGTGCCATTTTGAAAACGGCTGGGTCGCGATCAACACCAATTACCTTGTCGGCACCAGCGTCCAAAAGGCGCTGTGTGTAACCGCCCGCGCCAAACGTGCCATCCAACCAAGTACCCTGAATAGGCGAACAGGCCGCGATAAGCGGCCCGATCAGCACGGGAACATGTGGAGGAGAGGCGGCAGCAATCTCCATCTTACTCGGACCCTGGGGGATAGATTAAAGAAAGCGGATCAAAATCACCGTCAAATTCTTCTTCCATTGCGGCGGCTTCCGCGGCCTCAACTTCGGCGTAGGTTTCTGCGTTCCAGATTTCAAAGAAATCGCCCATCGCGGCCATCGTCGCCTCACCGGTCAAACCGATCTGCTGGCGCAAGCGCTGGGGCAAAACGATACGTCCGTCTTTATCGACTTCGGTATCCCATGATTTACCAAGGATCATCCGGCTGGCACGCTTTCGGGCTTCGGACCCGCGCGGCAAAGCTTTGATACCCTCTTCAATTTCTTCCATGGCTTCAATTGTATAAGCGTGGAGGCAATTTTTAAGATGTGGGCCGTGCAAAACGACCATACGTGGGAGAGGGTTTTCAGGGGAACGCGGATCACCATCGGCGAGCACAACGCGAAAATCAGCAGGGATCGACATGCGTCCCTTACCGTCAACCTTCTGATTGAATTCGCCTCTGAAGCTCAAACCCACTGTCCCGCGGCTCCTACTACTCTTCCCCCCATTAAATTACTGTTTTTTAACGAAAAGAGGCGGATTAGTCTGCTGCCACTGACCAATCCGCCATCTCCGTCCCGTTTCCGGGTTAGTCCAGCTGCGCGCGCCACCTGGGGGGATGTCTGCTCGCTCGCGCGCCGGATCTCTTCGTTCAAGAATTGGGTGCCTGTATGAAACCTGACCTAAGTTTTCTTAGTGTCGGTGGGGTCGTTTGGTGCCCCGTATTGTCTGCCCGTCTTCTTGTGATGTTTATGCATGGGAAAGTATGGTCCGCCAAGTACTTTCTGGGAATTCATGGCACAACATGGTGTTTTCGAGCACCTTCCAACACAAGAGCTTGTGTTGGAAATAGCATATATGGGCAATTTGCCCAGAATTCCGGCAGTTGAGGCACAAGATATAGAAAACGCGCAATTCAGAAAAAAGTTCCACGATTTCCCGGAAAAATGCGCATCTGAGGGAATGATCCGTGGTTTCCCACGACTGATTTGGCCAAATTTCGCCGAATCATGGAGCATTTTCTTGAATTTGATTCGGAAAGCACAGACCTTGCCCATGATTTCCCATCTAGCCGCTTATAGCGCTTTCCACATGACGTGACCGTCAACGGTACCCAACGTAGGATGGTCAAACGCGGACGGAAGCGTTCCAACGATATCAAACCCAAGCTTCTGCCAAAGCCGCACAGCGCCTGCATTGGACGCCAGCACCATATTGAACTGCATTGCGCCGTACCCCAGATCACGCGCTGCGTCTTGGGAATGCTCGCACATCATACCAGCAACACCCCTACCCCGCGCCGCATCCGCCGTGACATAGCCGCAGTTG
Source organism: Octadecabacter temperatus (assembly GCF_001187845.1). Lineage (NCBI taxonomy): Bacteria > Pseudomonadati > Pseudomonadota > Alphaproteobacteria > Rhodobacterales > Roseobacteraceae > Octadecabacter > Octadecabacter temperatus. The sequence goes on along the minus strand of NZ_CP012160.1, from coordinate 1,027,785 downwards.
CACACATGCGCACCGCCGCCTTGGTGGTTTGTCTTGATATAGTACGTGCCAAGGATTTCGCCGTCCTGCGCCACAAACGTCGCCGCTGGCGCGTCCATCCACATGGCGCGTGCCGCCGCTTCATCTATGTCACGGGAAACCGCATAGGTTTCACCCGCACGAAATACAGGACGCAACATGTCCCAGATCGCGGGCCAGTCCGCATCGGTGGCCCGCCGGATCATCATCCCATGCCGCCGTCAATCAGACGCTTTGCAAGGGTCGCATAGGCCTGCGCCATTGGTCCCTCACCTGCCGCGATGGGGGTACCCGCATCGCCAGCCAGTCGCGTATCCAGATCAAGGGGAAGCGCACCAAGGAAAGGCGCGCCAATGGTTTCGGCCTCGGCCTCTACACCGCCGTGACCAAACAGATGCGCCTCATGCCCACATTCAGGGCATATATAAGTAGACATGTTTTCGACCAAACCCAGCACAGGGGTCTTGAGCGTGTTGAACATATCAATCGCCTTGCGCGCATCGATAAGGGCCACGTCTTGCGGCGTAGAAACAACGATCGCGCCGGTCAGGTTGGTTTTCTGACAAAGCGTCAACTGCACATCGCCCGTTCCGGGTGGCAGATCGACCAGCAAAACATCCAGCTCGCCCCACTCAACCTGCGTCAGCATCTGTTGCAGCGCGCCCATTAACATCGGGCCGCGCCAGACAACGGCCTTGGCAGGGTCCAACATCAGACCAATAGACATCAGCGTTACGCCATGCGCCTGAAGCGGGATAATCGTTTTACCGTCTGGAGACGCAGGGCGCTTGTTGGTGCCCATCATGCGTGGCTGGCTTGGCCCATATATATCGGCATCCAAAAGACCGACTTTGCGGCCCTGCTTGGCAAGCGCCACAGCAAGGTTGCTAGAGACAGTCGATTTACCAACGCCACCTTTACCAGACCCAACAGCAATAATACGTGCAACGCCGGGAATACCTTCTGGCCCCGCTTGCGGTGTCGGGTGACGGCCGATCGTCAGGTTCGGCGGCGTTTTATCAGCGGGTGGCGGTGGCTGCTTTGCCGGACCACCACTGTGCGCTGTAAGAACGACAGAAACCGTCTCAACACCATCCATCTTTGAGACGATCATCTCAGCGGCTTGGCGAACAGGCTCCATTCGTCCTGCCATTGCCGCATCGGGCGCTTCGATAACAAAGCGTACGGTGTCACCTTCAACTTGCAACGCGCGCACCATATCCCGCGAGACAAGATCCCCGCCATCCGGAAGCCCAATTGTTCCAAGAGCTGCAAGAATCGTTTCTTTAGTTTGCGACATATGTTCACCCGATAATTGTTAGCACTTCCTTAGACCGCCCAAGAATAAGACAACAGTGTTGATATTTCGAACAGGTTGAAAAATCACTGAGTGCAAATGCGCCCATTTACCTAGCGTAAAGATATTCGTTTGCGCAATCAGTAACAGTTTCAAGACATTAACTATGCATTTTCTGCATAGCGGCATTGAGCACGCGAGGGATTGTGCAACTGCAGCAATTGCCTATTTTCAATCACAGAAGCGCAATACGGCGCAACAACCGATGGCCCACCTAAACGGGCCCAACACTGAAAAGAGACTAAGACATGGCACATATTACTGACGTTCGCATCGGCAACGCATCTGTGTTCTCAAACATCGCGGCTCTGCGCGACACACTCGCAGCACGCTTCGCACAGCACCGCGTTTACCGCAAAACATTGGCTGAGCTTCAGTCCCTGTCCAAGCGCGACCTGGCTGACCTCGGCATGCACCCAAGTGCAATCGTATCAATCGCTTATCAAGCGGCATACGGCCAAAAGTAATTACCGGAATCGGGGCTTTCTCTTCCTCCCAGAAAGTTGCCCCGTGATCGCGCCCACCTCCTCCTCCCGGGGAACGGGCGCAGCGATCAAGACGCGGCGATGTCTTCCTCCTCCCTGACATCGCCGCTCTTGAACCGCGACACGGCCAACCGTCCTCCCACGAGTTGGCCAAAGAAAAGAGCGACGAGTTCCCTCCTCCCGGGGCTCGTCGTTTTTTTGTTTCAGGGTGGCGCTATGCGCGCATATCTTTCGGGGATCCCATAACCATATAGCTTGTGATTGAACGCACATGCGGCACGGTCCCAAGCCGATCTGTGTGAAATGTTTTATAGGCGCTCAGATCTGCCGTTTCGACACGCAGTAAATACTCAAACGCGCCTGCGATATTGTGGCATTCGCTTACTTCATCGAACAATTTCATAGCCTTCTCGAACCCTTCTTGGGCGGCCTTTGAATGCTCCGACAACCCCACAGCGACATAGACCACATAGGCCTGTCCGGTTTGAACCGGATCAAGGCGGGCGCGGTAGCCAGTGATCACGCCACGACGTTCAAGGTCCTGCACACGCCGCAAGCATGCTGACGGGGACAAGCCGACCTTTTCTGCCAATGCCAAATTGCTTATGCGCCCATCAACGCTTAACTCGCGCAATATTTGCGCGCCCATTTGATCTAATTCCATCATTAATTGCCCACTTACTCCGGTCGTTACACAATTTGAAATTTCATTGCTGGAACTACTGCATATAATTGCGCCATGAGCTATGATATTTTCCTCACCCTGATAACGTTTGCCTTTGTTGGAACCGTCACACCCGGACCAAACAACGCGATGTTGATGGCATCTGGCGCGAACTTTGGGTTGCGACGCACCTTGCCGCATATGTTGGGAATCACACTCGGGTTCCCGCTTATGATCGCGCTGGTTGGTTTAGGGCTGATGCAGGTGTTTGACGCCTTCCCCATTGTAGACCGGACCCTAAAGGTCGTCTCAATCGCTTATCTTTTATGGCTAGCCTACAAGATTGCGACAGCAGCACCAAAACTGCCCGACGTGCCTCAAACCGGTGGTAAACCGCTAACGTTCCTGCAGGCCGCCGCGTTTCAATGGGTGAACCCAAAGGCATGGAGCATGGCGGCCTACGCCATCACGCGCTTTGCCACGGATGCAGACGGCACACGTTCCCTTTTGGCGGTCGGAATAGTGGTTTTCGCGTTCTTCGCCGTCAGTTTCCCGTCAATTTCGTTGTGGACGGTCTTGGGCCAACAAATGCGCCGCTTCCTGACGTCCCCAGTTCGATTGCGCAGCTTTAACATCATCATGGCTTTGCTACTGGTCGCGACCCTTGTTCCGGTTGTTTTTCCAAACCTGTTAAGCCCTGCGTCATAATGCGCTCTGGTTCGACTCAAAGGACTGAACCACCCTTCCCCCATGTTTGACGACGTTCAAAACCTTTGGCTTTTTGCAGCAGGCGTTGCCGCTGCACTAACCGCTTTGATCCATATCTTCGGTGGTGGCCCCGAAAATGTCCGCCCCTTATTGCGGTCCAATGACATCGCGGACGTGCCCAAATATGTGAACTACTACTGCTGGCACTTGGTAACGCTGACAATCACGGCAATGGCCACGGGTCTTATCTGGGCGTCTCTTGATCCTACGCAAACCGGCTTAGCATGGATGTGGACAATCATGGCGATACTGTTCACGCTATGGTCGCTCGTCCTTATCAAATGGAAGGGGCAAAAGCTGTTTCATATGCCTCAATGGACATTGTTCGGCGTGGTTTCAGTGCTGGCTGTGATCGGGCTGGCAACCTAACGGCGCTTGTTGCGCATTCCGTGAATTTTTCGAACGTTATCATCGGCATTCAACGCGGCGTATTCTTTGGTGCCGACGTCAATCATTGCGATTCTGCTGTTGGCGTCGTGGTGCAGCGCCCAGCCCATTGTTTTGACAAGCGGAGAAACGCGCGTGCAAGGCTGGCCTTTGCTGAAAATCTCAGCCCGTAAATCCGCCCATTCTTCTTGCGGAATGCTCTTTCGTGTTGCGAGAACCGCAATCAACAAATCATCCCCTGTCAACGTGTAAGGACTGGCCTGCAGCATATCAAATTGCACCGCACCAATCGTACCTGACGTGCTGGGCATCATTGAAAACGCGGCTTTGCTGTCCTCAGACGGGGTAATCAGAACATTCGTGTAATTTGTGCTGTGAACCTTCAAAACGGTACATCACTGGCTTTGTCTGCGCTGACAATAAACTTCCCAACCACCTTCTTTTCACCGGCTTTATCGAATTCAATCACCAGCTTGTCGCCTTCAATCTCGATCACTTCACCATAGCCGAACTTTTGATGGAAAACCCGCTCACCCGTGGTGAAGGACGACGTCGCGGTCATATCGATTGTTGTGCCGCGGGCCTCTCTGGATTGGCCCGTTGGGCGTTGTTGTTGCCGGCTTTGCAAGCGCTTCCAACCCGGAGAATTGTAAACATCAGCGCTGGCGACTTTTTCGTGGATCGATCCAGCCATGTCATCCTCGCCACCAAAGCCCATGCCAAACTGGCTCGTCGTTGGGAGGACTTCGACGTGCTTGTGCGGCAGCTCATCGATAAATCGGCTTGGCGCTTGATTTTGCCAGCGGCCAAAAACCTGACGGCTGGACACAAACGAAATCAAACAATGCTTTTCGGCCCGCGTAATCCCGACATAGGCCAGCCGCCGCTCTTCCTCGAGGCCCTTGAGCCCGCTTTCGTCCATGCTGCGCTGGGATGGGAATATCCCCTCTTCCCAACCGGGTAAAAACACCGCTGGAAATTCGAGGCCCTTAGAACCGTGCAGCGTCATGATCGTAACCATGTCGCCGTTTTCTTCCTTGGCGTTGTCCATAATCAGGCTGATGTGTTCCAAGAACCCTTGAAGGTTTTCAAACCCTTCAAGCCCGTTGACCAATTCCTTAAGGTTCTCCAGCCGCCCTGGCGCTTCGGGGGTTTTGGTGTTTTGCCAATGGGCGGTATAGCCGGACTCGTCCAAAATCATTCCGGCAAGTTCGATATGGGTGTCGGCCTCATCAAGAAGCTGGCGATGCCAACGATCCAGCCCCTGCACAAGCTCCTTCAACGCCGTCGCGCCTTTGCCCTTAATCAGCCCGCTTTCAACACACATCCGCGCGCCTTCAACAAGGTTAACGCCATTGGAGCGCGCTGTGACCTGAATGGTCTGCACAGCCTTATCGCCCAAGCCGCGTTTCGGGGTATTAACAATGCGTTCAAACGCGAGGTCGTCGTCTTGGCTAACAGCCAACCTAAAATACGCCAGAGCGTCCCGAATTTCGAGGCGCTCATAGAACCGTGGCCCGCCAATCACGCGATATGGCAAGCCGATCGTCAGAAAACGGTCTTCAAAGGCCCGCATCTGATGCGAGGCACGCACCAAAATGGCCATTGAATTCAAATTGATAGGGTCAAGACCGCGTGTACCGCGTTGCATGGATTCAATTTCTTCGCCGATCCAGCGGGCCTCTGTGTCGCCGTCCATATGCCCGATCAAACGCACTTGTTCGCCGTCTTCGCCAGCTGTGAACAATGTCTTGCCAAGGCGATTGGTGTTGGCGTCAATCACGCCCGCCGCTGCGCCAAGAATATGTCCGGTTGAGCGGTAATTCTGTTCAAGCCTCACGACATGCGCGCCCGGAAAGTCCTTTTCGAACCGCAAGATATTGCCGACTTCGGCCCCGCGCCAGCCGTAGATGGATTGGTCGTCATCGCCCACGCAGCAGATATTTTTATGCCCCTGCGCCAGTAACCGCAGCCACATATACTGCGCCACGTTGGTATCCTGATACTCGTCCACAAGGATATATTTGTACCAGCGTTGATAGTTGGCCAGAATATCCGCGTGGGTTTGGAAGATCGTTACCATGTGCAGCAACAAGTCGCCAAAATCGCAGGCATTCAGCTCCTTAAGGCGCTGTTGGTAGGCCGTGTATAGCTCAACGCCCATGCCGTCATAAGCAGAGCTTTCGGCGACGGGAACTTGGCTGGGCAGCCATGCTTTGTTCTTCCAACCATCGATGATCCCAGCTAGCATACGAGGCGGCCAGCGTTTCTCGTCGATGTTTGCGGCACGCACCAGCTGTTTCAGAAGCCGGATTTGGTCGTCCGTATCCAAAATCGTAAAGCTGGTTTTCAAGCCAACCAGTTCCGCGTGTCGGCGCAGCTGCTTCACGCAAATCGCGTGAAACGTCCCGAGCCAGCGCATCCCCTCTGACACACCATTGGTCAACGTCCCAATACGGGTCTTCATCTCGCGCGCGGCCTTATTGGTAAACGTCACGGCCAGAATTTCATCCGGACGAGCGGAATTTGTGGCCAACAGATGCGCAATCCGACAGGTCAGCGCTTTGGTTTTTCCGGTTCCCGCACCGGCAAGCATCAATACTGGCCCCTCCAACTTCTCAACCGCTTCACGCTGCGCGGGGTTCAAACCATCGAGATAGTCGAATTGGGGCATACCCATCGCCTGTTGCGACAGGGACGGCTTGGCTATTGCGCCCTCAAAGGCGTCTTCATCGGAATAACTGCTCATGCTGCGCAACCTACCTCCTCGTGCATTGCAAGAAAACCCCATGTTCGCGATCTGTTCACGCATGATTGGTAATATAAAATTACCAATTTTTTAGTGTTACCGCAAACAGACGGGTGACCTTTCTGGTTCAATCGTTTACACCACGCGCAATTTGTAACTAAATGCTGCAACTGCACAAAAAAGGGCCCAACTACACATGGCTGACTTTCAGAAAATCCTCATTGCCAACCGTGGTGAAATCGCAATCCGTATCATGCGGGCTGCCAACGAGATGGGAAAGAAAACAGTTGCTGTCTACGCCGAAGAAGACAAGCTTGGCCTGCACCGTTTCAAAGCGGATGAAGCCTACCGTATCGGCGAAGGCCTTGGCCCTGTTGCGGCCTATCTGTCCATTGAGGAAATCATCCGCGTCGCCATAGAATCTGGAGCGGACGCTATTCACCCTGGTTACGGGCTGCTGTCGGAAAACCCTGAATTCGTAGATGCCTGCGAAGCCAACGGTATTAAATTCATCGGCCCCAAAGCTGAAACCATGCGCATGCTGGGCGATAAAGCCAGCGCACGCGACGTTGCGGTTGACGCAGGTGTTCCAGTTATTCCCGCCACGGGCGTGCTCGGTGATGACATGGACGCCATCAAGAAAGAGGCTGCTGAAGTTGGCTACCCACTGATGCTTAAGGCGTCATGGGGTGGTGGTGGTCGCGGTATGCGCGCCATCAGTTCCGAGGATGAGCTAGAAGAAAAGGTACTTGAGGGCCGCCGCGAAGCTGAGGCTGCGTTTGGCAACGGTGCTGGCTTCCTTGAAAAGATGATCGTGAAGGCCCGCCACGTCGAGGTGCAAGTCCTTGGTGACAGCCATGGTGCGATCTACCACCTTTGGGAACGCGATTGTTCTGTGCAGCGCCGCAATCAAAAAGTAATCGAACGCGCCCCTGCCCCGTATCTGTCTGGCACCCAGCGCGAACAGCTGTGTAACCTTGGCAAGAAAATCTGCGAACACGTAAACTATGAATGTGCCGGTACAGTCGAATTCCTAATGGATATGGACAGCGGCGAATTCTACTTCATCGAAGTGAACCCGCGCGTACAGGTTGAGCACACCGTGACCGAAGAAGTCACAGGCATCGACATCGTTCAGGCGCAGATTAAGATTGCCGAAGGCAAATCATTGGTCGAGGCGACGGGCTGTGCAAGCCAGTATGACGTCAAACTCGACGGTCACGCGCTGCAAACTCGCGTAACCACGGAAGACCCATCTAACAACTTCATTCCTGATTATGGTCGTATCCAAACGTACCGAAGCGCGACTGGCATGGGCATCCGTCTGGATGGTGGTACAGCCTATTCCGGCGCGGTTATCACGCGTTATTACGATAGCTTGTTAACCAAAGTGACCGCATGGGCCCCAACGCCCGAGGCCGCGATTTCTCGTATGGACCGCGCGTTGCGTGAATTCCGTATCCGCGGCGTAAGCACCAACATCGCCTTCGTTGAAAACCTGCTCAAGCACCCGACGTTCTTGAACTACGAGTACCACACCAAGTTCATCGATCAGACGCCTGAGCTTTTCAATTTCAAGCCGCGCCGTGACCGTGCGACCAAAATCCTGACCTATATCGCGGACATCACCGTAAACGGGCATCCTGAAACCGCTGATCGCCCGAAGCCCGGCGCAGAAGCGATTAACCCCAAGGCCCCGACCCCGCGCACAAAGGACAACGTTCCAGGTACGCGCCAAATCCTTGACCAGTTTGGTCCAGAAGCCGTGGCCGACTGGATGCGTGATCAGAAGCAACTTTTGATCACAGACACCACGATGCGCGACGGGCACCAGTCCTTGCTGGCCACGCGCATGCGATCTGTCGATATGGTTCGTGTTGCGCCGAGCTATGCTGCAAATATGTCTGGCCTGTTCTCAATGGAATGTTGGGGCGGTGCGACGTTTGATGTGGCTTACCGTTTCTTGCAGGAATGCCCATGGCAGCGCCTGCGCGACATTCGCGCCAAGATGCCCAACATCATGACGCAGATGCTTTTGCGTGCGTCAAATGGCGTTGGCTACACCAACTATCCTGACAACGTCGTGCAGGAATTCGTCCGCCAAGCCGCCACATCTGGCGTCGATGTCTTCCGCGTGTTTGACAGCCTGAACTGGGTTGAAAACATGCGCGTCGCGATGGATGCGGTCATCAAAGCCGAGAAAGTTTGCGAAGGCACGATCTGCTACACTGGCGACATGCTGGACCCTAATCGTTCCAAGTATGACCTGAAATACTACGTCGGCATGGCCAAGGATCTGGAAAAAGCTGGTGCACACGTGCTGGGCCTGAAAGACATGGCCGGCCTGCTGAAGCCACAAGCCGCGACGCAACTGATCAAAGCGCTGAAAGAAGAGGTCGGCCTTCCGATCCATTTCCACACGCACGACACATCGGGTGCTGCAATCGCGACTGTTCTGGCGGCGTCCGCAGCGGGCGTTGATTGTATCGATGCGGCGATGGACAGCTTCTCTGGCAACACATCCCAGCCGACACTGGGTTCCATCGTGGAATCCTTGCGCGGATCTGAGCGTGATACGGGTCTAGATATTTCCGCCATTCGCGAAATTTCCAACTACTGGGAAACTGTTCGCGCCCACTACGCACCGTTTGAATCCGGCCTTCAGGCCCCTGCATCTGAGGTGTACTTGCACGAAATGCCTGGCGGTCAGTTCACCAACCTTAAGGCACAAGCTCGCTCCTTGGGTCTGGAAGAACGCTGGCATGAGGTTGCGCAGACTTACGCAGACGTGAATCAGATGTTTGGTGACATCGTAAAGGTCACGCCGTCCTCCAAGGTCGTTGGCGACATGGCCCTGATGATGGTGTCCCAGAACCTGACACGTGCGCAGGTTGAAGACCCTGAAACAGACGTCTCCTTCCCCGATTCAGTCGTGGATATGATGCGCGGCAACCTTGGTCAGCCACCTAAAGGCTTCCCAGATACGATCGTGAAAAAGGTTCTAAAGGACGAGAAACCAAATCTGACCCGTCCGGGTAAGCACTTGAAAGCCGTGGATTTAGAGGCGGTTCGCAAGGAGCTTTCAGTCAAATTGGATGGGGCGGAAATCGATAATGAAGACCTCAACGGGTACCTGATGTACCCGAAGGTCTACACCGATTACGCGGAACGTCATGAGACTTACGGTCCAGTCCGCACACTTCCAACGAAGACATTCTTTTACGGCATGGAACCAGCCGAAGAAATTTCAGCTGAGATTGATCCAGGTAAAACTTTGGAAATCCGCCTGCAGGCCGTGTCAGAAACCACCGAAGAAGGCGAAGTGAAGGTCTTCTTTGAACTCAACGGTCAACCACGCACCATCCGCGTGCCGAATCGCATGGTTGCAGCGTCCACAGTCCAGCGCCCGAAAGCGGAAGTTGGCAACGACAACCATATCGGCGCACCAATGCCTGGCGTTGTTGCCAGCGTTGTTGTTGCTAATGGTCAGACAGTCAAAGAAGGCGATCTGCTTCTGACGATCGAGGCGATGAAGATGGAAACAGGCATCCACGCTGAACGTGACGGGGTTGTTAAAACGATCCACGTCGCAGCAGGCGGGCAAATCGATGCCAAGGATCTTTTGGTGGAAATGGAGTAAGGCGTGCAGCGTCTCTCTACCCTTTCCATCCTTGTTCCCACCTATGAAGCTGGGCTTGCGTTTTTCGTGGGCCAGCTGGGGTTTGACCTGCTCGAAGACACGGACCAAGGTCACAAACGTTGGGTGAAAGTTGCGCCTAAGGGCGCTGAAACCGCGTTTCTTTTGGCCCAAGCCTCGACGCCTGAACAGATCGCCGCGATTGGCAATCAAGGCGGCGGGCGTGTTTGGTTGATTTTGGAGACCGACGACTTCACCCGCGATCACGCGGCCTACCTTGCCGCAGGAATTACGTTTGAAGAAGCCCCCCGCAATGAGCCCTATGGCACCGTGGCTGTGTTCAACGACCCGTTTGGCAACCGCTGGGATCTGATCGAATTTACCTAAGGTTGCGTTAATGTGTTGCGGCAGCAATCCCGCCCTGCTCTATATTTCCTCGACAGTTTTGAAAGGATCAATATGAGACGTGTGGTAATTGGCGCTGTAATTCTTGGCGGGTTCTGGCTTTATAACAACGGCCATCTGGACAGTATCTTAGGAAGCGTAGCACCTGAATACGTGTCGACGGGTAGCGGCGATCCCGTGACCGAATTCAGTAATGATGATTCACAGATGAATGCGGCAGAGGCCGAAGCGCAGGCAACATTCCCGAAATTCTTAGCTAACGCCGTCGATGAAAACGGTGCCGCGTTCGACAATGTTATGCTGAAGGCCGCCTTTCCAACCTCTGGCGTCGACAACGCCGAAGTGATCTGGATTTCCGGTTTTCAACAAACATCCGCGGATGAATTCAAAGGGTTCCTTGCCAATCAGCCAAGCATGATGGAAGGCTTGAACGCTGGCGACGAGGTTACATTCACCACCGATATGGTGCGCGACTGGTCATTGGCCACGGACGATGGGCAACTGTTTGGCAACTACACGACACGAGTGATGTTACCCCACGTGGATGAGGAGACAGCAGCGATGCTAGGTCAAATGCTGTCACCTGATCCTGTACCCGCAGACTGGAACTAACACCTTGGAAAAGATCCTCGCGCTGACCGATTTGCATTTGCGCGGCGCGGGGCAAACGATCATCGGGCTCGACCCGACCGCGCGGCTGCGGGAGGCGCTTGACGCGGCACTTAATGACCACCCAGACGCCAAGGCATTGATCTTGATGGGTGATCTAACCCACTCAGGCCGTAGCGAAGAATACGAGACCCTACGCGAGATATTGCAGGACTGCCCTATCCCCGTGACCTATATGCTTGGCAACCACGACCTGCGTGCGCCATTTCGCACCGCCTTTCCTGATGCGCCGGTAACGCCGCAAGGCCATGTTCAACACATCATTGACCTGCCAGATCATCGGATCATTACGCTTGATACCCATCAGGCAGACGTTGAGCCACATCATGCAGGGTTCCTATGTGAAGACCGCCTCGCTTGGCTGGATGCAGCCCTTGAGGGGGCTGACGGTCGGTTGCCATTGGTTTTTACCCACCATCCACCCCATGCGGTTGGGCTACCCGGAATGGACGCGATTGCGCTGACGAATGGCGACGCACTGCTGGAAAGACTGGCCCACGCCAAAGCACATCTGTTTTGCGGGCACGTTCATCGCACGATTTCGGGGCAAGCCAGTGGTGTACCCTTTACGATGTTCAAAAGTACCTGCCACCAAGCCCCGCTTGATCTGATCGCCGCCGACAGCACACTGTCGAATGCAGAGCCAGCCGCGTACGGTTTGCTGTTGCTCAGCAAAGGTGGCGTAATTGCCCATAGCGAGGATGTCGGGCTGAACTTTCCACCTATCTCTGGCTCAGACGCCCTGCCAAAACACTAGCCCTGCCGCGACGTCAGTCGACGCATCGGCCTATTTTGGCCCATCACTCCCCCCACCTTCGGCGGGAAATTGTGCATGAGCGCTAGGTGCGTTTCCTCCCCCTAAATTTTCAAACGAACTAGGCGTAGGTCGAACAAGTCACCGCACATATTTTGTGTGCGGATCAAAGACTTGAAGGAAAGAAACAATGAAAAACACCACTCTCCTCCTCGCAGGTACCGCATTGTCCATGATGACAACGGGTGCCGTTGCCCAAACTTTTGGTGACAGCGCCGTAGACACCCGCAACGAGCAATTGGCCGAAAACATCGCTGATGATTTCAACCGCGACGTTGGCACATTTGGCAACACAGGCCGCGCACTGGGTTTTGAAGGCTCTATGTCCCTTCAGGGCGCCGCTGCGACTGGTAACACCGACACGGCATCCCTCGGGATTGGCGCTGACTTGGGCTACTATGACGGCACAAACGGTTACAGCGTACAGCTGAGCTACCAGTACTCCGAAAACGAAGGCACAACAGACGAAGACAGCCTGTTGTACGATCTGGAGTACACCCGTGACCTCGGCGCGTCTTACTACGGATTTGCAACGCTGCAAGGTAACGTTGAAAGCATTCCGTTTGACACATCCGACAACTTCCTTGGTTTCGGTGCCGGTTACCGCATCTACGACACATCCAAAGTATACTGGGCTGCACAAGCAGGTGTTGGTTACCGTGTGGCTGATTTGAACTCTGCCAGCGATCTCGGTGAAGGGGCATTCACAATCGGGTCCACCTACTCCAACCAGCTGTCCGAAACGCTGGCCCTCACAATGGATACGGATATCGTTTCTTCCGAAAGCGACACCGTTGTTTACAACGATCTGGGCCTAAACGTTGCCATGACTGAAGTTCTAGCACTGCGTACGTCCTTGGTTACGGAATACCATACTGAACCAGAAGCCGGTCTAAACGACACTGACAACACATACGGTGTTTCGCTCGTCTTTAACTTCTAAGCGATACTTCTACGTGTTTGCAGGACGGGGCGGTTGCATCATGCAGCCGCCTCTTTCATGTTCTGGGTGAAACCAGAACAGGAGCTTCCAATGATCACAGGCATCTATGCAGCCCTCATCGCCGTTATTTTCATCGTACTGAGTGTGCGGGTTATTCTATTCCGGCGACAGAACCAGCTCGGTTTGGGGGATCACGGCAACAAGAGTTTGATGAAACGCATGCGTGCGCAGGCCAATTGCGCGGAATACGCGCCGTTTGGGTTGCTGTTGATGGCCCTGGTTGAATTGCAAGACGCCGCCCCAAGTGCGTTGCATCTGATCGGTGCCACCCTGTTTTTGGGCCGCATCGTTCACGGATACGGGTTTTCCGCATCGCCCCCGATAATGCCTCTGCGTCAGGCCGGTATGTTGCTAACGCTCGCGTCTTACTGCCTTAGCATTTTTTGCCTGATATTCTTTGCATTCGTCTGGACCTAACGGCCGCGAAAAAAAGTAGTCGGATTAATAACTTTTCCTCTTGCGGGGTTTGGCGAGAGTTTATAGATGCTGCCTCACGAAACGGTGCGGGCGTAGCTCAGGGGTAGAGCGAAACCTTGCCAAGGTTTAGGTCGGGCGTTCGAATCGCCTCGCCCGCTCCATTTCGATCCAGCTTACCCAGCTGGAAGCACAGGCCACCCCAAGGGGTGGCTTTTTGCTTTTCTAGGCCATCCCCATTCGGCGGCGTTGCTTGGCAGGAATTGCCAATCTAGGGTGGCTTATGGATGAAACAGTCAAATCAACGATCATTGAAACCGTCGTCGCCCGCGCCAAAGACCTGCGTCCGAGCATTCACATCGGATCCAAATATGGTGGCACCATCTTCGTGACTGATCCCGAGTTTCCGGATTCGGTTAGCTTGGTTGGCGGCGTCTACGGTTATAAAGACTACGTTTCCGTCGAGTTCTCAAAAGGTGCTGGATTTGATGACCCCAACGGATTGCTTGCCGGAAAAGGCAAAGCCCGCCGTCACGTCAAACTGCACAGCCTTGGCGACATAGATGCGATGAACGTCGCGGGATTTCTGAGCCAAGCATTCGCTTAGATAATGGGTTCCTGCGGGCTGCTGTCGCGAGGCAACACACCGTTCAGCCGCGGATCGTCCGCAATTTCGACCTGGCGATCATAGGCAGTAAAGCCGCTTCGCATGTAAAACGGCAATGCTTGCGGACTATCTAATGTGCAGGTGTGAACATGAAAGCGATTGACCGGCTTTTCCCAAGCCTTTTCAAGCGCATGTTCCATCAACCAGCGCCCTGCCCCTGTGCCAACCATCGCGGCAGTTAGACCGAAATATCCTAGCTCACATTCGTTTGGCACACGGTAATCAAGTTCCAGCATCCCCTCGTCGCGCCCATCAACCCTCACCGAGAATATCTGAACATCCTCGTGGTGAATAACCGCGGCCAAATCCGCATCATCCATGCCAAGGCGCGAAAACCACATCCAGTCATGCCCACCAACGCGCGAGAATAAATCACGGTACCAAGTAAGGTCTGGTTTTTCATGGGCAATCAATTCAGCTTTCACCGCAGGCACCTTGCGCGGTGCAGGGCGTTCAAACATCTGTAAATGCGTGACGACGGCGGCAATTTTGCCCTTTGGCACATCCCAAAACTCTGACTGCATTTCAACGCCTTCCCGTGCTGACTGACTGCATCTGATGCCATTGAAAGCACAATACAAACCTGAAAACCACACCCCAGTGAAGCATGGTTGCTCGGAGCCCCACAGGCGGCCTATAAGGGCGCCAACATCAAGGAACCAATCCCATGCGCACCAGCTCAATCACCCGCAAAACTGCGGAAACCGATATTTCCATTGAGATTAACCTCGACGGAACAGGCGTTTATGACAATCAGACCGGCGTTGGTTTCTTTGACCACATGCTTGATCAACTGGCGCGCCACTCTCTGATCGACATGACGATCCGCGCGACAGGTGATCTGCACATTGACGACCACCACACCGTCGAGGACGTGGGCATTGCACTAGGTCAGGCTTTGGCTGACGCATTGGGCGACAAGCGCGGCATCAACCGTTACGGCGATTGCCACCTTGCGATGGACGACGCACAGGTGCGTTGTGCGCTCGACTTGTCGGGCCGCGCCTATCTGATCTGCAATCTTGAGCTTCCAACAGCCAAGATCGGTACATTCGACACCGAATTGGTGCGTGAATTCTTCCAAGCGCTGTCCAGCGCGGGCGGTATCACCCTGCACATCGATCGTTTGCACGGCTTTAACAGCCACCACATCGTTGAGGCTGCGTTCAAATCCGTTGCCCGTGCCCTACGTATCGCGGTTGAGACTGATCCGCGTAAGGCGGATGCAATTCCGTCGACCAAAGGCGCTCTTTGATCCTATGACCACAGTCCTTATCGATTACGACAGCGGCAACCTGCACTCGGCGCAAAAGGCGTTCGAACGTATGGCCGCTGAGGTAGGCGCAGGTGACGTTATCGTCACGGGCGACCCTGATGTCGTGGCAAAAGCGTCCCGCGTTGTCTTGCCAGGTGACGGTGCCTACCCCCACTGTCGGAGCGAACTTCACGGTATTTCTGGCCTTGCCGATGCGATCATCGAGGCCGTTGAAGTACGTGCAGTGCCGTTCATGGGCATTTGCGTGGGCATGCAGCTGCTTGCCCAAAAGGGCTATGAGTACCAAGAGACTGAGGGCTTCGGTTGGATCGACGGTGAGGTCCAAAAGATCACGCCAGCGAACCCAAGACTGCCGGTTCCGCACATGGGTTGGAACGACCTTGTCATCGATACACCGCACCCCGTACTGGACGGAATGAAGACAGGTGACCACGTCTATTTCGTTCACTCATGGCAGATGGTTTTGAACGATCCAAATCAGCGTTTGGCCCATTGCGATTACGCAGGTGACATCACGGCGATTGTCGGGCGCGACAACATCATTGGCGCGCAATTTCACCCCGAAAAAAGTCAAGACGCAGGGTTGCGGATGATTGCAAACTTCCTGCAGTGGACCCCATAAAAAAGCCGCCCCCCTGAATTTCCAGAAAGCGGCTTTCTCAAATTATATCAAATCGCTAAAGGGCGATCTTAACTTAACGCATTAATTGCGAGTCCACGTACCACCGTCGCGGCAAATGCCCAGAACACAACCGGAAACGGACAGCGTGTTGCCGTTCAACGTCAGGCGTGAGTTATAGGTTTTGTCACGGTCGGGCGAGTACACCTGACCACGGTACTCACCACCCCCACTTGGCGTTGTGTCAAAAATAATCTGACGGCCAATGTTCGCAGAATCCATAGCCGCGCCAGACCCGTCAAATGCTTGTACAAGGGTGCCACACAGGGCCGCGCCACAAGGTGCAACCTGCACAATGCCAGAATTTCCGTTGTCATCTGTTGGCGTGCGCCAGTTGCCTTCCAGCGGGTCAGCCGCAGCAGCCCCAGCGAAGCCAACAACAGCCGCGAGTGTAAGTGCAAAAGTCTTCATTTTAGTATCTCCTCCCTGAGATTGAACAAATCTTGCCCGCGATGTGCGATTCCACGCAAGCGTAACGTTAGGTCGCACCGAAAACGTAGGTTTGACAGCTTGCGTTGCATCCCCCGCCTGCCCGTGCATAAACGCGCCAAACGTAAACCACAGGTGCCATCATGATCCTTTACCCAGCAATCGACCTTAAAGACGGACAAGCCGTTCGACTGGTGCATGGCGACATGGACCAAACCACCGTCTTCAACGACGACCCTGCCGCGCAAGCGCGTGAATTTGTGGATGCGGGTTGTGAATGGCTGCATCTTGTCGACTTGAATGGCGCATTTGCGGGCGAACCTGTGAACGCTGCCCCTGTTGAGGCGATCCTCAAGGCCTGCCCTGTGCCTGCGCAACTGGGCGGTGGCATTCGCGATCTGAAAACAATCGAGACATGGATCGACAAGGGCCTCGCTCGCGTGATCCTTGGCACGGTGGCCGTGGAAAACCCTGATCTGGTGCGCGAAGCCGCGAAAGAATTCCCCGGCCACGTCGCTGTGGGCCTTGATGCGCGTAACGGTTTCGTTGCGACCAAAGGCTGGGCAACAGAAACGGACATCCAAGTCACCGACCTCGCCAAATCATTTGAGGACGCAGGCATTTCGGCGATCATCTACACAGACATCCTGCGCGACGGCGCTATGAAAGGCCCCAACATCACCGCGACCGAAGCACTGGCCCGCGCTGTTAGCATCCCCGTGATCGCGTCCGGCGGTGTGTCCTCAATGGCCGACCTTGAAGCGTTGAAGGCCACAAACGTGATCTCTGGCGCTATTTCGGGACGTGCGCTTTATGACGGAGCAATTGATCTGGGCGCGGCTCTGGCGGCACTCGCCTAACCTGCGTCACCACGCCACCTACGTTTACACAAGGACCAAGCATAACCTTTCCAGACAACAGGAAAGTGAGCCGTATCATGCCCCTTGTACTAAAAACCCCTTTACCGAAAACATCTCATCTCTGGACGCATGTCCAAACGGGTGATTTCATCGATGGCTACTGCGTTGCCGCTGAATTGCCTCCCAAACTGGCGGCTGAAATCGGCCTAACTATGCCGGCATGGGCAAATTTTCTGCTGGCCTTGCGAAACAAGATCGTCGCTCCACTTGGATTGAAAACAGAGACCGACGCGTCCTCGGGGGATTCGGAAAATCTAATTTTTCCCACCACCTATGAAAGCGTGGATGAAATTATTCTCGGGACCGATGACAAGCACCTCAACTTTCGTATCGCGGTGCGGCGCGAAGCTGGCATGATCCATATGGCAACATGGGTTCACCGCAATAACCTGATGGGGCGCATCTATTTGGGTTTGGTCATGCCGTTTCACATTCTCATTGTCCGAGATGCCATGCGCCGCATCGCACGACATGGCACTGCGGCACCAATTGCATCGCCGCCCAGCACACACTAAAGACAGGCCAATCGCTCTGAAAAGGCTTCTTTATGCTCAAGACACGCATCATCCCCTGCCTTGATGTCGCCAATGGACGCGTCGTCAAAGGCGTGAACTTCGTTGATATCGTTGACGCGGGCGACCCTGTTGAATCCGCGATCCGTTACAACGACATGGGCGCGGATGAGCTGTGTTTCCTCGACATCATGGCAACCGAAGAAAACCGCGGCACTATGTACGACCTCGCGACGCGCACGGCTGAAGCGTGCTTTATGCCGCTGACCATCGGTGGCGGCGTGCGCACCCACGTTGATGTCCGCAATCTGCTGCTGGCGGGCGCTGACAAGGTCAGCTTCAACTCCGCCGCCGTTGCCGACCCTGATGTCTTGACAGAAGCCGCCCTGCGCTTTGGATCCCAATGTATCGTCTGTGCGATCGATGCCAAAACCGTTGAACCTGGGCGCTGGGAAATCTTCACCCACGGCGGACGCCGCGCAACCGGTATTGATGCGGTTGAATTCGCGCTGACGGCACAAGCCAAAGGCGCGGGCGAGATCCTGCTGACCTCAATGGATCGCGACGGTACCAAAGCAGGGTTCAACCTGCCCCTTACAAAGGCCATCACCGACGCGGTGTCCATTCCTGTGATCGCTTCGGGGGGTGTCGGCACGCTTGATCACCTTGTGGAGGGCGTCACAAAGGGCGGTGCCTCTGCCGTCCTCGCTGCCTCGATTTTCCACTTTGGCACCTACACAATTCCTCAAGCCAAGGCACATATGGATGCCGCTGGCGTCCCTGTAAGGCTCTGATATGTCATTAAAAGACCTCGCGAATACCATTGCAGACCGCGCAAACACTGATCCAAGCGAAAGCTGGACAGCCAAGCTGCTTGCCAATCCAGACAAAGCCGCTGAAAAGTTCGGCGAGGAAGCTGTTGAAGCGATCATTGAAGCAACCAAAGGCGACAAGACCCGCCTCACGTCTGAGGCCGCTGATGTGATGTACCACCTGTTGGTCATGTGCGCCGCGCACGGTGTCACGCTGAACGATATCGAAGCAGAACTGGCCAAACGCACCAACCAAAGCGGCCTCGCCGAGAAGGCCAGCCGATGATCCGTCACATTGCCTTCTTCTCAGCAATCGATCCAACCGACTTGGATGAAATCGAAGCGGGCCTGTGGATCCTAAAAGACAATCCGCACGCCGAAACCTTCAGCGTCTCGCGCAACCTAAACCTTGATGAAATCCCCGGCCCACATCCGGATTTCGTCGTGATGGCCGAAATTAAGGACGAAGCCGCGCTCGCAGCCTACAAAGCCCACCCGCTTTACGCAGAATCCATCCGCCGCGTACGCCCCCTACGCGATATCCGCGTCGCAGCCGACTTGCGGATCTAATCCCACACCTCACCTTGTCTCTGTTTCTAAAATATCCCGGGGTTCGGGGCAGCGCCCCGATCCAACGCTACAGTCTGGACGAAATCACACCCGTGGCGAACCCACCCATCCGTAATTCCCCAAACAAGCGCTGAAATTCAATCTTCGGGCACCGGTTTTCAATCACAGTCACATCGCGCGCCCGCGCCACCTCAGCGGCCTCAGAATGCTCAACACCCAACTGCATCCAAATCGTCTGCAAGTGCGGCCAACGGGCCAACGCCTCGTCCACAATTGCAGGGACTGCATCTGAACGACGGAATATATCAACCATATCAACATCAAACGGGATATCGGCCAAGGTTGCGTAAACCGTTTCCCCAAACAGCTTTTGCCCCGCCAGCCCGGGGTTTACCGGCACAATGCGATACCCTTTAAGTTGCAGATACCGCGCAACAAAATAGCTGGGGCGAATCTGTTTAGCGGACACACCAACAATCGCCACTGATTTGGCACGTTTCAACACATCTTTGAGCATTTGATCACTATACATACTGCCTCACTAACCGAGTCTTTCATCATAAAAAAGGCGCCCGGAATGAACCGGGCGCTAAGTTCGGAACGAGGGACAGTGAGTTCGCGCAAGGGGGTTCCAGCCCTTGCTCACCAACTAGAGATATGCACGAAAGCCTGTTTTTAAAGGGAGATCAGGTAAACGTGATCGAAGACACTAGCCTAAGATTGTAGGCCATTGCGCGTCCGCCAAAGCGATATTTCCGGGAATATCTTCAGACCAAACCTGACGCACATTTACTGAATAATTCAGGTAAAGCTTCCCGTCATGCACGGTCCAAGCTTCAGGAACGGAGCTCGCCAAAGACCCTTTTGACAGAGCGAAAGCACAATACCCGCCATATTGCGGCGCATAGGCACGCGGATCGGCCATAAACATTTCCATGTTCTCAACGCTGGCAAAATGCCACGTCGCCCCTTCCCACATCAACGCATGATCAGGGCTGCCGATAACGGGTGCACCTTCGGTAAAAAAGGCCACGGGGTCGGCGCCGCGAATGGCGATCCCGTCTTCGGAGAAGATATATGGCTCTGCGGCCTTTGCAGGGTGGGCGAAAAATGCGGCGGCTGGGGCAGCAGCGGCGGCGCTTAATAGCATACGGCGTGTCAGCATTGGGGGCTCCAAGAATTCAATTGCGTTGAAACCAATTTGGGGCATCTCGGGGCGTTAAAATACCCACCTCGCCAATCTGTGACAGGCCGTGCACAAATGTTTCAATCGAAAATATCTTCGATTTCGTCCCAAATCCCCTCAACAAGATGACGCATCAACCCTTTGCGTTTATTGTATTTTTTCACCTTTCTCGGCCTTGGATGGGGCTGCTTAGGGTGTGTTGGTTTGGGCGTCGGGCGGGCGGGCGTCGCGGAACGCGCGGTGGCCTGCACGGCGGCAATCGGTAACATTTTGAGGTCGCGCAACGGCGCTCCACAGCTTGAACACGCCAGTTCATGGCGCTCAGATCCGCTTAGAATCAGAACCGCGCGGGTTCCGCAGTAACAACAGGTCGCTAATTTCCGCGCAGGCATGTCGGCTCCTAGGTCGCGCGACTTGCATAAAGCGCGACTGCCGCTGCGTTTGAAACGTTCAACGACCCAAACTCACCCGCAAAATCGATCTTAACCAGTGCGTCGCAGGTTTCTTTCGTCTTTTCGCGCAACCCCGGCCCTTCGGCCCCCAAAACCAGCGCAATTGCACGGTCACGCTTACCTTCTACAACCTGTTCGATGGTCTGCTCGGCTTCACCGTCCAGCCCAAGCACCATATATCCCATTCCCTGAAGCTCAACGATCGCGTCGGCAAGGTTACGGACCCGCAAATAGGGTTGGCGTTCCATCGCGCCACTGGCAGTTTTCGCCAAAGCGCCTGTTTCAGGTGCTGCGTGGCGGCTCATGGCGACGACAGCCTGTGCGCCGAACACCTCCGCCGAGCGAAGAATCGCCCCGACGTTATGTGGATCAGTTACACGGTCCAGAAGGACAACACGCGGCGGATTTGTCCCATCCCCCATGCAGCGGTCTTCGATTTTGCCCCAATCCAGCGGTTTCACTTCAAGAGCGGCCCCTTGGTGGACGGATTGCGGATCAATTGGCGCTGCAAAACGGCGTGGATCGCTCATTTCAGGCTCAGGACCATGCTGAACGGCATCACCAAGACGATCAAAGGCGTTTTTTGTCACGACAAAGCGTAATTTTTCACGCGCAGGGTTCAAAAGCGCGTCGCGCACCGCATGAATCCCAAACAACCAAACAGTTTCGTTGGCAGCAATGCGTTTGTTGCGTTCTTTTTCAACAACCCAAGTCGGTTTTTTCATGGTGTTTTCCTTTGTCCTTGCCCCCTCATGCGCGGCTTATGCAAAAACCGCAAGGTGCAGCGCAGAATTGAGGTTGACGGCCCCCAGACCCAAAGCTATTCACGCCGCCAGTGGGCGTCAGGCCGCAAGGTGTGGCAGGAGACTGTAACTCTCTCGCGGAAACGCACGCCTGGTTCGATTCCAGGGTCGCCCACCATTTACTCCCCTCTGCTATTTTGTTTCACAAGAACAGCGTGCCCCCTATTCCAATTCGCCCAAGCCGTCCTATTTCGAACGGTGAAGTGCCATTTTATGACATTGACGATTTTACGTCGTATTAAGTTCAGTAGTATTTGAACAATCGACTTTGTAGCAGCCCGCAGTTCAAAAGGACTGACCTAATGACAAGTAAGCCCCAAAAAGCCGCCAAACCCGAAACCGTTAACCCGCCTGTGGTTGAAGACCCTAAAGCCGCGCGGGAACAGCTAACGTTTACGGCCGACAGTGGTGCGTCTCGCTCGACGTGGTTTTCGGGTATATTGGTGCTGGTCATTGTGGGATGGATGGGCAGCGGATTCATTTTCCCTTCAGAAGATACTGACACGGTCACGGCGCGCGAAGAACCTGCGCCGGTCGCCGTTGCGGTTGAAACCTCTGTCGCCGAGGTGATTACGCAGTTCTATCAAGCCGAAGGGCAAGCCCTGCCCGATCGTGACACGATGATGCGGGCCGAAACCTCAGGTGACATCGCCGAGGTCTTGGTGCGTAAAGGGCAAGACGTTTCTGCGGGTGACGTCATTGCCCGCTTTGACCCGACCAGTAATCAGGCCGACGCAAACCGCGTCGCCGAAGACCTCGCCAGCGCTGAGCGCGAGCTTCAGAACGCGCAGCAACTGCTTGAACGCGGGGTCGCAACGGCTGACCGCGTCGTGGACGCCCGTGCAAGTTTGGCTTCGGTGCAAGCCGAAGCGATCGCCATTGAACAGGCCGCCGATGCGCTGACGATCACGGCGCCATTTGATGGGCGCATCGAGGCTCTCGATCTTGATGAGGGCGAATTTGTCTCTGCCGGTACGGAAGTGGGTCGTCTGGTGGATATCACGCCCCTCACCGTTGCCATTCAGGTGCCGCAACAATCATTGACGCGCTTGTCTGTTGGCCAACCTGCCACTGTACGTTTCATCACCGGCGAAGAGCGGACAGGCACAGTCACCTTCGTTGGGACGTCTGCCGCCGCTGAGACCCGAACGTTTTTGGCGGAAGTTGAAGTGGAAAATGACGACGGCGCGATTCCCGCAGGCATTTCTGCCGAAGTGATAATCCCGACAGGCGAAGCTACAGCACACTTCTTGTCCCCTTCGATCGTATCACTTAGCGCCGAAGGTGAACTTGGAGTGAAAACAGTAAACAGCGATGATGTCGTTGAGTTTTACGCGATCCAAGTCGTCAAAGCACAGATTGACGGCATTTGGGTCACTGGATTGCCTGAAAGTGTGGACATCATCACTGTGGGCCAAGGCTTTGTGAATGAAACCGAAACTGTTGCACCCAGCGTCGGGGAGCAAAGCTGATGTACGCCATCATCGACGCTGCATTCTCGCGTTCGCGCGTTGTGGTCATGGCGCTTCTTATGATCCTCGCTGTGGGCGCATATGCCTATGTCGCGATCCCCAAAGAGGCCAATCCCGAAATCCCACTACCATTCTTTTATGTCTCGACAGGTCTAGACGGCATTAGCCCCTCGGATGCCGAACGGCTGTTGCTAGAACCGATGGAAACCGAGTTCACGTCCATTGCCGGTCTGCAAAGCATGAATTCGGATGCCACAGAAGGTTTCGCCAGTATCCAGCTAGAATTCAGTGCTGGCGGTGACACGGCTGAGGCGCTGGATAAGGTGCGAGAGGCTGCAGATCGTGCGCAGGGTGATCTGCCCGATGACGCCCGTGACATCACCATCACCGAAATCAACACCGCCCTCTTCCCGATCATTACCGCGATTCTGTCTGGTCCAGTCCCAGAACGGACGCTGAACAATCTGGCCGACCAGATGCAGGAAGAAATCGAAGGTCTGCCTGGCGTTCTCGAAGTTAGCGTTGGTGGGCAGAGGTTCGAGTTCCTTGAAGTGCTGATCGATCCCACGGTTTTTCAAACCTATAACCTGTCGTTTGACGAACTCATCGGGCAAATCCAACGCAACAACATGCTGATCGCCGCTGGCGCGATTGAAACCGGATCTGGGCGCATCGTGCTTAAGGTGCCGGGGTTGATCGAAGACCTCGAAGACGTCATGGCGATGCCCGTAAAGGTGCGCGGCAATGCTGTTGTGACCTTCGGGGATGTCGCCACGATCCGGCGCACATATGAAGACCCTAGCTCGTTCGCGCGCATCAATGGCCAACCTGCCTTGGCCTTGGAAGTCACAAAACGTTCCGGTGCCAACATCATTGAAACCGTCGCAGCCGTCAAAGCCGTCGTAGAAGAGTTGCAGTTGGACTGGCCGGACAACATCGAAGTCGCATTTTTGCAGGACCAATCCAAGACAGTTGAAGACCTGCTAAGCGACCTTGAAGCCAACGTTATCGCCGCCGTGATCCTCGTGATGATCGTGATTGTATTTGCCCTTGGCACGCGCTCAGCTATCCTCGTTGGCCTATCCATTCCGGGGGCGTTCTTTGCGGGCGTCATCGCGCTTTGGACCTTGGATTATTCCATGAACATTATCGTGCTGTTCGCGCTGATCCTTGTGGTCGGGATGCTGGTGGACGGAGCCATTGTGACCACCGAGCTGGCGGATCGAAAGCTGCAAGAAGGGGTCGAACCCAAGGAGGCCTATTCTTTTGCCGCCAAGCGAATGGCATGGCCTATCATTGCATCAACCGCGACGACCCTGTCAGTATTTTTCCCGCTGTTGTTCTGGTCCGGCATGGTCGGGGAATTCATGAAATATCTGCCTATCACAGTGATCTTCACGCTGTCGGCTTCCCTGTTTATGGCGCTCATATTTATTCCTGTTGTCGGCGGCTTGATCGGCAAGCGCCAATCGCAATCCGTCAAAGCCAAGGCCGCACTTCATGCCGCCGAAATCGGCGACCCGCGTGATATGGGCGGATTAACGGGGGCTTACGTGCGCGTTCTGCATTGGGCCATCATGCGCCCCGCCGCGACGTTGCTTCTTGCCATCGCATTGTTACTCGGTGGTTTCAGCCTTTATGGGCAATTCGGCAAAGGTGTGACGTTCTTTCCCGATATTGAACCTGACTTCATGCAGGTCCAAGTCCGCGCGCGCGACAACTTCTCAATCTTTGAACGCGATGCATTGGTGCGGGCCGTTGAAGACCGCCTTTTGGGGTATGACGAGATCGCCAGCATCTATGCCCAATCCACCATGAGCGCCGGCCAAGGCGACGAAGAAACCATCGGAACCCTGCAACTGGAACTAACGCCGTGGGACACGCGTCGCACTGCGGCCGATATTGGAGTCAGCATCCGTGAAAGCGTAGCAGACATCGCGGGCATTGACGTGCAGGTGCAAACCGAAGACGGCGGCCCATCAGCGGGCAAGCCTGTGAACCTTCAGATTACCGCCCGCAACCCCGACGTCCAAAACGAAGCCGTGCAACAGGTGCGCGATATCATTGACGGTATGGGTGGATTTACGGACGTTACCGACACCCGCCCTGTCCCCGGTGTCGAAGTGTCTATCCTTGTAAACCGCGCGGAAGCGGCACGATTTGGCGCGGACGTTAGCCTCCTTGGGCAAGCGGTGCAGCTTTTGACTCAAGGGATTACCGTCGCAGATTATCGCCCTGGTGATGTCGACGGTTCACTGGATATCCGCGTGCGCTTCCCACGTGAAGAACGCTCGCTTGCAGAACTTGGAAGCCTGCGGGTCCCGACGACATCTGGTCTTGTTCCGATCTCAAACTTCGTGACATTTGAGCCAACCGACCGAACAGGTATCATCCGACGCATTGATGAAAAACGTGTGGCCACGATCGAGGCCAATGTTACCGCCGATGTTCTGGTGAACGACCAAGTTGTTGCACTGACTGCGGCGCTTGAAGCGGCGGACTTGCCCGAGGGCGTGGACTTTAGTTTCGGTGGCGAAGCAGAGGATCAAGCCGAAAGCATGATCTTCCTTGTTGGGGCCTTCATCACAGCGATTTTCTTGATGTTCGTGATCCTAGTGATCCAGTTCAACAATTTCTACCAAGCCTTCATCGTCATGAGCGCGATTGTCTTCTCGATTGCGGGCGTTTTACTTGGTCTTCTTGCGACAGGTCGCCCTTTTGGTGTGGTTATGGGCGGTATCGGCGTCATCGCGTTGGCGGGGATCGTTGTGAACAACAACATTGTTCTAATCGATACGTTCAACGACCTTAAGAAAGCGGGCCAATCCCCGCTTGAGGCCGCATTGCGCACGGGCGCACAACGTCTACGACCTGTAATCTTGACGTCTGTGACCACGGCGCTTGGGTTGATGCCGATGGTGATCGGCCTCAACCTGAACTTCTTTACGCGTGACATTGTCTACGGCGCACCGTCAACGCAGTGGTGGACGGAACTGTCCTCTGCCATCGCGGGTGGTTTGGTCATTGCTACGATCCTGACGCTGGTTGTGACGCCCGCCATGCTGATGCTTGGCGAAAGACGGCGTCACGAACCAGCGCAAGTGCATTAAGGAATCCGAACTTCGTTACGCTCAAACTGGCCGAAGTCAGTCGTCCCATCGTCGAAAACAATTTCCACGTAAACGCTTTCAATCGATCCGACCGGATAAACGACGTAGGGCAGATAGTTTTCGATATCGACCATGACATTGGGCTGAGCGAATTCTTCGTTGCAGGGTTCCATCGGCACGACGATGTCCGCCGGTTCACCGTTGATGCCATACCGAATATCCCAAAGCCCGCAGCGCCACGCCATCAGGTGTGAAAAGTACAGTAGATCCTGCCCTTCATATTCGCGCACCCCGACCCAATTTGTCTTGGTCATTCCAAGAATGGGGCGGATTTCGATGGCGGTGGTGTATTTCCCCGTTGGGATTTGCGGCTCTGGCTCGCGCGCGGCGCTTAGATCATCCCCAGACCCGAGATCAACAGGCGGCAGTGCCTCGGCCACAACCTCAGGTTCAGCGACCTCGTCAACCTTACCTTCTGGGGGCGTGATCCCGATACCAAGGCCCAAAACGAGCGGTAAAAATAAATCAATCATCTTCGTCTCCTATGCGGCAAACGGGCCTTCCCTTGCGGCCCGCAGCACCCCTATAGTGGCAGCATCGAGCAAGCAGGCAAGTAAAATGGCGAAAAAGACATCCCGAACCAAGACCTCAGCAGCGGCTGCAGTGTCGTCCGACTTTGATATTGTGATCGTCGGACAAGCGGGTCGTTTGCAATATGAAGCCCTGCTTTTGACGGCGTCGTTGCAGGCAAATGCGCCCAATTTCACAGGCACACTTTACGTCGCAGAACCACAGATGAGCCGGCATTGGCCCAAAGACCCGTCCATGCCGGGCGACATTAAATCGGCGTTAGAAGAACTAGGCGCGGTGATCCTGCCGTTTGAAAACCAAGTTTTCGGTGCTGAATATCCATACGGAAACAAGATCGAAGCGCTTTGCGCAATGCCCGCTGGTCGCAATTTTTTGTTTTTGGACACCGACACGCTGATTGTTGGAGACATTGCGACTCTTGAGACGGATTTCACCAAGCCCAGCGCATCCATGCGCCGCACCGGAACATGGCCGGAAGAAGAGCTGTACTGGCCCGGCTATTCTGCAACGTGGAAGTCACTTTATGACCGCTACGGTTTAGACTTTGAGAGCACCTTGGACACAGATCAGCCGGACGAATACTGGCAGCGCTACCTCTATTTCAACGCAGGCTGGATCACGGGTCATGACGCACCGACGTTTGGTGAGCGATGGAAAGAATGGGCGCTAGATGTGCGCGACGACCGCCCTGAAGAATTGGTGCTGCAATCGCTTGATCCGTGGTTGGATCAGGTGACATTGCCGCTTGTGATCCACAGTTTCGGCGGTGGACGACCTGGGGATGATCTGGCCGGATTGGACGGCGACCTGACCTGCCACTACCGCATGCTGCCCTTGCTTTATGCCCGAGAAGACGATGCGGTTGTGGCCGTGCTAGAAAACGTCACCGCACCGAACAAAATCAAAAAGTGGCTCAAGCAGTACGACCCGTTCAAGCGTATGATCTACCAAAATCGCGGCGACAAAGTCCGCGCCCTGTTTGACCAAAACGACATGCCACCGCGAGAGCGCCAGATCCGGAATACGATCAAGCGCGAAGGATTCTGGATGCGCTAAAGCGCAGCGCCTGCGGCGAGCGGGGGCGGATTTTTTTCAAAAACCCGCAGTGGCCGACCGCAAGCATTGCGCTGGCAATTTCAGTATGAGGGGGCTGTCTGCCCCCGCCTTCGGCCCCCCGAGGATATTTCCAAAACAAAAGCAATTGAGCGGGGCTGCCCATTTGATTGAGGTTTGCGCTGTAATTCCCTAACGTGGCGGCAACTATTTTGGGAGAGACCACATGACCGACACGCCATCTTACGGCTTTGATACGCTGCAAATTCACGCGGGCGCACGCCCTGACCCGGCAACAGGTGCGCGCAATACGCCTATTTACCAGACTACGGCCTATGTGTTTCGTGACGCAGACCACGCAGCCGCGTTGTTTAACCTGCAAGAGGTTGGCTACATTTATTCGCGTCTGACAAACCCAACGGTTGCTGTTTTGCAAGAACGCATCGCAACACTTGAGGGCGGTGCTGGAGCCGTATGTTGTTCGTCAGGTCATGCCGCGCAGATCATGGCGCTGTTTCCGATCATGTCTCCGGGTAAGAATGTCGTCGTCTCCACGCGCCTTTATGGTGGGTCCATCACGCAGTTTTCGCAGACGATCAAACGGTTTGGTTGGGACGCTAAATTCGTTGATATGGATGATACCGCTGCCGTAAAAGCCGCGATTGATGACAACACCCGCGCGGTATTTGGCGAAGCCATTGCCAACCCTGGTGGTTACATCATGGATGTGCGCGCGATTGCCGATATTGCGGATGCTGCTGGCATTCCGCTGATTATCGACAACACAACAGCCACGCCGTACCTGTGCCGCCCGATTGAGCTGGGTGCGACGCTCGTTGTGCATTCCACCACCAAGTACCTCACAGGCAACGGGTCTGTGACGGGCGGTTGTGTCGTAGATAGCGGCAAGTTTGATTGGGCTGCATCCGACAAGTTCCCATCCCTCAGCGAGCCAGAGCCAGCATATCACGGCATGAAGTTCGCCGAGACGTTCGGTCCATTGGCCTACACGTTCCACGGCATTGCAATTGGCCTGCGCGACCTTGGCATGACAATGAACCCGCAAGCGGCGCATTACACGCTTATGGGCGTTGAAACCTTGTCATTGCGCATGGATCGCCACGTTGAAAACGCGACCAAGCTGGCCAAATGGCTAGAAGCGGACGCACGGGTTGATTACGTCACCTACGCTGGTTTGGAATCGTCACCGTATTTCCACCGCGTGAAAGATGTATGCCCACGTGGGGCATCTGCGCTGTTCACATTCGCGGTCAAAGGCGGATACGATTCTTGCGTTAAGCTTGTGGATTCACTGGAAATTTTCAGCCATGTCGCAAACTTGGGTGATACGCGTTCTTTGATCATTCACCCAGCATCAACAACACACCGCCAGTTGACGACCGAACAACAAGAGGCCGCGTCTGCTGGCCCAGGCGTTGTGCGTGTATCCATTGGCCTTGAGGATGCGGATGATCTGATCGCGGATCTGGACCAAGCGCTGTCAAAAGCGACAGCGTAAAAATAATATTCTATAGATTTAGAAAAGGGCCCTGTCGCGGGGCCCTTTTTTGTGGGTGTCTGCGCGCGCCGTCTTGCCTTAAGGGGGTGCCAACCCTGAGGAGAATGATCGATGGACGCGTCACAAAACCTACCAGAACTGGTCGCAGCCGCACAAAGCGCCGCGAGCGCATCGCAAAGCCGCATTGCTGCGGCGCGCGCCCAGCCTGACAGTGAAACCGCTGAAGCAGACCTGACCGCAGCCGCGACAGAGATCGGCGCATCCGCAATCGACATTTTTGCTGTGTTCGAGGCACGCATGCAGCGTTATTTCAAACGCGGCCCGTTGTCGCGCAAGGTTAAGGCGGCTTTGCTCGATGTTGGACAGGCGGACCTCGCCGATAGGCTTCACCAACACTACCTGATGATCAATGTCCTGAAACACGGCACAGGCGCGAGCCACCGTGAGTTGCTGGGCAACAAAAGCACCCTTGTGTCAGCCAAGTCTACGGACAATGACCGCGATGATGCTGCCGCCCCGCACATTGACCTGATTGATGTCACACAACCGGGTTTCTTTGATACCTTGGCGGCAACCATTCTTGAGGCCGCCGCCTTTCTTCAGAACAGAAACGCACCTTAGTCAGCGATTGCGTAAACCAGAACAACGGACGCGTTCAGGTCAATTTTTCCTGGCGATACGGGGACATCGTATTGCGGTGACGACGCAGCCAGTTCCATTTGGCGCGTTTCGGCAACCATGGGTCGATACCCAACGCTACCTGCTTCGTTGATCAGTTGTAGTTCGCCCACGGAAACACCTGCGGCCTGCGCGTAAAGGTCAGCCAAACGCGCGGCTTCTATGACGGCGCGACGGCGGGCTTCGTCCGTGGCCTCACTCGGGTCTTGCAGTCCAAAATGAACGCCATCCAGACGGTTCGCTCCATCGCCGACCACTGCGGCGAGTAGCCCGCCCAAACGGTCCAGATCATTCACCTGCACTTCAACGGAATTCACAGCCTGATACCCCGTAATCTGTGTGCCCGAGCTAAGCACACTTTGGCTGTAGCGCGGATTAAGGCGGATCGCGCCGCTGCGAATATCCTCAGCCAAGACCCCTTCCCCGTCTAACGTTGCCAGAATCGCAGCCGTTGCTGCGCTGGCTTCATCAAGCGCCGTTGCCGCGATCTCTGCTTCGGTTTGAACCCCGATGATGACGGTTGCCATATCCGGTTCAACGCTGATTTCCCCGCGCCCTGTTACGGTAATGGAACGCTCTTGTGCAGCGACAGGTGCCGACAAGGCTGCAACGGCGAGTGTTACGGTTAAAAGACTAAGGGAAATGTACGTACGCATGAGTGACTCCATTCTTGATGCTTCATCTTATCTGACGTGGGTCGCTTCGCCATCCTTGGAAATAAAATTCAGAAAAACTCCCGCTTGGCGTGGGCGAAAGCTTGCTATACCGTTGCACGTTAAGAAAAAGGGGAGTTTTCAGCCCCGCTACAGGATGCTAAGCCACGCAGATGAAACCGAATTTCGCCTTGTCATTGTCCTTTGACGGACTGCGTTTGATGCACCGCGTTACTGGTGGCTGGCATCTCGTTGGTGAAGTGGCGTTGGATGAGGCCGATTTGTCAGGTTCGCTGGCACGGTTGCGCAGCGCCGCTGAGGGGCTTGAACCCGATGGTATCTCAACCAAGCTTTTGATTCCAAACGACCAAATCAAGTACCTCGCCCTTGATACAACACGTGCTGAAGTCGACGACGTGCGTGAGGCGCTTCATGGCGCGACGCCGTACAGCGTTGATGAGCTGGTGTATGATTTCACCAAAGGTGGCGGGCGCACTTATGTTGCGGCAGTCGCCAAGGACACGCTGAACGAAGCACAACAGTTTGCGACAGAGCATGGGTTTAACCCAAACAGCTTTGCGGCGGTGCCGGAACCGTTTACTTACGTTGGTGAGGCCTTTTTTGGCCCCGTTGACGGGCAAGCAGTAGAACGCGACGCCGACTCGGTTGTGATTATCGGGGATGCCGACGTTTCGATCCCTGAACCAGTGGCTGAACCCGCGCTCGAGCTGGAAGAGGTACCTGAAACCGTTGCCGAGGAAGCACCGGTCGATGTGTCAGAACCAGAAGTGGACGCGCCAGCTGAGGACGTTGTCGCTGACGAAGAAATCGCAACGGAAGTTGTGCCAGACGTTGAAGTAGCTGAAAAAACTCCTGTTGAGGAAGCGCCTGAAGACGTTGCTGAGCCTGAACTCGTTCCTGAAATTGCGCCCGAAAACGAAGACGTTGTTGTCAGTGAACCGAGCACGGATGAACCCGCTGCTGAAGCTGCGGTAGAAGACGTAGTGGTTGAAGAAGACGCGACCGTCGAGGACGAGCAAGTAGAGGAAGCACCTGCCCCGATGTTTGCGTCGCGTTTGCGCGCAGATCGCACGGACGGGCACCCTGCTCCGGCTCCCGAAACCGAGGTCACGCCAGAAACTGGCCGTACCGAGCCGACGTTCAGCCGCCAAACGCCCGCATCTTTGGCCGTCCCAACTGGCAAAGGCACCGATCCGATGCCACCATTGTCCGCGCCAAACCGCGGTGTAGATGCAGCCCCAGTTGTGCAACCGATCACGACCGAAGCACCTGATGTGCAAGCTCCGGCAGCTGAGATTGCCATCACAGGAGAAGCGCCAACCGCGTTGTCGCCGGATGCAGCGGTCACGGCCAAGCCCCTGACAGCACAGCACGACGACGACGTTTCAGCACCGAGCGTCGAGACCACAGATGAACCATCGGACGAAAAGCGTGGGGCTGCAGCCACGGCGATTGGCGCAGCTACAGCAGTTGGTGGGGCCGTTGGTGGCATGTTCGCCAGCCGACGCATGGCGCGCGCCGAAGCAAAGGCCGCCGATGCCGCCAAAGAAGCGGAAACAGACGCAAAACCCGATGAAAAATCACGCCTAACCGTCTTTGGCGCACGCAAGCAGCCGAAGAAAAAGCCTAAAGTGGTCGTCGGTGGTAAGCCGCGTTTCCTATTACCGATCCTAACAGCCGTGTTGTTGCTGTTCCTTCTTGCATTCGCAGCGTTTGCGGCAATGTCTGAAGAAGGCTTCGCCTATTGGTTTGGATTTGGCTCAGCTGAAGAAACACAAATCGCAGCTGACCCTGCCGATCCTACATCGGCTCCGGAGGTGGCCGAAGCGCAAGCTGAAGACGCCACAGAAGTGGCCGCATTGGATTCGTCCGATGCATTGGCCGCTCCAACAGCGCCCGCAGGGGGACAGGTCCTTACCCCTGAGGAAGCCGCGCGTATCTATGCCGCCACCGGCGTGTGGCAAAGGGCCCCCCGAATTCCCCTAAATCCCCGCACAACTTCACTTGATCAGCTGGCGCTTGCAACCGCCCCAAGCCCCGTCGTGCGTGTCCCACCCAGCCCCTTGGCATCCGCCAGCAGCGTGGCAGGTGATGCCGTTATCGCCACTCCGATTGACCCACCCCCACCAAGCCAACAGTTTGATTACAATGAAGAAGGCCTTGTTGTTGCAACCGAACAAGGCGCTGTAACACCTGACGGGATTTTGGTGATTGCTGGCCGCCCTGCGCTGAACCCACCGACGCGCCCTGGAACCGTTGCCCCTGAAATCACCCCGCAAGACCAGCTTGCCGCCGTTATACCCGAGGAAGCAGCACCCATCGAAAACGCCCCTGAAGGCGTCATTGTGATTGCTGGCCGCCCGTCAATTGAACCACCCGTTCGTACTGGAACCGCTGTCCCTGCCCCTGCGCCTGCGCCTGAAGCCGCCGCATTGGCCGCTGGTGATGCGCCGCTTGTCGCCACAGATGATCTGTTGGTTCTCGCTGGGTCGCCGACCATTTTGCCCCCTGTACGCCCAGGAGCGCTGGCCCCCACGGCTGCCCCAACACCTGAAGTCGCGCCCGAACTTCCCGCTGACGTTACCCCCGAAGTTGAGACGCCGACGACAGATACCGCTGTTGACGGTGTGAACTTGATTGCGGGTCCGCCACCGATTTTGCCACCTGCCCGCCCAGGAACCATTGCACCGCAAGCGGACATCGACAGCCTGACGCAAGACATTGCCGTCGCGCTTTCGACAAGCACGGCACAAACACCTGATACGGACACACGACGCCCGACACAGCGCCCAGCCAGTATCCAACAAGTCGCTGTTGCCGCCGCCGAAGCTGCAGCCGCCGCAAACACCCCCGTTGTTGGCGCACTCACGATTGAGCAAGCCGCAGGTTTCCGCCCGCGAACACGCCCTGCCGGCCTTGCCCCCGTACCGACGCCCGACCCAGAGCCCGAACCCGAAGTCGCGGCCGTCGAACCCGCGCCAGCTGGCCTCCAAATCGCTCCGGAAATCGCAGCCGCGGTACAGGCCGCCGCGAACCGTCCGAACCCTATTGTAAACCCAACCGCGCAGGCCGTACCGCAATCCTCACGACCAGATACACGCCCGCGTAACATGGACCGTATCGTTGCCCGCGCCGCACAAGCTCAAGAACGCGCAGCCACACAAGTGGCCGCCGTCGCGCCGCGCACTGTCGCGCCAAGTGGTCCAACAGCTGGCTCTGTGGCGCAAGCGGCGACACTCGACAATGCGATCAACCTGCGTGACGTGAACCTCATCGGGATTTATGGCGGGTCGGGTGACCGTCGCGCATTGGTCCGCATGGGCAACGGCCGCTATTTGCGCGTCACCGTTGGCGACCGCCTTGATGGCGGTCGCGTGACAGCCATCAGCGCGAGCGCACTTAGTTATTCAAAGCGCGGGCGCGCGATAACCTTGGAAGTTCCCGGCTAGGCCCTTGTCATTCCTGCACTGCACGCGGATATCTAGGCTATGGAACAAACCCTAATTCTAGCAACAGTTTTGCTTGGCGCCGCGGTCATTGCAGTGCCTTTGGCTGCACGCCTCGGACTTGGGTCTGTTCTTGGGTATCTCCTAGCAGGCGTCGCCATCGCGCCTATCATTGGTGCGCAAGCCGCCGAACTTCAGCATGTCGCCGAATTTGGCGTGGTTATGATGCTATTCCTGATCGGGCTTGAGCTCGAGCCACGCGCGCTTTGGGGGATGCGCCACCGCCTTCTTGGGCTTGGGGGGCTACAAATCGGGCTGACGACCGTCTTGTTGATGGGCGTTTTCATGTGGCTTGGGGAACCTTGGCAAACCTCGCTCGCCATCGGTATGATTTTCGCGCTCTCCTCCACTGCGATTGTGCTGCAGACCTTGGACGAAAAAGGCCTGATGCAAACGAGCGGCGGGCGAAGCACGTTTTCTGTTCTGCTTACCCAAGACATCGCAGTGATCCCAATGCTCGCATTCTTGCCCCTACTTGCCTTTCGCTCACCTGTGTCGATTAACCCTGATGGCTCCGTGACCCGTGGGATTGAGACCGAGGATACGGCACACCACGCCATGAGCCTCGTTGAAGGGTTGCCTGCTTGGGGCGTCACCCTTGTGACACTTGGTGCTGTCGCGGCTGTCATTTTAGTCGGTGTGTTCCTAACCAATCCACTGTTTCGATACATTCACCACGCACGCCTGCGCGAAATGTACACTGCCCTCGCCCTGCTTATTGTTGTCTCAATCGCAGCGCTTATGGGCCTTGTCGGGCTTTCTGCCGCCCTTGGCACATTCCTTGCAGGTGTGGTCCTTGCGAACTCAGAATTCCGGCACGAACTGGAAAGTGACCTTGCCCCGTTTAAGGGTCTGCTGCTTGGGTTGTTTTTCATCACCGTTGGCGCGGGTATTGATTTTGAAACGCTACTTAACAAACCCGGCCTTATCGTTGGGCTAACGCTTGCTGTGATCCTGATTAAGGGGTTCGTGCTTTACTTACTTGCTGTCATTTTCAAGCTGCGCGGTCGTGCGCGTTGGTTGTTCACCCTCGGCCTCGCGCAGGCTGGCGAATTCGGGTTCGTCCTCATTGCATTCTCACTTCAGCAGAACGTTCTTACGCAATCTCTTGGTGCTGATCTTTTGCTAGTTGTGGCGCTTTCCATGCTCGCCACCCCGCTGTTATTCATCCTCTATGAGGTCCTCTCGAGACGCATCACATCCGAGGCGACCGACGATCCTGAGGACGAGATTGACGAAAAAGGCACCGTCATCATCGCAGGTATCGGGCGTTTCGGTCAGGTCGTGAACCGTCTTGTACAATCCAGTGGGTTTAGCACGGTGGTTCTTGATGCCGACCTTAAGACGGTTCAAACCATGCGGACATTTGGGTTCAAAGGCTTCTTTGGCGATCCGACGCGGCCTGACATCCTACATGCTGCAGGGTTGGATGATGCCTCGGTGCTTGTGGTTGCGCTAGACAGCAAAGAAGCGGCCGTCAAACTGGTGAAATACGCGCGTTCGCACAACCCTGATCTACATATCGTGGCCCGTGCCCGTGACCGCGTTCACGTCTACGAGCTCTATGCCGCTGGCGCGAATGATATCGTCCGCGAGCTGTTTGACAGCTCACTTCGTGCCGGTCGATATGTTCTGGAAAACCTTGGTCTGTCTGAATTCGAAGCCTCAGAAGCGGAGATGTCATTCTACCACCATGATCGCCGCGTGCTGCGTGAACTTGCCGAAGTTTGGGACCCGAAAATTCCAATCGCACAGAACAGCGCCTACATCGAACGAGCGAAAGCATCGAACCGTGACTTGGAAAGTGCGCTGGCCCAAACCTTGGACGAGGCTGAACGCAAGGCATCGCGCCAAAGCGATAGCCCTGCGTTCAGCCACAAGCCTAAAAGCTAGTTAGCCTGCAGCAACGCCAGCTTCTGCAAATGTCGCCATGTCGGAATGGCATGCAATCGCCGACTTCAACACATTGATTGCCAAGGTCCCACCAGAGCCTTCGCCTAAACGTAGCCCCAATGACAATATCGGTTTCTTATCAATGGCGTTCAGCAGGCGTTCATGGGCACCTTCCGCACTCAGGTGGCCTGCAACCGTATGATCCAGCGCACCCTCGACGGCCATTTCAAGCGTCGCAGCGGCTGCGCTGCAAATGAACCCGTCCAAGATAACCGGAATACGGTGGTGACGTGCTGCCGCAATCGCGCCAGCCATCGCTGCCAGCTCGCGCCCACCAAGGCAACGCAGTGCCTCAAGCGGATCGGTTGTGTCATGCAATGCCAATCCGCGCGCCACGACGTCCGTTTTGCGGGCAAGCCCTTCGTCATCCACACCAGTCCCGCGACCTGTCCAATCAGCGGCATCGCCCCCCAAAACCGCCGCCGCAACCGCCGCCGCAGATGTCGTGTTGCCGATGCCCATTTCACCCGTCACCAGCAAATCTGCTTTCGGGTCAACGGCCGCCCAGCCAGCACTCAGCGCCTGCACAACTTCATCCTCAGTCATCGCCGCAGTGACGGTGAAGTCCTGCGTCGGAGCCTCTAGATCAAGGGCAACAACATCCAAAGACGCGCCTGCCGCTTTGGACAACTGGTTGATCGCCGCCCCGCCATGTTCAAAATTCGCAACCATCTGAACGGTCACTTCAGGTGGGAACGCCGAAACGCCTTGCGCACAAACGCCGTGATTGCCCGCAAAGATAATCACCTGCGGGTTTTCGATGCTTGGGCGGTCCGTATCACGCCACCCAGCATACCAAATCGCCAGTTCCTCAAGTCGCCCTAACGCACCCGGCGGCTTGGTCAGCTGCCCATTGCGCTCTTTGGCTCCGGCGATCGACGCCATGTCAGGTCCCGTTGCCGCCGCAAGCGTGGCGCGAAATTCGGAAAGCGTCGAGAAAGGAGCGGTCATGGGAAAGGCCTCATTGCAAACATTTACCGCACTCTCTACCCAATGGGGCGGAAATGACCAGACAGGAAGCGGCGACATGGCACAAAACAGCGACAAGACTACGCCTATCGCGTTCTCAGACATTGCCGCAGCCCTCGGACTGCTTAGCCGCCTGCCGATATCCGTGGACACAGAACGCGCGACGCAACGCGGCGCCTTGGCCGCTTGGGCCTATCCTATCGCCGGCCTTATCCTTGCGCTGATCGCTGGCATCGTAACCCAATGCGCGCTGTGGCTCGGCTTACCCGGCACACTGGCCGCAGGCCTCACCCTCGCCACGCTCATCATCACAACGGGTGCAATGCACGAAGATGGTTTAGCAGATTCTGCCGATGGGCTTTGGGGCGGCTGGGATAAGGATCACCGCCTAAAGATCATGAAAGACAGCTTCATAGGCACTTACGGCGTGCTGGCTCTTGGCCTTAGCCTTCTTCTACGGTGGAGCGCACTGACGCTTATCGTCGAGAACAACATGCTTTGGCCCGCACTCCTCGTTGGCGCAATGCTCAGCCGCGCGGTGATGGTTCCAATGATGGCATTCGTGCCCCACGCCCGCACAGAAGGCCTCAGCCACTCGGTGGGCCGCCCACCCGTACAAACAGCCTATATCGCACTTGCCATCGCTGCTGTTGGGGCCCTTATCCTCGTCCAGTTCTCGGTGTTCTGGCTTGTCGTGACTTGCACACTCACAGCGTTCACATGTGCGACGATCGCAAAATCAAAGATTAATGGTCAAACCGGTGACATTCTCGGGGCTACGCAACAGCTAACAGAAATCGCGGCTTTGCTTACATTTGCAGCACTTCTTTCTTAAACTTGTCTCTGTTTTGAAAATATCCCCGCCGGATGCTTCAAAGCGAACAGTTAAGAACCGCTTGCAAACGTTGCGATGAAAACGCTGCAACCGAGCGCGTCTCTAAAACGCCGCCATCCATACGCGTCACCATGATATCGGACCAATCACTATCCGCCGTCACCATCTCAGGGCTGTCGCCGCAATCGCGCACGCCACTGGAAATGAAATCCTGACCAATCTGATGGTTCGTCAATCCGCCAAGCTCAGCGTCCAACACCAAGCCCGTGCCGTCCCATTCAAAGACCCGCAATGTCTTGGCTAAATGCGGGCGATCAATAAACGCAACCTCAATCCGACCGTCCCCATCAAAATCAGCGGCACCAATTGGCGCTAGCCAACGGTTCGAGCGGCCAATGTGGGGCGTTTCGCCAATCTTACCGGTCTCGTCGTAAACGGCCAAAGACCCGCCGCGCGCCGTGTCCGTTTCAATCACCACTACTTCAGGCGCACCATCGCCTGTGATGTCCCACAGGCGCGGCGCGATATCTTCAAAAACATGATCTTCCGGCAGACTCACGCGATATCGCACCTTATGTGACCAATCCTCGGTCTCGATCACAAGCTCAGTGAACTCAATCGCGTCACCCAGAATACCATGCCCATACCGTGTCGTTGGCCCGTCGAACGTCGCGCCAACAATCGTCTCCGCTGCACTGGCCCCTGCCAACCCCACGCAAAACGTCAACGACGCACCGCGCAAAAGACCTTGCAACGCCCACGACATCAGACGCGGTGCCATCTTAAATCTGCTTTTCAGGCATCCGAACGACCAAGCCGTCCAAACCGTCTGTCACTTTCAACTGGCACGTCAAACGGGACTTTTCAGCGTCCGGTTCATAAGCGAAATCAAGCATGTCTTCTTCCATCGCGTCTTTCGCTGGGATTTTCTCAACCCAAGCTGCGTCCACATAGACGTGGCAGGTGGAACAAGCACATGCGCCGCCGCAATCGGCTTCGATACCCGGAATGCCGTTGTCACGCGCGCCTTCCATAACGGTCAAACCGTTGGCAACGTCTACGATGTGCTCTTTGCCGCCGTGCTCGATATAAGTGATCTTTGCCATTGTTGTTGACCCTTTTTAAAAAAACTCTGTTGCCTGATAGATAGGCCGCGTTGCACGACCATTCCAGCCCCTTTTAAACACAAGGTCGTTGATGGGGTGGCACGTAAACGACACCATCGACACCTGAAATGCCCCGTCGCGGCGCATCATGCTTTGCGCGCATGCCTTGCTCGGGTACAAATCCGTAACAAACGGGCCAAAAGAGCCCGAGGATGAGCAGATGACGACACGAACCCTTCGATCCACGTTTAGCGTGCTTGCGGCCTTTGGGCTGACCGTTTTGACGGGCTGTATGGAGGCGCCTCAAGTGACCCGTGCAGATAGCGACCTTATTGGTCCATTGGCGGAACCTGCCACCGTGGACACAGACAGCGGCACTTGTTTCGCACGCGCAACGACCCCTGCCATCATTGAAACCGTGACTGAACAAATCATGGTGCAACCTGCAACCGTGCGCAGTGACGGCAGCGTCGATTCACCTGCGGTCTTTCGCACTGTTACGCGCCAGCAAATCCTACGTGAACGTCGCGAGGTGGAATTTGAGACACCCTGCGCCCCGCTGATGACGCCGCAATTCGTGGCCTCTGTGCAGCGTGCGCTTATTGCACGGGGCTATTACCGTGGAAGCATCAACGGAACCTTGGATGCACGCACAACGGGGGCGATTGAAAGGTTCCAGACAGCACAAAACGATGTGCACACTGGCACCCTCACCCTCAAGACGGCTCAAACTTTGGGATTGGTCGCGCTTCCACGCGATCAACTATAAGCGCCAAGGCGCAAACAGTTGCTTTGTCAAAAACGAAAGGTTTTCGCCGGCAATTATGTGGCGGCGAAACCTGCGTGATCCATAGCGCGCACGATCACTTCTTGTCGCGCGCGGCTTTCTCTTCTTTGGTCAAAGTTTGGTTCCAAACGTTCTTGCTGATGCCCAAGGCTGGGTCCAGCGGTTTGGTTTTACCTTTGGTGACCTTGCCGCCCTTATTCAGATATTGCTGAATTAGATCGTCGTCTGTGGTGTCTTTGGGTACATGTTTCATACCCAAGGCTTACCCCGATCAATTGAGGGAGGCAACACAGGCCCGCGCCCTCCAACGAAAAAGGGCGCTCCGATCGGAGCGCCCCATTCCTAAAGTTTGGTTCTGTTTACTCAAGCCCAAGCGCAACAAACCGCGGCGCGCCATCGCGGCGAACCAGCAGAAGCAAAGACTTACGCCCTGCTTCTTGCGCCTCTTCAACACGGGCTTCGAAATCCGCGATGCCTGTCAGCTTTTGTTGGCCGGCCTCGGTGATCAGATCCCCTGCAAGCAGACCTTTGGTTTCCGCCTCAGAGTCAGCTTCGACTTCAACCACAACAAGGCCGCTGCCTGCTTCAACGCCAAGGCTTTCTTCCATGTCAGGTGAAATTTCGGACAGGGTCATGCCAAGCATGTTGGTCGTGTCAGGCGTTCCTTCATCAGGTGTTTCGCCTTCTTCTGGGAAGGCTGCGGCTTCGGCAGTTTCACGGCGGCCAAGCACAACCGTTAGGTCAACCATTTCGCCTGTGCGCAGCACCTGAACCGGAACTTCTTTGCCCACGGGTGAGTTGCCGACGATCTGTACCAGCTCACGTGTGTCCTCAATCGCGACACCGTCAAACAAAAGGATAATGTCGCCAGACACCATGCCCGCATCTTCTGCTGGGCCAGAAGGCACATCAGTAACCATCGCACCACGTGCTTCTTCCAGCCCATCAATCGCGTCGATCATATCAACGGTGACGTCCTGAATGCGCACACCGAGCCAGCCGCGACGTGTCTCACCGAATTCCTCCAGCTGATCGACAACATTGGTCACAACATCCGAGGACATCGCAAATCCAATCCCGATTGATCCGCCGTTCGGGGACAGGATCGCCGTGTTCACGCCAATCACATCACCATCCATGTTAAACAATGGCCCACCAGAGTTCCCGCGGTTAATCGCAGCGTCGGTCTGGATGTAGTCATCATATGTCCCTTGAAGCGAGCGGTTGCGCGCTGAGATAATACCAGCGGAAACAGAGAACCCCTGCCCCAACGGGTTACCCATCGCCATGACCCAGTCGCCAACACGCGAGCCCGGGCCGTTGCTGTCGCCAAAGCTTACGAAGCTTAGCGGGGTGTCATATTCAACCTTCAAAAGCGCAATGTCTGTGTTCGGATCGGTCCCGACCAACTCAGCTGGAAGCAGCTCGGATGGCTGGCCGTCGCCTGGGAAAAACTCGATCTCGATCTCGTCCGCGCCTTCAATGACGTGGTTGTTCGTCACGATGAAGCCATCAGCAGAGATCACGAAACCGGATCCCAACGCAGATGAACGGCTTGGGCCGTCGTCATCAAACTCGTTAAAAAAGTCTTCAAACGGAGAACCTTCTGGCACAACGCCCTGCGGTCCAGTGCGACCTGCAATCACGGTGCTTGTGGTGATGTTCACCACGGACGGGCTGATCTGTTCCGCCAAATCCGCGAATGTTGCGGGGCGGTTCTGTGCGTCCGCGCTCACGACTGTTAGCAATGACAAGGCAAGGCCGGTCATCAGTGCGGCGATCCATTTCTGGCGCGTAACGTCTTGGGTTGGGGCGATTGCGATAACCTGTGGCTTTGTAACCGATTGGGGTTTCACGTGACTCTCCTTCAGAGGGTAGCAATTCAATGACTGAACATCAGTCCTTGGGATAGAATGTAGGGGACGATTGCGCCAACGCAACGTCTAACACGCGTTCGTCAACAGCTTGTGAGCATTTCTGAGCAACGAAACGCTTAGCTTAGCACGTCAAGGCTTGCCGCCAGCCAAACCAGTGCAATGCCGATGCACAGCGCTGCGAAGCCGACCAAGCGCCGTGTCTCGAGTGTCATTTGACGCAAAGCTGCCAACATGTCCTCAACAAGCGAAGGGGCCAGTGCGTACACCAGCCCCTCCACGATTAGCACCAGCCCGAGGGCTAAAAGTGCAATACCCATTATTCGCCAGCATTGCCGGTTGGGGAGCGTAAGTAATCAAAGAAATCGTCCGGAGGCGTCATGACCAGGCGGGCGTTACCCGATGCAAGACCCGTACGATACGCTTCCAAAGAACGGTAGAACTCAAAGAACTCAACGTCTTGTCCGTAAGCTTGCGCAAAGATTGCGTTGCTTTGGGCGTCTGCTTCACCTTCAACGATACGCGCTTCGCGGTTCGCATCAGATTCCAGCTCGACCACAGTACGATCCGCAAGGGCAGTGATGCGTGTCGCGGCTTCACGACCACGAGCACGTTCATCTTCTGCTTCACGCTGACGTTCCGACACCATCCGCTCAAACGTGCGTTCAAGGTTTTGGGACGGCAGGTCCGTGCGCTTAAGACGCACATCGATCACCTCAATACCCAAGGCAGACGCCTCGGCAATCGCGGCATTTCGGATGCGTAGCATCAGGGCGTCACGGTCCGTGGACAGGATGTCGCCAGACGTCACCTCACCCAGAACGGTCCGTGTTTGCGCGTTCAAGATCCGTTCAAGACGCTGATCTGCAATTGCAATTGCCTGATCCCCGCCCGCACCAGTCGCCTGACGCACACGTTCCAGATCAACAATCCGGTACCGTGCGAAGGCATCAACGCTCAGACGGCGGTCATCACTCGGAATGACCTCTTGCGCGGCCATGTCGATGGAAATGATGCGGTCGTCATATGTGATAACTTGATCAATCATCGGCATACGGAAGTTCAAACCGGGGTCTTCAACAGTCTGCACTACACGACCGAACCGCAACACGAGCGCCTTTTCGCGTTCGTCCACGATGAAAATCGAACTCAGTGCCGCTACGATCAGGATGACAATAACCGGCAAGATAAAGAGTGACTTATTCATTAGTTCGACCCCCCAGAGTTGGTTGGAGTACGTAGTTGATCAAGCGGCAGATATGGTACAACACCGCTTCCGCCATCCGTGTTTTCATCAAGCAGAATGATATTCGCCGTTCCGAAGACGTCTTCGACCATTTCCAGATATAGACGTTCACGCGTCACTTCCGGTGCTTTCTGGTATTCTTCAAGAACGGAAACAAAACGCGCAGCTTCACCCTGTGCTTCGTTGACGACACGGGCACGGTAGCCTTCTGCATCTTCGAGGATTTGGGCTGCATTACCACGGGCACGCGCCGTTTCACGGTTGGCATAAGCGTCCGCTTGGTTTTGCAATTGAATGCGTTCTTGTTCGGCATCCTGAACGTCGCGGTAAGCCGCGAGTGGGGATGTCGAGATGTCTTCGCCATCGATGTTTTGCGTGTCTACGCGCGTCGCGGGCGGATCGGCAGCACCAAGGTTGATGCGAACGATATTAACACCGGAGTTATAGCTATCCAATGTTGTTTGCGTAAGTTCACGCATCCGCTGTTCAATAGACGCACGATCTTGGTTTAAGTTGGCCAGTTCCGATGTCGCGATGATTTCACGCATTACAGATTCAGAAACCGCTTCGATGGTCTCAGTTGGTTCAGCCAAGTTGAACAAGAACTCATCAGCGCGGTTGATGTTCCAGACCACCTGGAAATCGATGTCGACGATGTTTTCATCGCCCGTCAGCATCAAGCCTGTATCGCCTTCAAGTGCACGTAGCACTGATGGGCTTTCGGACAATTCTTGTGGAACCGGATCGTCGCCAATCGAGATCACGCGTTCCTGCGTAACCTGAACGATTTCATATGTGACCAGCGGCCACGGTGCGAAGTTCAGACCGTCAGACCCGATGCAGGGGTCATTACATTCGCCAAGGAACAGCTCAACAGACTGTTGTTCAGGCAAAACGCGGTAAAAGCTATTGAACCCCCAAAGGGCAACAGCCGCCAAAACACCAAGGCCGATCATGCCACGCGACACAACAGGGCCACCTGCCCCACCGCTGCCACCAGAACCGCCGCGGTTTCCACCGCCGCCGCCCAGCAGGTCGCGCAACTGGTCTTTGGTTTTGTTTATGATCTCATCGAACTCAGGGATCTGCGGTTCGTTGGTTGGGCGACGCCCACCATTGCGATCGCCATTCCCGTTCGGGCGAAAACGGTCGTCGTCGTCGCCTCCGTCGTTGCCTCCGCCCCCCCAGGGGCCGCCGTTGTTTCCAGCCATTAAGCCTGTCTTCCCTTGTTGCGGTCCGATATTTTCGGACCCGAATTATCTTGTTCTATTAAATGGGCTTTTGACCCCAACATTCAAGCGGTTCTCACCGGTTCCTTCATTGTCACCAGTTCTTCCGAAATCGTCGGGTGCACCGCGCAAGTCGCATCAAACTGCTCTTTTGTGGCCCCCATCTTGATCGCGATGCCCGCCAATTGGATCATCTCGCCGGCATGCGGGCTGACGATATGGCATCCTAGCACCTTTCGGGTCGCTTTGGACACGACGAGTTTCATCAACACGCGATCTGGGCGATCCGCGAACGCTGATTGCATCGGACGGAAACTTGTCGCGTAAATCTCAACGGGCTCCTGCTCGGCGGCGGCTTCCTCAGAAAGGCCCACGGTGCCCATTTCCGGCTGTGTGAAAATCGCGGACGGGATAAGATCGTGGTCCACTTTTGTCGGGTTGCCTTTGAATACTGTCTCAACGAAGGCCATACCCTCGCGGATAGCAACAGGTGTCAGCTGGACGCGGTTCGTTACATCGCCAACGGCGTAGATGCTTGGCACTTTGGTCTGGCTATAGTCATCAACCACAATCTCGGACTTACGACCAACTTCAACGCCTACAGCCTCAAGTCCCAGCCCGTCTGTGTTTGGGGTACGGCCTGTCGCGAACATCACTTGGTCGTAAATCTTTTCAGACCCATTCGTGCACTTCACCCAAATGCCACCGTCACGTTTT
Organism: Octadecabacter temperatus; assembly: GCF_001187845.1. Lineage (NCBI taxonomy): Bacteria > Pseudomonadati > Pseudomonadota > Alphaproteobacteria > Rhodobacterales > Roseobacteraceae > Octadecabacter > Octadecabacter temperatus. The sequence goes on along the minus strand of NZ_CP012160.1, from coordinate 982,790 downwards.
TCCATCTCAAGCACGTTGGTTCCCAAATGCAAGCCAACGCCCTTCTCGATCATCATCTCTGAAACGAGTCCACGGGCCTCATCGTCAAACCCGCGCAGGATTTGCGCGCCACGATAGAATTGCGTGACCTCAACGCCGAGGCCATTGAGAATACAGGCAAACTCAGACGCGATGTATCCGCCGCCAACGATCAGGATCTTCTTTGGCAGCTCAGGCAGCAGGAAGATTTCATTCGACGTGATGCCAAGCTCGGCATTTTTGATGTCCGGCAGAACCGGCCGCCCACCTGTCGCAACAAGGATGTGCTTGGCGCTGTAGGTTTTACCGTCTGCCAACGTGACCTCATGGGTGCCAGACACCGTTGCGCGGCTATCATGAATGATGACGTCTGAATTGCCGAGGAGCTTGCGGTAAATGCCCTCAAGACGGTCCAACTCAGCGTGCAGTTTCTTTTGGAACTGCGGCCACTCAAACGTGCCATCCTGAATGTCCCACCCGTAAGCGCGCGCGTCTGCGAACATCTCATGATACTCGGACGCGAAAACCATCAGCTTTTTGGGAACGCAGCCACGGATCACGCAGGTCCCGCCCATGCGGAACTCTTCGGCCAAACCAACCTTAGCACCCGTCGCAGACGCCACGCGAGCAGCGCGAACGCCGCCAGAGCCGCCACCAATTACAAATAGATCGTAGTCGAAATCAGCCATGGCGTTGGTCCTTCAGCGCAAAATTTGTTCGGGAGTTGGATAAAGCACAGCCCTGCGATGATGACCAGTCACAGGGTTGTGCAATTGAAGCGGCCGATTCCGCCTTAGTCGTTCAAGTCAGCGAACAGATTTTCCGTTTCAACGAATTCGATCCGGTCTTCTTCAACCGATCCCTCATTAATATCGCGGCTCTCAACGCGCCCATCGCCGAACCCGATTATGACGACGTCACAGATATCAATGAACAATCCGTTCTCAACAACGCCCGGTATCTGATTGACTATAAGTGACAATTGCCGCGCGTTCCCGATCCGGTTCAGGTGCATATCAAGGATATGGTTGCCCTCGTCCGTGTAAAACGGCGCATCCCCATTCATTCGTAATGTCACCTTACGGCCCAGCACATCCATGCCGATCAGTGTTTCCTCGACCAGTGTTTTGGTTGTCTGCCAGCCAAAAGGGATCACTTCGATCGGCAACGGAAATGTACCCAGAGTCTCCACCTGCTTTGACGCATCCGCGATCACGATCATCTGGTCGCTTGCGGTCGCGACAATCTTTTCCTGCAGCAACGAACCGCCACCGCCTTTGATCAGGTTCAGGTTGCCGTCATACTCATCAGCGCCGTCAATAGTTAGGTCCAGCCACTTGGCCTCATCAAGCGAAATAACCTCAATCCCAACTTCACGTGCCAATGCTGCGGTACGCGATGACGTTGGTACGCCTTTGATTTTCAGGCCCTCTTTCTCGACCCGTTCGCCTAGGCATTTGACCAACCACGCAGCAGTTGATCCGGATCCAAGGCCCACTTTCATGCCGTCTTCAACATAGCTACTTGCCTGTTTCGCCGCGACGAATTTGGCTTTGTCGATTGGGGACAATTCGGACGACATGGGCAGCTCCTGCGTGTTGAATCGGTACTTATGCCCTTATAAGCGCGCAAACGCTTCTGAGCGAGACGGAATGGTTAATCGCAATGATTTAATTATTCGGAAACGCCGCAAATTGCGTCGTGAAGACGCTGGCCCCACCTGTGAACTGTGCCATGTTACAACCATGACCAAACTTGTTCTTTACTACGCGCCTGACAATGCGTCGCTGTGCATTCGCCTCGCACTTGAGGCGGCTGGCCTGCCGTTTGACACCCGTCTCGTGGATCGCGCAGCGTCTGCGCATAAATCGGAGAACTACCGCGCCTTGAACCCCAACGGGTTGATCCCTGTTCTTGAAACCCCTGATGGCGCGCTGTTTGAAACAGCCGCGATATTGTTGTGGGTTGCCGAGCAGGCGCCAGAGTTAATGCCCAGCGACAACGGTGAACGCGCGCAGGCCATTAAGTGGCTGATTTGGATGTCAAATACGCTGCACCCAACCCTGCGCATGCTGTTTTACCCTGACCAGTATATTGCCGAATCCTCTCAAGACGCGCTGTCCGAGCGGACCCGTACGCGGCTGGGCAAACAGCTTGCGATCATTGATGGTGGATTGGCTGACGCGGGATATGTCGGCGGTCAGGTTCCCAGCATCCTAGACTGCTACCTTTGCCCGATGTTGCGCTGGACGCAGCTTTATCCCGCCAACGCCCCTTCGCGCCCGAACCTTGCGGATTACCCAACGCTGCAACGCATCGCGGCCATAAACGAAACATATCCCTCAACCGCCGCTGCAATCACCGCCGAAGGTCTTGGAAATACGCCTTTCACCGCCCCGCACTATGCTAAGCCCCCAGAAGGGTCCGCAACCTAAGCCCCGCAAACATGCGCCATGGTGTCGTTTTCCACACCGACAAAGACACGAAACGCGATCTACAGTCAGCGGACATAAACAAGGCAGCTGCACATGTTTCTATCCGTTTTCGATATGTTCAAAGTTGGGATTGGCCCTTCTTCGTCGCACACGATTGGCCCGATGGTTGCCGCGGCACGTTTCCTTGACCACCTGCGCGCGCAGCCGTTCAAGGTCGCTGGTGTTAAGGCGTCGCTACATGGATCGCTTGCCTTTACGGGTGTGGGACACGCCACCGACCGCGCGACGATCCTTGGCCTCGCAGGATTTCGCGCTGATGACTATGACCGCGACAAGGCGGATGCTGAAATGGAACGCATCACCGCGGAAGGAACGGTGCATCCAGACGGGCTCGGGACCCTCACGTTCCGCCCGAAAAACCACTTGGAATTTGATTACGGCCCAGCGCTTAAGGGCCACGCGAACGGCATGATCCTGATGGGCACAGATGCGCAGGGCGATGTTGTCATGCAGGTTACCTATTACTCCATTGGCGGAGGCTTCGTTCTTACCGAAGATGAACTCGCTGCAGGCGCAGATAAAGAGGACGGTGCACCTGTTCCGTTTCCTTTTAAGAGCGCAGCAGAAATGCTTGATATGGCAGCGGAAAGCGGTTCGAGCATTTCCAACATGAAGCGGCAAAACGAATTGAGCCGCATAGCTGACGCAGACCTAGACAAAGGGCTGGATCGACTGTGGCAGGTGATGAACGATTGCATTGATCGCGGCCTCGAGACGGATGGAATTTTACCTGGCGGATTGCATGTGAAACGCCGCGCCAAGGGCATCCATGATGCGCTAAAGGCCGAAGCTGGCGTGAACCTTACAGCGCCGCACACGATCAATGATTGGATGTCGACCTACGCAATGGCCGTGAATGAGGAAAACGCGGCCGGTGGGCAAGTCGTCACCGCCCCGACCAATGGCGCGGCAGGCGTCGTTCCCGCCACGATCCGCTACTATATGGACCACGTGCCCAGCGCGACCGCAGCCAAGATCCCCGACTTTTTGTTAACGGCGGCTGCGATTGGCGGATTGGTAAAATTCAACGCGTCCATCAGCGGTGCTGAAGCGGGATGTCAGGCCGAAGTTGGTTCTGCGGCTGCAATGGCGGCGGCGGGTCTTTGTGCTGTTCTTGGCGGCACGCCTGAGCAAATCGAAAACGCCGCCGAAATCGCGCTTGAGCATCACCTTGGCATGACCTGCGACCCCGTGCGTGGATTGGTTCAGGTGCCCTGCATTGAACGCAACGGGTTAGGCGCGATTAAGGCTGTGTCTGCCGCGTCGCTTGCGATGCGTGGGGATGGCACGCACCTTGTTCCGCTTGACGCCGCGATTGAGACCATGCGCCAAACCGGTGCCGATATGTCTGAAAAATATAAGGAAACCGCGCTGGGTGGTTTGGCAGTTAACGTGCCAAACTGCTGAATACGACTATGAACCCGACCCTACGGGGTGAGTTTCTTGGCCAAGATGAAGTTAAAGTGCTCCTCTATTCATCTTGCCAAAAACTCCCGCCTGAGATTTCTGTAACCTAAGGCCCATCGATATGGCCGCAAAATCGAGCGCGTTTGAAATGACACCACGCACGGAAACACCAGACCGTATTATGCTGGGCATTTTGCTCATGCTTGGATTTTGCCTGACCGCTCCTTTGTTGGACGTCGCGGCGAAACTTGCGTCTGACACCATTCCTGTGGGGCAAATCACCGCCGCGCGTTTTTTGGTGCAGTTGGGTTTGATGTTGCCCGTGTGCCTGATGATGGGTTTGTCGTTCGGCATGAACGGGCAGCTAGGGGTGTTGTCGCTACGCGCCCTTCTTTTGCTGCTTTCTACATTCTTCTTTATTGCCGCAATCCGCGTCATGCCTTTAGCGGATGCCTTGGCGATTGTGTTTACCGAACCGTTTATCGTCATGCTGGTTGGTAAGTATGCTTTCGGCGAAGACGTCGGGCCGCGCCGCATTGGGGCCGCGGTCGTCGGCTTCATTGGCGTGGTATTGGTGATCCAGCCTTCCTTCGCAACCTTTGGGGCCGTTGCACTGTTTCCCCTTGGCACCGCTGTGTGCTTTGCAGGCTACGTTTTGGTAACACGCGGCCTTCGCGGGCGGCTTCACCCTGTGATGATGCAATTCCATACAGGCGCAATCGCTACTGTGATGAGCGTGCCAATTATCTGGCTTGCAAACGGAAGTGGCAGTGAAATGCTTGATCCAGTTTGGCCCACGGGAATCTATTGGACATGGCTGCTTGGCGTGGGCTTCTTTGCCACCATTAGCCACATGATGATGACCTATGGTCTGACCTTTGCGCCTTCATCGACCCTTGCGCCGATGCAGTACCTCGAAATTCCGGTTGCTACGGTGCTTGGGTATCTGGTGTTTAGCGAATTCCCAAACTCAATGGCCCTTGGAGGAATCGCGTTAATCATCGGTGCGGGTATCTATATGATCCACCGCGAACGCGTGACGTCTCGTGGTGTCTCGACCCGCCCCCATGCACCGGTCTAGACGCGGCACCTCGCCCCGCATAGCGTGCCCCTATGTCTGATCGCCCCTTCTTAGGTATCCTTTTGATGCTCGGCTTTTGCGTCTTGGCCCCTTTGGGGGACGCAATGGCGAAACTGCTGGGTGATGATTTGTCAGTTGGGTTTCTGGTATTTGTGCGCTTTGCGATCCAGGCGATCCTTTTGTTGCCGCTTGTGTGGTTGTTTAAATATCCCCTCCCTTCTGGCGCACGCCTGCTGCGCCTGACGGCATTGCGCACGGCGTTGCACATCGCAGGCATCACGCTGATGTTTTCGTCCCTTCAATTCCTTGAGCTGGCGGACGCCATCGCGATTGCCTTTGTAATGCCGTTCATCATGTTGCTTTTGGGTAAGGTCTACCTCAACGAACATGTGGGCCCGCACCGTTTGGTCGCCTGTGGTGTCGGGTTCATTGGGACGCTGCTTGTTGTGCAACCCAACTTTGTTGAGGTCGGCCTACCCGCATTACTGCCTATTGGTGTCGCGGTGGTATTTGCGCTGTTCATGCTGGTGACCCGCAAGATCGCCAAAGACGTGGACCCAATCGGACTGCAAGCACTGTCTGGCGTTATGGCCGTGCCTGTTGTCGGTACAGCTTTGTTGATGTTCCCAAGCACCCCGCTGTTTGCGACCCACCCGATTGTCGGCAAGGCGTGGATACTGCTTCTTGTCCTCGGCGGGCTTGGGACCATCGCGCATTTGCTTATGACGTGGTCTTTGCGCTTTGCGCCCTCTGCCACCCTCGCTCCGATGCAATATCTGGAAATCCCGATCGGCACGGTGATCGGCTACCTTATCTTTAAGGACCTACCGAATGGCATGGCAGCCATAGGCATCTGCATCACGGTCGCGGCTGGCCTCTATATTATCTTGCGCGAGCGGGCCATCTCACGTCGTCCTGCAGCATCGCCTGCACTGTAACGCCAAGGGCGCTGCGCGGCAGGATCAACAACATCTTTGGCGCGTCGGGCCGCAAAGTCACCGTACCATCGACCTTGTTCAAGGTGCCGATCTGCCTGTCCGGTGCAAACCGAAGCCCCCCCGTCGGCCAGCGCAACCCATCGCTTTCACACCCCACTTCTGCCATAGGGAACAACGAAACGGCGCTTTCCATTGGCAAATCTAGCGTGATTTGCGGCGGGCAAAGCAAAACGATCGTGTCTTCACCAATCAAAATACAACGCCGTTCAGGGTGACGCACCAACACGGTCATGGACCCTAGCTCATGATCCAACCGCGCCCCACTAAACCCGACCCCCAAAACCAAAGGCGCATCTATATGGCGCAATGCCTTATCGAAATCCGTGCTGTCCTGCTCAGTGATTGGATGAAACACGTCTTTAAACGCATCCTGCGCAGCCTTTGATATCGAATCCATGTCCCCGATCACAGCTTCCAGTGACACCCCCGCCGCTAAAGCATGATCCGCGCCCCCATCGGCTGCGACAACCAATGATGCTATGCTTAACACCTCTGAAAGAGTCGCTGACGCAGGGTTCACGCCTCCAATCAATGTGATTGGACACGAACTAGAAACAATCGGCGGATTCACGTTGATTAACCCCAATTTTGGAAACGTGCCTTAAAACGGTCACGAAATAATACTCACTTTAACGCGGTTCTGTTCCGGATTGCGAACCAATTGATGGTAAACAGACTGTCACTGGTTGGGTAGAAAGCGAGCAAATAATGGTTGGTACGAGCAAAATTCTTACCGTCTCATACGGCACTTTTTCGTGCACACTTGAAGGATTCGATGATTCCTTCAACACGATGAAAGCGATTGCGGAATATTTCCGCGGTTTGGCCTCTGATGATCGGTACTTCGGGGCAGAGCCCCCCACTCCAGATGCAGAAATGCTGGCAAAAATCGCCGAGCGTGAGATATCACGCCGCGTCGACGCCAGCATGGACGACAGCGGCATTGTGCTGCGCGCTGCGGCCCTGACAGACCAGTCAGACGCGCCAAGCGACGCAGCTGAGGCCCCTGCCGAACCTGAACACGACAAAGAATCACGTGCCAAGGTCGAAGCTGAACGCAAAGCGGCCAAAGCTGAACGCAAAGCACGCCGCAAAGCTGCACGCAAAGCGAAGCGTGACGCTGAACGTGAAGCAGAAGCCGCTGCAAAAGCAGAAGCGGACGCGAAGGCTGAGGCCGCAGAAGCAGAGGCAAAAGTTGCAGCAGAAGCGAAAGCTGCGGCTGACGAAAAAGCCGAAGCAGACGCCAAAGCGGCAGAGCAAGAAAAGTCTAACGCTGATGCCAAGGCAGACGCTGACACCGCAGCAGAAGACAATTCTGATGCATCTATTTTGAGTTCCGTAAGCTCTGCGACGGCAGAGCAAGCGGAGGGGACGACCGGATCCGACGTCGAAGAAACGCGCGGCGACGCGCCGTCTTCTGTGCTCGCGACGAACGATCCGGCCCCCGCCCTTTCTGAAGTTCCCGCCCACCCAGACGCTGACAGCGTTGCCGCGAAACTTCAGCGTATCCGTGCAGTTGTCGGCAATTCTGATGACGACGAAAACGCAGCGACCGACGATCTGACCGCGCAGTTCTTGCCGCAGACCGAAACCCCGGACGTAGCTGATGTTCGTGCACCGGACGCTGAAGACGGTGGTCTCGTCGCTGAGTTTGACGCCCATGAAGCTGAAATGGATCAGGAAGCGCAAGCCACTGAACAAGACAGTGAAACACCTGTGGCAGATGGCGGCGGTTCGGACATGATTTCTCGTGTTATGGGACGTCACGCGGAAGACGCGCCTGAGGAAAACGCAACTCCGGAAACGGCATCAATCGAGGTCGAAGAAGCCGTAGATGTGCCCGCACAAACGCCAAACGCACGTGTCGTTCGAATGAAACGCTCTGACTTCGAGGACGCCGTGGAAAACGGTGACTTAAAGGCCCCTGAAGCGGAAACTCCATCCAATACAGGCCCTGATTTCGGTCTTCTGGACGGCGCGGATGAGCTTGATGAATATCTTGAGGACAGCGACTTTTCTGACACCGCCCTTACTGAAAGCGAAACCTCCGATCTCGATGAAGATCTTGCAGCGATCGAAGCCGACTTTGCACAAGAGGACGATGGGGTCGAAGCTGTTGAGCCTGAAGAAGAGGTTGCTGAAGTTGACGATGCAAACACGCTAGGTGCAATTTCAACGGCAATGAATGCGAATGCAATCATCCCTGAAGCCCCTGCATCAGATGAGTTGGCTGAAGAAACCGAAGATGTCGTGGAAGACGAAGAAGAGCACGAGGTTGAACCAGCTAAATCCGCGTTTCTAAGCGAGGAACCTCAGGTCGACGACGAAGCCCTTGATCGTTTGATGTCTGAATCCGAAGCGCAAATGCAAGAGCCGGAAGGCAGCCGCCGCCGCGACGCAATCGCGCAGCTTAAGGCCGCAGTCGCAGCCAAAGAAGCCGCGCGCCAAGTTGGTGATACGCAGGATGATGCACAAGACGCAGAAAACGCGTTCCGTGATGACCTGTCTCAAGCAGCTCCACCTGAAAGCGGTGGCATTGTTCGCCCACGTCCGGTTGTACGTTCTAGCAATCGCACAGAGCGCCCGCGCCCAGCGCCGCTAAAACTCGTCGCAGCCCAGCGCGTCGACATGGTGGATAGTGAAAAGCGTGACACGCCAATCATCCCACGCCGTGTGGTAGCGCGTACTGACGCCGATGCAGCACAGCAACCCGCGGGATCTTTTGCTGAGTTTGCTGAAAACATGGGCGCGTCCGAACTTCCGGATTTGCTCGAAGCAGCCGCCGCTTACACTGCCTTCGTAGAAGGCGCGGACGAGTTCTCACGCCCACAGATCTTGCGCCGTGCGCGCACTGTGGCCAGTGATGACTTTAACCGCGAAGACGGTTTGCGCAGCTTCGCAGACTTGCTGCGCGCCGGTCGCTTTACCAAAGTGCGCAATGGCCGCTTCCAGGTCGCCGACGACAGTCGCTTCAACCCGGAGCGCCGTGCCAGCTAAGGTTCGACAACAGACCTAAACAAAGCGGCGCGAGGTTTACCCCTTCGCGCCGCTTTTTCTTGTCGTTTCTTTGGCTCACAAATACTCGCCCCGCAGGGACGTACTAGCCCACTCACGATATGTCGCGATTGGCTCACCTCACCAAATACGCCAACTAAACAACGCCGCGCAGCGGCTCCGTTAGATCAGCTCACGCGTCTGGATCTTCTTGGCCGACACCTTTGAAGATGAACTTCAGCGGGAATGCCCAAAGCAGGCCAATACCTAAGAATATCCCGACTTGCACCAATGGCGGTGGCAACGTCATTGGATCTGGGTAAAGCCAGTTGATCACACTGACCGCGACGACCACATAAACGGGAAGCCCCACCAGCAAAATCACCAGTGACCAGCGCTTTCGTGCTTTATGCGACAGCGCCATGGGTTAATCCGCAAACGGATCAGTGACGAGGATCGTGTCTTCACGTTCAGGGCTGGTTGAAACCAAGGCCACCGGACATTCAATCAGCTCTTCCACGCGGCGCACATATTTGATCGCCTGCGCCGGAAGCTGCGCCCAAGAGCGCGCGCCCTCAGTCGACTCGCTCCAGCCTTCCATCTCTTCATAGATCGGCGTGCAACGGGCCTGCGCATCGGCGGCTGTTGGCAAATAGTCCAAACGTTCACCGTCCAGATCGTAGCCGACACAGATTTTTAGCGTCTCAAACCCGTCCAAAACGTCCAGCTTTGTTAGGCAGATGCCTGTAATGCCGGATGTTGCGCAGGTCTGACGCAGCAAGGCTGCATCAAACCAACCACAACGGCGCTTGCGGCCCGTAGTGGTGCCAAATTCATGTCCACGTTCGCCAAGGCGCTGACCATCGGCGTCGTCCAGTTCCGTCGGGAACGGCCCCTCGCCCACGCGGGTTGTATAGGCTTTGACGATGCCCAAAACGTAGTCAATCGCCGTTGGCCCAAGGCCCACGCCAGTCGCCGCCTGGCCTGCGATCACATTGGAAGACGTCACAAACGGGTAAGTACCAAAGTCGATATCCAGCAAGGCGCCCTGTGCGCCTTCAAATAAAATGCGCTTTCCGGCTTTGCGCTTTTCAGCCAAAACTTTCCAAACCGGCGCTGCATATGGCAGGATTTTCGGTGCAATTTCTTGCAGTTGCGCCAAAAGCGCATCGCGGTCGATCTCGTCAAATCCAAGACCTTTGCGCAGCGGGTTATGGTGCTGCAACGCGCGATCAACGCGGGCTTCCAATGTTACTGGGTCTGCCAAGTCCGCAACGCGAACGGACCGACGGCCGACTTTGTCTTCATAGGCTGGTCCAATGCCACGCCCAGTGGTGCCAATCTTGGTGCCCTTGCTGGCGGCTTCTTCGCGTACGCGGTCAAGCTCGCCGTGGATCGGCAGGATCAGCGGCGTGTTTTCCGCGATCATCAAGTTGTCAGGATTGATCTCAACGCCTTGCGCTTCAATCGTGGCGATCTCTTTCATCAGGTGCCACGGGTCCAGTACAACGCCGTTGCCGATCACCGAAAGCTTGCCGCCGCGAACAACGCCAGACGGTAGCGCGTGCAATTTGTAGACTTTGCCATCAATCACCAGTGTGTGGCCCGCATTGTGCCCACCTTGGAATCGCGCAATCACATCGGCGCGTTCTGAAAGCCAATCGACAATTTTGCCTTTGCCTTCATCGCCCCATTGTGCGCCAACAACTACTACATTCGCCATATTCTTGATCCCCTAAGGTAAAACCCGTGCCCCTCTTAGGGCATCATGCCAGAGGGCGAAAGTGGACATTTAGCTCAGCCCCCTAGACAGGGCGCATCCACACCGCCATCTTGCCCGCAAAACAATATCTTTAGAGGCTTTCATGAGTGGTTTTCTCCTTCGTTGGTTATTCGCGTTTCTGCTTTTGGCAGCCACATTCAACCCGACACAGTGGTGTTATGCGCGCTGGGTACAGACATCTGGTGCAGAGAATCTGTCAATCGCAGTGCTGTGCGGCCTGTTGTTGATTGTCGGCTACATCATCTATGTCCGCGCCACCCTGCGCTCTATTGGGTTCGTTGGCATGTTCCTTGTCGCCGCGATCACGGGCGCTCTGCTTTGGGTTGCTTATGATTTGGGTTGGATGAATTTCGAAAACCCGACAGCAAACACTTGGGTTGCCCTATTCATGATGTCCTTTGTGCTCGGTATCGGCCTCAGCTGGAGCCACGCACGCCGCAAGCTGTCGGGTCAGGCGGATATGGATGATGTGGATGATTAAAAACTATAAGACATGCGAGGCTTCGCTGGAACAAAGGGAGAAATGCAATGCTTGAAGTGAGACCAAACTGTGAATGGTGTGACTGTGATCTGCCACCAGCGTCACAAGAGGCTCGGATCTGTAGTTACGAATGCACCTACTGTGCAAGCTGTGTTGATAACGTTCTTGAAAACGTTTGCCCCACCTGCGGAGGCGGGTTTGTTATGCGCCCTATTCGGCCCAAACGCGCTGATGGTCTGCAGAAAAACCTTGGATTGCACAACCGGCCTGCTGGCACAAAACGGCATCATTCATCTTGGACACGCGCCCAAGTTGAAGAGGTGCGCGATCGACTAAAGGATTTGCCCCCTTGGGAACGATGATACCTGAAAACTCGCTTTGATCTATCGCTCTCCACGGTCGGCCTGCGATATTTCCCACCTCACCCTACCTAAGATCGAGCAAGTTTCATTGAGAGGGGTTGCGACCGTCTCTTTTCGCTTCTAAGTACCACTCGTTCTTCCGCCAAAGGGTCCATCCATGGAAAATGTCGTTCTTGTCGTCCACTTGTTGCTTGCGCTTTCGCTGATTGGCGTTGTTTTATTGCAGCGTTCTGAAGGTGGCGGTCTTGGCATTGGTGGCGGTAGCGGCGGTGGCGCAATGTCCAGCCGGTCTGCGGCGACGGCCCTTGGCAAGCTCACATGGATCTTGGCGATTGCATTTATTTGTACGTCGATCGCGCTGACTGTGCTTTCCGCGCAGCAAGCAAGCGATGCATCTGTTGTTGGTGATGGCACTGTTCCAGCGGTTGACGCGACTGATCTTGCGCCAGCGGCTGGCGAGAGCTTGTTGCCGCCATCCGTTGAAACGCCAAGCGATGAGCCACTGGTTCCAGACGTCGACTAAACCACTACCTATTGCGGGCTAAACTGCTTTATCTACTCGATATTGCGGAAATATTGGCTTTTGCGGATAGTCTTGGTTGCCAGAGCACCCCGAATCCGCATAGACTTAAATCCCGTGATATATGCGTTCTGGCGTGCTGCTGCTGGGCTGTAATCCAATAATTTTAGACCTATTTCACGGGGGTTTCCTGCTTCATGGCGCGTTACGTATTCATCACTGGTGGGGTTGTGTCCTCGCTTGGCAAAGGTTTGGCATCTGCGGCTCTGGGCTCTCTGTTGCAGGCCCGTGGGTTCTCGGTTCGCTTGCGTAAGTTGGATCCCTACCTGAACGTTGATCCCGGAACGATGTCCCCGTTTGAGCACGGCGAAGTTTTCGTTACGGACGATGGCGCGGAAACCGATCTGGATCTTGGCCACTACGAACGTTTCACGGGTGTCCCTGCACGTATGACGGATTCTGTGTCCTCTGGGCGGGTGTATTCCACCGTGTTGGAAAAAGAACGCCGTGGCGATTACTTGGGCAAAACCATTCAGGTGGTGCCGCACGTCACAAACGAGATCAAAGACTTCCTGCATGTGGGCGATGACGAAGTCGACTTTATGCTGTGCGAAATCGGCGGCACGGTCGGCGACATCGAAGGCCTGCCATTCTTTGAGGCGATCCGTCAGTTTTCCCACGACAAACCGCGCGGCGAGTGCATCTTCATGCATCTGACGTTGCTTCCGTACTTGGCGGCATCGGGTGAGTTGAAGACGAAACCGACGCAGCACTCGGTTAAGGAATTGCAATCCATCGGCATCGCGCCTGACATTCTGGTCTGCCGTTCAGAACATCCAATTCCCGAAAAGGAACGCGAAAAGATCGCGCTGTTCTGTAACGTGCGCAAAGAGGCCGTTGTCGCGGCCTACGACCTAAAGTCCATTTACGAAGCGCCACTGGCCTACCACAAGCAAGGCCTCGACCAAGCGGTGTTGGATGCCTTCAACATCACCCCTGCGCCGAAACCCGACCTGTCCGTTTGGAACGACGTCTATGACCGCATCCACACGACAGACGGTGAAGTGAATGTCGCGATTGTCGGCAAGTACACGCAACTTGAAGACGCCTATAAGTCCTTCAAAGAGGCGCTGACGCACGGCGGCATGGCCAACCGCGTGAAGGTGAATGTGTCTTGGGTCGACGCCGAAGTGTTTGATTCTGAGGACGCAGCACCGCACCTTCAAGGGTACCACGCGATCCTTGTCCCAGGTGGTTTTGGCGAACGGGGCACCGAAGGCAAAATCAAAGCCGCGCAATACGCCCGAGAGAATAAGATCCCTTACTTCGGGATCTGTCTCGGTATGCAAATGGCCGTGATTGAAGCTGCACGCAACGTGGCAGGCATTTCTGAAGCCGGTTCTGAGGAATTCGACCACGAGGCCGGAAAGAAACGCTTCGAACCGGTCGTCTACCATTTGAAAGAATGGGTACAGGGCAATGCCAAGGTTAAGCGCAAGTCGGATGACGACAAGGGCGGAACCATGCGCCTTGGGTCTTATGACGCGACACTGACGGCTGGATCGAAGGTTGCTGAAATCTATGGCACGCAAGCCATCGAAGAACGCCATCGCCACCGCTATGAGGTGGACACCAAGTACCGCGCGAAACTGGAAGACGCAGGCCTGTGTTTTTCAGGCATGTCACCAGATGGTAAATTGCCTGAGATCGTTGAGTGGACGGATCATCCGTGGTTCATCGGTGTGCAGTTCCACCCAGAATTGAAGTCCAAGCCCTTCGCCCCGCACCCACTGTTTGCGGATTTCGTGCGGGCAGCGGTTGAAGCGTCTCGGTTGGTCTAAGGGAAGCTTCGCCGCGAGATAAAAGAAGGGGGCCAGCCCCCGTCCTGCGGACTCCCCCGGGATATTTCTGAAACAAAGACAATCGTAAGAGGAACGTCTGATGTTGTCGTACCAACACCTGTATCACGCGGGAAATTTGGCGGATGTGCATAAGCATGCCGCCCTGTCTTGGGTGCTGGAGTATATGACGCGCAAAGACAAACCCATGAGCTATATCGAAACACACGGTGGACGTGGGCTGTATGATTTAAGCGCTGTTGAGGCGGTGAAAACCGGCGAGGCAGAGGCGGGTATCGCTGTCGCGGAGCCGTGGTTTGCGGATGATCATCCTTACGCGCGAACACTGGCTGCGTGCCGCGCCGAGAATGGGGAGAAATCCTATCCGGGATCGCCTTGGATCGCGTCGAACCTGTTGCGCGGTGATGATGTTTTGCACATTGCTGAATTGCACCCGCAAGAGTTTGAAGGGTTATATGACGCAGTCCCCGGCGCGCATGTTCATGCGATTGATGGGTTCGACTTGGTCTATTCCATGTGCCCGCCAACGCCGCGGCGTGGCTGTATGCTGATCGACCCGTCCTATGAAATAAAAGACGACTACGTGGCGATCGTGCGCCATTTCACCAAGATCGCGAAAATTTGGCCAGTTGGTGTTTTGATCCTATGGTACCCGATCCTAACCGATGCGCGCCACCGCACGATGCGATCTTCCATTATGGGCGCCCTACCTGATGCGTTGAACCATGAAGTCTATTTCGAACCCGCGCGCGAAGGGCACCGGATGGTCGGATCTGGTTTAATCGTGGTGAATGCGCCTTGGGGCTTGGATGAAGAGTTGAAGTCGCTTGGGGCGCAGTTTGCCAAGCTTTGAGGCTTGCAGGGAATGTTATCCCAACTAAAGTGGGCATATGTTTGAACGCGTCCTTTCCCTTCTTCGATCACCTGCAGATTTCACCGAAATGCCGGAGGCAGATGCCCGTCACGCACTTGGGGCATTGTTGGTGCGCGTTGCCAAGGCTGACGGTGCCTATCTGTTTCAAGAGATCGAGGAAATCGACCATCTGCTGGCCGACCTGTACGAGCTGAACGCGATTGAAGCTGCACGAATGCGGGCTGAGTGTGAAAGACTGGAAGCCGCGATGCCGGACACCAGTGAGCTTGCCCATATCTTGTCGTGCGATGTGACCAATGGTGAGTGCAACAACCTTGTGCGTGCGCTTTGGAAAGTCGCGGATGCAGACGGGCAGCGTCACGATTCCGAAACCCAAGTGGTCGCGATCGCGACAAAAACCTTTGGCATGTCGCCAGAAGATGCAGCGGCTTTGCGCGCCTAGCTCTGTTTATTGGGTCTTGGCGTTCTGCGTGAGCCTGCCTATATCCGTTATATGTTTGCAGACCTTTTCAAACGCTTAACCGCGCCCGATCCCGCCCCGCTTCCTGACGTTGATGCCCGCGTTGCCCTTGGCGCGTTGTTGGTAAGGCTTGCGCGGTCTGATGGGTCGTATGACGGCGAAGAAATTTCCCAGATTGATGCGGTTTTAATGCAGCGCTACGGCTTGACCGAACTTGAAGCCGCCGATTTGCGCATCCAATGCGAAGCGGCAGAAACCGAAGCGCCTGATACAGTGCGTTTTACTCGCGCCATTAAGGATGCAGTTCCGTTTGAAGACCGTGTTGGCGTGATCGAGGCCCTTTGGTCCGTCGTTCTGGCTGACGGTGTGCGCGACGAACATGAAGACGCTATGTTGCGTATGGTCGCGCCGCTGCTGGGTGTTAGCGATATGGAAAGCCACCAAGCCCGTCTTCGCGTGTCGCAAGGCTGATGTTTGCCAGTTTGCCAATGTATGATCGGCCGGAAAACCGGGCCGCCCATGATGCATTGTGGGATGGTGTACGTGGTGCGTTAGGATTTGGGCCTGAAGCGCTTGATCGGGAAACCGACCATGTTGAGGGCTGGGGCCGTGACGATTTGCTGTTGGGGCAGATTTGCAACCTCCCGTATCGGGCGCAATTTCGTGATAACGTCACAAGGATTGCCTGCAGCGACTACGGATTAACGGACACCCCAGCTGGCTATTACCATTCTGTTTTCGTTGTACGTGCAGAGGATGCGCCGCGCGGTCTTGCGCCAGCCACTTTGGGCCGTTTTGCCTATAACGACGCGCTGTCCCATTCCGGTTGGGGTGGTCCGCTGGCGCGTGTCACCGAACAAGGGCTGCAGTTTCACACCACGCTGCATACGGGCGCGCATATCGACAGCATGAAAGCCGTTGTCGATGGTCGCGCCGATTTGGCGGCGATTGACGCTGTGACGTGGCGTATGTTGCAGTCGTGGGAGCCCCGGTCAGCAGAATTGCGCGTTATTGGCCGCACCGGTCTTTCACCTGGAATGACCTTCATCACGGCTAAAACCATTGATCCTGCGCCAATCAAAGCGGCTTTAAACACTGCAATCGCTGAACTTTCACCAGAACATGCGCAGACACTCGGGGTGCGCGGGATCGTCGAACTCGCAGATAGCGCTTATGACCTTCCCATTCCGAAAGCCCCCTAAACGCACATTGCATTTAGAAAAGATTTGCGCCCTACTCGGCCAGATCATTGTAAACGAGGCAATATGACCGCTCCTGTCATCGAAATCCGGAACCTTCACAAAGCATATGGCGACCTCGAAGTCTTAAAGGGTGTCGATATCAGCGCCCCTGCGGGCCATGTTGTCAGTCTGATTGGGTCTTCTGGGTCCGGCAAATCCACGCTGCTGCGTTGCGCCAACCTGCTTGAAGACAGCCAGCAAGGGGATGTGTTGTTTTGCGGCGAGCCCGTGACGTGGAAAGGTACAGGACTTGCGCGTCACCCTGCAGATCGCGCACAGATGATTCGCATTCGCACGAACCTCAGCATGGTGTTCCAGCAGTTCAATCTGTGGTCGCACATGACGATCCTTCAAAACGTGATGGAAGCGCCATTAACTGTGTTGAAACGGGATCGCGAAGAAGTCGAAGCCTCTGCGCGCAAGTATTTGGAAAAAGTCGGCATCGGTGACAAATGCGATGTGTATCCGGCGATGCTGTCGGGTGGCCAGCAACAACGCGCCGCGATTGCGCGTGCGCTTTGTATGGAACCAAAGGCACTGCTGTTTGATGAACCAACCTCGGCACTCGACCCTGAGCTCGAGCAAGAAGTCGTTAAAGTTATCAAAGACTTGGCGACTGAGGGGCGCACGATGCTGGTCGTCACCCACGACATGCGGATGGCACACGATATTTCGGACCATGTCGTATTCCTTCATCAGGGCCTGATCGAAGAGCAAGGCCCGCCTAAGGAATTGTTCAACAATCCGAAATCCGAACGGCTACGCGGGTTTCTTTCCGTCACGCAAACCGCTTAATCTATTGCCTTTTCGCGCAACAGCGACAATCCTGCGCGACAGTTTGGCGACCACGATATGAGTCGCCCCTTCATCAACAGGAGACACCCGATGAAAAACCTTATCCTTACGACCGCTGCGGTCGCACTCACTGCTGGAATGGCAATGGCTGAAAACCACTCCGTTGTTCGCATGGGCACTGAGGGCGCATACGCCCCTTGGAACTTCATCAACGATGCTGGCGAAGTAGACGGCTTTGAGCGTGAGCTCGGTGACGAACTTTGCGCCCGTGCAGAACTCACATGTGAGTGGGTCACAAACGAATGGGACAGCATTATCCCGAACCTCGTATCCGGCAACTACGACACAATCATCGCAGGCATGTCCATCACAGACGAGCGTGACGAAGTAATCGACTTCACAACGGAATACACGCCTGCTGACCCAACATCGTTCGTGGCTTTGTCCATGGACGTTGACCCAGCTGCTGGCGTTGTTGCAGCACAGACAGGCACAATTCAGGCAGCCTACATTGCTGACCAAGGTTGGACTTTGGTCGAATTCGCCACGCCGGAAGAAACCATTGCTGCTGTGCGTGCTGGTGAAGCGGACGCTGTATTTGCAGACAACTCTTTCCTCGCGGCAGCAATCGAAGGCCAAGACGAACTGATGATGCTTGAACAGCAAGTCACTTTGGGTGGCGGCGTTGGCATGGGTATCCGTGAAAGCGACAACGAACTGCGTGACACTTTCAACGCGGCGATCCAGTCCATGAAGGACGACGGCTCCCTGAACGAACTGATCGTTAAGTGGGAAGTTGCTTCAACGTTCGAATAAACTGATCTTCGCGTCCGCCCTAATATTTGGGGCGGACGCATCCAATCATCTGATTGAGCTATCCCATTTTTGAATTTTGCGCAGACCCTGACTCCCTAGAGACCTTAAAATGGCTCTCCTGCTACCTGACCACAGGCAAGCACATGGGGTTCTATTGGTCATTCCTGACCGTTCTTACATTGCTGGCGATCACGGCCCCCCTCGCCCTGTCATTTGGCATGGGCGGCGCAATGGCTGCGCGGTCCCGCATTGCACCGGTTTCATGGCTGGGCAAGGGCTACATCGCGATTGTACGTGGCGTGCCCGACATCGCGTTCTTCCTGTTTTTCGTTATCGCTCTGGACCAAGGCATCGAATACCTGCGTCATCAGGCGATCTGCCCTGACTGGCCCGACGCCATTCGCCAAGGCAACGATTTCATCGTTTGCCAAGCCGCGAAAATGCCGCTGAGCAATGCCGCCCCCGAAGTACATGACCGTTACGGGTTCTTCATCGCCGTGTTCACCTTCGCCATCGTGTTCGGTGCTTTCGCTGGCAACGTGTTGTTTGGCGCAATGAAGGCTGTACCTAAACCACAGATCGAAACCGCTGAGTCCTATGGCATGACCCCGCGCCAAACCTTTTGGCGCATCGTCGTGCCGCAGATGTGGGTCTACGCCCTGCCCGGTCTTGGGAACCTGTGGATGGTGCTGATCAAAGCCACGCCGCTGTTGTTTCTACTTGGCGTCGAAGACATCGTTTATTGGGCGCGTGAACTCGGCGCGACCAAAACACCGCGTTTTACCGATTACCCCCACGCCGATTGGCGCATGTGGTATTTCCTTGCACTGCTGGTGTTCTACCTCGCGTTTACGCGTGTTTCTGAAATCGTTCTGGATCGCACCATGCGCCGCCTCACCCGTGGCCAAGCGACAGCAGGCGGCGAAGCCCAACGTAAGGTGGCTGGTTGATGGAATGTTTAGACACCATTGCAGACTACGCCCTGCGCTCAGTCGGGGTTGGCGAACGGTTGTTGCCACGTTCTGATTTCACCCTGTGTCAGCAGTTCACGCTGATCGGTTCCGGCATGATCTGGAACATCTATTTCGGGCTGCTTGCGCTTTTGACGGGCTTCTTTCTGGCGACAGCCGTGGCCGTTGGCAAGGCGGCACATAACCCGATCATCCGCAAAGCCTCGGAATGGTTCATCTTTGTTTTCCGCGGTTCACCGCTGTTTATTCAGTTCTTCTTTGCGTATTTCTTCTTCCTTTCCCTCAAAAGTCAGTACGCGTTCTTTGATGCGTTTACCTCTGCGTGGCTTGGTGCGCTGATCGTATTGTTCCTCAACACCGCCGCCTACACGGGCGAGATCTTTTATGGTGCGCTGCAATCCATCCCTAAAGGCGACACTGAAGCCGCAGATGCCTACGGTCTGTCCGGCTGGCCCCGCTTCCGGCGTGTGATCTGGCCAACAATGTTGCGCCTTGCGTGGCCGGCCTACACCAACGAAGCGATCTTTCTGTTCCATTCCACAACACTTGTGTTCTTCAGCGGCTTCCCTGTTTGGGGTCAGAAAGGTGACGCGCTTTACTACGCTGCCTTTTTTGCCGACAAAACGTTCAACCCCTTCATTCCTTACCCCATTTTGGCGTTCTATTTCATCCTACTGACCCTGGTCATCATTGCGATTATGGGGAAAATCGGCACGCGCCTGAACAGACATTTGCCGCAAGACGCCAAGCCCAAGTTCCGTTTCCGTCCTCAAATTATTCGGTGATCCGCCATGACATGGCTCCATGAGAACCCAGATATCAAAACCATCCGCGTTGCGGCCTCAGACCTGAACGGCGTGGCGCGTGGGAAACGGATCCCGACCAAGTTTGCGCAAAACATCGAACAAGACGGTACACGTTTCCCGCTATCGGTTCTGAACCTTGATATCTGGGGCGAAGACATCGACAACTCTCCGCTGGTTTTCGAAGCGGGTGACCCCGACGGCGTTGCCCTACCGACCGAACGTGGTTTTATGCCGATGCCGTGGCTGGAAAACCCGTCCGCCCTTTTGCCGATGTGGATGTATCGCGAAGATGGCCGCCCGTTTGACGGCGATCCCCGCCATGCCCTTGCCGCAGTGTTGAAACGCTATGCGGATCGTGGCCTAACGCCTATCTGCGGCACCGAGCTGGAATTCTACATCGTGGATGACAGCGGCAAAGATCTAAAGGTCGTTCCATCAGAACGGTCTGGTAAGCGTCGCCCAGGTGCTGAAATCCTGTCACTGCGTGCGCTGGATGCCTTCGATAACTTCTTCACCGCGCTTTATGACGGGGCCGAGGCGATGGATATTCCCGCGGAAACCGCCATTTCCGAAGCAGGCCTTGGTCAGTTTGAGATCAACCTGTCCCACAGCCACGCGATGAAAGCGGCGGACGACACGTGGTTGTTCAAACTGCTGGTGCGCGGCATTTCCCGCCAGCACGGCTTTGCAGCCAGTTTCATGGCGAAACCCTATCCGGAATATGCTGGCAACGGCATGCATGTGCATTTCTCGGTGTTGGACGCGGATGGCAACAACATCTTTGACAACGGCGGCAGTCAGGGCACAGACGTGATGCAGCACGCAATTGCAGGCTGCATGAACGCGCTTGGGCCATCCGCGCTGATCCTTGCTCCCCACGGCAATTCATATGATCGCTTGGTCCCCAATGCCCATGCGCCAACGTCTATTTGCTGGGCCTATGAAAACCGCACTGCAGCAATCCGCGTTCCCGGTGGCAATCACAAGGCACGCCGCATTGAACACCGCGTTGCGGGGGGCGATGTTAACCCCTACCTGATGCTCGCCGCAGTTCTGGGTGCGGCTTTGACGGGGATCGAGGACGCTGAAATGCCCCCTGCGCCGATAACAGGGAATGCTTATGATCAAGGTCTGCCACAGTTGCCCGGAAGTTGGGCAGAAGCGATCGAAAGCTTTGAATCTGACGCGCGCATCAAACGCATTTTTCCGGCAGAACTGATCCGCAACCTTGTCGCGACAAAGCGTCAAGAATTGCAGGCGTTTGCGGACCTCAGCCCCGAAGAACAGATCGACCTTTACCTAGATACCGTCTGATAACGGTCTGGCTTGTGTGACGGCCTAAGGCGGATTATCCTAGACGCAAATCAACCACTGGTGTTTCATGAAAATCGGCATTTTGCAGACTGGCCATTCTCCGGATGAGCTACGGCCCGTTTTGGGCGACTATTCCAACCTGTTCGAACGGCTTTTGGCGAACCAAGGTTTCACCTTTGAGACCTTCGATGTCGTTGACGACGTGTTCCCTGATGCGCCTGAACGGTGCGATGGCTGGCTAATCACAGGTTCCAAACATGGGGCTTATGAAGACCACCCATGGATTGCGCCCCTCGAGACCTTGATCCGTGACATCTATGCGCAGGAAGTTCCGCTAGTCGGCGTTTGCTTTGGCCACCAGATCATCGCGCAGGCCCTTGGCGGTAAAGTCGAAAAGTTCAAAGACGGCTGGGCCGTGGGCCGCCAGACCTATGACTGGGACGGCGAAACTGTCTCGTTGAATGCTTGGCACCAAGACCAAGTTGTTGAACGTCCAGCTGACGCGACTTCTGTCGCCTGCAACGACTTTTGCGAAAATGCGGCACTGGTCTACGGGAAGCGCGCATTCACCGTTCAGGCCCACCCAGAGTTTGAAGCTGAGCTTATTGACGGATTGATCCGCACCCGTGGTGGCGCAGTGCCAGCTGACCTAATTAGCGCCGCACGCGCAGACCTCGAAAACGAGGTCGACAACAAACGCCTTGCTGCACAAATCAGTGCCTTTTTCAAAGGAGTGGCAGCATGAGTTGGAGTGATAAAATCCCGCAAGCCGCCCGCGACTATCTTGATGCGAACCGTCTGGACGAGGTCGAGTGCATGATCTCTGACCTGCCCGGCATCGCCCGCGGTAAGGCGGTTCCTGCGGCGAAATGGGAAAAATTGACGCAATTTCACTTGCCAGAATCCATCTTCTTTCAAACACTTACAGGTGGTTGGGGTGAAGCCGCAGGGGATGCGGGTTTTACGGAACCCGATATGGTTTTGAAACCAGACTACTCCACGACGACTGCCGCTCCATGGGCAGCGGACGGCACGTTGCAGGTCATTCATGATGCTTTTGACACCAGAGGTGATCCGATCCAGTTCAGCCCACGCAATGTTTTGAAGCGTGTTGTTGATCTCTATGAAAAAGAAGGTTGGACACCTGTTGTTGCGCCTGAGATGGAATTCTTCCTCGTGGCGCGCAACACTGATCCGACCAAGCCGATTGAACCGATGATTGGACGCTCTGGTCGCCCTGCTGCTGCCCGCCAAGCCTATTCCATGACGGCTGTGGACGACTACGGACCTGTCATTGATGACATCTATGAGTTCGCTGAAATTCAGGGGTTCGAGATTGATGGCATCACGCAAGAAGGCGGCGCTGGCCAACTTGAGATCAACCTCAACCACGGTGATCCGGTTGAGCTGGCCGATCAGGTCTTCTTCTTCAAACGCCTTTTGAAAGAAGCAGCGCTCAAACACAATTGCTACGCTACCTTTATGGCGAAACCGATTGAGAACGAGCCTGGTAGCGCCATGCATGTGCACCACTCAATCCTCGACAAGGACGGCAACAACATCTTCACCGGCCCGCAGGGTGGCGAAACGGATGCGTTCTTACATTTCATCGGCGGCATGCAAGAGTACCTGCCGAGCGTGATCGCGGTGATGGCCCCTTACGTGAACAGCTACCGCCGCTACGTCAAAGACCACGCTGCCCCAATCAATTTGGAATGGGCGCGTGACAATCGCACCACCGGCCTGCGTGTACCGTTATCGTCCCCCGAAGCACGTCGCATTGAGAACCGCCTCGCGGGGATGGATTGCAATCCTTACTTGTGTATCGCGGCGTCGCTGGCCTGTGGTTACCTCGGCATGAAGAACCAGATCCGCCCTGACAAACGGTATGAAGGGGACGCCTATGAAGGCGACGGTGAATTGCCCCAAGGTCTATACGCCGCGCTTGACCTGTTTGATGCAAACACGGAAATGCATGAGGTTCTCGGTCCAGATTTCGCCCGCGTTTATTCCATCGTAAAGCGCGCAGAATACGAAGAATTCTTGCACGTCATCAGCCCGTGGGAGCGTGAACACCTCCTTCTAAACGTATGATACGGCTGGCCTTTCTCCTTGTTACCCTTGTGGGTGGATTGATCGCGTTTGGCGCGTTCTATTTGGTGCGCGGATCAGGCACGCAGACCACAGGAACGACTGCTGCTGTAGCTGAACAACCCATCGAGGCACCTACACCTGCCCCCGAACCTGAGCCTGACACAAGTGCACGGCTTTACTTCCTAGCGGATCAGTACCTCGACACGGGTGAAATCGCATTAGTGCTGGATCGCGCAGGGCCAAATGGCACATCTGTCGTTATCACCGACCCTGCCGCCATAAAAAACGCACAAGACCTAGCGTTCGTGAACACTGAGACGACAGGCGGTGAAGTCGCAGGTGCTATCGTCCTTGGCGCAATGGGCGTTCCACTGGAACAACGTATCGCGGCACTGTTTCGCGACGATGAACTGGTGCTTGAAGTCACATGCGGCTCAACGACCTGTGGCGACTTTGCCAGCGCCGAAGACGCCGATTTTGCGGGCCTTCTGGACGCTGCCGAACCTCTGGTCCCTATTGAGGAATATTACGACACCTACGCGACGTACCTCGAAGCACTGGCGTTTATCGCCAATGAACCGGATTATGCATTGCTTGGTCTAAAGGCGAACCGCGATCAGGCACACCCTGTCCCGCAAGCCATACCAGAAGCGATCGTGACGCTGCCAACGATCCATCAAAGCACCAGCCAGCCGCTTGATACCGAAACCCACGCAGCCCTGCTGAGCGCATTGGTCCAAGGTGCCCTACCCGAAGGCGTGACGATCAGTTCCATCAATATCGAAGACCACGGCGCCGCAATTCTGGTCGATGCTGACAATGGCCTACCTGCCACCCGTGCCGGCGCTGAAATCCCGTTTCCTGACGTGCTGTTTTATACACCTCATATCAATCTCACGGGTGCGTCCAGCTTGCCAGATGACCTGCTAGAGACCCTCACCAGCGAAACACTGTCGCGGGTTGAATGGGACGACGCGTCAAAGGCGTTTATCCAAGACCTCGGGCTAACCTGCACTGATTGCTACAACTTTCAGATCAAAGGCGATGTTTATGATGAGGCAACCGTGATCCACAGTGTGCCGGAACGCTACGATCTAACGTTCTATGACCTACGCGACGCTCCTTGAACCGAGGTAATCATGTCAAACGCCCTATACCGCAATGACCGCCCTGCTAAGTTCCCCAATAGCTGGTATGCCGCAACCGCCGACATCCCACCAGAACGTGCTCCGTTACACGGCAAAATCAAAGCGGACGTCTGCATTGTTGGCGCTGGTTTCACTGGCCTGATGGCCGCGCTTGAATTGGCCGAAGCCGGAATGGACGTTGTTGTACTGGACGCCCACCGCGCGGGTTGGGGCGCGTCTGGTCGCAATGGTGGGCAAGCCGGATCAGGGTTCAACCAAGACCAGCGCTGGATTGCTGCAAAACTTGGAAAAGGCCCAGCCAAGGCGCTCTGGGATATGACGGAAGAAGGCAAAGACCTCCTGAAGTCGCGCATCGAAAAACATACCCCCGAAGCCCGCTTTCGTGCAGGCGTCGCGCATGGCGCATACAACGCGGTTGAGGCCCGTGAACTGCGTGATGAGGCTGAGTTCTTGCGCCGAACCTATGACTACAAAGACGTCGAAGGCCTGACGCGCGAAGCATTCCAAGACATTGTAAAGTCACCACATTACCAAGGCGGCCTAGTTGACCGTGGCGCGGGTCACATACACCCGCTGCGCTACGCCCTTGGTCTTGCCAAAGCCGCCGAAGCCGCTGGCGCGCGCATTTTTGAACGCTCGGAAGTGCATGAGATCGTTGAAGGTGATCCTGCTGTTGTCGCCACGGGACAGGGTCGCGTAACGGCCCCGTTCGTGCTGCTTGCTGGCAACGGATACCTTCCAAACATCAACAAAAAGGTCACGTCGCGCACCATGCCGCTAAACTCTTTCATCGCTGCGACCGAACCGCTGGGTGAGCGTGCAAAAGACATCCTGACCCAAGACATCGCCGTAGCAGACAGCAAGTTTGTGGTGAACTATTTCCGTCTGTCTGAGGACAACCGCCTGCTGTTTGGGGGGCGCGAGAACTACACCACGGGGTTCCCGCAAAACATTGAACCCGCATTGCGCAAACGGATGGAGCACATGTTCCCACAGCTTAAGGGCGTGAAAATCGATTACACATGGGGCGGAACCCTGGGCATCACACCGACCCGCCTGCCCAACTTAATGCGTGCTTCCTCTAACATCTTAAGTTCTGGTGGCTATTCCGGTCACGGTGTCGTCCATTCCGGTTTCGCCGGTAAACTGATGGCCGAAGCCGTACGCGGCCAAGCAGAACGCTTTGACGTTTTCGCGAGTCTACCAACACCGCGCTTTCCGGGTGGCACAATGCTACGCGCACCTTTGCTAATGGCGGCGATGACGTGGTATTCGATGCGCGATCGCTTGGGCATTTAGTCGCTGATCCGCAAACAGTCATGGCCTTGTCATAATCACGATGTTAAGTTTCGCAAAAATTCAAATTAGGTGCTGATCTATGCCCCAAATCCCAAACGTTTACGATGCAGAACCCATTCCTGCAGCTGCGCTGGAAGAAGTCACCAAGCTGCTGAACTCTGCAGACCTGTTTCGCTACACTCGGGCCGATGACGCGCCAGTTTCGCTTTTAGAACAAGAATTTGCAGCGCTGATGGGTACGAAATATGCCCTCGCGGTTTCAAGCTGTTCTGCAGCCCTATTCTTGTCCCTCGAAGCGCTAGACCTGCCCCGTGAGGCCCGCGTTCTGATCCCTGCGTTCACCTTTGCGGCTGTTCCGTCCTCTGTAGTTCATGCGCGCTGTGTGCCTGTCCTTGTAGAGTGTTCCGACAACTACCGCATCGACATGGATGACTTTGCCGCCAAACTTGAGAACGCTGACGCCGTACTTATTTCGCATATGCGTGGGCACACCTCAGATATGGATGCAATCATGGCATTGGCCGATGCAGCTGATGTGCCTGTCATTGAAGACGCGGCCCACAGCCTTGGCACCACATGGAACGGTCGCAAGATTGGGACTATCGGCAAGATCGGCTGTTTCAGCTTCCAAAGTTACAAAATGATCAACGCGGGCGAAGGCGGCATTTTGGTCACCGACGACGCGGATCTCGTGGCGCGGGCCATCATCATGTCTGGCGCCTATGAACACACATGGCAGAAACATGCGATCCCAACAGAGGTGATGCAGAAATGGCAGAACAAACTGCCGCTTTATAATCTGCGACTGTCCAACCTGTCCGCTGCAATCATTAGGCCGCAATTGCCCGAGCTCGCACGGCGTGTCGTCGATGGGCGACGCAACCATGACCACGTGGC
The DNA here is from genome assembly GCF_001187845.1 of Octadecabacter temperatus. Lineage (NCBI taxonomy): Bacteria > Pseudomonadati > Pseudomonadota > Alphaproteobacteria > Rhodobacterales > Roseobacteraceae > Octadecabacter > Octadecabacter temperatus. The sequence continues at coordinate 956,077 of NZ_CP012160.1, read as the reverse complement.
AGCACGGTTGAACACGCACCCGAATCTTGTTGTCCCTGCCCCTCTAGCGGGCGAAGTTCGCGCGCCGGATTCTATTCAGTTCAACCTGTACAATATGGATGACGCACAGACCCAAGCTTTTGCTGATGCGGCTGCGTCTTTGGGCCTCAAGGTGCAAATCTTCGGCCAAAGTGCGGACAATGCGCGGGCTTTCTGGAATTGGGAATTCTTGGGCGCCACACCAGAGCTGCCGAAAACGCGCGCCATGTTGATGCGCGCGTGCGATGTGCGCCTACCTGCCCGCCTGACGCTAGACGATTGCGATGTGATCGCTGAGGTTCTGCTGGAAGCCGCACAAACGGCGACATCCGCTAAGGTAGCTTAATTACTTGCCCAGCTTTGAGAGCTTTTCCTGAAGCGCAGCAAGTTCCGCCTTAATGTCATCAAGACCTTCGTCGGCTTTTTCGGCTTTGGCGGATTCGGCAGGCTTGGCCGCAGATGGCATCATGCCCCCTGTCATCGCCTTCATGAACGCTTGTTGCTGTGCTTGCATCGCTTCGAACCCTGGCATCGATGCCAGCGGATTAGTTGATCCGATGTTTTCCATAATCTTGGACTGCCCATCACGAAGCATATCAAATGATTGCGCCAAGAACTGCGGAACGACAGACATCGACTGGCTCGTGTAGGACCGCACCAAATCCGTCAAAACATCAACCGGAAGCACGCTTTCGCCGCGGCTTTCATGTTCCGCGATGATCTGCAGCAAGTATTGACGTGTAAGGTCGTCCCCGGACTTCAAGTCAACGATCTGCACTTCGCGCCCATCACGAATGAATGTCGCGATATCTTCGAGTGTGACGTAATCGCTGGTCTCGGTGTTGTACAAACGACGACTTGCATAACGCTTGATCAGTAGCGGTTGTGATGTGTTGGCCAACTGGTTTCCTCCCCGAAATGTTGCACTGCAGAGAAAGCCTATGCCGCATGTCAGCAAAAGAAAAGGGCGTGCTGTCGGGAGGAACAGCACGCCCTAAGAAGACGTTGGCGCTCAGGGAGGAGAAAAGCGCTTATCTATCTAATGTCGCTTACTTTGCAGTAGCGGCTTTCTTAGCAGCAGCAGTTACGTCTGCAGTGGCTTTCTTAGCAGCAGCAGTCATGTCTTCTGACGCGTCTTTGCCAGCAGCCATCATCAGTTCCAGAGTTTCTGTCTGAACTTTTTTCGCGATTTCAGCGAAGGCAGCCATGTGCTCAGCAGCGGCTTCAGCAGAAGCGGATGCGAAGTCAGTTACGGATTTTGCGTAGTCAGCAGGCTCTGCCTTTGCTTTGGACAGTTCTGTAACCTTAGCAAGTGTGTCCTGAGCCCATTTCGCGGACAGCTCAGTGGATTTTTCTGCTGCAGTGATGGAAACAGCGGACAACTTTTCGCTCAACGCGGACTGTGTCTTAACAGCGTCGTCGAATGCTTTTGTGTCTACAGGGAATGCGCCCATCATGTCTTTGAGAACGGCGGTGAAGTCAGGTGTCGTAGCAGCCATGTCGGTGCTCCTTAAATATGTACCGGACCATTCCGGCGTTTCTGCGTCTGCAAACAACTTACTTGCTGCAGTGCAGCATTTCAAGTTTTTTCTGCAGTGCAGCATAAATAAGTTACACACGCATTAGGCGATTGAATTTATTGCGGAAAACCAACCAACCCAAGAAATGCAGGCTAAAAAGGTTACCTTTTGCCCTGCGTCAAACTGTCTTCTCACCCAAAACATAACTTCCGGGTGCAGGCATAATCGAGGGATGAGTCGCACAACCAGGCGTTCTCGCATCGATCTTCTTGCCAGACTTGTTGGCCAACCACTTGCCCCACATCGGCCACCAAGACCCTTCATGCGCCTTGGCCCCTGCTTGCCAATCGTCTGGGCTGAGGGTGAGGTCCGTATTTGTCCAATGGCCATACTTCTTCTTAGCAGGTGGATTCACGATCCCTGCGATGTGGCCTGACCCCGACAGGATAAACGTCTTGTCCTTGGACCCCATCTTTTGCACGCCACAATAAGATGACTTCCAAGCCGCGATATGGTCGCTTTCGCAAGCAATCGCAAATAGCGGCACGTCGACATCACCCAATTTCACAGAGATACCCGCGACCTCAAAGCCAGTCGTCGCAAATGCATCGTCCTGACAAAGGCCACGCAAGTATTCGATCGCCATTTTGCCGGGAAGGTTCGTGCCATCGCCGTTCCAATAAAGCAAATCGAAGGCCGGTGGAGCCTCCCCCAACATGTAGCTGCGGATCGCGGGCTGATAGATAAGGTCGTTGCTGCGCAAATAGCTGAACGTACGGCTCATATAGAAACTGTCGAGGAAACCGGCGTTCATGACCTCAGCTTCGATGCCATCCACAAAGTCATCGTTCAGGAACACGCCAACCTCACCGCGATCTGAGAAGTCGGTAAGCGTCGTGAACAGCGTGGCGGATTTTACGTAATCAAGCCCGCGTGCCTTCATAACGGCCAGTGACAACGACAACGTCGTACCAGCAATACAGTATCCGACCGCATTCACCTTCTTCACACCGCAAATCTCGCGGACGGTTTCAAATGCGGTGATGTAGCCGTCCTCGATGTAGTCGGTCATCCCGATGTCGCGATATGCGTTATCAGGGTTGATCCATGAGACAACAAACAGCGTGAACCCTTGATCGACGATCCATTTAACAAGTGATTTTTGCGCGTTCAGGTCGAGAACGTAGAATTTATTGATCCATGGTGGGAAAATCACCAGCGGCGTTTCATGAACCTTTTCGGTGGTCGGCGCATACTGGATCAGCTCAAACATGTGATTGCGGAAAACAACGTCGCCTGTCGTCGTGGCAAGGTTTTCACCAACGCTAAACGCATCCTTATCCACCAGTGAAACCACCAGTTCGCCGTTGTTGGCTTCTAGGTCGGCGATCATATTTTCCAAACCGCGCACAAGGCTGTCACCTTCCGTTTCAACGGCTTTGGTCAACGCGTCAGGGTTGCTGGCTAGAAAATTCGTCGGGGACAGCATGTCGACAATCTGTTGGCTAAAGTATTCCATCTGCCGCTTGTCGCGTTCATCCAAACCTTCCATGTCAGATACCGCCGCATCAACGGCCTGTGCGTTCAGCATGTATTGCTGCTTTAGAAAGTTGAAATAGGGGTGCGATTGCCACAACGGGTTCTTAAAGCGCTTATCCGTTGGTGTGTCGTCTTTGGGCGCTTCAAGGTTTCCTTTGGACAAGGCCTGCTGCGCATCGACAAAATGCTGCAGCGTTTTGCCCCAATATCCGACTTGCTGTTCAATAATCTTCGCCGGATTCTGTATCATTTCTTGAAAAATAGCGCCGCCTGCCCGCGCATATAGTTCGGGTTCTGGCCCCTGCAAATCTTGTGGCACCTGACGCTTGTTTGACATCGCCGCTACAAGCCGCGTTGTAAGTTCCTGAATACGTTCCATATTTTGCTCGAGTTTTGGCAAGGCCGCGTCCAGACCGTCGGATTCACTGCGTTTTGAATCATCTGTTGTCATATCGGCATCGCCCTCTTATTGTGCAGGTGCAGCATTTTCTCTTTTTGCTATCTGCCAAGATAGCGTCTCGGTCAATGCGACATAGTCATCGCGCCTTAAGGCTGGGTCGAAAGGCCAACACAGTCGGGCCGCGACAAAATCCGAGGACGCGCAAAATGAAGTATATGGCAACATACGACCTTATGGAAACCATTCGAAACACGAATGAATGGATGGGGGCCTCCGCACGGGCCATTGCATCTTATCCAGCTGTCGCGATGTGGCCTGGTCCAGGCATGGAAATGCTGCGCGCATGGGGCGAAGTCACCGAGCGCAGCTTTGCACGAATGGTCACCAAACCTGACTGGGGTATTGATAGTGTTCCAGCCGAGGACGGCAAAGATCACGTCATCATGGTGCGCAAGGTTGTCGAAAAACCATTTGGCGATCTGGTCCACTTCTGCGCTGTCGGACGTTCGGAACGCAAACGCAAGGTTCTGCTTGTTGCGCCAATGTCGGGCCACTACGCCACTTTGCTACGTAAAACGGTCATGTCCCTGCTTCCAGATTGCGAAGTTTACACAACTGACTGGCACAACGCGCGCGATATTCCAGTGTCTGAGGGCAAGTTCGACGTTGAAGACTACACACTTTACCTGTCCGAGTTCATGAAAGAGATGGGCCCAGACACGCACGTTATCGCCGTTTGTCAGCCCGTGCCGCTGACCCTCGCGGCGACAGCCTACCTCGCGGAGCAAGACCCAGACGCGCAGCCACGTTCATTGACCTTGATCGGTGGCCCCGTTGATCCAGAAGCCAACCACACTGAAGTCACCGACTTTGGCCGCTCGGTCACGATGGGCCAACTGGAAGAGACCATGATCCAGCGGGTCGGGTTCAAATACCCGGGCGTTGGCCGCAGAGTTTACCCTGGGTTGTTGCAATTGGCGTCCTTCATCTCGATGAACGGTGAAATGCACAGCGATGCTTTCCAGAAACAGATCATGGCCGTCGCCAAAGGCGAAGCGTCAGAGCACGACAAACACAATGCGTTTTATGATGAATACCTCGCCGTGATGGACATGACGGCAGAATTCTACCTTTCAACGGTTGAACGCATCTTCAAGAACCGTGAAATCGCGACCAACAGCTTTACCGTCGAAGGTCACCCTGTTGATTTCGGTAAGATCACGACCGTCGCTGTGAAAATCGTCGAAGGCGAAAACGATGACATCTCTGCACCGGGCCAATGTCTTGCAGCACTGCCATTGCTGACGGGTCTTCCGGACAGCAAAAAAGCATCTCACCTTGAGCCAGGTGCAGGACACTACGGTATCTTCGCGGGCCGCAGCTGGCGCGACAACATTCGCCCCTTGGTACTGGATTTCATTGACGCGAATGCCGATGCACCGGCGAAAAATGAAAATACCAAAACAAAAGCCGCGAATAAGAACGCGGTCGATAAGGCCAGCTAATCATGGGCCAAGACATCCCCTTCGGTTGCTCATGTGGCGCTATGCGGGGTGTTTTGCGTGATATTACCCCGCGATCTGGCGGCCACCTGCGATGCTATTGCGAAGATTGTCGCGCGGCCGCGGTTTGGGCCGGCGACGAGAATGTCGGTGGTACGGGTGTCCACTATTACCAAACAACGCCAGACAAGTACGATTTCACGACGGGATGGCCTGACGTAAAGGTGTTTCAGTGGAAAAAAGGGCGCTTGTTGCGTTGGTACGCCCCGTGCTGCGGCGCGACATTGGTAAACACGCTCGACAGCCCGAAATGGGCTTTTGCAAGTATCAATACAGCGCGGTTTGATGACCCGAACGCGCTAGGCCCCGCCAAAACCTATGCATTTAAGCCAATGCCAAATGGCAAATCCAAAACCGTAGGGTTCAGCCACTTCATCATCGGCTTTATCCGCCGCACGATCTGGGCACGTATTTCAGGTGGATGGCGTAAAACGCCCTTCTTTGATGATCACGGTTTGGCAATTTCATCTATCCAAACGCTCAACGCGCAAGACCGAGCTACAGTGCCACAGGATCCGCGCTCCTAGCGTAGCACTAACGGTTGGCGCATCCATGTATAAAGCGCCTCGGTCGTGCCCTCAGGGTCTTCTAGCATCACCGTATGCCCAACCCCGTTCAAAACACCGAGTTTGGCATAAGGGATCAGTTCCGCCAAAAATTCCTGTCGTTTCAAGGGTACAATCTGGTCTTCCTCGCCCGCCAAAATCAACGTTGGCTGGATGATACGACGAAGGGTACTTTGCTGGTCGCGGCGGCGCTGCATCGCGCGTTCTTGGCGTGCAAACACGTCCGCCCCCAGCGACATCGCCATCTCTTTAAGCTCGGCCGTCGCTTCCGAACGCAGCGGCCCACTACCCACATGGCGTGGCAGCACGTCTTGCTCGAGCAGGCTTTCAAATCGACCCGACTTTGCACCAATCATTCGCGGTTCACGATCTGCAGCTTCTTGCGGGGTATCTGACAGTGGATTGGTTCCGATCAATGCCAGTCGGATAACCCGTTCTGGCGCACGGCGCGTCAACTCAAGCGCAACAGCGCCGCCCATCCCGTGCCCGCACAACGCGAACTTGGATGGCAAACATGACAGTAATTCGGATGCGATCTCTTCGATGCGGTCGCCAACACCAACCGGCGCGACCGTGACAGGACGCTCATAGCTTAGAACCGTCAACTGCGTGGCCCAGACGCGCGCATCGCACATCATACCCGGCAATAGGACGAGTGGTTCTGCCATGTCTGCCTCTGCTTATACTTTTGCCTGTTGGCCTAAATTGCCCATGCACAGCACCCAGACGCAACCCCTATTCACAACGCATTGACCCAAGCGATGATCCGATCCGCCAATGGCGCGGTTTGCTTCGGGCTAAACACGTCGCCTGCCATCACATGCCCCATCTTGTCGTCACTCGGTCCCTGCACCAAAATGTCCTGTGTCACAGGGCCAGCCCAACGTGTCATGACCGCACGCGTCCGTTTCGGGCTGACGACCTGATCGTCCTCATTGAAGGCAAAATATGCTGGGGTTTGGATGGCCTCGATGTCACCGGCAAGGCACGCACGCACCGCGTCGCCCATAGTGAACACCGCCTGCGTGTCATACTTTATGGTCCAAAGCGCGGCATGCGCGTCAGAAACCGCATCAAATGTCCTCTCGCGCCCTGCGACCAGTGGCCCCCAACGGCGCACGCCAGGTAAATCTAGCAGCATTTGCCCCAATCGGTGGCGCAACCCGTAATTGGGTGAAAGATGGACGACGCCCTTGACGCTCGCCCCTTGCGCCAGCGCACTCGTCAACAACGTGCAACCTGTCGAGCACCCAATGACGACCACATCATCCCCAAGTGCGGATCCAATCTCCAACGCCTCAACAACATCCCGCTCCCAATCGGGAAGGCGGGCGCGCCCCATTGCGGCACCGTCCTGCCCATGTCCAGTAAGACGCGCGAAATACAAATTCGCGCCCAGTGCCTTGGCCACCATATCCGGCAACGGACGAACCTCAGCGCCCGTGGCGGAAAACCCGTGAACATAGACGATGCACAATGGCGTCTTTGTCGGCGTCCCCGCCCAGACAATCTGCTTCGCGCATCCCTCACGCACACCACCAACAGCGGCTTCGCGTTCAGCCAACCAGCCATCAAACTCATTTATCTCTGGCAACATGGGACATCCTTTTCCACTACGGTTCACAAACAAACACTACAAAGGACTTCGCGCAAAGCAACGCGTCGTTCGCCTTTGTTTTCTAAATATCCTGGGGGGAGTCGCTTGCGGCGGGGGGCTAGCCCCCCTCCACGCCCGCCGCAGGCGCAATCACCTCGCCGATCGCACCAATGATCATAGGCAAACACACCTCGCTGGAAAACGAATGATCCGCTCCATCGACCAGTGTTAACCGCATATCCGAACTGCTCGCATGCTCAAGCAGACGCAGCGCAGTCTCTGTACTCACTGAAGTATCTGCAGTCCCAAGCAAGAAGCGCACTGCAAACGGCAAATCAAGCGGCGTGCGAAGGACCAATCGGTCCCGTCCTTCCTCGATCAAACGCTTGGTGATGATGTAGGGGTCGCCGTACTCTGACGGCAGCGCTACCCGCCCTTCACGTTCCATCTCGGCCTTTTGCGCTTCATCAAACCCAGCCCAGAAACCGTCTTCGGTGAAATCCGGCGCGACCGCTATGCCGACCAGCCCCGCGACCCGTTCTGGCATGGCGCGCGCAACAAGCAGTGAAATCCATCCGCCCATACTGGACCCAACCAAAACAACCGGCCCATCGATCAAACCAAGTGCTGCGCAGGCGTCTTCATACCAGTCCCCGATGCAGCCGTCCTCGAAGGCCTCGCTGCTGGAACCATGCCCTGAATAGTCGAATCGCAAGAACGCACGACCCGTTTCAATGGCCCAGTTTTCTAGGAAAACCGCCTTCGTTCCTGTCATGTCAGACTTGAAACCACCCAAAAACACCACCGTTGGCCCCTGACCGGCCGTCAAATGATAAGCAATCTTGCGGCCCTGCGGAGTTACCAATGTATCAACCATTTCAATTCCCTAGCATCGTTTCCCCTGCACCCTAACGCAGCACGTTCGGCAGGTAAATCACGTTACCCTATTGTCACGTTACTAAATACTCACCCATAATGCCTTCATGGAACATATCTTCAAAGCCCTCGCAGACCCAACGCGCCAGAAACTTCTCGATGCGCTGCGCCTTCGCGATGGTCAAACTCTGACGGACCTAGAAGCCAGCCTTGAGATGACGCGCTTTGGCGTCATGAAGCACCTCAAGCTGCTGGAAGACGCCGGTCTCATCATCACGCGCAAACAGGGGCGCTTCAAATACCATTACCTAAACGCCCTTCCCTTGCAGGAGGTCATGGACCGCTGGGTCGCGCCCTTTCTTCAGCCCCAAGCCAAGGCGCTGACTGACCTCAAAGCCAAACTCGAAAAGGATACCCGTATGAGCAAACCAGATTTCATGATGCAGACCTTCATCCGTTGCACCCAAGACGCCCTATGGGACGCCCTCACCCAAGCCGATGACATGGCGCGATATCACTTTGCCTGTAATACCGTGCAGGGCAACGCGGCTGTTGGGGAAACCACATCGTTCATCTTGCCCCACGGCGAAGCCATGCTGCGCCAAGTAACAACCGCCCTCGATCCGAAATCGAAAATCGCCATGACGTTCGAACCGCTGTTCTTGGGCCCAGACGCACCATCATCCCACATGGTCTACCTGATCGAACCCCAAGGCGAGGTCTGCCAACTAACGATTGAACACTACGACATGTCACCGGGCCAAGAAGGGTTCGCGGAAGGCTGGGCACGTTTGGCGGCCTCTCTCAAATCTTACCTCGAAACGGGCGATGCCCTCAAAATGGCCATGTAAGGAGTAACACTCATGGATTTCCCAACAGAACTCGGCATTCTCACCTGCCTCATGATCCTCGCGGCGTCACTTTGGATTCCGCAAATTGTCGGCCAAGCTAATTTGAAGCCCGAAGACATGCCGGACGGCGCGCCGGATGGCTTTTCGCGCATCGCCAACATGCACTTGATGCCCGCATGGATCGGACGCGCCCACCGCGCGCACCTGAACCTTTTGGAACAGGCATTTCCATTTGCGGTGTTTGTACTGATCATTGACCGTCTGGATGGTTTCACTGCCCTAACCTATTGGACCGCAATCGCATTCTTCTGGCTGCGTATCGCACATGCCATTGGCATGATCTCAGGCTTGGCTCTGATGCCTGTGCGCCCGCTGATTTTCACCGCTGGCTTTGTCTGTAACCTGATCATGGCCCACGCGGTTTTTGCTGCGGCCTAACTGTTAGGCATCAATACTTTGCCCCAACACGCGGCTGATTTCCGTTAGGCTTCGCCCTGATTGTTCCACCCACGTGTTGAACGCCTCTTGAACCGCCGACATTGCCTTTTGCGATGTTGGCGGTTTGTCGATTACGCCTTCGGCGATCAATCTTGCCACCACGTCGCGCGACAACAAAAAGCTATCAACACCAAGACGTCTGAGCGCATAAGCCCCCGTTGATCCCCCCAGTCGGGACCCGTTTTTCTTTAGCCATAAAGCTAGGCCCGCGAAATCGTCTGTTGGCCAATCCGCGATGAAGGCGCCGAAATCCCCGGTCTCTTGGATCATCACTGCGTTTTCTTGGATGGCGCGGATTTTCGGAGCGCTGCGAATGACCCGTTTGTCTTCGACCAGATCATAAAACCAATCATCAGACATCATCGCCACACGCCCAACATCAAAGCCATGAAACGCCTCAAAGATGTCTGGCCATTTGTTTTTCACGACAGTCCATGCCAGCCCCGTTTGAAAAATGCCTTCCGCGAAGGATGCAAGAAACCTATCCCCTGGTATGGCTGCAATTTCATCGCGTGATTTGGGCAATTCGATCCCATCCAAAATCGCCCCGCGTCCGCCTTTGCGATCCGCTGCAATGTCTAAAATCTCGTCGAAATGTCTCATGACTTGCCCCATTTATTTCGTATCACCCTGACACCTTGCGAAGTTCGCGGCAATCAGACCTTGACCCATGCGCCCAAAATCGCCATTTCAACACTGAACACATAACCCGCAACCGGACGCTTTGTAGGCGTCAAACTGACGAGGAGCCCAAAGATGGCCCAAATCTCCCTTACATTTCCTGACGGCAATTCACGCGAATACGATGCAGGTGTTACCCCTGCTGAAGTCGCAGCATCTATTGCGTCATCGCTGGCCAAGAAGGCCATTTCCGCAACCGTGAACGGTGAACACTGGGATATGCAGTGGCCGATTGATGCGGATGCAAGCATTGCCATCAACACCATGAAAGACGCAGAGCCTGCGTTGGAACTGATCCGTCACGACCTCGCACACATCATGGCGCGCGCGGTGCAGGAACTTTGGCCTGACACGCAGGTTACAATCGGGCCTGTTATTAAAGACGGCTGGTATTATGACTTTGATCGCAAAGACCCTTTCACACCCGAAGACCTCGGTGTGATTGAGAAGAAGATGAAGGAAATCATCAACAAGCGCGACGCCGTCCGCACTGAAGTCTGGGAACGCGATGTTGCGATCCAGTATTATAGAGACAAAGGCGAACCCTATAAGGTTGAGCTGATCGAAAGTATTCCGGGCAACGAAGACCTGCGTATGTACTGGCACGGTGAATGGCAGGACCTTTGCCGTGGGCCGCACCTGCAGAACACTGGCCAAGTGCCGGGCGATTCATGGAAACTGATGTCCATCGCGGGCGCCTACTGGCGTGGCGACAGTGACCGCGCGATGTTGCAGCGTATCTATGGCGTTGCGTTCCAGAACAAAGAGCAACTCAAAGCGCATATGAATATGCTGGAAGAGGCGGCCAAACGCGACCACCGCAAGCTGGGCCGCGAGATGGACCTGTTCCACATGCAAGAAGAAGCCCCTGGTCAGGTGTTCTGGCATGCGAACGGCTGGCTGATCTACACCCAGCTGCAAGACTACATGCGCCGCAAGCAACGGAGCGGTGGCTATGTGGAAGTGAACACTCCGCAGGTGGTGAACCGCAAACTCTGGGAAGCTTCCGGTCACTGGGAAGCCTATCAGGAAAACATGTTTGTCGTCGAAGTGGACGAAGACCATGCCCGCGAAAAGACCATCAACGCGCTAAAACCGATGAACTGCCCATGTCATATTCAGGTGTTCAACCAAGGTATGAAGTCTTACCGCGAACTGCCGCTGCGCATGGCTGAATTCGGGTCCTGTAACCGTTATGAACCTTCGGGCGCGTTGCACGGCATCATGCGTGTGCGTGGTTTTACCCAAGATGACGGTCACATTTTCTGTACTGAAGATCAGATCGCCTCCGAAACTGAACGCTTCATCGACTTCCTGTCCCAAATCTACACAGAGTTGGGATTCAGCAACTGGAAGATCAAGCTGTCCACCCGCCCTGAAAAGCGGATCGGGTCCGAGGAAACTTGGGATCTACTCGAGGCGGCATTGGGCGAAGCGTGTAAGGCTGCTGGCCATGACTATGAAGTCCAAGAAGGCGAAGGCGCATTCTACGGCCCGAAACTTGAGTTCGTGCTAACCGATGCGATCGGCCGTGATTGGCAGTGCGGCACCTTGCAGGTGGATAGCAACATGCCAGAACGCCTTGGCGCGTCCTACATCGGGTCGGATGGCGAAAAGCACCTGCCCTATATGTTGCACCGCGCGACACTTGGGTCGTTCGAGCGCTTTATCGGTATTCTGATCGAAGAACACGCAGGTAAGCTGCCGTTCTGGATTGCGCCGCGTCAGGTGGTTGTAGCATCTATCATCAGCGACGCGGATGATTACGTGCACGAAGTCGTCGCTGCCTTGAAAGCCGTAGGCGTGCGCACCGAAGCCGACATCCGCAACGAGAAGATCAACTACAAGGTTCGCGAACACTCGCTTGGCAAGGTTCCGATCATTCTCGCGTGCGGTGCGCGTGAAGTTGAGGAACGCACAGTGTCCGTGCGTCGCTTAGGTGAAAAGCAAACTTCTGTAACATCTTTGGATTCGATCACGGAAGAGCTGTCAAAATCGGCTACTCCACCCGATCTTTTGTAACATTTCGCACTTTAGTAGTGTTACAGACCCGGCCGTGAAAACGGTCGGGTCTTTTATTTTCAATGACTTAGGACTGAATACGGTCTAACACGAGATAACGCACACGCGATGCACGCTCCTGTGAGTGGATCGTTAAGGTTGGTGCGCTCTAGTGTAAGGAAGTCGCCAATCACGGCGCGCTACTACTTGTAACCAACCAACAGGAATTCACACCATGTCCAAGACAACAAACTCCCTCGTACTCGCAGCATCTGTCGCAACTGCAATCGCTGGCCTGTCCACAACTGCACACGCACAAGAAAACGAAAAGTGCTACGGCGTATCCCTTGCTGGCGAAAACGACTGTGCAGCTGGCCCGGGCACAACATGCGCCGGTACATCCACAGTTGATTACCAAGGCAACGCATGGACATTCGTTCCAGCAGGCACATGTGAAGACACAATGATCGAAGCTATGGGCGACTCCCCAGAGCGTTCCGGTTCCCTGACTGAACTGGACCGTGACATCCCAGCATAAGCTGCCTCACGAAAAATGCGCCCAGCCTCCCAGTTTTGGTGTAGGCTGGGCGCACACCACTGCCGGAGGCCTATATGCTAGACGTTACCAGACCATCCCTGCCCTTCACCCCCGGCGTTGGATATAAAGCACAACATTTCAATGACATCATGAAAGATGCAGGCCCCGTCGGCTGGCTCGAAATTCATGCTGAAAACTATATGGGGATGGGTGGCCGCCCCCTCGCGCAACTGCGCCATCTCTCTGAAAAATTTCCGTTTTCCGTCCACGGCGTCGGTCTGAGCATCGGTGGCGAAGGCCGCCTTGACGCCGACCACCTCGCGCGGCTGAAAACCCTGTGTGACTGGCTAAACCCCGCCAGCTTTAGCGAACACCTTGCGTGGTCCACGCACGAGAGCGCGTTTTTGAATGATCTTCTGCCGCTGCCCTACACCGCGGCCACCGTAAAACGCGTGGCGGATCATATCGACGAAGTGCAATCCACGCTTGGCCGCCAAATGCTGCTTGAAAACCCATCCAGCTATCTGGCCTTTACTGAATCCGACATGTCTGAGACTGATTTCTTGGCCGAGATCGTCGCCCGCACGGGCTGTGGTCTGTTGCTGGACGTGAATAACGTCTTTGTTTCCGCCACAAACCTCGATTATTCGCCGCAAAGCTACATAGACGCTTGCCCGCTTGATGCTGTTGGTGAAATTCACCTTGGCGGCCATGATGAGGACGAAGATGAAACTGGTGCGCCATTGCTTATCGACAGCCACGGTGCCGAAGTGGTGGACCCTGTTTGGGCATTGCTCGACTACACCCTTGCGAAATCCGGCCCTAAACCTTTGCTGATTGAATGGGACACGGATGTTCCTGAATGGGCCGTACTGGTTGAGGAAACGAAACGCGCGGACACCGCACTAACGGTTGTTGCATGATCACCACGCAAACCGATTTCCGTACCGCACTGTTGGACCCGTCTAAACATGCGCCAAATGGTGTGCAAAACCCTGACGGCGTGCCCGCGACCAAACGCTTTGACGTTTACCGCAACAACGTGGCCGTCAGCCTAACCGACGCGTTGGAAACCGCGTTCCCAGTCGTGAACAAGCTGGTTGGGAATGATTTTTTCCGCGCGATGGCAGGGGTCTACCTGCGTGCGCATCCGCCAACGTCCCCCGTAATGATGTTTTACGGCGAAGATATGCCCGACTTCTTGGCAAGCTTTGGCCCTGCGCAATCAGTCCCGTATTTGCCGGATATGGCGCGGCTGGAATTGGCGTTGCGCCACAGCTATCACGCAGCGGACGCCAGCCCAATTGAACCTGATGCTTTGGCAAAAATAGCGCCAGACACGCTGCCAAATGTGACCTTCACGTTCTCACCATCGGTGCATTTGATCGTGTCAGAATACCCGCTCCATTCCATCTGGTGGACGAACACACATGGCGGCGACATCGCCAAAGTCGCGCAACCGACACTGATCTCACGCCCCGAATTTGACCCGACTGTTGATGCGCTTATGCCAGAACAATCGGCAGTCCTAGCGGCCCTGATCAACGGCGCGCCCTTAGGAAAAGCCTTGCAAAGTGGCGGCGCGGGATTTGACCTTGGCCCACTCCTCGGCCTACTCCTATCCCGTAACGCATTGATTTCCATAAATACCTGAAAGTAAGAACCATGATCGCATTGTATGACCGCATCTCAAACGCCCTAAACGAATCTGCCGACAAAATCTTGCCGACACTGGCCCGTTTCGTCTTTGCCGCGACCCTATTGTTCTATTTCTGGAACTCAGCGAACACCAAGTGGGACGGCACACCCTTCTCACCCGGCGTCGGCGGCTACGCGCAAATCTTCCCAAAAGCGATGGAGGCCGTAGGCTATGACATTTCTCAAATGTCGATCTTCCATTGGGCCGTCGTCGTTGCTGGCACCTTGGCAGAATACATCCTACCCTTGCTGATCGTGATCGGTCTATTCACCCGTTTCGCAGCATTGGGTATGATAGGCTTTGTGACCGTTCAGTCCCTAACAGACCTCTACGGCCACGGCGGGATTGAGCACACCGAAACTCTCGGCAAATGGTTTGACGGCTTACCAACGGGCGCGATCCTTGATCAACGCGCGTTCTGGATGGTGGTGCTTGTGACGCTTGTTCTTAAAGGCGCAGGCCCACTGTCAGTGGACCGTTTCCTTTCCAACAATCGCTAGAAGTGCGCTTTTTCTTCGTCCGGCTTACCGGCGGCTATCGCTAGGATACCGCCCAAGCCGGCGAAACCAATCGGAAACATCGTCCAACCGTTGAACCCGAACGCCGCCAAAAACAACGCACAACCAATCAACAAAGCAATCCCACCCCAAAGCGCACGCGCTTTGGCCATTGCGCCACCTGCGATGCACAACATCGGTGCTACAAAGCTGGCGAATTGGATGAACTTCGGGTTCTCGAACGTTAGCCACTCGCTGGCCTCTGGCACCTCGTTTGCCAGCGCGACCATGCCCCAGCCGAATAGCCCGATGAAGATGCCCATGATCCCCGCGATGATGCCCAAAATGGCGGCTGCGTTGCGCATTATTCTACTCCTACGGCGGCTTTTGTGGCAGGGGTCCACCCCTGATACCACGCACCGTCCAATTCAATCACTGGTCGTTTCATAAGCGTTGGATGCTGCGCGAGCAACTCCGCAGGGTCTTTTGCGCGCTCGTCTTCTGGCAAATTGCGCCACGTCGTTGAGCGGGTGTTCAACACCCCTGCCCCAAACGCTGCAATCATCGCCGCTTGGTCCGCTGGGCTTACGCCATCGCTGCGCACATCAATGATGGTTACATCGTGACCAGAAAGCGATTTCAGCGCCTTACGACACGTGTCACAAGATTTAAGAGAGAAAAAGCGCATGTGTCAGGCTCCGCAAATGGTTGCGCGGATACTGTCGGTCATGGGCAGGAATGTCACTGCCGTTGTTGTTGTTGCTCGGTTAATTTCCCCAAAAGCGCACGCACCTGTTGTGGAGTGAGCGGAAAAATTGGGGACGGAGTGGCTGTTTGTGATGTCTTTTCCATGCACTATATCTAGCCATTCGCGCTGCGGCACGTCAGGGGAGAGTCCAGCCAGGGTTCCCCGTTTTACAGCCACTCACCCTTCACCGTTTCATCCCACCCCAGCGTGAATTTCGTCCCATCCGTTATCACAGGGCGCGCCATAACGGCTGGTGTGTCGGCCAATTGCGCATCGGCCTCGGATTCTTTCATCCACACGTTGAGATTGCGAAACGCGAGGGATTTGCGATCCACGAGGTTATCGCCAAACTCAGCCAGCAACACGGCCCATTCGGCCTCAAGCATCGGCTCCGCACGGACATCACGAAAGGCGACGTTAAGACCCGCCTCCTCCAAAACCTTGCGCGCACGGTTGCAGTCAGAACAGGTCGGGAGGCCATATAGGATCATGTGAGGGGCTTTCTATCGGGTCTCGTTATCGCCGCGAAGGTAGCCTTGCTATGCGACAGATACCAGACGGCTTGAAAACAGGGGCTCTCTAAAAACAACAACGCCCGCACGGGGTGTGCAGGCGTTACCGCGTGTCATCAATGTAAGGTTTTTCATGGCAGCAAACCACCCGCTGCGAAGTTAACGCGATCGGAGAACTTCAACGCGCTTTCGGTGCGGCATCCGCTCATTTGCGCAACCAGCTGAAGTACTTAGGCTTCTTGATCTCATCTTCTTTGTCCATTTTGTCAGCCTCATCCAGCAGACGATCCAACAGATCAACGCGGATTGGCGGAAATGCATGCTTGGCAGCTTGTGCAGTGTTTAACGTATTCATTTTCGAACCCCCTCGATGTTTCGATAACCTCAATTTAAGGGATGCTGTGTGCAGGTGCAGCGGGAACAGTTTTGGGCGTTTCCCCAAAACACGTAGCGTCAACTATATTGACTCATCGTTAACTAATTTGGAATTTTGCGAATCTAGGGAAACTTCCAAATGAATCCAACGGATTGCGACGCCACACACGAACGTTAGAAATGTTTCGGTTTTGCCAAGAAATTAGTCAAATTGGTTAAATCGAGCCCAAATCCGCCCGATTTTGGGTCGAGATTCAAGAAAAAGTAACCTCGTTTTCGCTGCTTTTCGAAGCAATGGAACGACAGAATCACCGACCTTTTCGTGCTGCAGGTGCGAAATAGAAACTCACCCTAGAACGAGGTTATAGCCACCACCCTATCGGCTATCGACGCGCCTGACCCGGGGTTGGTGCGGAACGCGCCCGCCCGTAGGGCGGGGTTTGGACCGTCTAGGAAACGATCCAGTGGATCGTTTCAGGTGCTAACGGTCGGAGACCTGTACTGGCGGGTGCGATAGTCAGCTGCTTATTCTTTGAATTCAAACCTGAAAGCCGTGTCACCGAGACTCTGAATTACCTCCACCGTCATCTCAACACACTTTCTGAGCTTTGCCTCATCGGCTCGTAGGTCCGAAGCAATCGTTTTAAAGTTATCGGTCAATACCATATGACGGCCAGCTGCTTCTTGCTTGCTCTCCAACTGAGGTTGAAAACCTTTTCCTTGGCCAACGAACTCTTTGTCCATTATTGCCAACAGTTCAGCTCGCCTCATTTGTCCGACTCGAAAACCATCCCAAAGCGCCTTTATGTGGGTATCTAATAGGCCGATTTCATTATACAAAGTTAAGAACTTCCGCCGGATCAGCATTGACTTGATACCTAAGGAAAGCGGTTCATGCGTGGGCTCGCTGGATAACTCCATAACGGCCAAGGACGCGAACTCTTCATTGACGGCAAGAGCCATCTCATAGCCTTGTTCAATGTGTTTCCTCAAAAATGTTGCATTCGCCAAGTAATCGTTAAGCAAACCAAACAAGTCGTAGGCTTTCACCAAATCAGATTCTTTGTTTTCATGCTCTCTCTGGGCCGATTGATTTTGACTTTCCAACACTTGCCCAGCAAGAGCAATTCCGCCGCCAATAACAGCGCCGATCATGACGGCCCAAAGCTCAGACGTTGGATTGAGCACTTCGGCAAATAGGCCAATCGTCAGAAAAGCTAAGATCGTAAAACAAACACCAAGTGTTAGGCCCAGCGCAAGCGTTCCACCTTGGAGAATTTTCAACCCTCAACAACCCCCATAAACTCACGCCACTCGCCCTTGCTCATCCCAGACGTTTCCTGCGTGACCTCTTCGCCTGCGACCATCTTGCGGATGCACTCAACCGCTTTGCCGGACAGGGTTGCGCCACCCAAACGGTAGTCCTCGAACGCGCCGTAGGCGGCAGGCACCCAGTCTTTCACGATCTCGCAGATCGCATCCGCATAGACGCGGATTTCCATTTGGGCGTGGCTGTCCGCGCGCAGGCGCAGGAAGTGGAACAGGTTGTGCAGGTCCACTTTCCAGTACCACTGGGTGTAGATGTTCGCCGGAAGGTTCATGCGGGCCAATTCGCGGGCGAGGCCCTGCTTGCCGTCTTCCTCGGAAATCATGTCCTCGTAGTGGTCGTAGGCGCGGTTTGAATCGTCCTTAAGGTAGCGCAACACCCGCTCGGCTTCCTCACCTGTCAGGGTTTCGCCGCGACCTTGGTTGTTGATGACGGATTGCGCGGCAAGGTCTTCGACGCGGGGAATGTAGAATTCGCGATCAAGAATGGAATAGCGGGCGGAATATTCGTTGACGTTGGCCGTGCGGTGGCGAATCCATTGGCGGGCCACGAAGACGGGCAGCTTCACGTGCAGCTTGATCTCGCACATCTCAAACGGGGTGGAATGCCAGTGGCGCATCAGATAGCGGATCAGGCCTTCGTCGTTTTGAACCGACTTGGTGCCCTTGCCGTAGGACACGCGGGCGGCCTGACAGATCGCCTCGTCGTCGCCCATATAATCGATAACCCGTACAAAACCGTGGTCCAAAACATCGTGCGCCTTATAAAGGTGCTTCTCCATACCAGGTGAGACCGCGCGCAATGTCGGCTGCGTCTGTGCGCGGAGTTCGTCGATTTCGGCCTGTTGTTCTGGGGTCACGGGCATGTGTCTGTCCTTTGTGTACGGAGGCAGTGATTCTGCTGGAACGGGTTACTTACACTATATATGCGTGGAACTGTGCCGAAAACCGCCATATAAGGTGGTTTTTCGCGTTTAGCATGCGTTGACTTGGCGTTTGCAATTTCCGACTATACGCACAACGTGCAAACAGCGCAGATCACACCCGAGGACGAGCCGTCATGATGAAAACTTTTACCGCCATCGCCGTTACTTCAGTACTGGCCGGGTGTGATGGTACGAACCCGTTTATGGTCGAAGTGACATCACCGGACGGTGAGACCGAGCTGATCGACGCGAACGATCCCAACACCGATGTTAACAGCCAGTTCGCGTATGATCCGACACGCAACCTAACGATGAACTCTGTCGAATATGATGCCACCAATGATCAGTTGATCATCAACAACTTGCCCTTTGACGGCCCTGATGGCGTTTATGATGACGTCGCAGGCGCCCGAACCGTTAATGCGAGCGGGCAAGTGACCGATATTTTCGAGAACACTGAAGCCGTCATCAATGGTGAGATGCAGTACTACGCTGTATTCGTGCAAAGCGATTACTTGGACGCCACATCTGCCGCTGGTCGAGAATGGGCCAATTTCGGTTTCGCAGGTGCCAATCTTAATCGAACTGAATATGCGACCCCGACGCCATCTCAGTCCAGCTATGAGTACCTCGGTGTTTATGCTGCGACACGTACTTACAACTTTCGCGGCGGTATTGAACTGATCCGAGGCGACGCCAGATTACTTCTTGATGTGGACGACACAGATCCGCTCGAAGGTTTGCAGGGCACAGTTGTTGGCGCGATCACCAACCGCACTAGAGATACAATCGGCGATACGATGGTTGGCGATTTGCCCGATATTTCCCTGATTTCCGTCGAATTCAACACTGAAACGGGCTTGTGGGAAGATGGAACCGCGGCAACGTATTTCGATGATGGAAACGTACGCGACACTGGAACGCATACAGGTCTCATTGGCGGTCCGGATGCAGAAGAATTGGGCGGTTACGTTATTTTAGAAGGTGTAGCGGACGTTCAAACCGTTACCTTTGAAATTGTTGAGTATACGAACACGGACGGCTCGACAGGTACCGCTACGGGTCAGCAGTTTGCAGATTTTGACGCAATTCAAGCCGCGGTGAACGCAGGCATCCCGGTTGGAACGCTTTCAGTAGGAGGCAATCTACCGACTGGGGCAACGATTGATAGCACATCCTTTGATACATTTGACGTCAACACAACCTTCGACGCCCGTGAAATCGGCGTGTTTGTTACAGATCTTAATTAACCGATGGCGAACCTGCGTGGATTTTTTCTAGGAGCTACGCAGGCGTGCTTTCTGGCACTGACTGCTCTTGGTGCAAACATTCCGACTGAGGCCCAAGCACAGCAAGGCGAGCAACGCCTTAGCCGTGAAGACGCACGCATTCTTGCGAGCCGCTTGGCCTCTGAAGGTCGACCATCTGCAGCCCGCGAGATTGCGTTGGGGCTCCTACAGGCGGACCCAGGAGATATTAGCGCGTTGCTCATCCTGTCGCAGGCTGAGAAGCAACTTGGCAATCTAGATGCTGCAAAAACGGCAATCCGAACAGCTTGGCGCGTTGGCGAAACCAAACGCGAAAGGTTTGCGGCGGCATTAACAATGGCTGATCTTCACGCAGCGCAAGAAGCTTACACGCGCTCGCAGATCTGGATACGCCGCGCCATTCAAACTGCACCAGATCAGCAAACCGAACAGGTCGCGATAACTGCGTTTAGGCGTGTTCGGCAGGAAAACCCGCTTGCTGTTGAACTTAGCTTTGGCCTCAACCCGTCCACCAACGTGAACTCTGGCAATTCAAACCAAGCGATTAGCTTTGCTTATCTTCCAGGCTACCTTAGCGAGATCCTTTGGCTTGTTCCGGCAGATGAACGTCCACTTTCTGGCCTCGAAATCTCGCTACAAACTGACTTGCGCTACCGCATCGCTGAAACTGCAACTAGCCAAACTTCTTTAGAATTTGGCCTATACGGCCGCACCTATTTAATGTCTGACGCCGCGCGTGCGTCCGCACCTGAGGTGACCGGTGCAAGCCTCTCGTTCGCCCAAGTGTCGTTAGGCATTTTGCATCAATGGCACCCAAGCGGAGCCGACGCCCCCTACTCTGCTAGCCTAACCTATAGCCATGACTGGGCTGGCGGCTCGCCTTACCAATACCAATTGAATGGAACGCTCGGCACTCAATTCACGCTTGGAAATGACGACACGCTCGCTCTGTCGGCAAGCATTCGTTACGCCCATCGCTTTGCGAGCGACGCCGAAGTTTTCACCTACTCGCTTCTTGGGCGTTGGTCGCGCGACCTCGCGAATGACGATAAAGTTGGGATCATCGGGCAGATGGCGAAAGCAACGGCGGATGCCACGGACCTCGCATACGAAGAAGCGACACTGGGGGTCAGCTACGACTTCGGCGCGCTTTCGGTAAATAGCGTTTCTTTGGGTCTCGACCTGTCGACCAGCTACACAGAAAAGTACCGGGTTTATGAAACATCAGCCTATGACCCTACCGGACGCGAAGACCGGATCTCGTCTTTGCGGTTTGATGTTGGGCTGAACAACGTTGATTTCTATGGATTTCAACCGGTTGTGACCTTACAGGCGCGTCGGACCGCGTCATCTGTTGAGCGGTTTGATACAGATGGTGTGCAAATAGGTGTAAACCTTCGCTCCAGTTTCTAACCTCTGGTCGTTTCCAATCAGCGTGTTAGGGTCCGCCCGAACAGCTTTGGAGACAACATGCCCCTTACATATTTGCACACAATGGTCCGTGTGAAGGATCTCGACGCCTCGATCGCGTTTTATAACCTTCTGGGTTTGAAAGAACGCAGACGGATCGACAGCGAAGGTGGTCGCTTTACGCTCGTCTATTTGTGCCCACCAGAACAGACCGACGGAACCGCAGACCTTGAGCTGACCTACAACTGGGACGGCGACGATGAATTACCGTCCGACAGCCGGCACTTTGGCCACCTCGCCTATGAGTGCGACGATATTTACGCGTTGTGTCAGCACCTGATGGACAATGGTGTTACGATTAATCGCCCACCACACGACGGCCGGATGGCGTTTATCCGTAGCCCTGACAATATCTCGGTTGAGTTGTTGCAAGCTGGCGATGCACAAACGCCAGCTGAACCCTGGACCAGCATGGGGAACACTGGTCACTGGTAAGAACCAGATCATGCGAGTGACGACGAGTTTGCGGCGCATAGATTGCGCCGCACATTTCCCACGCTAGTAGATGTAGCGAATTTGGTCTGTCCAATAGCGTTCAACGCGGCGCAACGAACTGGCGATTTCATCTAGGCTGTTCATATCCAGTACACCCTTTTCTTGCAGACCAGACGCATGGCCAACGAAAAGGCGCGCCACGACATCGCGTACTGAGCGCCCTTTTTCCGTCAAACGCACGCGCACAGAACGTCGATCAATCTCGCAGCGTTGGTGATGCATGTATTCCATCTCAACCAGTTTCTTGAGGTTGTAGCTGACATTGCTGCCTTGATAATATCCGCGCGACTTGAGTTCACCGGCGGTGACTTCATTGTCACCAACGTTGAACAGCAGCAGCGCTTGAACGGCGTTGATTTCAAGCACGCCAACGCGTTCAAATTCATCTTTGATCACATCAAGCAACAGCCGGTGAAGTCGCTCAACCAAGGTCAACGCGTCTAAATAGATCGTCATGAATTCAGTATCTGTTCCCGAAGGCGGGGCACCATCGGCGGTTGGCAGCGAATGCAGGCTCATTTCAATCTCCGTCTCGTTCATTTCACGATTTTTTCTGGAACCCGATTGCCATGCGAGTGGCAAACATTCCGTTAAATTACGAAAAATTATGCGAAACGAAGTTTCAAACTGCAGACGGTTTTGTGACCCCAACCGCGCCTTCGCGGATCAAATCCATAAGGCCGCGATAGGGTTCGGGTTCAACAGATTGATTGCTAACCCATTGATATAGATCATGATCATTCTCAGACAAAAGCTTGTCATACAACCCAAGCTCATCAGCACTCAAGCCTGCCAGGTGCGTCTTAGAAAAATCCATCAAGATCAAATCCATCTCTTTGATCCCGCGCCGGATTGACCGCATATGCAGACGTTTGCGCATTACATCTAAGGGTTCGCTCATGCTTGGCCCATCCTACGAAGTCGTTTTTCAAGCTTAGCAAGCCTGTCGTTAGACGCGGTCAATTGCGCCCGCACCGCGCGCACCTCGTTCAAAACATCCGCAACATCTGCAGTCACGGGCGCATCTTCTTCGGGTGCTGCTAACCCCTCGCCTTCGGCCGTCAAAAGCCATCGCAGGGACACCCCAAGAATGCCGGACAAGATGCTCAAACGGTTGGCGCGCGGCTCACTCAGGTCTTCTTCCCAATTGCGCAACGTGCTTGTCTTGATGCCGACCCGTTGCGCCAATTCTTTCTGGGTTAAGCGTGCTTCTTCCCGCGCCGCTGCCAGACGATCCCCGAAAGTAGCGGTCTCTTCGCTGTACCAGTCGATTGTTTCGGAATGCTCGTCCATCATAGTTCCCATTCGGTTTAAGATCAGTTGCCGTTCCGTGTCGCGCCCCATATGACATGATTAACTTATAACTTCCACATGAGGCTGCCCCATGACTTTTCTCTCAGCGACACTTGATCGAGTAAAACCATCGCCAACGATCGCTGTGACGACAAAAGCGCAAGAACTAAAAGCGGCCGGGCGCGATGTAATCGGCCTTGGTGCGGGTGAACCGGACTTTGACACCCCCGAAAACATCAAGGCCGCGGGTATCGCAGCGATTGAAACTGGCAAGACCAAATACACAGCCGTTGACGGCATTCCTGAGCTGAAAAAGGCGATTTGCGCCAAGTTTGAGCGCGACAATGGCCTGACATATGAGCCCGCCCAAGTGACCGTCGGCACGGGTGGCAAGCAGGTTTTGTATAACGCCTTCATGGCAACGCTGAACGCGGGCGATGAGGTTATCATTCCAGCGCCGTATTGGGTCAGCTACCCCGACATGGTTCTGCTGGCTGGTGGCGAACCCGTTTTCGTTGAAGCGCCACTTGAGACTGGGTTCAAAATCACTGCCGAGCAGCTTGAGGCGGCAATCACTCCAAAAACTAAGTGGTTCTTGTTCAACTCGCCGTCCAACCCGACAGGTGCGGGTTATTCATGGGATGAACTAAAGGCCCTGACCGATGTGCTGTTGCGTCATCCGCATGTTTGGGTTCTTACGGACGACATGTATGAACACCTTGCATATGGTGGCTTCAAATTCTGCACCCCGGCACAGGTCGAACCCCAGCTTTATGATCGCACGCTGACAATGAACGGGGTGTCCAAAGCCTACGCCATGACCGGCTGGCGTATCGGCTATGCCGCGGGGCCAAAGGAACTGATCGGCGCGATCCGTAAGGTGCAAAGCCAATCCACCTCCAACCCCTGCTCCATAAGCCAATGGGCCGCGATTGAAGCGCTGGAAGGCCCGCAAGACTTCATCGCCCCCAACAATGAGATGTTTGTTCGCCGTCGCGATCTCGTCGTGACCATGCTGAATGCGGCTGAAGGCATCATTTGCCCCAAGCCCGAAGGCGCGTTCTATGTCTATCCCAACATTGCAGGCTGCATCGGCAAGACCACGCCTGCCGGAACGCAAATCTCCAACGACGAAGTCTTCGCCACGGCCCTTCTCGAAGAAACCGGCGTTGCGGTCGTCTTCGGTGCCGCCTTTGGCCTCAGCCCGAACTTCCGCGTCAGCTACGCCACCTCGGACGAGGCGCTCAAAGAAGCTTGCACACGAATTCAAACCTTCTGCGCCAGCTTAAGCTAGCCCCATCCTTGAAGCGCTGCTAGACTGCGTTCAGAAACGTTACAGGTGACGCTATGGGCGCAGATCTTCCAGACTACTATTTCCGCGTCCGCGAGAACGGCGCAGCTGTGTTCCGTGTCGACACCGAAAACCGCCAACGCCGTATTGAGATGGACCAAATTGCCGTCATCAACATCAAAAACGGCGAAGTAAAACCACAGGGCGATCGCACACTTTCAGAAACTGACATCGCTCAGATCGAAAACTGGATGGCCGAACGCATGGCCCTCCTCGCCCAGCGCGATATCGACGACATTCACCGCGCTGTGGATTACCTCAATATCACGACGCAATGGGTGCAATCCAAAGCGAGCGACGAGCAGCTCGAAGGCATCACAGATGACTTGTTGCTCGCCATGCACGACCTACGCTCAATCCTCGTGCGCAAAAAAGCAGACCGTTTGATGAAAGCCCAAGACGCCGCCGAATAACGCATCTTCGCTCTGCTTTTGTTTCATAAATATCCCGGGGGAAATCGCACCGCGATTGGGGGCGCGTCCATTGTGCTTGAACCAATGGCGCATCAAAGGACGCCCCTCTTTCTTAGCCAATTTTCTTGAAAATTGGCGACCCGCCCGCTGCAAGCGCATCTATCCGATATGAACTGAGCGCGCCCAAAACCGCTGGCTCAGCAGCACTGCAGCAACGCCCAACCCGACGGTCAATCCAAGCCAAAGACCGATAGGACCCCATCCCAATACGAACGCCATGACATAGCTCGCCGGAATACCAATTATCCAATAGCTGACAATCGCCAACCACATTGGAACACGGGTATCCTGCACGCCGCGCAAAACCGAAAGGGCCACGATTTGCGCGGCATCCACAAATTGGAACAGCGCAGACAACAAAACCAACACGACCCCAAGCGCCAAAACAGCATCCCGCGCCGGGTCAGATGGGTCGAGGAACAACCCGACAAAAAACGCAGGTATCGCGAGATAAAGCACGACAACAATCGCACCGAAACTCAGCGAGACAAAGTATGCCGCAATCGCACCACGCCGAAGCTCTGCCTCATCTCGCGCACCGAAATGTCGGCTCGCGCGGATCGTTGCAGCCTCGGACATTCCAACATGAAACATGAACATAAACGCGGTCAGCTGTAGCGCGATCCCGTGGGCCGCAAGCTCAATCTCGCCAATCCAGCCCATCATTACGGACGCCCCTGT
The DNA here is from genome assembly GCF_001187845.1 of Octadecabacter temperatus. Taxonomy (NCBI): domain Bacteria; kingdom Pseudomonadati; phylum Pseudomonadota; class Alphaproteobacteria; order Rhodobacterales; family Roseobacteraceae; genus Octadecabacter; species Octadecabacter temperatus. Next base: position 930,316 of record NZ_CP012160.1, on the reverse strand, counting down.
AAATAACGCACCCTCGGCAAAAGACGTAAGGCCAATCGGCATCCCAAGTCGAAACACCTGTGCCATCGCCTCATTGTCGCTTTTCCAGATGCGGCGGAACAATTCGGCTTCGGGCTTTTTGCGTTGCACATAGGCCATCAGCGCAACCATTTGTAATATTTGGATCACGACAGACGCAATTGCTGCGCCTTCAATCCCCAACTCCGGCGCACCAAAGTTGCCGAAAATCAGCGCATAGTTCACCAGCGCATTCGCCGCCAACGCCACAAGCGTGATCCACAGCTGGACCGCAGTGAGCTCTAACGCGCCAAGGTAGGATCGCATAACCTGCGCGCCCATCGCCGGAAACATCCCCAGCACAGCAATCCGCAGATACAAACCACCCTGCGCCGCCACCGCAGGCTCTTGTCCCATCATTAGCAAAACCTGTTCGCCGTACATGAACGGAACAATCAACAACGCCGCATAGATCGCCGACAACCACAGTGCCATGCGCGTCACACGGCGCGCGCGGACCTCATCGCCCATCTCAACCGCTTCGGCGACCATCGGCGTGACGGCACGCCCAAAGCCAGCGCCAACAATAAACGTGATAAACCACAGCCCCGTGGCAACCGTCGCCGCCGCCAGTGAGGTCACCGAATACCACCCCAGCATGATCGTGTCCGTCATGTGGATCGAAAAGCCTGCAACATTGGCCCCGACAAGCGGCAAACCAAGTTTGAGCAAACGGCCCGTATGGGTGCGATATGACATCTGAGTGGACATCCGACTGGCATATGCCCAATCTTGTCATGGGTCTATAGTCTTGGGTCCCACCACAGGAGGCCACCGATGTTCGACACCTTAATCCCCGACGCTCAGACCTTCGTGCGCGCCCTCGCCCGCGACAACACCCGCGATTGGTTTCTGGCACATAAGGCAGATTACGATGCGAAACTGCGTGCGCCGGCTCTGGCCCTGCTTGATGCGCTGACGCCCAAACTGGCCAAGCTATCTGACTGCAAAGTGACGCCAAAACTGTTTCGCGCCAACCGCGATGTGCGGTTTTCCAAGGACAAAACCCCTTACAAAACCCACCTGCATATGATGTGGACGATCGAAACCGGCACCCGCCAGAACCCCGTTATGTTCTTTGGAGTTGACCCCGACAGCGTAACGGTCGGCACAGGCATGATGGAGTTTTCAAAAGAGGTGCTGACCGATTGGCGTAAGATGGTCGACCTTGATGGTGCCTATATCGCGCAAAAACTCAAACTGGTCACCGACAAGGGCTATGCGCCATGGGAACCCAAGCTTAAACGCGTGCCCTCTCCCTTCGACAAAGACCACGCGCATGGCGATTTGTTGCGCCACAAGGGACTGGTTGTCACAGGCACGCCAGCCCTTACAGGTGATCTGGTCGCTGATCTTGATGCGGCATTCGCGGACCTTTGGCCTTTGTCTGACATGCTTATCGGCGTGGCAGAAACACCAACGCTTTAGCTGAGGTTTACAGTATGACGGCCAAAATTCTTTTGAATTTTGGCCTCCGCCCGCTGCAAGCGTAATATGGTCCGCTGCAAGCGCAATGCGTTACAGAACTTGATCCGCCACATCGGTGAATGCCTTCAACGTCGCATCCACATCTCGCAACTTGTCGATGCCAAACAGCCCAATCCGGAACGTCTTAAAATCGGCTGGCTCGTCCACAGCCAGCGGCACGCCTGCCGCGATCTGCATGCCTGCTGCCGCGAAGTTGGACCCGTTCTGGATATCGCCGTCGTCCGTGTAGCAAACAACAACGCCCGGCGCGCCAAACCCATCAGCCGCAACAGGTTTCAAACCCTTCGCCGCCATATACGCACGCACCCCATTGCCCAGCTCCCACTGCGCATCACGCAATGCATCAAAACCCATCTCTTTGGTCTCAAGCATCGTGTCGCGGAAATCGCGCAGCGCGTCTGTGGGCATTGTCGCGTGATAGGCATGACCACCGTTCAAATAGGCTTCCATGATCTGACGCCATTTCTTGAGATCAATCGCAAAGCTGTTAGACGCAGTCGCATCCAGACGCTCAAGCGCACGGGTCGACATCATCACCAAGCCCGCAGACGGGCTGGAAGACCATCCCTTTTGCGGCGCAGAAATGAGCACGTCCACACCTGTGGCCTTCATATCAACCCAAGCACAGCCAGACGCGATGCAATCCAGAACCATCAGCGCGCCAACTTCATGGGCGGCCTCAGCCAAGGCTTTCACGTAATCATCAGGCAAAATGATGCCCGCACTGGTTTCGACATGGGGCGCGAAAACCACGTCAGGCTTTGCCTCGCGAATGGCCGCAGTCACTTCTGCGATCGGCGCTGGCGCGAACGGTGCGCGGCTGTCGTTGCCGGTTTGTCGCGCCTTATGCACAGTCGTCTTGGCCGTAAATTCTCCTGCATCGAAAATCTGGCTCCAACGGTAGGAAAACCAGCCATTGCGAACGATCAAAGCGTGGGCGTTGCTCCCAAACTGGCGCGCCACTGCTTCCATACCGTATGTCCCGCCACCTGGAACAATCGCCATACCATCCGCTTTGTAGACGTCACACAGCATCCCGTGCAGGTCGCGCATCACGCCCTGAAACGCCTTGGACATGCTGTTAAGAGAGCGATCGGTGAAGACCACAGAAAATTCCATCAAACCGTCGGGATCAACGGCACTCGGATTTGGGTTGGTGGTCATCTGATATTCCTTTGCATCTCTTCCGCCGTTCTAAGGCGCGATCAACAGCAGGGCAAAGTCTATCTTCGTATACCTATATCGGCCCAGGCCTGCGCTCTTCGCTGAGCAGCACATTGGCCTCAACGTCCCCGACCCCGGGCAATGTCATAACACGACGGCGCAAGACCCGTTCAAAATCTGCCAAGTCCCGCGCGACCACACGTAGGCGGTAGTCATAAAGGCCGAGGACATGCTCAACCAACTGCACCTCAGGGATCGCGGCCACCGCGCGTTCAAAATCTTCCAAAGAAACGCGCCCCTTGGTCGCCAGTTTCACGCCGAGGAACACTGTTACCCCGAACCCCAGTGCCTGTGCATCCAAAGCCACGCGCTGCCCTGCCAGAACCCCACTTTCGCGCAGACGTTTAATACGCCGCCAAGTCGCGGGCTGGCTTAACCCGATGCGCCCTCCAAGGGCCGCCGCGGTCTGCGTGGCATCGCGCGAAAGTGCGGCAAGGATTGCGCGGTCCTGCTCATCCAGTTCGATCATAACGGCAAGCTTTCGTCGTTATGCAGCGTGGCGACCGTCATCAGCGCTTCAATGTCTGCCATATGCGGTAGCGCCAAAATCTGTTCGCGGTAGATCGTCTGGTAATGCGCCATATCGCGCGCGATCACGCTCAGGCGCACATCAACGCGCCCCAAGAACGTCTGGATCTCGGTGACTTCCGGAATGGTCCGCGCGCCCTCCATGAACTCATCAAAGGCGCGGCTTTGCGTTTTATCCAGCGTGATGCGCAGCGACACCCCAACGACATATCCAAGTGCGGCCCAATTGATGACCGCATGTTGGCCTTTCAGGATACCGCTTTCTTGCAAACGTCCCAATCGTCGCGTGGCCTTCAATGCAGACACACCTGCCCGCCCCGCAAGCTCAGCGGCTGTTAGGCTTGGTTCGGCCTGCAACTGGCGCAGCAATCTCTTATCAACATCATCAAGCATGAAAATGTCACTAAACTAAATTTGTACGCATAACAACTTCACCAAAATGGAAAAACACAACCCCAACACTCTCGCATCACCCTTCATTCCAGTTCATAAGCGCGTCAATGCAACCGCAACCAAAGGAATATCCCCATGCGCGTTTATTATGATCGTGACTGCGACGTTAACCTCATCAAAGACAAAAAAGTCGCCATCCTCGGCTACGGCTCACAGGGCCACGCCCACGCTTTGAACCTGCGTGACTCTGGCGCGAAGAACCTTGTTGTCGCTCTGCGCGAAGGCTCCCCGTCCCAAGCGAAAGCCGAAGGCGAAGGCCTGAAAGTTATGGGCATCGCTGAAGCTGCGGCTTGGTGTGATGTGATCATGTTCACAATGCCCGACGAACTTCAGGCAGAAACATACAAGAAATACGTCCACGACAACATCAAGCCAGGTGCTGCAATCGCATTTGCACACGGCCTGAACGTACACTTCGGCCTGATCGAGCCTAAAGAAGGCATCGACGTGATTATGATGGCGCCAAAAGGCCCAGGTCACACAGTACGCGGCGAATACACAAAAGGCGGCGGCGTTCCGTGCCTTATCGCTGTTGACACAGACGCGTCCGGCAAAGCCCACGAAATCGGCTTGTCCTACTGTTCCGCAATCGGTGGCGGTCGTTCCGGCATCATCGAAACTAACTTCCGTCAGGAATGCGAAACCGACCTCTTCGGCGAACAGGCTGTTCTGTGTGGCGGTATCGTTGAATTGATCCGCATGGGCTTTGAGACACTTGTTGAAGCTGGCTACGAGCCTGAAATGGCTTATTTTGAGTGCCTGCACGAAACAAAGCTGATCGTTGACCTGATCTATGAAGGCGGCATCGCGAACATGGATTACTCCATCTCCAACACAGCTGAGTACGGCCAGTACGTATCCGGCCCGCGCATCCTGCCATATGAGGAAACAAAGAAAGCCATGAAGGACGTTCTTACAGACATCCAAACTGGTAAATTCGTACGTGACTTCATGCTTGAAAACGCTGTTGGTCAGCCAACAATCAAAGCGTCCCGTCGTGCAAACGACGAGCACCAAATCGAATTGGTTGGCGGCAAACTGCGCGACATGATGCCTTGGATTTCCGAAGGCAAAATGGTCGACAAAGCGAAGAACTAAATTCTTTCGCACTGAACGATTTGAAGGGGGGCTCAATGGGCTCCCCTTTTTCGTTGCTATCTACCCAAGACGGTTCGCATCCAACCATTGACCAAGCTGTTTGAGCGTTTTCGCAAACGCTTCAAGCTCGGCTTCATCTATTGATCCGAAAACCTTTTGAAGATCCGGCCCGATGTCTTGGTAAATCCTTCCAAGCAATGCACCAGCTGCGGGCGTCGCGCTAACGACTTTCGCCCGCTTGTCGCTTTTGTGGGAAACGATTTCGACCAACCCTAAGTTCTGAAACTTAGCGAGCGCTTTGGTCACCGCAGGCTGCTCCACCTCAACTGCTGCGGCAATTTCTGACACACGGCTCCCACCGCCGATTGCAGGGCGGGTAATATGATGAAGGATACTAAACTGCCCCGTAGTCAAACCGTGCGGCTCTAGCAAGGTCGCCATGCGGGTTCCAAAAAGCTTGCTCACAATGGACAACCAAGTCGAACATTCGGCAACGAGAGGTCCAGCTACGGGCATAAAGGTTCTTTCATGACGGTTTTGTTTAGAATTAACGCTTGACTTACATTCCTGAGAATATATTTACATTCCACGGAATGCAACTACAGGATCACATTATGACGCTGCGACTTATTGAGAAACTGACAACAATCCCGCTTTGGGTCCACGCCACGGCAACCGTCGGTGCATTCGCAGCCTTTCAGGGGGTCAAAAGCGTTTTAGACAAAAGTTATGCCGCATCCTTACATCCTGTTGATTACGTAACCGGACAAACCAGTTTTAACGGCGAAACGATCAAAGGCTATTACGCGGTCATGCAAGATGCTGGCACACTGGACGCATACCGCACGACGCAGATAATTGACTTTGGTTTCCTAGCGGCGATGGCCTGTTTCGGAATCCTTCTTGCCACATTGGTTGCGCGCTTCAGCCACCCTGGCAGTTGGGGGCGTCGTTTGGGACTGTTCGCTGGACTGGCGGCTTTGGCTGGCGCGTCCTGTGATGCCATTGAAAACGCATGGTCGTTCGTCATGCTTTCCGATCCGGTGGGTTTCGCAGATTGGCTTGCCCTGCCCTATTCCGGCTTCGCAGTTACAAAGTTCGCACTGATCACCGCAGCAATGCTCTTGGTCTTGCTAAGCCTTGTCTTCCTCGTGATTGGACGCAGCTTAAAAGACTCTCGATTGGGATGACCATTCGATCAAAGCCAATCGGAACTATACTTTATGCGGCACCTCTGATCCAAACAGGTTCATGACCACACACCCCACCCCACTTAATTGGTTTTCCATCGGCTTACTCGGCCTGATCTGGGGCGGAACGTTTATGGTCGTCTCGATTGCGCTTGAGGGATATGGGCCGCTGACGGTTGCCTGTGCGCGCACGACCTTGGGTGCGGTCACTTTGCTACTGCTTGTCTTGGCAATGGGCCGCCCGCTCCCCAAGCAGCCAGTCGTTTGGGTCTATTTGGCGGTGACGGGCGTTATGAACACCGCCCTTCCCTTCGCGCTGCTGTCGTGGGGGCAGCAATACGTGCCGTCTGCCTTTGCGGGGATTTCCATGGCCGCACTGCCGCTTTTCGTGCTGCCGTTGGCGCATATATTTGCCGACGACAAATTGAGCCCGCGCAAAGCGGCCGGTGTGGTCATCGGCTTTGTTGGTGCCGTAGTTCTGATCGGCCCAACCGCGTTTGATTTTTCCGAGGGCAGTTTGGCGTTGCCACAACTGGCCTGCGTTGCTGCATCCCTATCTTATGCAATTTCCAGCGTGCTAACCCGCCGCTGCCCGCCCGTTGATAGCGTTGTTATGGCGGCGCTGACTTTGGTCGTCGGGGCCATTTGCCTTATCCCCGCGATGCTTATGGTTGAGGGCGTGCCAACATGGGTCGAAGGGCGTGCAGGCTACGCGATCCTTTTCCTTGGGTTCGTGCCAACCGCATTCGCCGCATTGCTGCGTGTCACAACGATCCGCACCGCAGGTCCGGTCTTTATGACGTTGGTGAATTACCAAGTCCCTGTTTGGTCTATGATTTTCGGCGCATGGGTGCTGTCCGAAGTCTTGCCACTGCGCTTTTTCGCAGCCCTTGCGTTGATCTTGTTCGGGCTTGGCATCAGCCAAGGCCCAAGTCTGATGCGGGTGTTTAAGCGCTGACAGTTGCCACTGCTTCCACTTCGGCTACGATCCCATCTACGACCTGTCCAAGCAACGCATCATCGACACATTCTGCCATGACACGGATCAACGGCTCTGTACCCGACTTGCGGATCAGCAGGCGGCCTTTGCCGACCAAATCAGCCTCAGCCGCAGCAATTGCCGCTTTGACTGATGCCTCATTCAATGGATCTGCTCCATCGCTATAGCGTACGTTCTTCAACATCTGCGGTACAGTTTCGAAAACCTTGATCAACTCAGACGCTGGTTTGCCTGTCTCAATCATCGCAGACAAGAATTGCAGACCTGCGAGCAGACCATCTCCCGTTGTCGCGTAATCCGTCATCACAATGTGGCCGGATTGTTCGCCACCTAGATTGAAGCCCCCGGCGCGCATGGCCTCAACAACATAACGGTCACCGACATTGGTCCGTTTGAGGTTTAGCCCGTGATCCTGCAGGAAGGTTTCAAGCCCAAGATTAGACATCACAGTGGCCACCAATGTATCACCGTTCAAGCGGCCTTGATCAGCCCAACGCAATGCAAACAGGCCCATGATCTGGTCGCCGTCTGCAACATTGCCATTTTGATCAAGGATCATCACACGGTCCGCGTCACCATCCAGACAGATGCCGACATCAGCGCCATGCGTCACGATGGTTTCCGCCGCCGTGCGCGGGCTGGTTGAGCCGCAACCTTCATTGATGTTGAACCCGTCCGGGCTGGTGCCAACAGGGATAACCGTTGCGCCAAGCTCCCAAAGCACTTCGGGTGCGACGCGGTGGGCCGCGCCATTGGCACAGTCGATTACAACCTTCATACCATCCAAGCGCATGCCTTGCGGGAACGTCCCCTTCAGGCGTTCAGCGTAACGAAAGCGCCCGTCATCAATACGTTTGGCACGCCCGATGTTGACCGCTTGCGCTGGCTCAATCTCGCTTTCCAGCAGGCGTTCGATTTCCATTTCGGCCTCATCGGACAGTTTGAAACCATCAGGGCCGAACAGCTTAATTCCGTTATCAATCGCAGGGTTGTGGCTGGCCGAAATCATGATGCCCAAATCGGCACGCATGGACGTCGTCAAAAGCCCAACACCGGGCGTCGGGATCGGGCCAAGAAGCAGCACGTTCATCCCGGTGCTGGTCAGCCCTGCTGTCAGAGCGGACTCAAACATGTAGCCCGACAAACGTGTGTCTTTGCCGATCACCACGCGATGTCCGTTGGATCCGTCATTGCGGAAATACCGACCAACTGCGGCGCCAATCTTCAGCGCAATTTCTGCAGTCATTGGATATTTGTTCGCCGTGCCACGCACGCCATCGGTTCCGAAAAATTTACGTGCCATGTTAGTCCCGCTCAATAAAAATATCGTATTAGTTCACGGCTAGAAAAAGCCGCATTGCCTGTTTTGTAGGCAGCGTATCATGGACCCGCAAGAATTGCATACCCTGTGATAGGCCATGCAACGCGACCGCGACTGACCCGCCGAGCCGGTCATGCGCATCAGGTGCTTGTCCAATCGTACCGATAAATCGCTTTCGCGACGCGCCAAGAAGCACAGCACATCCAAGTCCATGAAAAATAGACAAATTCCGCAGCAGTGTAAGATTATGTTCTTGGGTTTTTCCAAACCCGATCCCAGGGTCCACAATGATCTGGTCACGGCGAATTCCTGCCGCTTCTGCAGCTTGGATACGGGCGTTCAGAAAGTCATAAACGTCTAACATAACATTAACGTATGTCGGGTCATCCTGCATCGTGGCGGGGTCACCCTGCGCATGCATTAGGCAGCAGGGTGCGTTTGCCTTAGCTGTGACCATGGGCATATCAGGGTCAAACGTAAGCGCAGCCACGTCATTCACAAGCGACGCACCAGCATCCAGCGCGGCCTGTGCAACAGGCGCTTTTCGCGTATCAATCGAGATCGCAACATCACTGCCTGCCCGCATTGCTTTGATGACAGGTGCTGTGCGTTCAATTTCCTCATTAACATCGACCGTAACAGCGCCGGGGCGCGTGCTTTCGCCACCGATATCGATGATATCTGCGCCATCCGCCACCATTGCACGGGCCTGCGCTAGCGCCGCATCGGGCGCGTTGAACATCCCGCCATCAGAGAAACTGTCTGGGGTTACGTTCAGGATGCTCATGATACGTGGCGTGGTTAGATCCAGCCCTGCAATCGGTGCACGCGGCGCACTAAGCCGTGTCAGAACATCATCAGGCACCTCGGCGGCAGGAACGACCTCGCCAACGCGCCCGCGTTCCATACATTCGACATGGCTGAACCAACACCACCCCCCCACAAGTGAGACCGCGTCTTTCGGGCGATGCGGGTCGGTCATTGCAATGGGGCGATAATAGACCATCAAAGGGTTCGGACCGGCACGTCGCAAGGCGGCGCGTCAACGCCAGCCACAACCAGTTCAAGCGCCTGCAACTCGCCCGCAAACCACGCAGCCAAGACAAGACCATCGGTGGTATCTGGGCTGTCTGAGGCGTCCAACACGGCCTTAGACGGTGCCCACACGCAGGTTTGGCCGTTCTTCATGGCCCAATCCAGCTCGGTTCGGGTTTCGACAACCACGCAACGCTTATCGCGCCCCGCGAGGACCCACGCATTTTGTTCGATTGAAAGTAGATCAATGCGCCGCTGTGCCTGTGTAACGCTTGCGGATGGCGCGGGTGTGTCCCCTGCTCCAACACAAAATATCAGCGGAACATCATCAGCCGATAGCGCGTCGATTATCGCGGTAAGCCTGTCACCGCGGATCGTGTCATTGGACAAATAGGCCATGCGGGGATGCGGTTCGTCCATGACCTCAACCGCTGCGCCATCGTCGCCGCCTTGCTCGCGCATGATCTCAACACCAAGCGAAAATGGTCCTCGGTCGATCTTTTCGATCCGCACGAACACCCGCAACGCTTGCGGTTCAAGCAAAATGCGTTCCGCTATACGTGCGGCAAGCGTTTCAAGAAGGTTCAGACGTTCCGCGCCGAGTTCATAGTCAATCGCTTCGGTTACGCGGTCATATGACAAAATGCGGTCCACATCATCATCAATTGGGCCGGTCAGGGGTTCAACCTCAACCACGACATTGAACTTGATGCGTTGCAGGTGGCCGCGTTCTTGCTGGAACGCGCCAATTTCGACTTCGGTGATATAATCGCGCAGGGAAATGCGGTCGCGCAGTCCGCCGTTGCCGTTTGGCGCGGTGGCTTCGGCCCGCTCTGACGGGTGGGCAAACGCCAATTTTGTATCGCTGCTCATGTTGTCACCCTTCCAGCCGTTCCGATGGGGATACTAACAGAGCGCCCTATCGACAAGCACCACTTGCGGCACCCTAGCGGGTAAACACGCCTAGCTTTGACGGTAGAAGTGGTGCGAACCGATTGTCGCAGTGCGTGGAAAGACGCGGGCCCAACGCGGGTTAACGGCCCGTGTGTGGTAATGCGTAGCACCATCCGTCAATTGGCGCGGTGCGCCATCAATCAGTAAACGTGCGACCTTGCCGACCTTTGCCCATGCAGCCTGTTCATGGATCACTTCGGCTGCGCCGTCGCAGGTGTAGGTAAACTGACAGGCAAACTGGCGGCCAGTCCCTTGGTTGATTACGCCGCACAGCGTGCTTGGGTAGCGTGAAGAATCGACGCGATTCATGATGACCTCGCCGACGGCAAACATGCCGCGTACGCTTTCACCGCGTGCCTCGAAGTATAGGGCTTCGGCCAAACACTTCCACTGATCGCCACCGGATGCAGATGGCTGGGATGCAAGGAATGCGTTGTCATAGGTAATAACGTCTGGGGCAGTCGGAATGTTGCGTGCGGATGCAGGTGGCACAGCAGTCAACGCAGCAACGCGTGCATCAGAAACTTGCTGGATCGCGGCACGTTCTTGTCCAAGCAGCGCACCCAAACGCGCGGCCAAGACATCGTCAGCTTGCGCTGCGGATGCACCACCGAAAGCAATTCCAAAGCTCATGGCGCAGATCGCCAAAAGTTTCGTTCCGATACGCTTAGACATATTTGCCCCCAAGACAAAACGTGACGAGCTTCACGCGAGCGCCTTGCCTTTAAGGGAATGTTGCTGGCACGTCGAGTCTGACCCAGTGCGCTAACCCGCCGCACCGATGCAGTTAAGGCACAGCCTAAGCAACGAACCACAACATCTTGCGGCTGTTGGCTTTTTCAAAGTCACACCTAGGATCCAAAATCAGCCCAGCCTGTCGGTCAGTGCAAGCTGTGCAGCGGAAAGTCGCGCAACTGGCACACGGAACGGTGAACAGGACACGTAATCGAAGCCCTGTGCGCGGCAGAAAGCAATTGTAGCGGTATCGCCACCGTGCTCGCCACAGATGGACAAGGTCACGTCTGGACGCCCCTTTCGACCCCGCTCAGCACCGAGCTGAAGCAACTCACCGACGCCTTCCAGATCAAGCGTGTGGAACGGATCTTCTTCGTAGACCTGCAATTTCACATAGTCGGACATGAATTTACCCGCATCATCACGCGACAGCCCATATGCCATCTGAGTAAGGTCGTTGGTCCCAAACGACAGAAAGGCGGCATGTTCGGCGATGTCTTCGGCGCGCAACGCAGCGCGTGGAGTTTCAACCATAACGCCCAAACGGTATTCAAAATCGACACCGGATTCAGAGTGTACCGAAGCCGCGACGGCCTCAATATGCGCCTGCACCAGCTCAACTTCGCGCTTGGCACTTACGAGCGGGATCATGATCTCCGGCACCAAAGTACGTCCGTTTTTCTGACAAGCCACGACTGCCTGGAAAATTGCACGGGCCTGCATTTCATAAATCTCGGGCACGGTAATACCCAACCGGACGCCACGCATCCCAAGCATGGGGTTGTATTCAGTCAAATCTTCGACCCGCGCGGTAACTTCCGCCAAAGGCACATCAAGAAGGTCGGCAAGCTCGCGCATGCCGGCTTTACCCGCTGGAAGGAATTCATGAAGGGGCGGGTCAAACAGACGAATGCAAACCGGCTGCCCATCCATAATCTGAAAGATATCCGCAAAGTCAGATTGTTGGAGCGGCAACAACCGCTCAAGCACGGCAGCACGCCCTTCAGGGCTGTCTGCAAAGATCATTTCGCGCATCAAATCAACACGATCACCATCGAAGAACATATGCTCTGTACGGCACAGCCCGATACCTTGGGCCGCAAAGTTTCGCGCAGTTTGCGCATCTGCAGGAGTATCCGCATTGGCACGAATGCCAATGTCACGCACATCATCCGCCCAGGTTAGAAGGGTCTGAAACGCATCATCAAGCGCTGCTTCCAACATCTTTGGCTCACCCACCAGCACTTGTCCGGTGCTACCGTCCACGGTCACCATGTCGCCTGCTTTGAAAACACGGCCATCTGGCCCAGAAATCAATCGCTTACGTTCATCCACGTCCAAATCGGCAGCGCCAACGATGCAAGGCAAACCAATGCCCCGCCCGATGACTGCAGCATGGCTGGTTATGCCGCCGCGCAGGGTCACAACGGCGACCGCCGCGTGCATGCCGCGAATGTCTTCTGGCGTGGTTTCGCGGCGCACCAACACGCAGGCCTCGCCCCGTGATGCGCTTGCTTGCGCTTCGGACGCCGTAAAGACCAAACGCCCAGACGCTGCACCGGGGCTGGCCGCGATACCTGTCACAAGCACGTCCCGTTCAGCACGGCTGTCCACCTGACGGTGCAACAATTCTGACAGCGCGGCAGGCTTCACCCGCATGATTGCCTCTTCTTTGGGGATCACACCTGAAACCGCTAGATCGACCGCAATTCGCACGGCCGCTCGGTTGGATCGGTCAATGCGAATGCCATCCAAAATCGTGAGCACCCCGTCACGCAGGATGAACTTGATTTCCATTTCCTCGCGCAGCTTTATCCGCGCAATCGCACCGAATTTAAGCAATTGCTGAAACACATCTGGCGCGCTTTCTTCAAGCGACGGGCCGCGTGGATCGCGTGTTAGAAACAGCGCATGGTCGTTGTCGCGCATACCTTCAGCGTGCAACATTTGCGGCACAAACCGCCCGTTGATCTGCTCTTCGCCTGTCACTCCGGATGCAAACTGGATCACACCAGACCCCGAAACCCCTGCACCCATTGGCAACGCCATTTCTTGAACAACCAGCCCAAGGCCAGCATCCGCAGGCGCTCCCTTGGCTTGGCGTAACAGCCGCGCTGTCGTGCCCTCCCAAGTGCGCGACATGGATCGCAACACTTCGTTAATTTGCTCACCTACATCCTGTGGGAACTCCGCGTCCATTTCGGTTTCATAGGTGTGCAGCATTGCCTGCAACGCATCCGCAGACGGGTGATCGCTTAGGTAAAATTCCTCTGGGTCAAGGCGTGCCACTTCGACGGCAAAGGTCTGAATATATTGCATATAAAGTCGGGTCGCGACTTCTTCACCCAGCGTCTTACACAGCTCAGCGTGCTTGATGTCATTCAACCCGATATTTAGGATTGCATGCGGTCCACCCCAATCAGGGTCCATGCTGCTCGGACGGACCGACAGCAACGGGTTCTCGCCGAAATGACGTAAAATATCTGGCAGATTAGCCGCCGCACCACCCGCAATCGCGCGCACCGCATCAAACGAAAGCGCCACGGTGGTTGGCACAGGCATGTCCAGCCGGATCAAACGCTGCAGACATTTCGCCCGCCCACCATGAACTTCCGCTGCCATCGGCGCGGTTTTGGTGACGTGGCACATATCTTTGAGCGTAATGACTTTCTGCACTGCGGCATCCCCCTGGCGGACACCATAGTGCGGTGCCCCCACAGGGCAAGGAGAACCTTAAGAAATCCTTAACTTCTGGATTAACCCTCAAGCTTTCGTAAATCGGCCACGCTGAGGCAGATTGTCCGGATACGGTGCAACATATTCAGGCGGTTACGGCGCAAAACTTCGCTGTCCGCGTTGATTTGAACAGCATCAAAGAATGCATCGATCGGCGCACGTAAGTCTGCCATAGCGGACATCGCCGTTGCAAAGTCCTCGGCCGCCATCGCAGGCGCAATCTTTGCATCTGCGGCATCCAGCGCCGCAAACAGCGTCTTTTCCTCATCGGTTTCTGCGAATTTCACGTCGGCCCCGAAAGAATACTCAACCCCATCCTTCTCTTCCGCTTGGGACAGGATGTTGTTGGCGCGCTTAAACCCTTGGATCAGGTTGGTACCGTCATCGGTCTTCAGGAACGCCGCCAATGCTTTAGCGCGATTCACCAGCAACAACAGGTCATCGTTACCCGGCATCGCAAGGGAGGCATCGATCGCATCATGGGAAACGCCCTCGTCCTTAAGGTAGACCTTCAGACGGTCGTGGAAGAAAGAAAGCAGATCGACGGACAAGTCAGGAACAGCATCGCCAAGGTCGTTAAACCCTTGGGATGGTGAAACATCCTTGTCTTTCCAGAAATCTTTCGCCGTTTTGAATGCAGCGCCAAAAACACCATGCTTGGCGATTTCTTCCAACAGCTCAGTTACTTCATCGTTAGACAGCGTGTCGAAAACCTTTACCTTCTGGCGCACCAATTGGGCGTCAATGAAGCGATCCAACTTAACGGTTAGGCCATTCTCCAGCACCAATCGGATAACGCCCAAGGCTGCGCGACGCAGCGCGAACGGATCCTTGGACCCTGTCGGTTTTTCATCAATCGCCCAGAAGCCTGTCAGCTTGTCGATCTTTTCGGCGAGCGCCACGGCCACTGACACAGGCGCATTTGGCACATCATCAGACGGGCCCAGCGGGGAGTAGTGTTCCTGCGCAGCCAATGCGACGGCGTCAGTCTTGCCCGCCTCCTTGGCATAGTAGCGCCCCATCAGACCCTGAAGGTCGGGGAATTCGTAAATCATTTCTGAACTCAGGTCGGCCTTGGCGAATTTCGCCGCCTCTGCCGCGTCTTTAGGATCAGCACCGACCATTGGCGCGATCTCGGCAGATAGCGAAGCCATGCGATCCACCAATTCGGCAACCGTCCCGAGCTTGTTGTGGAACGTCACATTCGCAAGTGAATCGAGCCACTCTTGGCCGCCAGTTTTGGCGACGCGCAGATCGTTTTCCCAGAAGAATTTCGCGTCCGACAAACGCGCGAACAACACCTTCTGGTTGCCTGCCAAAATGGTCACACCTTGGTCTTTGGTTTCACGGTTTGCGACCGTTACGAACCGCACAACTTGGCCCGACTTATCCTTCACCGAGAAGAACTTTTGGTGCTCACGCATGGAAGCTGTCAGCACCTCAGGTGGCAATGACAAAAAGTCATCCGCGATGGTGCCCATCAACACGACAGGCCATTCAACAAGGCCCGAGACCTCAGCCAATAGGTCCTTGTCTTCGACCAATTCCAAACCAGCAGCGAACGCCTGATTAGACGCCTCGGACCAGATCATATCCGCGCGTTCATCAGCACGTAGAACAACATTGGCGCGCTTTAGCTTCGCCTCGTAATCCTCGAAAGATGTTACAGAAAATTCATCCGGTGCCATAAATCGGTGACCGCACGTCGTGTTGCCAGACTTGATGCCATCAACAGACATTGCCACGACTTCGGCACCGGCTTCGTCACTGAGAATGCAAATGATGGAATGCAGTGGGCGAACCCATTTCAACGCACCATTACCCCAACGCATGGACTTGGGCCACGGGAAGTTACGGATCGCGCTTTCGAGCACTTCGGCAATAATTTCGGGCGCGCCGCGCCCCTTCTTTTCGATCACGGCGAAGTAGACTTCGCCTTTGCCCGTATCGCGTGCTTCAAGGCTGTCACGTGACACGCCTGCACCGCGACAGAACCCGTCAATCGCACCATCTGGTGCGCCAACTTTTGGGCCCTTGCGTTCTTCGCGTGTGTCGGGGCTTTCGGCGCTCAAGCCTTCGACAGAAAGCGCCAAACGACGGGGCGTGAAAAAGGCACCAGCACCGGCATACGTCAGGCCGGCTTCGACCAATCCGTCGGTCACCAATTTTTGCAAATCAGCGGCGGCTTTGGCCTGCATACGTGCAGGGATTTCTTCGGAGAAAAGTTCGATTAACAGGTCAGGCATTTAAAAATCCTCCGGCGGTTCTGGGCAGTCTTCGGGGGTGTTGTCACCGGCAAAAACGGCCTCCCCGCACGCATTAAGCTGGTGCCAGACAAAGCCGCGGCCGTCTGGCATAATAGCGACGACACGATCGACGCCGAAGCTGATGTTTTCTTCGCTCATGAACGCGATGGCTTCGCCGTCTTCTAAGGCCTTACCAATTTCTTGTGCGTTGAAGCATTCAAACCATGACGGCGCAGTCAACGGGACCGGATCACCCATGATTTCAAAGGTTTCAGACAGCATGGCCTGACTTTGCGGCGCATCGAAACAAGCGCGGAACGAAATCGCGCCGGAGATACGAACACCGTCTTCAACCGTGTCGATAGCCATTACATTATCCAACATAATCGGCTCAGGCTCGCCGCTTACGACACTGACCAATTGGATTTCTCCAACCTGCTCTGGTGTAAGTTCGGCGTAGCCTGCGTAGACAATGTTGTAATACATGAATGCACCGCCAAGAACGGCAGGAATCAAGATAGCCAGAATTGCGAGGCGCGTGGCATTCATGCGCTTGCCTCCTGAAAACCACCAGCGGCGGTTTGAAGGAACGCATCGGCACATAGCTTGGACAACGCCCGCACACGCCCGATGTAGGCTTGGCGTTCGGTCACAGAAATCACACCGCGTGCATCAAGCAGGTTAAACAGGTGGCTGGCCTTGATGCACTGGTCATAGGCGGGCTGTGCCATGACGATTTTATTACCGTTCTTAGGGTCAATGTGTTCGTGGCTCAGAATCGCGGCACATTCACGTTCCGCATCTTCAAAATGCGTGAGCAGAATGTCGGTGTCCGCGATATCAAAGTTGAAACGCGAGTATTCCTGCTCAGCCTGCTTGAACACATCACCGTAAGTCAGCGCAATCGGCGCATCAGGGTCGTTGAACGGCATGTCCATCACGTGATCCACGCCCAAAACATACATCGCAAGGCGTTCCAAACCGTAGGTCAGTTCACCCGAAACAGGGTGGCAGTCATGGCCGCAAACCTGTTGGAAATAAGTGAATTGCGACACTTCCATCCCGTCACACCAAACTTCCCAGCCAAGGCCAGAAGCCCCCAATGTCGGGCTTTCCCAATCATCCTCAACAAAGCGGATATCGTGCATCTCCATGTCGATACCGATGGCTTCCAAGGACCCGAGATACAGCTCCTGCAGGTTGGGCGGGCTTGGCTTAATCAGGGCTTGGAACTGGTAGTAGTGCTGCAAGCGGTTCGGGTTCTCACCGTAGCGACCATCTGTTGGGCGACGCGAAGGCTGAACATAGGCCGCGGCCCAAGGCACATCGCCCAATGAACGCAGCGTGGTGGCAGGGTGAAACGTTCCTGCGCCAACCTCCATGTCGTAAGGCTGCATCAACGCGCAGCCCTTTGCAGCCCAATAGGACTGAAGACGAAGGATAATCTCTTGAAAACTGCGTGGTGTATCGGCCATTGGACCCTCTTGTATTGCTGGCGCTTGCATAAGTCGCTGTGGAGCGAGGGTCAATGTACGCAAATCAGCGCGATCCCCTTTGTACGCCTGCAAGTTTCCTTATTCTTCGACCACTTTCCACGTGCGCTTTGTCGCAAGAGTGTTAAAAAGCGCGGAACGCGCGGTTGGGATTGCAGTCGCCAGACATTTTAGGGACGTTTTCACAGCCATGCTTCGTATTTTATCAGCACTTATTATTAGTATCTTCATGGCGCTTCCGGCAGCAGCCCAACAAAGCGTTTGGGTCCAGATCGAAGCACAACGCACGTTGACCGGCGCACAGGACGCAGCACGCGGATATGCAGCCGCAGGTGTTCCCGACGTCACAGGGTTCGCCCTTCCCGGTGGATGGTACGGTATCGCGCTTGGCCCCTATGCTGCGGTAGACGCCGACAACCAACTGAACCAGTTGCGCCGTGCAGGTGTTATCCCAGCCGATAGCTATATCGTGGATGGCGGTCGCTTCCGCACGCAGTTCTGGCCGGTCGGCGTAACAGCCCCAACGGAACCTGTTGAGCTTGAAACACCGCAAGCGACTGAAGCGCCAACGGACGAGGAAACGCCTGTAGCCGCTGTCGAGCCAGAACCAGTTCCAGAACCCGACCCCATTCAAACGCCTGATGAAACCCTTCGCGAAGCCCAAGCCAGCGAGCAAGCCCTTGATCGTGATCAAAAGCGCCTGTTGCAGACTGCACTTCAGTGGGCTGGCTTTTACGACAGCGCGATTGATGGCGCTTACGGTCGTGGTACGCGCCGTTCTATGGTTGCGTGGCAAGAAGCCAACAACCATGAGCCGACTGGCGTTTTGACGACTGGTCAGCGTGCCGAGTTGCTCGGCGCATATAACTCAATCCTAGACGGCATGGGCCTGCAGCTTGTGCGCGACGATGCTTCAGGTATCGAAATGCAAATCCCAACAGGCGTCGTGAAATTTGCGGAATACGAACCACCGTTCGCGCGTTTTGATGCGTCGGGTGATGTTGCCGCGCAGGTTTTGCTGATCTCGCAACCGGGCGATCAGACGCGCATGTTTGGTCTATATGAAATCCTCCAAACGCTGGCGATTATCCCGCCAACAGGTGAGCGGTCCCGCCGTGACCGTGGGTTTGAGATCGAAGGCTTTGACGAGAATGTTCATTCCTATACGTCCGTCGTTCTTGAAAACAACCAAATCAAAGGCTTCACGCTCGTTTGGCCTGCTGGCGATGATGAACGCCGCCGCCGTGTGCTGGCAGAAATGCAGGCGAGTTTTGCAACGATTGATGGCGTTTTGGACCCTGCCATTGCGCGTCCCGATGAAGACCAAGCCATTGATCTGGTTGCCGGTCTTGCTGTGCGTAAGCCCGTTCGTGACCGTTCTGGGTTTTACATCAACGGGGCTGGCGAAGTCCTGACGACAATCGAAGCCATCGGTGAATGCACCTCCATTACCCTTGGCATGGAGCATGAGGCGACTGTTGTGCATCAAGATGAAAACCTTGGCCTTGCGATCCTGCGCCCAACCACACGCCTTGCACCGCCTGCGGTTGCTGAGTTCCAAACAGGTGTTCCACGTCTTCAAGCCGAAGTCGCTGTTGCAGGCTTTCCATACGGTGGCGTGTTGACGACCCCTGCCCTGACGTTTGGCACATTGGCCGATATTCGCGGGTTGAACGGTGAAGATGACGTAAAACGCCTATCGATTTACGCACAACCCGGTGATGCGGGCGGCCCAGTCTATGACAATGGCGGCGCGGTTCTGGGGATGTTGCTTCCGAAGGTGCAGACCAACGGGCAGGCATTGCCACCCGAAGTGTCATTCTCTGTTGATGCCGACCAGATCATAGCATCCGTAACAGGTGCTGGCCTGAACGTCGTGACAACCGAATCCGTGGCCTACATGACCCCAGAAGCCCTGACTTTGATGGCCGCCGACATGGCCGTTCTTGTGAGCTGCTGGAACGACTAAGTTTAGGTTCCAATCAATGCAGGCGTGAGGCGAATGATCGTCGGCACGTCTGCTTTGAATGCTGCATCTAGGGCTGGCGCGATATCTGCCAAAGTCTCGGGTTGAGACGCCTCTGCCCCATATGCCTTTGCAAGCGCCAAGAAGTCAGGATTGCGTTGGATCACTGAATTAGGCGCGATCTGTGCGGCGACCATGCTGTCCTCAATCGCACCCAGCTTGCCATTGTCCCAAATGATGATCGGTAGTGGAACGCCCAGTTCAACGGCGGTGGCAAGTTCGGCAATTGTGTATTGGATACCGTAATCACCATGAATGCAGACGGTCGGTTTGCCTTTGCGTGCAACTGCCCCACCAATGGAGGCGGGCAGCGCATAGCCCAAAGTACCAAAGCCTGATGGGTGGTGCCAATGCCCAACGCGGCCCATGTCCCAGCATTCTTTTGCCGCGTAGGCGAACTGGGTCATATCCGAATAAATCATCGCGTCATCCGGCATTGCGTCGCGCAAAACATCCATGATTGGCAAAATGTTGGGGAATTCGGCATCCACTTCGCTGCGCCATTTGGTGCGGGTTTTTGCGACATCTGCGGACGACCAATCGGAAGATTGCTCTGTTTCACCAAGCTCAACCAAAAGCTCATCAACAAAAGCGGACGCATCAGCGTGGATGTTGAAATAGGCGTCCACATCAGTGGTGAGTGCTTCTTGGCTGGTGTCAACGCGGATCATCTTGGCGGTGTGGCCAAGGTGCTCGCGCCAGATATCTACTTCAGCCAATTGAGACCCGATGACGATCACCAGATCCGCCTCACCGATTACGCGGGCGCTGTCTGGGCGCGTCAGGAACGGGCCGAAGTGCAGCGGGTAGTCGAGTGGAACAACTCCGCGTCCCGCAAATGTGCAGAACGTAGCCGGCGCAATCCGGCTGAGAAGAGGCGCAATTCGGCTGGCACCTGTATCTGGGTTCTGCTCAACCAATCCTTTGGCCCCGCCGCCAAAGACGATCATGGGCTTCTTAGCATTGCGCAGCTCATTCGCGGTGATCGCAATGTCTTTGTGATCAGGGAACAAGCGCCCCACACCATATGGCGCGGTTCCATGTGGCTCAGCAATGCCTTGCAGCGTTGCAATCGGCACGCTGATGTTTTTGGGACGTGGGTCACCTGTTGAGAAATCGCTCAATGCGCGATCGATCAGGCGGTACGCAGTCTTAGCATCCTGCGCGGTTTCAGACCAATCACAGACAGTCGCAGCAGCCCCAACTTGGTCTTTCATCTGGTGCAACTGTCCCTTACGGCCCACGACATCGTCAAGGCAGCTGGACAGGCACAGCACGGAAACACTGTCGGAATAGGCTTGGCCAAGGGGCGTCATAGTATTGCATAGACCTGGCCCCGTGATGACGTAGCATACACCGAAACCACCCGTCGCACGGGCATAACCATCGGCCATAAAGCCCGCACCTTGCTCATGGCGTGCAAGAACATGGGTGATGCCGGCCTCTTCGATGCCGCGGTACATTTCTTGATTGTGGACCCCCGGAATTCCGAAAATCGTATCAACACCGCGGTCTTTCAACATGTGCGAAATCTGCGCACCCAATGGTCGTGTTGTCATGCTTAGTCTCTCCAGAAATGCCAGCTGATGATAGTGAAGACGGCCATGATCTCAAGCCGTCCAACCAGCATCGCGATTGCGAGTATCCATTTTGCGGTATCGTTCAGCCCAGCGAAACTCCCCGCTGGGCCGATTTCATTGCCGAGCCCAGGTCCGACGTTTGCAAGTGCGGTTGCCGCGCCTGAAATTGAGGTAATGAAATCGAGCCCCGTAAACGCCAAGGCGACCCCAACAACGCCAATCGCCACCATGAACGCCACAAAGAACGCCATAACCGAGTTCAGAACGTCATCGCCAACAGCGCGGCCCTGATAGCGCGGCGTGAAGATCCCATTCGGGGAATGGATGCGCCTAATTTGCGCTTTGATGGATGTGAACAGAAGTTGGTAGCGGAAGATTTTCACACTGCATGCTGTCGATCCCGCACAGCCCCCGATGAGGCCAATGAAGAAGAACATCGTGACGGCAAATGGCCCCCACTGCATGTAATCCGCGCTGGCATATCCGGTGCCGGTCAAAATAGAGACAACGTTAAACAGCGATTGGCGGAACGCCGTTTCGTTCATGCGCTCACTTTGGGCCCATTGCCACAAAGACAAAACGAAGACCAACGTTATGGCGACAAAAAAGAACGTCCGAATTTGGCTATCCTTGAAAAGCGGCATCGCGCCACCGCCTGATATCAACTGAACGTAGCGCACAAACGGCAACGCAGCGAGCAGCATGAAGACAACGCTGGCATATTCCACCCCAGGGCCAAACATCCCGAAGGACGCATCGTAATTGGCAAACCCCCCTGTCGCGATCGTCGTCATGGCGTGGATGAAGGCGTCGAAGTTGTTCATCCCCATCGCTGAATAAGTGATCGTGCAGGCCATCGTCAGCCCGACATAGATGACCGAAATACGTGACGAAATCTCAGTCGCGCGGGGTAGGATTTTACCCATCGTATCAAAGCCTTCGCTTCGGAAGATCTGCATACCACCAACGCGCAGTTCCGGCAGGAACACCATCGCCACAACAATAATACCAATGCCGCCAAGCCATTGAAGCACACCGCGCCACAGCTTTAGCCCCTCAGGGAGGGTCTCAATTCCTGTGATGACAGTCGACCCCGTGGTCGTCAGCCCTGACATCGCCTCAAAGAAGGCGTCGGTAAAGTTCAACTCGGACCCGCCCAACATGAACGGCAAGGACCCAAACAGCGGCAGCGCCAGCCAAACAAGCGTTGTTAATAGGAAGGTTTGACGAATGCTTAGCCCGGAAGAGACCCCGTTCTGGCACGCCAAAGACACAAGCCCGCCCACGAGAATAGTTATGACAGCACTTTCAAGGAACGCCGGCCAATGCCCATTGCCCGACACCAGATCGGCCAGCAAAGGCGCGAACATAGTGACCCCAAGGGCCGCGACCAAAAGGCCGATCACATATCCAACAGGGCGTACGTCTAACATGGGTAACGGTTGGCTTGAGGGAAGCGCCGTGTCAAGCGACGACGCACCTTGCCATTAGCTAGGTTCGATCATCGCCACGCGTGTTGCATGGCGTCCGCCCTCAAATTCGGCATCCAAATAGGCATCAACGATATCAAGAGCCAAACCTTCGCCTGTGACCCGTGCACCAAGAGACAGCATGTTCGCATCATTGTGCTGGCGGATCATGCGGGCAGAAAACGTGTCAGAGCAAACGCCACAACGAATGCCCTTTACCTTGTTGGCAGCCATCATGATGCCCTGCCCTGTACCGCATAGAATAATCCCAAGCTGACAGTCACCAGACGCAACCTTTTGCGCAGCGGCCTCGCCATGAATGGGGTAGTGCGTGCTTTCCGACGTCATCGGGCCGATGTCGACAACTTCGTAACCTTTCGCCGCCACGTGCTTTGCGATGGTCTGGCGAAGCTCGATATCGGCGTGATCACTGGAAAGGACGATGCGTTGTGTGGCGGTCATGGCGGTTTCCGTTTTGATAAATTGGGCCTGCCAGACTCATAGCAGAGGTCCATCCGACGTCCAGTCGCGCAGTTCACTATCTGAATTTTTGCCAAACTGTACTATAGATGCTGAAACACGACGCGAAAACTGGAGATCGAAATGAAAACACCTTGGCATTTATGGACTGTTGGTGGCCTAACGTTGGCTTGGAACGCGATGGGCGCAATGGACTACGTCATGACTGTTTCGCGCAACGAAAACTACATCGCAAACTTCACGGCTGAACGCCTCGCATTCCTTGAGGCATTCCCAACTTGGACAATGGCGACATGGGCGCTCGCGGTCTGGCTTGCGGTGGCGGGTTCTCTGTTGTTGCTGTTGCGGTCCCGCTTTTCAGTGCCCGTTTATTTGGCAGCGTTCATTGCGATGGCCGCAACAAGTATCCGCAATCTGTTCTTTGCAGAAGTCTCAGCTGTTTCAACGATGACCAGTTTTGAGATGTTGTTCACGGTGGCCATAATCGCCCTCGCGATCGCGCAATGGCTTTATGCGCGCGCGATGTTCAAGCGCGACGTACTAACCTAGCCAACGTGAAACAACGTCGCGAACAGACGCGGATCGAGGGATTCCGCGTCAAACGTGCTGCCTTCGGTCAAGACAGAGACGGCATCATGGCTGTGTAGGCTTTCTTGATGGGACGCGATCACGCGGTAATCTGTGATCCGCTTATCCGCTTGAAATGTCTCAGCAAAAAGGCGTGCGGCGTCTTCGACGAAGATCGGGTTGGCAGCATTGAGTTCTGCAAAGGCCTGCTCGTCTTCGCGTTTTACCATGACTTGCGTTTCGGTTGGAACGGCCGCACGACACATGTCGATCAGGTCTTCGAACCACAAAATGTCGGCGTCTTGGGCCATTTCTACCGACACCCGCGCGACGGACCGCTGCGAATGTGGCGTGGCAAGTTGCCCACGGAACTGGCGCGCATGTTCTGACAGCTCCAAAGAACACGGGCATGTGCTGGAATAGACGTAATCCAAATGCACGATCTTTTTGCGTACGCCGTCGGCCTCGATCAGCTCAAGCGCGATGTCGTAATATTGGTATCCCGACAGGCCAGAACGCAGCGAGTCTACTTTCATCGGGAAGGACGTGCGCATCATGATGCGGGCATCAAAGCTTTCCAAATCCGTCTTATACGCATCAAGGGCTGCATCGATCACTTCGAAACTAAACGTCTTTTCCGCATGCTTGTAGAATGTCCGCATTATGCGAGACATGTTGATGCCCTTCTTTTCGGCCTCAAGGCTGACCGTGCCCGTGACGGAAGTTTCAAGCGTCAGATCGTCCCCATCGCGGCGATGAAACCGGATCGGCAAGCGGAAGTTGGAAATCCCTACATGCTGGATCGCACGTTTTGCGCCTTTGATCAGGCTGCTTGGGCCATTCTGTAGGTCCGGCATGGACGCCTTATAGGTTTCATCAACCTCGAACTCTTCAGGATAGGCACGCGCAAGCGCTGGATAATTGCTCAGCTCACGGCCTGGCACCAAACGCGACACCAATGGATCAAGCGCTGCAACTTCTTCTTCGCTCACCTGTCCTGCCCAATGGCGTAACAAGGCCAATGCCTCGGCTGCTTCGGCGTGGGTCAATGTGCGCTCTGGCTCACCGGTCTGAATGTTCATGTCGTCGCCTTTCGATGCGGCACGTAGAACCTCAACATGGGGATGATCGTGATCGTTTTCCACCAATAGTGCTCCCGAAGCGTGAACCTGCCAACAATACGCCTTAAACAATGACCTTAAAGCCCTGAAAAGGCTAGTCCATCACGGTAAACGACAAATCGGCCCTAGATTGCGTCGAGCGCGGCCAACAGATCGTCAATCAGATCACCCGCATCCTCAAGCCCCGCAGACAAGCGCACCAAGCCGCCCGAAATCCCAAGCAAGTCTTTCTGGTCCTGTGGAAGGCGCTGATGGGTGGTCGTTGCAGGGTGGGTTACGATGGACTTAGCATCGGCGAAGTTGTTTGAAATGGTGAACAATTCCAGCGCGTTAAGAAACTTGAAGCAGGCCTCTTTGCCGCCCTTCACTTCCAACGCCATCACTGTCCCGCCTGAATCCGCCTGGGCACGTGCAAGTTCATGCTGCGGATGGCCGGAATGGGTCGGGTAGCGCACAGCGTTAAGTTTCGGGTGCCCATCAAGGGCCTCAACGATTGCCAAGGTCGTGCTGGACTGTTGGTTCACACGTAAATCGAGCGTTTCCAACGCCTTAAGGTGCGTCCACGCCGTAAACGGGTTCATCGCGCCGCCGGTGTGTTTCATGTAAGTTTCAATGGGCCCACGCACTAAGTCTTTGTTGCCAGCGATCAAACCGCCCAGCATGCGCCCCTGCCCGTCCACGTGTTTCGTGGTCGACACCAAGGCCAAATCAGCCCCGCATTCAGCGGCATAAGAATAGATCGGTGTTGCCATCGCGTCATCCACAAGCACCAGCGCGCCGACCTTATGGGCGGTTTCGCAGACATGGCGCAGATCAACGACTTCGAGTGTTGGATTGGAAATGGATTCAAGGAATACCAGCGTCGTATCTGGCCGGATCGCAGCATCCCATGCGGCGTTGTCCGTACCATCCACAAGCGTGATTTCCACGCCGAAGCGCGCAAGGATGTCTTCAAGAACATATAAACATGACCCAAACAACGCGCGGCTGGACACAACATGATCGCCCGCTTTCAACAGCGCCGTCAGCGCGCCAGACACCGCAGCCATACCGGACGTACAGGCAAACGCGTCTTCATAGCCCAGCAATGACGCCATGCGGTCTTCGAACATGCGAACAGTTGGGTTGCCGTAGCGGGCGTAGATAAATTCATCCTCGCCCAAGGCCTCAAAACGCGCTTCTGCGGCCTCGGCTGAAGGGTAAACAAACCCTTGCGTCAAAAAGACAGCTTCGCTGACCTCGCCGTACTGGCTGCGACGTGTACCTGCATGCACCGCTTTGGTGCGTTTCTTCCAATTATTCATCTCGTGTGTCCCCTTTTGAACGACAAAGCCCCGACACCGGCAAAGGTATCGGGGCAAACCCGTTCCCTTTTTAGCAGAATATTTAAAGTGGCCCGCAATCCGGTAACAAATCGCCACTAAGTGTCGAATACGCCTGTGCATGTTTGACGTCAACCAACTTGCCCTTTGCTGCTCGCAGTCATTTCCTCGCAAAAGCGAACCAAGGCGTACTTTTCAAGGGTGGTTAACCACTTCTACATATTTGCCCGCGACATTGGGGAAGTGAGTTAGGAGTTGCCATGTCATCCCGTCAAAAGCGTTATCCCGCAAATTTCCCTATTGTGATACGCCAAGGACCGGAAATGCTTGGCGCCACGATCTGCAACATTAGCTTAGGCGGCGGATGTATCATGACCGATCACCCATTCAAAAAAGGCGATACAATCGTGCTGGACTACACCTTCGGGCAAACGCGTGCAGTCGTGATGTGGTCAATGGAAAAGATAACAGGGCTCAGGTTCGAAAACGAATTGACGATCAATGGGCTGCACAACATTCGCGATCTTCGAGTGTCCGCTTAGCGGTTTTCACTGTCGCTTACGTCTTCATCTGGCTCAATCACGTATTTCTGAAGCATGACGATCTGCGCCCATAAAAACAGAAACAACGCCGCTGGAAACGCGAAGGTTTCGATTTTCACCCATGCGTCCGTCGACATGGTGCGCCATACGAACTCGTTGGCAATTGCCAGTACCGCAAACCCGATCGCCAAACGTTTGGTGAGGATCATCCAGCCTTCCTGCTCCATTGGGATCATGTCACCCATCACGTATTGCAGCAGGCTTTTTCCGCGCATCAGTCCAATTCCAAGGATCACCGCGAACAGCCCGTTCACGATAGATGTCTTCATCTTGAAGAACCGCTCATCGTTGAACCATGCTGTTAAGGCCCCAAAGAAGATGACCATAAATGCTGTAAACACCTGAATACGGCTAAGTTTTCCGGTCAGATACCAAAGCACCGCCATAGACGCCAAAAGGATCGGTACGAAAACAATCGTCGCAACAATGAAGCCAGAATACTCGGTTCCACCAAAGGTGTAGATCTCTTCTTTGATCCGTAAATAGATCACGAAGAAGACGATTGTTGGCCCCAATTCTAGGACCTGCTTCAAGACGGGGTTCACTGATTTTTCACTCATCCCGTTCACCTAACCGCCAAGCTGCACAATTACAGCCCCCAAAGCGATAAATGCCATCAATATCAGGCGACGTGGCCCGACGGTTTCGCCCAAGATGAACCACCCAATAAGGGCCGCAAACACGGTTGAGGTTTCACGCAATACAGCCGCCTCGCCCACGCCACCAAGTCGCGTCGCCATCATCACGCCCCCAAAACTAACCCACGCAATCAACGCTCCTGCCAAGCCACGTCGCAACAGCGAACCAACACCGCCCGGAACGCCATAACGGCGCGCGCGAAACGCGGCCAAGATCGGAAAATCCAAGGCTGTCAAAAAGAAGAACCACGCCAAAAAGGTAAATGGATCAGGGCTTTGCCGGATTCCGTAAGCGTCATAGACCGTGTAGATTGCAACCAGCAAACCACCCGCAACGGCCCAAAGAAGGCCAATTTTGAGGCCGCGCAAGTCAACCTTTTCTGCAGCCATATTACGCAACGCCAAAAGCAACATCGCCCCTGACAGGCACGCAACGCCAAGCCATTGAAGCGCGGTGAAATGCTCTTGGAACAGCAGAGTCGCGCCGACCACAGTGACCAATGGCCCCGTGCCGCGAATGACGGGGTAAACCACAGTGTAAGCCGCCCGTTCATATGCGAGGGCCACAGTCAATTTGTAGGCAAAATGCACCACCATCGCACCGAGTAAGATCATAAAGGTCGCGTAACTGGGCCAAGGCACCACAAACAGCGCAACAGGTGCCGAGATAAGAACTAAAGACGCGTCAATCGATCCGCGCATTAACCACGGATCATGCCGCCCCTTTTGCAACGCACCAAAAGCCGCATGCGCAAGCGCAGACATTAACGCCAACGCCATTGCCAGTCTCGCCCCCTCGGGCGTTCCAGCAATCGAGTTAAGCCAATCAACCATGTTTCTAGTTAATCCGCGAGTTGCGCATCAGGCGACCAATCTGCTGTAATGGTTATCCCATCCAAGAGGATGTCCAACTCATTGCCATCGACTTCATCGCTGATGACTGCTTCGAAACTGTTGTAGGCCCACATGCCAACCTGCATCAGCCCAAGGCCCCGCTCTGAACCAACTGACACTTCAAGTTCTCCGACCGGCTTTGGTAAATCACCTGCGTATGCGGTTAGTTCTGCACGGGATGCACCATCAAGAACGCCATCGGGCAACCTTGAGACCAGATCAAATGCCGCGTCTCGCTGGGCTTGCGGAACACCCTGCATTTCAACGTCGATCCCAAAGCCAAACGGGTTTTCATGGGTGCCTTCAAGCGTCATCGATACCAAACCCGCCTTAAACGCTGCTGATCCCATGGAAACCTGCATCATGGAAGGTGAAGACAGGAACACACGTTCAAAAACGCCTGAAACCGTCAGGCTGTCACCCGCGCCATTGTTCATCGTCGCGTGTTCAATCACGATCATTCCGGCGTCTGGCAGTTGGCGCAACAACATCTCAAAGTCTATGTTGGGCCGTTTCGTGTCTATACCTCCTTGCATTTCATCAGGGTCCATACCGGAAATACGAACCTCGAGTGCAAGTGGTGGGATACCGTCACGCGTCCAACGGGTAATGCCTTCGGCACGCCATTCAAGCGTATCAAACTGTGCATCTTCCAAACCCGCGGTCCCGCCGCGCATTTCACACCAGCCTTGCGGGCTTACACGAATGCTGCGCGACATAACGGCAGTATTCACATCATCAGGCTGCATGATGTCTGCGAGCTTTTCAAAGGCGACCTGGCAATCGCTCCGCATCATCCGTTCAAACGCCGTTGCCGGCATTGCCGTCAACGCGATCAGGATTGCTGGAACTATGTGCTTCATTTGTCATCCCCTGTTGGTGTCCACGTGAATAAAAGCGCAACGCCGCCTAAACCCAGTTCGACGATTTCATCCAGCGTCGGCTCACGCCCCAACAGTGCAAACGGTGTCATGCGAGCAGCCCCAAGAGGTGGGTTCGCGCTCAGTTGTAGGCGGGCAGTTCCGCGTGGTCCGGGTAAGTCTTGAATAAATGCACCTAGCGCGTCACGGCTCGTAGATGGGACAATACTGTCCGGCATATTATTAATAATTTCAATCGCTTGCGATTGAAGGTTTTGAACCTGAACCTCGGGTGCAATTCCATCTTGAGTTAGCAAACCCGTCCCCAATGGCAGCGCGACATAGGTCTCAAACCAGCCTGCGAACTGTGTGGTTACGATTAGGTCTTTCAGCCCCATACTGCCGACGCTGGTTTGCATCGTTGTCTGATCTGTAAGATCCACACCATCGATGCGCGCGGTGGCTTCGATCCGGTTTCCAACAAAGAAATCAACGTAAGCCTCATCTACAAAGACCGCGTTTTGCACGCCGTCCCAGCGCACCGAAAGCCCAAAACCCGAGTTAGCGGCAGAGGATTGAAGCTCCAGCAGGTAGTCAAAAACCGGATCACCGGTTTGTGCCGAAACAGCGAACCCGATGCCCTCAATTTCAAGGGCACGAGGAGGCAAGCCTTCCTCAACGACCCGCGCCATATCCGATGCGCGCCAACGAAACGTTTCAACCTTAAATGACGAGTTCAAATCTATTGGCAGCGTCAAATCATCGATCTGGCACCAACCATCGTCAGTTACTGACATTTGCGGAAGCTGTGCGTCTGGCGTGATCATTGGGACCACGGTTGCCCAACCTTGTTGGCACGCCGACATCTCCATGCGTTCTTGTGCCGAAACTTGGCCAGCGCAGAACATCAGCGCGGCGAATACATAACCTCTCATAACTCAAGTCCTGTTAGTGCAGCTGCAAATTCTTCAGGGTCAAACGGCGCGAGATCATCAATCTGCTCGCCCACGCCGATTGCATGAATTGGAAGGCCGAACTTATCGGCCAATGCGACCAGCACGCCGCCCTTTGCCGTGCCATCCAGCTTGGTCATCACCAAACCGCTGACGTCGGCAAGTTCCTGAAACGTCTTAACCTGTGACAACGCATTCTGCCCCGTCGTCGCGTCCAACACCAACAGGGTGTTGTGCGGCGCGTCGGGGTCTTTCTTGCGGATCACACGCACGATTTTTTGCAGCTCTTCCATCAAATCCGAGCGGTTTTGAAGGCGTCCGGCGGTGTCGATCATCAACAGATCAGCCCCGTCGCGCGCGGCCTGTTCCATCGCTTCGAATGCCAATGATGCGGGATCCGATCCTTCGGGTGCCGTCAAAACTGGAACGCCTGCGCGATCACCCCAGACCTGCAATTGTTCAACCGCAGCCGCGCGGAAAGTGTCGCCCGCTGCGATTACCACCTTTTTACCAGCTGCCTGAAACTGACTGGCGAGCTTGCCAATCGTCGTCGTCTTACCAGATCCGTTCACGCCAACCACCAGCACGACCTGCGGTTTGGTCGGGTAAAGCGGCATCGGACGCGCGACAGGTTCCATAATGCGGGTGATTTCACCAGCAAGTAATTCTTTAATTTCTTGCGTAGAAAGTCGTTTTCCGAACCGCCCTTCCGCCATATTAGACGTCACGCGCAGGGCTGTGTCGACGCCCATATCCGCGCTGATCAACAGCTCTTCAAGGCGTTCCAACATGTCGTCGTCCAACTCGCGGCGTACGACGGTTTTCTTTTCACCGCGCCCAAGCAACCGCCCAAGCAAGCCCGGCTTAGCGGCTTTTTCTTGTGCTGCCCGCTCTGCCTCAAGGCGCTCTTCTTCGGCTTTGCGCGCGGCCTCTGCACGCTGTAATTCTTCTGCGCGCTTTGCCTCTTCTTCAGCTTGCGCTTGCGCCTGACGCGCCAATTCCGCTTCACGCGCTTCGCTGGCTTGCTGCGCTTCTTCTGCACGACGAGCGTCCTCTGCCAACTGTTTAGCTTCGGCCTGACGCGCCACTTCTTCCAGACGCGCGGCTTCTGCCACACGTGCCGCCTCAGCGCGTTCCGCTTCTTGAGCTAGGCGTTCAGCTTCCGCAGCTTGCGCCGCTTGCTCTCGCTCTAACCGCTCAGCTTCCAGTCGCGCGACCTCTGCGGCGTCTGCCTTGGCTTTGGCCTCTTCGATCGCCTTTGCATCGGCTTCCGCTTGCGCCTTTTCAGCAGCAATGCGTGCCGCCTCTTCCGCAGCCTGACGTTCTTTTTCGGCTTGTTCGGCCATCGCACGCGCCTCTGCTTCACGCTGTTCAATTTCAGCTTCTTTGCGCGCTTCTTCTTGACGGGCTGCTTCAGCTTCGCGTTCAGCTTTCGCCAATTCTTCAGCTTTCAGCGCTGCTTCACGCGCGCGCTCTTCTTCAGCCAAACGCGCCGCTTCTTGTTCACGCTCAACCTCGGCCACGCGCGCGGCTTCCACCCGGGCCGCTTCTTCTGCGGCAAGGGCGGCTTGTGCTTCCTCAGCGGCCTGTGCCTCAGCAACGGCCGCATCGTCCGGCTCGACCGCCTCAATTTCTTCCTCTACGCCACCATCTTCAATGATAGCGTCCAACCCTTCCTCAATTTTTGAGGATGATTTGAACAAACGGTCTTTGAGCTTCTTGAAAAACGCCATTGAGGGCTCCGAACTAAGGCTTTGGTAACACTTAATAGGCCAAATGCGCGGAAGTAACCCGCCACCACGAAAATTCCTTATCCAAGCCTCGCTTGAGACGCCATGTCGCGTTAGATTTGCGCAAATTCCACCTATATCGCGAGCATGCCTGTGCAAAACCCGATGCCAATCTTCTCAATCGTCACTTTGATGGCGCCTACACTTATCGCTGCTGGCGCGATTTGGGGTGGGATTTGGGCTGTTGCGGGCCTGTTTTGGATGACAGCACTGACCGCAAGTCTGGACATGCTGATCAGCCGGACCCTGACGACAGTTGAAGGCGACGAGTTTCCTTCGGCTGACCGTTTGTCTGTTGCGTTGTCGCTGGCGCATTTTGCACTGTGGCTCTTGGTCGTCGCGGCACTTAGCGGCTGGACCGATCTTGTCCTGTGGGAAAAGCTGGTCGTCTTCACGGCTGCGGGGCTGTTTATGGGGCAAGTTAGCAATTCAAACGCCCACGAACTCATCCATCGCCCCGGCCGTTGGCTTCGCCGCATGGGGCGCTGGATCTATATTTCGGTCCTGTTCGGGCATCACCTCTCAGCGCATACATTGGTGCATCATGTCCATGTCGGCACGAAATCCGACCCGAGCACGGCACGCAGTGGTGAAAGTTTTTATCGTTTCTTTGCAAGAGCATGGAAAGGCGGCTTTCGCGAAGGTCTTCGCGCCGAGAACCGCCGTTTTCCACAATCTGGTCGTCCTTGGTGGCGCCATCCTTATTACGCCTATGTTGTCGGTGCCGCGCTTGCGGTGATTACCGCTGCAGTCATTGGCGGCGCGACCGGTGTTCTGGCAGCTTTGTGTCTTGCTGGGTTTGCCCAAACGCAGCTGATGTTGTCTGATTATGTACAACATTACGGGCTGTCGCGGCGCATCTTGGAGAACGGCAAACCCGAACCAGTGGGTGCACGCCATTCTTGGAACGCACCACACCTAATGTCCTCTGCGTTAATGCTAAACGCGCCGCGCCATTCGGATCACCACGCCCATCCCGCGCGTGCGTTCCCAGCGTTGCGGTTAAGTGACGACATGCCGATGTTGCCACGCTCCTTGCCGGTTATGGCCTGTGTTGCGCTTTATCCGCGTCTTTGGCGCCGCGTCATGGATCCACATGCCGCGCAGTGGCAACAGCCTTCGCAATAGCGACTTTGGACTTTCCGCGCGGTGCCGTTTCTGCCAGAATTCGGGCATGCGTACATTTATCATTACTCTTGTACTAGCCAGCCCCGCATGGGCCGAAACTCCAATCGACGGGGATGCCTTCGAGGCTTTGGTAACAGGTAAAACCTTGACCTATTCCAACGCAACGGGCCCTTACGGCATTGAATATTACGCGCCGAACCGTCAGGTGATCTGGTCGTTCATTGGCGGTGAGTGTGAAGTTGGAAAATGGTCCGAAGTTCCAACTGAAATTGGGCCAAGCATCTGTTTTACTTATGAAAGTGAGCCTGACCCGCAATGCTGGTATGTCTATGACAATGACGGTCAGATACGTGCAGATTTTGTCGGTCGCGTTGCTGGATCGATCCTATATCAGCTTGCTGAAACGGAACCATTGGTTTGCGGCGGCGTTGGTGCCTGAGGCAGCGGGCGGTATTTTGAGTATTTAGAAGCCAAAGAAAGCTAAAAGAGACTGCCTTGATCAGGGGCAGGAATTTTGGTTTTGGCTTTGAGGGTTTGTTTGCCCGCAGGTTTCATTTTTCCATCGGCGAATTCGATTTCAAGTGAGGTAGCGGCTTTTGCAGCTTTCGCCGTCGTGACGACATCGCCATCCCCCCGCACCACGGCATAACCACGCTTCAAAGTTTCGCGATAGCCCAATGTTTCGCGCATCCGGTCCAATGCATCCAGACGGCTACGTTGGCGTTGAGTTTGGGTCACGGCCGCCGAAACAAGCCGCGCATTTCGGCTGTCCAATCGCTCACGCCCTTGGATGATCCGGTTGTTCAACATGCTCGGGCGCAGATGGCCTGCGACTTCTCCCAGACGCAAACGCCCGACACCAACGCGTGCCTGAAGCGCTGCATCCAGTTTTTCTGACCAATAATCAAACCGTTGTTTGGCGTCTTCGGTCAGCTGTTCCGGTTTCGGAAGCACCCGTGCCAGATCCGCGACACGCTGTTTACGCCGCACCACTGCATCACTCACAGCGCGGGATGCGCGCGCGCCCATCTGGTCTACTGCAGCCATCAAATCCAACCGTACCGGAACCGCCATTTCGGCGGCCGCAGACGGTGTAGGCGCACGTTGATCAGATACGAAATCGATCAATGTCGTATCGGTTTCATGCCCAACGGCCGAGATAAGAGGGATGGAAGATGCAGCCGTCGCGCGTGCCACGGCTTCTTCGTTAAACCCCCAAAGATCCTCAATAGAGCCGCCCCCACGCGCCACGATAATCAAATCTGGACGTGGCAATGCGCCCCCTGGCGTCATTGCATTGAACCCCTCAATCGCACGCGCCACTTGCGGGGCGCACTCTTTGCCCTGAACTGCCACTGGCCAAACGATCACCTTGCGTGGAAAACGGTCCCGCAAGCGATGCAGAATATCACGAATTACCGCACCTGTCGGCGATGTCACAACGCCGATAACTTCAGGTAAAAACGGCAGGCCTTGCTTTCGATCCGCCGCAAACAGCCCCTCAGCCTCAAGCGCCTTTTTGCGCTTATCAAGCATCGCCATGAGCGCGCCCACACCCGCCACAGAAACTTCAGTTGCGTTCAATTGGTATTTGGATTGGCTACCGAACGTGGTCATTCGGCCGTGAACGACGACCTCCATGCCTTCTTCGGGGATAACCGAAAGTTCCGAAACCTGCCCTTTCCACGTGGTGCAGGCCAGAACATTGCGATCATCCTTAAGGTCAAAATACAAATGTCCTGATCGCGCCTGCACGACGCGCCCCACTTCTGCTTTGACCCGCACATGGCCAAATTCGCCCTCAATGGCGCGTTTCACTGCGCCTGAAAGCTCGCTCACCGTAAATTCAGGGGTATTGCCTGCGGCTTCGGGTTCGTCAATTAGGTCCATTGGGTGCTCTTGTGCTGACTTCCTGCGCACCTTAAACGGCAGCAAAGCGGAAGGGAAACAGCTGATGAACATCCTTATCTTGGGCGGCGGCGGACGCGAACATTCACTTGCATGGGCCGTAAAGCAAAACCCTAAATGTGATCGCCTAATTGTTGCCCCTGGCAATGCTGGAATCGCCCAAATCGCTGAATGTGCTGATCTGGACATCGAAAATGGCGATGCAGTCGCGGCGTTCTGCGCAGAAAACGCGGTTGAGTTCGTCATCATCGGGCCAGAAGCCCCCCTCGCCGCTGGTGTCGCGGATATTTTACGCGGAAACGGGCTTGTCGTTTTCGGATGTTCCAAAGCCGCGGCGCAGTTGGAATCGTCCAAAGCTTTCACAAAAGCAATCTGCGACGCATGCGACGCGCCAACAGCCGGTTATGGGCACTTTACGGACGCGACGCAGGCGCATGCCTATGTCGATCAGCAAGGCGCGCCTATCGTGATCAAGGCCGATGGACTTGCGGCCGGTAAAGGCGTTGTAGTCGCGATGGACCTCGAAACCGCGCACTCTGCAATTGATGATATGCTTGGTGGTCAGTTTGGCGCTGCTGGCGCTGAAGTCGTTATTGAGGAATTCATGGATGGCGAAGAAGCGTCTTTCTTTATCCTTTGTGACGGCGAAACCGTCCTTCCCGTTGGCACCGCACAAGACCACAAACGCGCCTTTGACGGCGATGAAGGCCCGAACACCGGCGGTATGGGCGCCTATTCGCCCGCTCCGGTTCTTACCGATGCCATCGCGGACATTGCGTTGAATGAAATCGTAAAGCCAACGGTCGCTGAAATGGCCAAACGTGGCACTCCGTTTCAAGGCATCCTCTATGCAGGGCTAATGATCAAAGACGGAAAGCCCCGCCTCGTCGAATACAACGTACGCTTTGGGGATCCCGAATGTCAGGTCCTAATGATGCGGCTTGGCGCGCAAGCCTTAGACCTTCTACATGCCTGCGCCGAGAACCGCCTCTCAGATGTCTCACCAACATGGGCAGATGATCACGCGATGACCATCGTGATGGCCGCTAACGGCTACCCAGGATCTTACGAAAAAGGTTCAACAATCAAAGGTCTAGACGCCCTTCCCGAAACATCGTCTGAAATGACATTCCACGCGGGCACCGCAGAAAAAGACGGTCAAACAATCGCGACAGGTGGCCGCGTCCTCAACATCACGGCCCGTGGCGCATCGCTTCAAGACGCCCACGCACGCGCCTACGCAATGACCAAGCAGGTCGATTGGCCCGAGGGTTTTTATCGCACCGACATCGGACATCGCGCGCTCTGACTTTCACTTTCTCGATCGTCTGGCATAAGCGCCCTTGCGATTGGCTAAGCCTCCTTAAAAACAACAAAAGCCGCCCACTTGGGGCGGCTTTTTCAATTCTTTAACAGAAACTTAGGCTGCAGATGCGCGGCTTTGAAGTGTATCCGTGATCTCGTTGCCTGCATCGGTTTCGTTGCCATTGCCAACAGCCGCAAATTCACGTGTCAGACGCTCAAGTGCGGCTTCGTACAGCTGACGTTCGGAATAGCTCTGCTCGCGCTGATCATCGGCACGGTGCAGGTCACGGACAACTTCAGCAATCGCGATCAGATCGCCAGAGTTGATCTTCTGCTCGTATTCCTGCGCACGGCGGGACCACATGGCCTTTTTGACCTTCGCTTTGCCCTTCAGCGTTTTCATGCAATCAGCAACAACATCGGCTGACGCAAGCGAACGCATGCCCACTTCTTCCGCTTTATTCGTCGGAACCTTTAACGTCATCTTGTCCTTTTCGAACGCGATCACGAACATTTCCAGCTCAAAGCCTGCAACTTCTTGCGTTTCAATCGAAACGATTTTGCCAACCCCATGCGCGGGGTAAACGACGAAATCATTCGGGCTGTAATCATATTTCTTCTTGGCCATTCTACTGGTCCTTCTCTCAAATTCAGCATCACCACACGACAAAAAATCCGGCGGCGACCATAGGTCTCCGTCAGATCACATCGTCAAATCTGGTTCAGCAATAACGCGGCATTAAAGCCATCATAGCACAAAAATCGCCTGATTCCCACTAGCATATTGATATGCTGCACGTCGGCGTTTTAGCCGCCCTCACCTGGCGCTTCAGAAAACAGGTCCATCTTGCCTTCTTTGCCGTCCATCTCTTCGGCTGTCGGCAATTGGTCTTTCTTGGTGATGATAACCGGCCATTTTTCGGAATACTTGCGGTTAAACTCAACCCACTTTTCCATGTCCGGCTCAGTATCGGGGCGAATCGCGTCCGCAGGGCATTCAGGTTCACAGACGCCACAGTCGATACATTCATCAGGATGAATCACGAGCATGTTCTCACCCTCATAGAAGCAATCTACGGGGCAAACTTCAACGCAATCAGTGTATTTGCAAGCAATGCAGGCATCATTGACGATGTAGGTCATAGTCTCGTGTCCTTTGTGGTCACGGCGTCTGTAACGACCACCCGCAAGACCTTCAAGACCTGACATTAGGGCCGTATCAGCGGGACCCCTTTAAGATGTCCATGTCACGGCGGTCCTTCTTGGTCGGACGCCCACCAACCCTATGTTCTAATGGGTTAATTCGCGGCTCACGTGCCGGAGTCAAATCTTCGTATAAAGCTTGTGCTTCCGGAGCTGGTCCACGCCGCACGCCGAGACCCAGCACCTTAACAATGCGCACCTCGTCTTCTTTTGGGAAAGTCAGCACCACACCGGCCGAGATCGCGCGACTTGGTTTGGAAACAGGCGTGCCATCCACCCGAATGCGCCCTGACTTAACGAGCGCGGCGGCCAGCCCGCGCGATTTAAAAAACCGCGCGTGCCAGAGCCATTTGTCTAATCGGAGACTGTCAGCAGCCTCGCTCAATCCTTCTTAAGCCCTGCCAAGGCAGCGGCGAACGGATTGTCGGGATCAATTGCTTTTTCCTTCCGCGGCGGACGTGCCGAGAAGTTCTGCGCCTTGTTGTCCCGTTGTGGTTTACCACCGCGCTTGCCCTTTGGCGGGCCTTTGCGTTGTGGCTTGTCGCCTTGTGGGCGTGGGCTGCGCTTAGGTGCCCAAGTGATGGTGTAATACACCTCCATCTCAGGGCCTTCTTCGGCCTTTTCAGTAGGTGCGACTTCAGCGGCCTCAGCATCCGGCGTGGCCTCTAGCGTCGCTTTCACCTTCTCGCGTTCGCCCTTTTCAGCCTTGTAGCCAAGACCTTCCATGAGGTTCGCAAATTGCTCAAGCGTCATGCCTGTGATCGACAGCATATCCGCCGTCGCCTCAAAACCCGCACGCGTGTTCTGGTCGCGCAGCATATCTGCAAGGCGTTCCAGCATATCGATCCGGATCGCGCGCGCACCAGCGGCGCGGTAGCCTGACATTGTGTATGTTCCGTCAGGCAGGCCATCAATGGTTGGCACAGTGACCAAGCCTGGGGGCGGCGCTTCAGGGAAGTCTTGCAAACCTTTAGAAAGGCTCCACAAAACCAAACGCAAACGTGTTGGTGCGGGCTTCAATAGCAACGGCATAAAGATCGTGAACTGGCCGAAACGAACACCGTGCTTACGCAATGTACCACGGGCGTCTTGTTCAAGCGCTTTGACCTCATCGGCGACATCACCGCGTGGAACAACGCCGAAACTTTCGGACAGACGGAAGGCAAATCCTTTGGCGAGACCTTCCATGGCCTCGTCCGCGTTCATCTTCAACATCGGCTCAAACGCGGTCGCGATCTTGCGGTCAATGAAGTGCTGCAAACGGCGCTGCACTTTTTCAGCAACCTCCGCGCCAGCCTCATCATCGACGAACGCAACAACAGTCGGCTTCAATGGATCTTGGCCTGCGACCAGTTTCCCAACGGCCTCGGCACCCCACATCAGGCCACCTTGCTCGGTGAAATCAATCTCGGTGTCGGGCGCGTTATAGAAACGGTCCGCGCGCAAATGGAACTGCGGAGCCAGTGCCTGAATGCATGCCGCGCGAATGGTTTTCGCTTCTTCGGCTGACGCATCCTTGTCCTGACGGAACCGGAATCCCTCGATTTTTCCAACAAACTGTCCTTCGACAGTCACTTCACCTTTGTCGTTTACGTCGGCCACAAGGCCCTCCTTTTGGTTGAGCCGGCGAAGCAAAACACTTGTCCGCCGGTCCACAAATCTTGCTGTCAGGCGTTCATGCAACGCATCTGATAGGCGGTCTTCTACAGCCCGCGTCACCTCACGCCAATGGCTTTCGTCACTTACCCAACCTTTACGCTGGGCCACGTAAGTCCATGTGCGGATATATGCCAACCGTTTTGACAGCGCATCGATGTCGCCATCTGTTCGATCAATACGGTTTACGCGCCCTGCAAGCCAATCGTCGGGCACACGTCCTGTTTGATGTAGGAAGTTATAAATATCGGTTAACAACTGTGCATGTTCGGCGTTGCTGATGCCGCGAAAATCCGGAATGCCGCACACGTCCCACAGCATATGCACCGACGGCCCATCTGTCGCGCGCGCCGCAACTTCAGCATCGGCGGAAACCGCCTTTAGCGCACCTAGGTCATCACTTTCACGCACGCGGGTTAGCCACGGATCATCTGTGCGTTCTTCTAACGTTTGAATGAGGCGTTTGACCGAACCAAACTGCAGCCGCGCATTGCGCCATTGCAGTTTTTTAACCGGCGCGAACTGGTTGTCCTGAATTGCATCCACCACATCGTCATCCAGTAACGGCGCCTCACCGGTCACACCGAACGTGCCGTTGTTCATATGGCGCCCAGCGCGTCCGGCGATCTGCGCCAGCTCGTTCGGCATCAAATGACGCATACGACGGCCATCAAACTTAGTGATTCCCGAAAACGCCACGTGATCGACATCAAGGTTCAGGCCCATCCCAATGGCGTCCGTCGCGACTAGATAATCGACATCGCCGTTTTGATACATTTCGACCTGCGCATTGCGCGTGCGCGGCGAAAGTGCCCCCATAACCACCGCAGCGCCCCCCTTTTGACGGCGCAAAAGCTCGGCGATTGCATACACATTCTCAACCGAGAACCCGACGATCGCCGATCTCGCAGGCATCCGGCTTATCTTTTTGGAACCTGAATACGTTAGCGTACTGAACCGTTCCCGTTTCAGGAACTCCGCCTCGGGAACCATGCTCGCAATTGCGCCCCACATGGTCTCAGCACCCATGAAAAGGGTCTCATGTAACCCGCGCATACGCAGCAGGCGGTCAGTGAACACATGCCCGCGATCCAGATCGGCACAGAGTTGGATTTCATCAATCGCCACGAAGTCCGCGCCGATATCCTGCGGCATTGCTTCAACGGTGCTGACCCAGTATTTCGCACGCGGCGGCACAATACGTTCTTCACCCGTCACCAGCGCCACCACGCTTGGGCCGCGCAACGCGACGATGCGGTCATAAACCTCACGCGCCAGCAATCGCAGCGGCAGGCCGATTACACCGGTGCGATGCGCCAGCATCCGTTCGATCGCGTAGTGCGTTTTACCTGTATTGGTGGGCCCCAAGACAGCCACAACCCGCCCGCTATTCAGGGTCGACATGTTCACATTCCCTAAAAGACGTTAAAGCGCTTCGCCGCGTAGTTGGACCTGCAATCTTTCAATCATCGCAAAGACTTCCGGATTATTCGGGGCCAGCAGTTCAACCTTTTGCCAGACCTCAAGTGCGTCGTTTGGGCGTCCGATTTCTTCTAGCACAACCGCAACACCCGTCATCGCCCCAAAATGGCGCGGCTCTAGCACCAAGACCTGACGCAAATCATCAATCGCAGGGCCGATCAGCCCCATCTGATAGTAGGCAGTGGCCCGCCCGTTGTATCCTTCGGCGAAATCTGGCGCATGATCCACCAAAGCCGTGAAATGTTCGACTGCAATTTCAGGGGTGCCAGCGACCAGCGCGTCGTCCCCGCGTCGATACAGCAAATCCATCGCCGCTGAGCCACTTTTGGACCATTCCGTAACGATTTGGCCCTCAATCCGCTCCGACTCACCCGGCTCTGCCTCAAGCAATTGTTCAAACAATTGATCTAAACGGTCAGCTTCAGCGCTCGTTTGCGCGTAAATAGGTGTGGAAATCCCCACTCCTATAAAAAGTGCCGCCACGATAGAATTGTGAAGATGTTTCTTAATGCCCATAGTGGAGAGTGTAGCGCATACCGCGCGATCTACCAGAGGCCCTGCATCACAACTTCGGGGTCATAACAAAGGACGAGACCACATTATGAGCGACGTTATCACCCAAGCCGTTGACGCCCTGAACGCCAAAATGGGCGCAGACGGTTTTGACGGGACCGCAAAATTCGACATCGAAGGCGAAGGCGCCATTGTAATCGACGCAAACGGCGCACGCGCGGCTGACGACGATGCAGACGTCACGCTGTCTGCAAGCGCGGATACGTTCAAGGCGATCCTTGACGGTGAACAAAACCCGACATCCGCCTTCATGACAGGCAAGCTGGCCGTTGATGGCGACATGGGCCTTGCGATGAAACTCGCCGGAGTGCTGAGCTAATATGACAAACGCGGCCCCCTACCACGCTGATATCGCTGGAATTTCTGATGGAATTTGCCATTGGTTATTGACCGTGGATGGGGTCCGCATTCGCGTCGGCCATTGGCCTGTCGCAGATGCAAAGGGAACGGTTCTTATCTTCCCTGGACGCACTGAATACATTGAAAAATACGGCCGCACAGCCAAAGACCTTGCCAAGCGTGGCTTTGCGTCTGTTGCAATTGACTGGCGCGGCCAAGGCATCGCAGATCGCTTGCTGGAAAACCGCGCCGTTGGCCATGTTGAAACGTTTGAGGACTATCAGCTCGACGTGAAAGCCATGCTCGCGCATGTCAAAACGCTTGGCCTTCCCGAACCTTATCACCTGCTCGGGCATTCAATGGGCGGCTGCATCGGTTTGCGCGCGCTTCATGACGGGCTGCCGGTGCAATCCGCTGTCTTCACGGCACCGATGTGGGGTATCAAAATGTCTGCTGCTTTGCGCCCGATCGCTTGGGGTCTTAGCTCGGTTAGTAAGCCGTTAGGCTTTTCCGAAATCTTCGCACCGGGCCAACAAGCAGAAACTTACGTTTTGCGCGCTGAAGCAGGCGACAACACGCTCACGTCGGATATCAGCAGTTTTGAATTGCTCCAAAACCAGCTCAAGACCCACCCTGATCTTGCGTTGGGTGGTCCATCCTTGCACTGGCTGAACGAATCCTTGCGCGAAATGCGCACGCTTTCGCAGCGCCCATCGCCTGACATTCCTTGCCTCACATTCCTTGGCACTGACGAGGCGATTGTCGATCCTGCTCGCATTTACCAACGCATGGAAAATTGGCGGCGCGGTGAACTCGTCGTTCTTGAGAACGGCCGCCATGAGGTTTTGATGGAGAAACCTGAGATACGCGACCGCGTTCTTGACGGCGCGGAACGCCTGTTTCTCGCGCAAACTCCAGAAATGGTCTAAGCGCCGGTCGAAAGATACGTCGCGCTGCTTCCCATTTT
Source organism: Octadecabacter temperatus (assembly GCF_001187845.1). Lineage (NCBI taxonomy): Bacteria > Pseudomonadati > Pseudomonadota > Alphaproteobacteria > Rhodobacterales > Roseobacteraceae > Octadecabacter > Octadecabacter temperatus. The sequence continues at coordinate 887,895 of NZ_CP012160.1, read as the reverse complement.
CTTTTGTTTCAAAAATACCCCCCCGGAGGGCCGTCTAGCCAAATCCGCCGCGCGTGCCTACATAAGACAAAACCAACAATGAGGCTTCCATGTTTGACCCCCGCACATTTGACGCTAATTCATCCTCCGGCACACCATTCGGTGACCTGCCAGAATGGGATCTGACGGACCTGTACCCGTCCACCGACGCCAAAGAACTTAAGCGCGATATGGATTGGCTCGAGGCTGCCTGCCAAAGCTTTGCATCTGATTACGAAGGTAAACTGGCCGATCTGGATGCCGATGGATTGCTCGAAGCCGTCAAACGGTATGAGCAAATCGACATCATCGCTGGGCGCATCATGTCATTCGCGGGCTTGCGTTATTACCAGCACACCACAGACCCTGAGCGCGGTAAATTCATGTCCGACACGCAGGACAAAGTCACCACGTTTACAACGCCGCTGGTGTTCTATGGGCTGGAATTCAACCGCATGGACGACGCCCATGTCGACGGGCTGTTGGCAGCAGACGCCGACCTTGCGCGATACAAACCCATCTTTGACCGCATGCGGGCGATGAAGCCGTACCAATTGTCTGACGAGATGGAAAAGTTCCTGCATGATCAGTCTGTTGTGGGAACATCCGCATGGAATAAGCTGTTCGATGAAACCATTGCTGGACTTAAATTCACCGTTGATGGCGTAGAAATGAACATCGAGGGTACGCTGAACCTGCTGTCCGATCAGGACCGCGCGACCCGTGAAAAAGGTAGCCGCGAACTCGCCCGTGTGTTTGGTGAAAACGTTGGCTTGTTTGCCCGCGTTCACAACACCCTCGCCAAAGAAAAAGAGATCGAAGATCGTTGGCGTGGAATGCCCTCCGCTCAGGCGGGCCGCCACCTGTCCAACCACGTCGAACCCGAGGTGGTTGAAGCACTGCGAAATGCCGTCGTTGACGCCTATCCACGCCTGTCACACCGCTATTACGCGCTCAAAGCCAAGTGGATGGGCCTTGAGACGATGGAAGTCTGGGACCGCAACGCGCCGCTACCGATGGAAGACGATCGCACCGTCAGCTGGGATGAGGCCGAGACAACGGTGATGGACGCATACGCCGCGTTCGACCCACGCATGGCCGAAATTGCCAAGCCGTTCTTCACCGATGGTTGGATCGATGCAGGCGTCAAAGATGGCAAAGCACCGGGCGCTTTTGCACACCCGACGGTCACAACCGTGCACCCTTACGTCATGCTCAACTATCTCGGAAAACCGCGTGATGTCATGACCTTGGCACATGAACTTGGCCACGGCGTGCATCAGGTACTCGCGGCTGAACAGGGCGAATTGCTGTCGTCCACCCCCCTTACTTTGGCGGAAACAGCATCGGTGTTTGGTGAAATGCTGACCTTTCGAAAGCTGCTCGAAAAGTCTGAAACGCAAGAAGAACGCAAAGTCCTATTGGCTGGCAAAGTTGAGGACATGATCAACACCGTGGTCCGCCAAATTGCCTTCTATGATTTTGAATGCAAACTCCACGCAGCTCGTGGCAACGGCGAACTTACACCGGATGACATCAACGCGTTGTGGATGTCAGTTCAGGGCGAAAGCCTTGGCCCTGTGTTCAACTTCATGGACGGTTATGAAACGTTCTGGGCCTACATTCCCCACTTCGTCCATTCACCATTCTACGTCTACGCCTACGCGTTCGGCGACGGCTTGGTGAACGCGCTTTACGCCGTCTATGAGGACATGGGCGAGGAGTTCAAAGACAAGTATTTCGACATGCTCAAAGCGGGTGGTTCAAAACACCACACCGAATTGCTGGCCCCGTTCGGGCTGGACGCATCTGACCCGAAATTTTGGGCGAAAGGCCTCGGCATGATTGAAAGCATGATCGACGAGCTGGAAGCGATGGAAGGCTAATCGCCACAAAAAACACTTGGTGCGCCTTGGTTTTAAACCAAGGCGCACCAATTCGTTTAATCAATTAAAGTCGAACTGCTTAGTCCAATTCCGTCCACGGCCAAGGTTTCACTTCGGACGCAGCCGTTTGATAACGTGTTGCTTTGGCGAACCAAATCCCAACATCGGTTCCAAGATCCGCAATCCGTTCATTGGGTTGTTTGTCGTTCACCAACATGATGATGAATTGGATCACCGCCAAAATGCCGATCGCCGTACTCGCAAAGCTCATCATGATAGAAATCAGGATCAGATAAAGCAGCCGCGTGAACAGGTTTTCCTGAACAGGATCTTCTGGTTCTCGCTTAGACGTATTTTCCGGCATTACATCGTCGAACTCATGCGGGTCGGCCATTTCGAATCTCCTTGTTAGTGGCAGTCTAGCGCGAGGTCGCAGCCGCATAAACCGCATCAATCACCGCCTGCGTGGCACGCGCATCTTCAAGTGTCCACGCAAACGCGGCACCACCTCGAACAGATGCGCAAAACGCTTCAACTTGCGTTTTATACTGCGCAACTTCGGGCCAGCGTTCTACACGAGCAGCCCCATCGCTTTGCGTCAGTTCAATCCGCGCTTCACCGTATTTCCCGGGGTTAAACGGGGCAGTCACGTGGATGCGTCCAAGGGTTCCGTAAAACGTCATGCTTTGGGAGTTGTGCACGTTCATCGCCGTCACCCAATGGGCACTAAACCCTTCAAACCGCGCCGAAACACGCGCACAAATATCGACCCCATTGAGGTAATCAATATCCGCGAACGTAATTTCAAGCGGCTCCCGCCCCGTCGCCAAACGCGTGGAACCAATGGTGTAAACGCCAATATCAGGCAGGCTGCCCCCACCCTTGGCGGCATCAAACCGCACGTTGGACAGATCCGGATTGTTGTAAGTGAAAAACCCATCCACATGGCGCAATTCACCTATCGCCCCCTCCGCGATCATCTCTCGCACGCGTGTCCATTGTGGATGATGCGCAATCATAAAGGCTTCACTGCACTGCAGGCCGGATTCATCACGCAAGGCAATCAATGGCTCAATCTGCGCAGCCTTCAACCCGACAGGCTTCTCAACCAAAACATGCTTGCCAGCGTTTAGGGCTTTTTGGGCCCATTCAATATGTAGATGGTTTGGCAGCGGAACATAAACGACATCAACGTCCGCGTCTGACAGCACTGCATCATAGGTTTCATGCACCCGCAGGTTTGGGGCGAATGCCGCAAAAGGCGCGGCTTTTTCAAGTGACGATGTGCCCAGCGCCACCAATTCAGCACCATGTGCGGCATGGATCGCCGGCCCCATATGCTCACGCGCGAACTTACCTGCGCCCAAAACCGCCCACCGAACCGATTGTGTCATACTGCCTGTTTCTTTCTTAAGTTTTGTCTTTGTCTCTCAAATATCCCCGCCGGAGGCATCCAGCGCAAGAAAAAGGGCGCCAACCATTCCGGTCTGCGCCCCATCAAACATAAGCCATTAAGCGTTTTCTAGCATGCCACGCTCACGGGCGAGCGTTTGCATCTTCTTTTGCAACTTTTCAAACGCGCGCACTTCGATTTGGCGGATGCGTTCGCGGCTGACGTCATATTGGCCGCTCAATTCTTCAAGCGTGATGGCTTTTTCCATCAAGCGGCGCTGCATCAGAATGTCCTTTTCACGGTCATTCAACACATCCATCGCTTCGGCCATCAACTCGCGGCGCATGTCCAACTCATCTTTGGCTTCATAATCACCGGCTTGGTCAGCGGATTCGTCTTCCAACCAATCTTGCCATTGCATCGTACCTTCGCCTTCAGACCCGACTGTCGCGTTCAGGGATGCGTCCCCACCGGACATCCGGCGGTTCATGGACACAACTTCGTCCTCAGTCACCCCTAGGTCATTGGCAATGCGCTGCACGTTCTCAGGGCGCAGATCGCCCTCTTCCAGCGCGCCAATACGGTTCTTGGCTTTGCGCAGGTTGAAGAACAGCTTCTTTTGCGCGGATGTTGTGCCCAGCTTGACCATTGACCAGCTGCGCAGCACGTATTCCTGGATGGACGCACGGATCCACCACATCGCATAGGTCGCAAGGCGAAAGCCCTTTTCAGGGTCAAAGCGTTTCACAGCCTGCATGAGGCCGACATTCGCCTCAGAGATCACTTCGGCTTGCGGCAGGCCGTATCCACGGTACCCCATCGCAATCTTGGCCGCCAATCGCAGGTGCGATGTTACCATTTTATGCGCAGCTTCGGTGTCCTCGTGGTCCACCCAGCGTTTGGCCAACATGTATTCTTCATCCGGTTCCAGCATTGGAAACTTGCGGATGTCCTGCATGTAGCGGTTCAGACCTTGTTCCGGCGACGGGGCCGGTAGATTTGTATAAGATGACATGTTTGTCCCCCTCATTTTATTCGCGTCCCATTATGGCAACGCGGCCGCATATGTTTACGGCCTTAACATCAATATGGTCACACTTTCGATCAATTCAAGACTGATCGGTTCACTTTTCGTAAATTAGACTTAAGGAACAATGAACAGTTTACGAGATGTGTTTCTGTGTGTTCACGCACATGGGACTGTGTGTTTCAGCCCGGAACTTCGCCCGTCGCGTAGTATTTGGGGAGAAAATCAACAGAAACCGAGCGGCTACAGGCCTGTTTTATGTGTTTATCAACGGTGTTGGTCAGCTTTTCCAAAAGCGTTTGCATGAAAACATCGTCACGGTGTGGTTTTTCAAGAACCTGAACCGTCAAGAAAACATGGCTATGTTGATAGCTCGCCGCCGGATAAGCCCGCCCCTTACATTTTCCTGCTCCGCTATCAAAGTCGCCAATCACCGCTTCGATCTCAGCCAAAAGACCCTCCGCGTCGATATCCATATCGCTGGAATACTTAAGATCAGCTTGAGGCATTGGAACTTTCCTTTGATGCACCAAGTGCGGCGATCAGATCGCACATGTCTTTGGGCATCGGGGCCTCGAAACGAAGCATGTCTTTGCTCACGGGATGTTCAAACCCCAATGTCGCGGCGTGCAATGCTTGGCGGTAAAATGTGCGTGCGGCTTCGCGTCCAACTTCACCCACTGCCTTTTCAGACAACTTGCGCCGTCCACCATATGTCGGATCACCGATCAAGCCGTGGCCCGCGTGGGTAAGGTGTACGCGGATTTGGTGCGTGCGCCCCGTTTCCAGCCAGCAATCCAATAGTGCTGCAACCGCTGGCGTACCAAGCGGTTCAACAATGCGTGCACGTGTCACTGCGTGACGGCCATTGTGCCAAACCACCTGTTGTTTTTGACGGTCATGCTTGTGGCGGGCCAGCTGCGTTTGCAATTTCAGGATATTGCCGGGCTCAAAGCTCGCGCCTTTGATGCCACGCACGCGCGGGTCATTGCTGTCTGGGACGCCGTAACAAATCGCGCGGTAGTGGCGCTCAACTGTGTGGGCTTCAAACTGGGCTGCAAGGCCGTGATGTGCGCGGTCTGTCTTTGCAACGACCAGTAACCCACTGGTTTCTTTATCAATGCGGTGAACAATTCCGGGGCGCTTTTCACCACCGACACCAGACAGTGCCTCGCCGCAATGATGCAGTAGCGCATTAACCAATGTCCCACCCGGCGTTCCCGGTGCAGGGTGAACAACCATGCCCGTGGGTTTGTTGATTACGATCAGATCGTCATCTTCATAAACCACATTCAACGGAATGTTTTCAGGCGCGACGTGATAGTCATCCGCGATCTCAACCTTGATCTCAACAGCGTCCCCTTCGGCGGGTTTCGCGCGCGGATCCGTGACCACCTTGCCATTCACCTGCACCGCTCCATCCGCCAAAAGGCGCGATAAACGCGAGCGGCTTAGGGCCGCATCAATCGGTACATTCAACGCCAACGCCTTATCCATCCGCGCAGGTGGATTTTCGGCAATGATGAATTCTACAGTCGTGGCAGACATGACGGCCTCTCCAATAATCTAGAAGGGGTCTTAGTTCGCACACGCGCCCATGTCACGCCCCGCAAGTGACTCGCCCACCTCAACAACGCAATCCTCGCGCTGTTTGACCCTTGTGCAGGGACAAACGCCGAAAGCATGCAAGATTAGACAATTGGAGGGGGGATGGTACCGCCTCCCCGGCTTGAACGGGGGACCTCTGGTTCCACAAACCAGCGCTCTAACCAACTGAGCTAAGGCGGCATCAGGAGCGATTTAGCGAGGGCGGCGATCGATTGCAATACCCAAGCTGCGCTTTGGGTAGGCGTTTTTTCACAGGTCTTGCTAAGAAGCGCCCGCGCGGGGTAAATCGGGGCCAAGCATTCCAAAGGATCAGGGCCATGGGCATTAACGACGAACGCGATATCGAAGCGAACCTTCAAATCGGTCCGACCGACATTGGGCAGGTGCGCCTGTTCATCGAAGGGTCTGGCATTGAGATCCCAATGGACTTCTCGCCTGACGAAGCCGAGGAAATCGCAGAAGAAATCGTTGCCGCCGCCAAGGCTGCCCGCATGGTGCAATCCCGCTAGTGCAGCCTATAGCGCTTTGGCGCGTTGGACTTGTCATGGTGACGTCGATGACGCTGATCGTCGGTGGGGACGTCGCCGCGAAAGTGCTGACACAAGATGGGTTCAGCCCAATTTTCATCGCATGGACACGCTTTGCGCTCGCCTTTGTGGTGTTACTGCCGTTTTGCGGGCTTACCCGCGCTGATGCCCCTGCCCTGCGTGACCCGCGTGTGTTGCTGCGGGCGCTGCTGATTGCGGGTGGCATTAGCTGCATTCTGACTGCGCTGCGGACCGAACCGGTGGCAAACGTGTTCGGCGCATTCTTTGTTGGCCCGATCTTTGCTTTTGCCCTGTCTGCCGTTTTGCTCAAAGAACGGGTGACGCTAACCCGCGCAGTTCTGTTGGGCCTCAGCTTTGTGGGCGTCCTCCTCGTTGTGAAACCCGGTTTCGGCATCACGTTCGGCATGGGGCTTGCGGTTCTCGCTGGGCTTTTGCACGGCAGTTACGTGGTCTCAACACGCTGGATCGCACCGCTGTATCGGCCAAGGCTGCTGCTCTTGTCACAGCTATTCCTTGGCGCAATCATTCTCGCCCCCTTTGGCCTTGCCGCACTGCCGAACACAGTGACATGGGCCGCCCTTGGCCTGATCGCTATTAGTGCGTTTGGGTCGGCCTTAGGGAACTTGATGCTGGTTTTACTAAGCAAAACAACGCCTTCAAACGTGATCGCGCCACTGATTTACACCCAGCTTATACCGGCGACATTGTTTGGGTTTCTCGTGTTTTCGGAATGGCCCGATTGGGTCAGCTTTGTTGGCCTCGCAGTGATCTTCACAACCGGCCTTGCGTCACTGGCCTTGTCACGACGCTAGAACAATCCAATTTTTAGACGATGTTTCGGGTCGCGAATGACCTGCAAGCGCTGCGCTGCCGTTCGCGCAAACTTCCGCACCATCACCTTGCGCCGCGCAGCCGCAAGTTTGTTTTCGGGCGCCATGCGAACCACCTCGCCGTCGTAAGCATCCGCGATGATTAGCCCTGTCTCATCTGGAAGCAATTCTGTCGGGAACTCGGCGTCCACGGCCCAGAAGAAACGATCACACCATTCAAGATAGCCCTGCCATTTTCGATCAGATTGAAAGTCAGCACGGCTGGATTTGCATTCCACAACCCAGACTTCACCCTTTGGTCCAAGCGCCATCACATCAACCCGCAGCCCACGCGTTGGCACCAATTCTTCGACACAAACAAAGTCATGACTGCGCAAATGGCGGCACACCCCACGGGCCAACAATTGGCCAGTTTGGTAGCTGCTTACGTTATCATGGATCGCGTTATCGGGCATTCCACAAAGATGAACAAAAAGTGAACATCCGTCAAGGCGTGGATCATTTCCACAAAACCCACTTGACGTGATACCAATTGGTATCGCATTAATGTGAAACCTTTTGGTATTACGTGAGTCGAAAATGAATGAACCCCAGCCACTATTCCGCGCCCTTGCTGACCCGACCCGCCGTGACATCTTGCTGATGTTGCGCGGTGAAGACCTAACAATCGCGCAGGTCGCCGAGAATTTCGACATGACCCGCGCGGCCGTTAAAAAGCACCTGACGGTGTTGTCCGACGGCGGGCTCATCACTGTGCGTGCCCAAGGGCGCGAACGCTATAACACCCTAAACCCAAACGCTTTTGCCCCGATCAAAGACTGGCTGTCGTACTTCGATGCCTTCTGGGATGACCGCCTAAGCGTACTCAAATCAGCCATCGAAAAGGATGCACAATGACCAACACATTGAACAAGACCATTTACCTCAAGGCGACCAAAGCAGACGTTTGGGCGTTCCTGACGGACCCAGAAAAACTGGCGATGTGGTTTCACAAACCAAAGGTCGCGTTGGCCCAAAGTGACGCCTATGCAATGTACGGCACAACAAGCGGCGATAAGTTGATGTGGGGCGATGTCGTTGTGGCAAACCCGCACGACTACCTAGAATACACCTTCACCATCGCGCCAATGGGCGATGCAACAAGCACCGTGAAGTGGACGCTGGAAGACGTTGCGGGCGGCACACGCCTGTCCTTGGTTCATGAAGGCTTGCCAGCTGCCGAAGAAGCATTCGGCCTGACGCTTGCCCTAGACAAGGGGTGGGAAGGTCATTTCGCGGACCTGCGCAAAGCGCTCCACGGGGAGTAACACAACCCTTGTAGAAGCCTGCCCGCCGCACTACGTGTTGTCGTGGCGGGCTTCTGCTCCTCTCGTAACACAGTGGCATAATTCCAGTGGCCTTACGCAAATCCGAGGTGGCTGGCGCTGTCGGGGCTCAGGCTTCGTTACCTGGCTACCACCTGTACATACAGGTCCTCGGGAATACATGACCCTACGGTTGCTGCGGGGCCCGCCACATTCCACGTATTCAGATTGTTTAGAAGCGCGCTTAAAACGCGTCTGGCTTGGCTGTTTTTGCCATATGGTCAAGCACAGCGTTCACGAACTTCGGCTCATCGCCATCGTCAAAAAACGCACGTGCTACGTCGACATATTCGGTAATCGCAACACGCGGTGGCGTATCACGGCCAAGGATTTCGACGCCAGCGGCACGGAAAAGCGCGCGCAAAGTCGGGTCGATACGGCCAAGCGGCCAACGCGCGACCAGTGCGCGGTCTGTCAGCTTGTCGATCTCAACCTGTTTCTCAACCGCGACTTCTACCAGCATTTTGAAATGCGCGATGTCGCCATCAATCATTTCGGCACCATCATAGGTCTCGCCGAAACGGTAATTCATGAACTCAGCCGTCACCTTGTCGATCGTCTGCGCGGAGTGTTCCATCTGAAACAACGCCTGCACAGCGTAAAGCCGTGACGCAGATTTCATTTTACGTCGTTGGTTGCCAGACAAGTTTGAGTTTGCGTCGGTCATGCTGTGGTGTTGCCATCTGTATTGCCCGCCATCAGAATGTCGTTGGTGAATCCAACGCCTGTGGCAGAGCGGCCCCACTTACGGCTGAGTGCAATCAAGTGCAAGGCCGCAGCAGCTGCACCGCCACCTTTGTTTTGATCTTTCGGATCCGCACGAACCTCAGCCTGCTTTTGGTTCTCAACTGTCAGGATACCATTGCCGATGCACAGCCCCTGAAGGCCAAGTAACTGAATAGCGCGGCTGCTGTCGTTGCAGACCGTGTCATAATGGGTTGTCTCACCACGGATCACGCAGCCAAGTGCTACGTAGCCGTCAAAATTGCTCATACGTTCGGCGATGCCGATTGCTGTTGGAATTTCCAACGCGCCCGGAACATGCACCACGTCCAATGTGGCCCCTGCAACTTCGAGTTCGGCGATCGCACCGGCGATTTGGTTGTCGCTGATCTCTTTGTAATAAGGCGAAGCCACAATCAGGACTTTGACAGGTGCGTCAAACGTCGGGCGGTCTAGAATGTGGTGTGATGATCCAGCCATTAGCCAAGCTCCGAAATTTTGCGTGTGCCGATAATTTCCAGCCCGTAAGCTTCAAGGCCTACGATCTTGGGTTTCGGGGAATTGGTCAGCAATTCGATTTGGCCTAGCCCCAAGGACGACAAGATCTGCGCCCCTAGCCCGTATTGGCGCAGGGTATTTGGGGACACATCGTCATGCGCTTCCATTTTCATGGACGTGTCGCGCAACAGAACTACAACGCCGCGCCCTTCTTCTTCGACGCGCTTCATCGCTTCGCCAAATTCGGATGTGCGCCCTTTGGGGCCGATACCAACAACGTCCAGCATCGGGTCCATCGCATGCATGCGCACCAAAACAGGCGCGTCGCCTGAAATATCGCCCTTGGTCAGCACGATATGCTCGTCGCCGTGGGTTTCATCAGCGTAAATCTTCATATCCCATTCACCGCCGAACTCGGATGTGATGGTTTCTTCCGTCCGCACGCGCACGAGGTTGTCGTGGCGACGACGGTAGGCGATCAGGTCGGAAATCGTGCCGATCTTCAGACCGTGCGTTTGCGCGAAAGCAACCAGATCCGGCAAGCGGGCCATTTCGCCGTCGTCTTTCATAATCTCGCAAATCACACCGGACGGGTTAAGCCCCGCAAGGCGCGAGATATCAACAGCCGCTTCAGTATGGCCGGCACGCACCAACACACCACCCGCACGCGCGCGCAGTGGGAATACATGTCCCGGCGTTGCGATGTCTTGCGCGCCTTTGGTCGGATCAATCGCAACAGCCACTGTTTTGGCGCGGTCTGCGGCGGAAATACCGGTGGTGACACCTTCACGCGCCTCAATGGACACGGTGAAAGCCGTCTCATGGCGGCTAGAATTATGCGTGGACATCAATTGCAGGCCCAGCGCGTCGAGGCGGTCAGCAGGCAACGTCAAACAGATCAACCCGCGCCCGTATGTCGCCATGAAGTTGATAGCATCCGGCGTTGCCATCTGTGCGGGGATCACCAGATCGCCTTCGTTCTCACGATCCTCGTGATCGACCAAAACAAACATGCGGCCATTACGAGCATCATCGATGATGTCTTCGATGCTGGAAATCACGTCTTTCCAGTCAGTCTCAACGGGGCCGGGTTTTTCAAACGATTGGTTCATGGGAATCCTCTCAGCGTCTTAAGGCGCAATAGCCTGTGGGCCGTGATTTGGAAAGGGCTAGGCCGTGCGGCGTAGCGCCTTTCGGGCGTGTCAGTCCATCAACCATTCAACGTTACGCGTCGCAGCCGTATAGGCCGCAAATTGGGTTGTGTAGGTCTTTGCAGCGTCGTCTTCGACCAGCTGCCAGTCGTCCTGTTCGCCCTCACCACGGTGATATTCGGCGTAGGTGAAATGGCCCTCAGTGTGGCTAAGAATGTCTACGATGCGCAATCCTTCATCGTCCTCAAGGGAGGTAACGACTTCGGGTTCGGTTTGGTCTGTCATTGGGTAACCTCGAAAAATGTCTGTGCAGGAAGCGCACCGGCCATGCGGCCCGCTTCAACCCACTCGCGTTCCATTGCGGTGTCGCAAATCAGGATGAAACGGCTAGGTGGGCGGCCAACTTGCGCGAAAACGTCGCGCAGGTGCGCGCGCTTTTCCACCCAAGGGGCCAGCGGCATTGGGGCTGTGTGTGCTGTTTGAAGTGGTGGCGTTAGTTGGTCCGGCGTGGTCGGTAACTGTGCCAGACCGATGGAGCGCGCGTCTTTCAGAGCGGCGATTTTGGCTGCCTTACTTGCCGCAACTTTGTCCGCGCGACGCAGTACATCCAGTGCATTGTTGGAAAACATGAAGCCGATCAAATCGTCACCTGACGACGCGCGAAGGCCTGCGTAGGTCTTATAAGGCAGGCCCAATTCTTTTGCACGTGCCACGCGTCGGCGCACGACTTCAATCGGGAGAGTCGGCATAAGTTGTTTACGTGCTTTCGCCCAGACATGGGTGCGCCAGCTTTTGCCAGGCTCATCCACACGGCCCGAGTTATGCCCGATCCCAGGGGTAAAATCCGGCATTAGCTATAGTCCTGCAGGCGTGCGACGTAGCGGGCCATTGTGTCGACTTCGAGGTTCACAGGATCGCCAACTTTTGCGTCCCCCCATGTCGTCACGGATTTGGTGTGCGGGATGAAATTGATGCCGAATTTCGCACCATCAACCTCGTTTACTGTTAGGGACGTTCCGTTCAACGCAACCGACCCTTTGGGCGCGATAAAGCGCCCCAAATCATCGGGTGCCTCAAGCGTGACGCGTGTACTGTCGCCCTCATCGACCATTTCAACGATGGTGGCGACGCCGTCTACATGACCCGACACGATATGCCCGCCAAGTTCATCGCCAACTTTCAGCGCACGTTCTAGGTTAACACGTTTGCCAACCACCCAAGCGCCTAGCGCGGTCTTACTGACGGTTTCGGCTGAAATATCAACGTCATACCAACCGCGTAAATCTGTACCTTTGGCGACAACCGTCAGGCAAACCCCGTCAGATGCAATCGACGCCCCGATATCGATGCCCGAAATGTCGTAATCGGTGCCGATACGCGCCCGCAAATCACCGCGATTTTCTAGCGCCAGAATTTCACCTACGTCTGTGATGATACCTGTGAACATTGCGTATCCTTCTCATATTTCCACGTCTTACCCTTGGCCTAGCCCCTTGATCGCAGGGGGGCAAGGTGGCTAGGTGGTTGCGGGCGCGGCATATGCCATATTTCGGCCAAACTGATTGGTTAACTTCGCCGAAACCCGCACCGACTAATGATGGGACTAACGTGAGCGCAGAGCAGACCAGATCTTTTCTATTTCTACAGGGGCCACATGGGCCTTTCTTCCACCGCTTGGGCAAAATGCTCCGCGCGGCGGGTGTGGATGTGTGGCGCGTTGGTTTCAACGCGGGCGACCGTGCGTTCTGGTTTGGGGCCAAAGGCTATATACCCTACCGTGGCGGCCCTGATGAATGGGTTGAAACGTTTCGCGCAATCGTTGCTGAGAAATCAATCACTGACATCGTTTTATATGGCGACACCCGCCCGATCCATGCGGATGCAATTGTTGCCGCCAAAGAAATGGGCCTGAACGTTCACGTCTATGAAGAAGGCTATATGCGCCCGTTTTGGGTGACCTATGAGCGTGGCGGTGCAAACGGGCATTCCAAGCTCATGGACACCTCTGTGCAAGATATGCGCGACGCGTTGGCGAAATCCGAACTCGACGTGCCAGAGGCGCCAGCCCATTGGGGCGACATGCGCCACCACGTGTTTTATGGCGCATTATATCATTGGTTCGTGATGTTCCGAAATCGCGAGTACCGCAAATTCAAGCGTCACCGCGAATTGCCGCTGGTTGCCGAAACCGCCCTTTATACACGCCGTTTGATGTTGATGCCTTGGTTCGCGTTGGACCGGATTTTTTCAACCTTCCGCATCAAACACGGCGGTTACCCTTATCATATTGCGCTTTTGCAGCTCGAGCATGACTCAAGCTTTCAGATGCATTCGCCTTTCAATCGGATGGAAGAATTCCTTGCCGTCGTAATCGAAGGCTTTGCCAAAGGCGCACCCAAGCATCACCACTTGGTATTCAAGGCACATCCGCTCGAAAATGGCCGCAGTCCATTGCGTAATATCATCCGCCGCTTGGCGAAAGAAAACGACGTCTTTGATCGTGTTCATTACGTGCGCGGCGGTAAGCTAGCGCAGATATTGGACCCTGCGCGCACTGCTGTGACCGTAAATTCAACCGCCGCACAACAGGTCTTGCACCGTGGCATCCCGCTAAAGGTCTTTGGTAATGCTGTTTACGCAAAGCCCGAATTCGTGTCCGACCTGCCAGTTGATAAATTCTTTGCCAAGCCCGCACGTCCCGACAACCGTGCGTTTAAGGATTATCGTCGGTATCTTCTTGAAACTTCACAGGTTCCGGGTGGCTTTTATTCCGCTCGAGGGCGTCGCCAATTGATGCGTCAAGTCGTTGATATGATGCTCGATAACAACGATCCCTATGATGCACTCGCATCGGGCCAAGCCCCGCCGCGCCAGCAGTTGCGTGTCGTAAAGTAGCAAACACTAGACCTTGTGGGTGCGGTGGCACCTCTGCCACACCCAACCCGCCTGACAACCTTATACTAGATTTTGCACACGGATTCCCGTAGGTTACAGACAAAAGGTGAGGTGAATCCAAATTCGCCCGCATTAAGACCGAGGCAGTTTTTAATAGGTCGAGGAGACCGGAGCAGTGAAATCCTTAAGATTGCGCCTTACAAAAGGCGTGGCCCTACTCGCCGCAGTGGCAGTTGTTGCATCGTGTGGTTTGCCCCGTTCGGGCCCAACCAAAAATGAAATCTTCGCAGGTTCCGTTATGGAAGACGGCGATGCATTCGTGCTTCTCGTCGATGATCGTGTGAATTTGGTGGCGGGTGTTACACCTGCCCTCGGGTTTGCCGCTGGTTTTCGCGATGCAAGCAACCTTGGTAGCGACACGATCCGCCCCGGTGACGTGCTTGGCTTGACGATTTGGGAAAACGTCCGCGATCCGCTTCTTGTGCCTGCAGGGCAAAACGCAACTGTGCTTGAAGAAGTGCAGGTTGACGGGTCCGGCTTTATCTTTGTGCCTTATGCAGGTCGCATCCGCGCCGCTGGCAACACACCAGAAGCAATCCGTCGCATCATCACAACCAAACTCGAAGAACAAACTCCTGATCCACAGGTTCAGGTACGTCGCCTTGCGGGTGACGGATCTACCGTTTCTGTAGTTGGCGCGGTTGGTGCTCAAGGCGTGTACGCAATCGAACGCCCAACCCGCACATTGGCGTCAATGCTGGCCCGCGCTGGTGGTGTTACCGTTCAGCCCGAAATTGCACAGGTTACTGTGGTTCGAGGCAGCCATTCCGGTCAGATTTGGTTCGAAGACCTCTACGATCATCCGGGCCATGACATCGCACTGCGTGCGGGTGACCGTATTTTCGTAGAACAAGACACACGGACCTTCACAGCGCTTGGCGCAACAGGATCCCAGTCTCGCGTGACGTTTGAATCCCAGACGATTTCAGCAATCGAAGCGATTGCACAAGTTGGCGGCCTTTCCACCAACCTCGCCGATCCAACAGGCGTGTTTATCTTCCGCAATGAGCCAGAAGAAATCGCCAACCAGTTGGTCGGTCGTTCGGACCTTGTTGGCACACAGCGTGTTATCTATGTGCTTGATTTGACTGAACCAAATGGCATGTTCATGGCCCGCGACTTCGCGATCCGCGACGAAGACACAGTCTATGTCACCGAAGCACCGTTCAGCCAGTTCAACAAGACTATTTCGGCTGTGTTCGGCACGCTGGGCAACGTCGACACGCTCGCTACTCTCGGGCAGTAATGACCTTACACGACACTTCAGCCGCCGCAGGGGAAACTCCGCGGCGGCTTTACGTTTATAACGGCGGTTTTCTGACCCAGAAGCGTATCCGCCGTATCCTGACCCTTTCCGGCTATGACATTTCGCTTGGAAAGCCCTCCCCCGACGATCTTATTGGTGTTTGGGGGCAGTCCCCGACATCTTGGCGCGGCGAGGCGGTTTCTGATCGCACATCAGCACCCGTCTTACGCGTTGAAGATGCGTTCCTGCGGTCTGTTCTACCGGGCCGCGACGGGGAACCCCCACTTGGCCTGAATCTGGACAGCCGCGGCGTGCATTTTGACCCATCCAAGCCGTCGGACCTTGAGGTTATTTTGCGCGAAGAGCCACTGGACGATACCGTCCTGCTGAACCGCGCACGTGACTGCATGGACGCGATCAAACGTGGTCACCTCAGTAAGTATAACGCCTACAATCCCAAGACCCCCGCCCCAGATGCAGGCTATGTGTTGGTCATAGATCAAACTGCCGGCGATGCATCGGTCACTGCATCACGCGCTGACAGAAACACGTTTCTTGAGATGTTGTTCGTCGCACGTGAAGAACACCCCGCCGCACGGATTTTGGTCAAAACCCATCCCGAAACCGTTCAAGGCCATCGCGACGGGCACTTCAGAGATAGTGATCTATCAGAAAACGTTGAGTTTTTCAGCGATGCCGTTTCACCGCATCACCTTCTTGAAGGCGCAATTGGCGTTTACACCGTCTCCTCGCAATTCGGGTTCGAAGCGATCTTGGCGGGGCATAAGCCCATTGTTTTCGGACAACCGTTCTATATGGGCTGGGGGCTGTCCGATGATCGGATGCCGCTTGATCGCCGCCAACGCAAACTGACCCGTGCGCAACTGTTTGCGGGCGCGATGATCCTTTATCCGCGCTGGTACGATCCCTATCGCGACACCCTGTGCGACCTTGAAACCGCGACCCAAACCTTAGATGCGCACGCCCGCGCTTGGCGCGATGATGGGGACGGTTGGGTCGCGTCAGGCATGCGGCTTTGGAAACGTGCGCCGCTGCAAAACGTGTTCGGTCAGCATCGCAAAGTGATATTTGAAGACGACCCAGAAAAGGCCGATGCCCTCGCCGCGAAAACGGAACGTGGCCGCATGGTTTGGGCTGGTAAAGCAGACGGACACGACAGCGCCCTTCGTGTTGAGGACGGTTTTTTGCGGTCTCGCGGCCTTGGCGCGGACCTCATCGCGCCGCTGTCTTTGGTTCTTGATGAGCTTGGAATTTATTACGATCCGACAGGGCCAAGTCAGCTGGAAGAGTTGACCAATGCGTCTACCGCACTGCCTGACGTCGCAACCAGACGCGCCGAAGCGCTTATCAAACAGATCGTTGGATCTGGCTTAAGCAAATACAATCTTGCAGCCGACGATCTGCCTGCGGGCCTCCCCAAAGGCCGCCGTATTCTTGTGCCAGGTCAGGTGGAAGACGATGCCTCTATCCGTCTTGGCACGTTTGAATTTTCGACAAACCGCGACCTCCTTGCCGCGGCCCGTGCTGCAAATCCTGCCGCTGTGATCCTGTATAAACCCCATCCTGATGTCGAAGCCGGATTGCGAAGGGGTGCCGTTCCGGACGCCGAAGACTTCGCTGACGTTGTGCTAACGAAAACGTCCCCTATCGCTGCGATGGACGCTGTTGATGCCGTCTGGACGATGACCTCAACGCTTGGGTTTGAAGCGCTGTTGCGCGGCAAAGACGTGACCTGTCTTGGGTCGCCGTTCTATTCTGGTTGGGGCCTGACTGATGATCGTGCGATGCCGATCGAACGGCGAACCTCGCGGCCAACATTGGCCCAGTTCGCCCATGCTGTATTGATTGATTACCCAAGGTACTTCGACCCTGTCAGCAATCTGCCCTGCCCTGTTGAAGTTGTCGTGGAACGTTTGGAAAATGGTTCGATTCCGCGCCCTTCTCGCAAAAATCGGCTATTGGCCAAGCTCCAAGGCGCGTTCGCAAGCTACGCACATTTGTGGCGCTAGCCGTTTATGGACGCACCCAGCGGTGCATCAGATCCGCACCAACACGTTGTATCTCTGCCAATTCAAATCGCGGGGCATCTGCTAACTGATCCAACCCCATCGCGCCAATTGACGGCGTGCCTTCGGCCCCCAGCATGGCGCCCGCGGTAAACCCGACAACCTCATCCACCAGTCCAGCGCTAAGAAGAGACGCTGCAAGACTGCCCCCACCTTCACAAAACACGCGTGTTAGCCCGTTGTTGGCGAGGTTCTGCATCAGATCAACGGGGTCAATCTGGCGACCTTGCACCGCGCATTCAAAGGTTTGCGCACCTAGGTCGGTCCATTTTTGTACATCAACGTTCAGCCCGTGACATAGCCAAAGCGGGGCTTGGGGGATCGTCTCCACAAGCTGGCTTGCATCGATCTCCAATCGACCAGATGCAACGACCCGAACAGGTTGGCGCGAAACCCCAAGGTCGCGCACCGTCAGGCTAGGGTCGTCCGCACGGACGGTTCCGGCCCCGACAAGAACTGCATCATGTTGCGCGCGCATCGCGTGAACCATGCGGCGTGAGTCTGGCCCCGTGATCCATTTGCTTTCGCCCGTCGCCGTCGCAATCCGCCCGTCAAACGAACTGGCGAGCTTTAGCGTCACAAAGGGGCGATTTTGCGTGATCCGCAGCAGGAAGCCGGCGAGATCGGCGCGGGCCTCGGCCTTTCGCAGGCCAGTAATCACTTCCAAGCCAGCATCGCGCAACATCGCGATACCTTTACCCGCAACGCGCGGATCAGGGTCGCCTGTGGCGATGACCACACGCGCTACTTTTGCGGCAATCAGGGCCTCGGAACAGGGTGGTGTTTTTCCGTGATGGGCACAGGGTTCAAGCGTGACATAAGCCGTAGCACCCGTCGCATCGATGCCACGTAGTGCTTGGGTTTCCGCATGGGGACGTCCGCCATCCGCTGTCCAACCGCGCCCAATGACACAGCCATCGCGCACGATGACGCAGCCGACATTCGGGTTCGGCCAGACACGACCAAGGCCCCGCCGCCCAAGCGACAGGGCCATGCCCATAAAACGATGATCTAACTCAGCGCTCAATCGTCCGATTTTTCAGGTGGGCGAAGCTCGCTCACAAACTTATCGAAGTCATCAGCCGCTTGGAAGTTCTTGTAAACACTCGCAAAGCGCACGTAAGCGACGGTGTCGATGCGGGCCAAGGCCTCCATCACGATCTCACCGATTTGCTTTGATCCGATGTCCGTTTCACCCATGCTTTCAAGACGGCGCACGATGCCAGAAATCATCTGATCCACGCGTTCCGGTTCAACTGGGCGCTTCTGCATCGAAATGCGAACTGAACGCTCTAGCTTTGGTCGATCGAAATCTTCACGGCGACCATTTGACTTGATGACGACCAGATCGCGCAATTGCACGCGTTCATAGGTGGTGAAACGACCGCCGCACGCAGGGCAAAACCGACGGCGCCGAATGGCGACGTGATCTTCCGCTGGGCGGGAGTCTTTAACTTGTGTGTCGACGTTTCCACAAAATGGGCAACGCATATCCTGTCCTCGTCTTCTGCCTGTGGGGTCTAACGCCCCATTTATCCACAGCCACTATAGGGAACGGGATAAGTTTTGGGTAGTGGGCAAATGAAGGCACAAGATCATGAGTCGGATAAGCCACAGTTTAGCGCTAAAACTCGTAGTCAACTGTACCCGGAGTGCATTCGAGATGGGCAAGGAGGTCTCCTTGCAAGTTTTCGATGTAGATACCGCCGAAGACCGGTGAGGTTTCCGTTTCGGGATCCCATTCGACAGCTTCAACTTTATCGAAACCGCCATACACCTCATAGACGACATCTTCATTCGTCATTCGGACTGCTTCCCAAATCGTTCGCCCGATACCCGGCCACTCAACGAGATCCGCGCCTTCCCCGTAAGGCAACGCCAAATGCAGTTCCGGAGATTGCCCGAGCTGCCCATACCGATACCGGACATATTCTTCTTCCAAACAGACCTCGACGTACTTCCCGTTAGCGAATGAACAGGCCATAAACGTGTGCTGATCGGAACTGCACTCGGCCCAAGCTGGGTTTGCGAATACTAAAAGGGCGATTAAGGCTCTCATTTCGTCTCCAACTTTGGAATGTGCCAATCCTCACCGCGGGACGTTTGTACGTATTCGGGCCATTTGAACCCATGCGGAGAAGGGTAGTCGCACAATGGCGGGATATCGTGTTCCGCTTTTCGGCGTTGAAATTCGCTTTGGGTTGCAGCGCGGGCACCTTCGTCCTCCATCAAACGAAGTGCGGAACATGCCAATACTTTCGCCGCCACCTGCACCATCGGATCAATCGTTTGTGGCATGCCCCCAAGCGCGTTCATCGCCCACGAAGGATAAGGGCCACCCTTCAATGCAGGTCGCGCGATATAGAACCGCGCGGTCGGAGCGTGCCACGTCATATCTGTGTAATCATCAGACGTTGAGTTACGCTGATTGGGCGGCAGGCTTTCACGCAAAATGGCTTCGGCGTTCTGTGGTGAAATCAGGGTTTCACAAGCAGGCAAGATTGGGTCATCATCTGCTGTGACGCCACAATTTTCCTGCACTTGCTTCATCAATGCCTTCGCGCCCGTATCCCAAACGGGTGCGCCAACCTGTTGAATTTGCTCCCAAACCACATTTGCCATCGCATGGTTGGCAAGACCGGGGCGCGATTTGCACACCCAGTGCCGCTCAACACGGCAGCCCGTTTGTGCTGCCACGCTTTCCGCCAATGCATCAAGACGTGCGCTTACGCTTTCAGCCATTTCTACTGTCGGAACACGCATCATATATTGCAGTTCGGCAAGCCCCGCAGGCAGGTTATCTGCGGTTGCCTGCCCCGTGCTGATGATGCTTTCAGAAATCGACCAACCGCCGACATTGGGCAGCATCGTATCGCGCAACATGCGGGCCTGTGAATACATCATGACCAAGGCATCGTTCGCACCGGGGGCGCGAATATCACTGTGGCTTTGCGGGATGGGTGCGCCATCCGAGGCCCCAAACAAATGCGGCGCATCGCAGATAAACCGGTAAATCATCGAATAAGCGGCACCGCAGTGGGTGTCCCAGCGCACGGTATTACACATGGGCAGCATGTAGAACGGATGGAACGACAACATCCCCGCCAGCCCGTCGTAATAGCCCTTTGCGGCGTGGATGGGCTTGGACCCGCGCACCTTTTCCGCAGGCTCACCCGTAAAACGCAGCCCGCCCTTGATGCCATGCTGCTCCATCGCGGCCTTGGTCGCGAGCAAACCACCCAATCCACTGATCCCTAAAGCTGAATGCGGGTCTGTGTGGCCAGCGGCATAGGCGCTTAACCCATCACGCGGCGCTTCACGAACGACTGCTGCTTGGCAATTTCCGGGTACCGCATCGTATTCTGCATACATGCCCACAACAGGCCCTGCTCCGTTTGACCATTCGGCACAAAAGGCTGTTGGCATGCCGCCGCTGCCCTCTTCAACGGTGAAACCTTCTGCCCGCAAGCGTTCAACATACCATTCAGCCGAACGGTATTCACGCCATGCGGGTTCACCATAAGAAAAGATACGCGCGCAGTCTTCGGACAGGCCATCGCGAGCGTTTTCAATCCACGCAAGGGCGCTTGATTGTGCTGCAGAAACACTCATCGCATCATCCCTACAACGCGCCGCGCGTGCGGCACGGTTCTATGTTCAAAAATGTAAATCCCTTGCCAAGTTCCCAACTGCAAAACTCCATCAATGACGGGAACCTGCAAGCTCGTTGGCAGCATCGACGCTTTTATATGGGCCGGCATATCATCCGGCCCTTCATAGGTATGCCGCAGATAAGACATTGACGGGTGATTTGCGTTTGGAACCAGTCGATCGAAGAACTCCGTCAAATCGGTCTTAACCTCAGCATCGGCGTTTTCTTGAATGAGCAGCGAACAGGACGTGTGCCGTACAAACAGCGTAAGCACCCCAGTACCTGCGACGACGCCAGCCACGTCACGCGTGAATTCATAAAGCCCAGGGCCGTTGGTTTGTATGAGAAAATCCATAGCTGTGACCTTCGGACCTGCGTCGCACTCTTGCAAGTGGGCAAATGACGTGATTCATCTAGATTATAAGAAGGAAACAGAAATGTCGCCCGCATCCAGCATTACCAAAGAGATTACGGCCTTACTCAAATCCGGCCGAGCAACGGAAGCCGTACGTAGGATCGAGTTAATGATCCAAAAAGCGCCGCGCGAAGTGGGTCTTTGGCTGCTTCTTGCACAGGTACACGGGCGAGGAACCAGACGATACGATTTAACCCTTAAAGCCGCCCAACAAGCGATCAAGCTTGCCCCCAAGAACCACCGCGGCTGGCTTGAGGCCGCGCAGTCTCTTGACCGGTTAGAACGCTCTAGAGAAGCAAAGGTGCATATCGAAAAGGCGCGAAAGCTAGCTCCGCTTGACCTAGAAGTTAGGTTCTCCCTTGCGGCCATCCTCGCCAATCTAAACGAAATCGAAAAAGCCCGCGACATTTTGGAAAAACTATTGAAACGCCAACCGGATTTTTTACAAGGCCAGATTCAGTTGGGCTTTCTGATGGTACGTGCAGGCGACTTAGAAGCTGCAAAAAATCTCGCGCAAACGCTTTGGTCGCAACACCCTGACAACCCATCAATCTATGACCTAATGGGCGCAACAGGTACGTGGGATGCTGATAACCCGGCGTTAAAACACCTCGAAGAAAGCCTAATTCCGGAAGCCCGAGAAATGAATTCGCCGCGCCTCCCGACGCTGATGGCGACCTTGGCTAAAGCTAAGAATGACCTAAAGGACTACGATGGCGCGATCACGCTTTGGACAAACGCCAAACAGGTCGAAGGGCGGGCTCATAACGCCGAACGTTATGGAAAGTTCATCGATACGCTCATAAATGGTGTCTCGCGGGCGACCTATCTAGGGAACCCTGGCTCTAGTGATGAAACACCCGTCTTGATTGTCGGAATGCCCCGTTCTGGCAGTACATTATTGTCCCAGATCCTCAGCGCACACCCGGCCATCGCAAGCGTCGGGGAAAGCCCAGCTTTGCATCAATCGGTTTCGTCATTCGGCTTGCGTGAGCATGATGCCCAAGCTCAATTACGTTGGCTTTCCTCACTTAAGCCTGAGGATCGAGACGCCTTTGCTTCCCGTTATTTGGCTCGAACCAAAGACGAGAATCCTAAGGCAAAGCGCGTGGTGGACAAGCGTCTGCACAACTTTGAAAACCTTGCACTTTTTTCTGCTGCGTTTCCTAGAGCCCGAATACTGCACAGCTTACGTGATCCAATGGACACCTGCGTATCTTGCTACATGCAAAAGCTGAAGATTGCCCACAGTTACACTGGCGACCTAAAGCAGCTGGGGGACTATTATGGTCAGTACCGCCGCCTGATGGATCATTGGGAAAAAGTTTTACCGAATCCATTTATGAACGTTCAGTATGAGGAGGTTGTCGCGGATACTGAAGAACGGGCTCGTCAGATCATTGATTTTATTGGACTTAAATGGGATCCGGCCTGTCTTGCCTTCCAAGACAACGACACACAGGTTCGCACTTTGTCAAACTGGCAAGTGCGCCAACCGATCTATACGACATCCGTCGAAAGATGGCGGCGGTATGATGAGCACCTTGGACCGCTTAAATCAGCGCTCGTACCTTTTTATCCCAACGGTCTAAATTAGAAGGGCCCCAAATGGGGCCCAATCACTACTGATCGAGGAAGCTACGCAAACGGCGTGAGCGGCTTGGGTGCTTAAGCTTGCGCAGCGCCTTCGCTTCGATCTGACGGATACGTTCGCGGGTAACGCTGAATTGCTGACCAACTTCTTCCAACGTGTGGTCGGTGTTCATACCGATACCAAAACGCATCCGCAGCACGCGTTCTTCACGAGGAGTAAGGGACGCCAACACCCGTGTCGTTGTTTCCTTCAGGTTTTCCTGAATGGCGGAATCCAACGGCAGAACAGCGTTCTTATCTTCAATGAAATCACCGAGTTGGCTGTCTTCCTCGTCACCGATTGGTGTTTCGAGAGAGATCGGCTCTTTCGCGATCTTCATGACCTTGCGGACCTTCTCAAGCGGCATCTGCAGCTTGGCGGCCAATTCTTCCGGCGTAGGTTCGCGGCCAATTTCGTGCAGCATCTGACGACCTGTACGGACCAACTTGTTGATCGTTTCGATCATGTGCACTGGAATACGGATCGTGCGGGCTTGGTCGGCGATGGAACGGGTGATCGCCTGACGGATCCACCACGTCGCGTAGGTCGAGAACTTGTAGCCACGGCGGTATTCAAACTTATCAACGGCCTTCATCAGGCCGATGTTACCTTCTTGAATAAGATCAAGAAATTGCAGGCCGCGGTTCGTGTATTTCTTCGCGATGGAGATAACCAAACGAAGGTTCGCTTCGACCATTTCTTTCTTGGCCTGACGCGCTTCTTTTTCACCCTTCTGAACTTGCTGCACGATGCGGCGGAATTCGGGGATATCAACACCAACGTATTGGCCAACTTGCGCCATTTCAGCGCGCAGTTCTTCGATTTTGCCGGTAGAGCGTTCGATCAGCGCTTGCCAACCACGGCCGGACTTTTCGCCCATTTCTTCAAGCCAAGTTGGATCAAGTTCACGACCCTTATAGGCGTCGACGAATTCACGACGGTTGATGCGGGCTTGGTCAGCCAGCTTAACCATGTTGGAATCGATCTGCATGATGCGGCGGTTGATGCCGTAAAGCTGGTCGATCAAGGCCTCAATCCGGTTGTTGTGCAGGTGAAGTGAATTCACCATTTCAACGACTTCGGACCGCAGCTTCTGGTACTTCTTTTCTTCTTTCCCAGAGAAACTGTCGTCTTCGTTCAGCGTCGCGGACATCCGCGCGTCTTGCATGTCAGAAAGCTTGCTAAATCCTTTGGCGATCACGGCGAGCGTTTCCAAAACCTGCGGTTTCAGCTGTGCTTCCATCGCGGCGAGAGACAGGTTCGCTGCCTCGTCCTCATCATCGTCGTCGTCCTTGGCGATGGGGTTCCCATCGGCATCAAGTTCTTGCTTTTCTTCTTTTTCGCCACCGCCCGCAGGCGCTACGACAGCCGCCTGCTCGGTTTCTTCGGCCAGTTGATCGCCGAACGTCGTTTCAAGGTCGATAACATCGCGCAGCAGAATGTCTTCGGACAAAAGTTCGTCGCGCCAGATCGTGATCGCTTGGAAGGTCAGCGGGCTTTCACAAAGCCCAAGGATCATCGTGTTGCGGCCTGCTTCGATACGTTTCGCAATCGCAATTTCGCCTTCACGCGACAGCAGCTCAACTGAGCCCATTTCGCGCAGATACATGCGAACAGGGTCATCCGTGCGGTCCAGCTTTTCAGCTTCCGCACCGCCAAGCACAACGTCACGGCCAGCAACGGTCGCAACTTCTTTGGACGTGCCGTCGTCGACTTCTTCGGATTCTTCTTCTTCCGTAACCTGAATGCCCATTTCGTTGAGCATGCTCATCACGTCTTCGATCTGGTCGCTGGACACTTGGTCAGGCGGCAGAACGGCGTTCAGCTGGTCATAGGTGATCGTGCCGCGTTCACGCGCTTCCGCGATCATCTTTTTGACGGCGGCTTGGCTCATGTCCAAGGAGTGGTCCGAGTCGTCGCGCTGCTCGTTGGTGTCTTTGGCGGCCATGGTCGTGTCCCTTTCGATATCGAGCGGTTGATTCGCACCGCTGATTCGGGTGATTCGGTTTGAAACGAATCAACCAACCCTGCGGCTGATTCGCAATGCCTCGAATGGCTTAATTTTAACGTTGTTGCAAAGGCACTTAGTTGCCTTTGCTGCCTTTGGCAAAGTCGATCTTGTCTAAAAGTGCATCAAATGCGCTTCTTTCGTCTTTATTGATTCGCGCTCCGTTGTCGGAGGTGTCGTATTGGGCGCTGTCGTCCCCGTCTTGTCGGCCTGCGTTGTTCATCGCCGCGATCGATTGTGCCAAGCGCGCCGTCAGGCGTTCATCGGCAACATCTGAGTTCATTTCATCGATTGCGTCTTGAACCTCATGCGCGTGGCCACGACGGGACGTAAGTTTTGCGAGTTCTTCTGCAAGGCACATCCGTGCGAGTTCCCCGTTGTCGGGTCGGCGCACAGCGGGCGTAATGGCCACGTGGGCTTGCGCGAATAGTTTTGCAAGGGGCGCATCACCTAAATCGTTGTTGAGCAATGCTTCAACATTGTCTTCAGGTTCGACCTTCAACAGTGCATCCCGCAGCATGGCAATGTCGGGACCGGAACACAGCATCCGCTCTAACGCACCGTAAAAATCGTTCAATATCTTTGGGTTGCGGATCAACACCGCAAGGATTACCGCCTCACGCAAGTGGTCTTCTGACGAAGATCCGCCCCCAAGAAGCGATGCTTTCGTACTCATCTGGGCGGGCAACTTTGCACCCTTTGGCGTCCATGTACTGCGTTGCTGTCCGCCACCGGATGGTTTGCGATTGTTGCTAAACAGCTCCCAACGCATGTCCTTGATCGCCTGACCATAGTGGCTGCGAATGCTTGGGTCTTTGATCAGTTTGATCTTTTCGCGCAGCGCCTTATCCAACGCGGCCTTGCGTTCGGGGCTGTCAAAAACCTTACCTTCAATCTCGCGCTGCCAAAGCAGCTGTACCATCGGCAATGCGCCCTCGACCTTTTCACGCATGGCACCAGCACCCGCCGATTTCAGCAGATCATCAGGATCTTGGCCCTCAGGCATCATCGCAAAACGCACCGATTGCCCAGCCTCAAGCAATGGCAGCGCCAGATCAATCACCCGCATCGCAGCGCGTTGGCCTGCGGTGTCGCCGTCCAGCGTAATCACCGGTTCCGGCGCAATCCGCCACATCATTTGTAGCTGCGTTTCGGTCACGGCGGTTCCCAGTGGCGCCACCGCAGCCCCAAAACCCGCCTCGCTCAGCGCGATGACATCCATATACCCTTCGGCCACGAGCAACGGCTGCCCCTTGCCCGCCGCCTCACGCGCGGGGGCGTAGTTAAACAGGCTACGGCCTTTATCGAACAGCTCAGTCTCGGGGGAATTCAAATACTTAGCGTTATCATTTGGATCAATCGCACGACCACCAAACGCAATGCAGCGCCCGCGCGCATCGCGGATCGGGAACATAATGCGATGGCGGAACGTGTCGTAGGGCTTCTTGCCTTGGTTGCTTGGCTTGCCCAGCCCCGCCCCAAGGATCAAATCCTCAGCCACGCCTTTACTCGTCAGATGGTCCCACAAGTTTTGCCAGCCTTGCGGTGCCAAACCGATTTCCCAACGTTCCAACGCGGCGTCGTTTAACCCACGCCCGGCTAGATAGTCACGCGCCTCAGCGCCCGCGCCAGTTTTCAGCTGTAGTCGGTAATACTGCACCGCTTGTTCCATGACCTCAGCCAAAAGCGTGCGGCGATCCGATTTCGCCTGCGCCTGCGGATCACGCTTGGGCATCGTCATCCCAGCTTCACCCGCCAAGATTTCTACGGCCTCCATGAACCCAACATTCTCGGTTTCACGCACAAACGAAATCGCGTCGCCCTTCGCGTGGCACCCAAAGCAGTAGTAATACCCTTTGCGGTCATCCACATGGAACGACGCTGACTTTTCCTGATGAAACGGGCACGGCGCCCACAAATCGCCCTTACCTTGGTTGGACTTACGCTGATCCCACATGACCTTACGCCCAACGACCTGCCCAATGGACAGCCGCGTGCGAAGCTCATCAAGAAATCCCGGTGGTAATGACATGCCCGTTATATTGGGTCTGTTGGGCCAAGAGTCGAGGGGGTCAGCGAACGAAACTAACCTTTGGTCTGGTGTGCCGTAGGGGTAATACGTCGCTTCGCTACGGCTTCACGCCATGTGATAAAGCTAATCGATGCCATGATAACCGCGCCGCCAAACACGACCCAACCATCCACCGGTTCGCCAAAGACCAACGCCCCAAGCAATACAGCCCAAACCAGCTGCAAGAACGTGACCGGTTGGGTGACCGTCAACGGTGCCGACGCAAACGCCAGTGTCATTGAATAATGTCCCGCCGTGGCAAAGCACGCCACAAGGAACAGCCAACCAACGTCCGCCCAACTAACAGGAACCCAAACCACCCAGGCAAAGGGTGCCAAACCAATGGTCACCGTTATCGACAACATGCCAACAACCACCGCAGCGCTGACTTCACCACTTAATTGCTTGGCAATCAGGTAGCCCGCCGCAAACATCAACGCCGTCCCAAGCATCGCAATATGGCCCGGATCAATCTCGCGAAAACCGGGTCGCAAAATAATTATCGCCCCCAGCAGCGCCATCACAACAGCCGCCAAGCGGCGCGGCGGCAATGCCTCTTTCAGCAACAACGCGGCACCCAAAGTCACATAGACGGGGGACAGATAGTTCATCGCCGTAACATCCGCGATCGGGATGCGGGCCATCGCATAGAACCAAAGGATCACAGCAATCGTGTGCACCACGCCGCGCCCAGCAAACAGTTTCAGCTGCCGTTTCGTTAGATGCGCCGCCATGATCGGCCGTATCATCGGGATAAGGAACACGAGGCCCAGCAAGTACCGCAAAAACGCGCCCTGTGCAGCAGGCACATCAGATCCGACGTGTTTCACAATGGCGGTAACAGCCACGAAATTCAGGCCCGTCAGGACCATCCAGAACATTCCAATAAGGGGGCGATCTTGTGCAGCCATACCCGCACCAAACGCCTCTAACCCTTGAAGATCAAGCCCAAAGCGATGGCCCACATCACGCAACCAATAAGCGCCTCAAGAACACGCCATGAACCGGGCTTCGCCATCACGGGTGCCAACAGTCGCGCCCCATACCCGAGACTGAAAAAGAACACGAAGGATGACGTCACCGCCCCAGCCCAGAACGCAACTTCCGCGCCCTCAAAGCGTGTCGCAGCCGCCCCTATAAGCAACACCGTATCCAAATACACATGCGGGTTTAAATAAGTGATCGCGAGGCAAAACAGCACCGCCGCTTTGAGCGACGTCGCAGCACCACTCGCAGGGTCCAGCGCCGCCCCTCCCCGCCACGCGCGCCAAAAACTGAACGCACCATAAACGAACAGAAACGCAGCGCCGAGCCAGAGCATAACAGGCGCAAAAGCAGGTACGACTTCCGTCAATGCCGTTACCCCGAACACCCCGACAGTGATCAGCAGAGCATCCGAACAAGCACAAACTAAAACCAAAGGCAGCACATGCTCGCGCCGCAAACCTTGCTTTAACAAAAACGCATTTTGCGCCCCAATCGCCAAGATCAAAGAAAAAGAAACACCAAAACCGTACAAATATGCCGTCAGCATTTAACTCTTAGCCTTTGCTTTTGTTTTGTAAGTATCTCCGCCGGAGGCGCACATCCTAGCAAGGAACTCCTGAATCCCTCGATTGGCTCACGCTAACCAAACCAACCAACATTCCAGCAGCCGCATGTACGGCTCCAATCAGATCAGCCTTCCAGCTCTGCGTAGGCCTGCATAACCTCGTCCGTCGCATCCATGTTGGTTGTGACTTTCTGAATGTCATCGTCATCCTCAAGCGCATCAACCAAACGCATCAGCTTTTCAACGCCTTCAACGTCAAGGTCGGACATGAT
Source organism: Octadecabacter temperatus (assembly GCF_001187845.1). Lineage (NCBI taxonomy): Bacteria > Pseudomonadati > Pseudomonadota > Alphaproteobacteria > Rhodobacterales > Roseobacteraceae > Octadecabacter > Octadecabacter temperatus. The sequence continues at coordinate 858,958 of NZ_CP012160.1, read as the reverse complement.
GTTTGGCTGCCAGATCAACTTCGTCGATTCAGACTCGCCTAAATCAGCTTCAAGCGCAGTAGACACATCATTCAAGTCCGTGTCGGCACACAAAATCACATGGTTCTCATCGTCGCTTTGCACGTCTTCCGCGCCAGCTTCAATCGCAGCCATCATCACTGTGTCGGCATCGCCAACGGACACAGGGTAAACGACTTCACCCTTGCGATCGAACATGAACCCAACGGATCCGGTTTCACCCAAGTTACCGCCCGATTTAGAGAACGTGGAACGCACGGTCGATGCTGTGCGGTTTTTGTTGTCGGTCATCGCTTCAACGATCACAGCAACACCACCCGGGCCGTAGCCCTCATAGCGGATTTCGTCGTAGTTCTCGGCGTCGCCACCGATCGCCTTCTTGATCGCGCGATCGATGTTGTCCTTTGGCATCGACAGGCTTTTCGCCTCTTTTACGGCCATACGCAGACGCGGATTGTTGTCGACATCAGGGTCGCCCATCTTGGCGGCAATCGTGATCTCTTTGGACAATTTGGAAAACAACTTGCCGCGAATTTTATCTTGGCGCCCTTTGCGGTGCTGAATATTCGCCCATTTTGAGTGGCCTGCCATGCGACGTCTCCCGATCAGAAATTCTGTAAATTAGTTTAGTGTTTCAGCGCTCTCTATAGGGCACGCACCCGTTGGCCTGCAATCCCATGACAGGCGGTTCGTAGCCGCTCCATCAAAGAACGCTGTTTTCGCCCCCCGCATGACGCGCTACACCTATCCCATGACAACTGATCAAATTATCCTGTTTTCGCTTTTCACCGCAGTTTTCGGCATGCTCCTTTGGGGGCGCTTTCGCTATGATCTTGTGGCCTTCACCGCCCTCATGGTCGGCGTGGTCTTAGGTGCGGTGCCAACCAAGGACGCCTTTTCTGGCTTTGGCCATCCGGCGACGATCATCGTGGCGCTGGTGCTTGTGGTGTCTGCTGGCTTGGTACGCTCTGGCGCCGTCTATCTTATTACCCGCACGCTGGTAGACGCATCGCGTAAATTGGGCGCGCATATTGCGATTATGGGCGCGATTGGCGGGTTGTTGTCTGCCTTCATGAACAACGTTGCGGCCCTTGCGCTGCTGATGCCCGTCGACATTCAGACCGCCCGCAAAGCTGGCCGTGATCCGGGCCTGTCTTTGATGCCGCTTAGCTTCGCGACGATCCTTGGTGGCATGGCCACCCTTATCGGTACGCCCCCGAACATCATCATCGCCTCCATCCGCGAAGAGAACTTGGGCGAGCCGTTCAAGATGTTTGATTTCGCCCCTGTCGGCGGCATCACAGCGATTGCTGGATTGATTTTTGTGGCCCTGATCGGGTGGCGTTTGATCCCGACACGCGAAGGCAAAGCCACAGGCGCGACACTTGACAGTTATACAGACTACCTCGCCGAGCTGACTGTGCCCGAAAAAAGCAAACACATCGGCAAGCGCGTCTCCGAACTCTATGACATTGCTGAGAAAAACGATGTCGCAATCCTTGGCCTTATCCGCGACGGCAAACGCCGTTACGGCACGGCAAAGAACACCAAACTTCAAGCGAGTGACGTGCTGGTTATGGAAGCTGCGCCTGAGGCTTTGGATGAGTTCCGCGCTGCTTTGAACCTCGATTTCTCTGACACTAAACGCGAAGAACTTCTTGCGGCATCTGATGGCCTCGTGAAGATCGAGGTGGTCGCGACTGAGACGTCGCGCATCACAGGTAAAACCGCTGAGGCGATTGGGTTGGCATGGCGTCAGCGCACCGTGTTGATGGGCCTGTCGCGCAAGGGTAAGTCCGTCAAATCCCAGATGCGTAAAACCGTGATTGAGGCTGGCGACATCCTGTTGCTGCTTGCCCCACAAGACGCCGCCAATGACGTAACAGAATGGCTCGGTTGCTTGCCGCTGGCAGATCGCGGCGTGGCTGTGACTGCGAACTCTAAGGTCTGGCTCGCGATTGGTCTGTTCGCTGGTGCCGTCGCCTTGGCAAGCTTTGGTTTGATTTACCTACCAATCGCCCTTGGTCTTGTTGTGGTGGCCTATGTGCTCGCAAAGATTGTTCCCATCTCCGAGCTTTACACCCATATTGAATGGCCCGTTGTCGTGCTCCTTGGCTCGATGATCCCTTTGGGCGCAGCCTTAGAAACGTCTGGCGGCACCGAGCTCATCTCAGGCTCGCTCGTGCAGCTGACCAGTGGCCTCGCGCCGTGGATGATCCTGACAGTTCTGATGATCGTCACCATGACCCTGTCTGACGTACTGAACAACACCGCCACCACAATCGTCGCGGCCCCTATCGCGATCCAAATGGCGCAATCGCTGAATGTGTCCCCTGACCCGTTTCTGATGGCTGTCGCAGTTGCTGCATCCAGCGCCTACCTCACGCCAATTGGTCATAAGAACAACACGCTGATCCTTGGTCCTGGCGGGTATTCGTTTGGCGATTACTGGCGTATGGGCCTACCGCTCGAATTGCTTGTGGTTGCCGTTTCGATCCCATCGATCCTCGTGTTCTGGCCTCTCTAGAGCGGCCAGAGGTACGGGATCACCGCAGAGGCCAAGATGCCGATGCTTAGGTTCAATGGCACGCCGACCTTCAGGAAGTCGCTGAATTTGTACCCACCAGGACCATAGACCAATGTGTTGGTCTGATAGCCGATGGGAGTGGCAAAGCTGGCGGATGCCGCGACCATAACGGCCACAACCAAGGGACGCGGATCATAACCAAGCTCTAGCGCCAGCCCGATGGCGATTGGCGTGACAACCACCGCAACTGCGTTGTTGCTCACCATTTCGGTCAGCACAGACGTCAGTAAGTAAATCGCCCAAATGATCAAGAACGGCGGCAACACCGCGAGGCCCGGTGCCACACCTTTGACGATCAGCTCAACCGCGCCCGACGCTTGTAATGCGGCCCCTACCGCAAGCATCGAAAAGATGAGGGTCAGCAAACGCCCATCAACAAAACCAAAGGCTTCATCCGCATCAATACAGCGGGTGATCAGAACGATTGCGACGGCAAGAATGCTCAGCAGGAAAATCGGAGCGACACCAAACGCCGCCAGCCCAACGATCATAGCAAGTGCAAGCAAAGCGATGGGGGCTTGTGCACGTCGATACGCGCGCGCGGATGGCTGCGAGACGTCAACCATATCCATCTCAGTCGCGAGGCGCTGAATGTCTTCCGCTGACCCTTCCAACAGAAGCGTATCCCCGACCCGCACTACAAGATCATCCAACTGACGGCCAATGTTCTGATTGCGCCGATGCACAGCCAAAACATACACACCAAAACGACGGCGCAGACGCATCGCGCCCAGCGTTCTGCCGATCATTTTACAGCCTGGTGTGATCAAAACCTCAACCGTTTGGGATTCCACTGCGGACACTTGGTCAACGCGTTTCAGCTCTTTAGTGGCTTGCAAAGACAGCAGTTCAGTCATCGCGGTGCGTAGTACAACACGGTCACCAACGGCCAATTCAACACCCGCCATATTGCGGCGCAATGACGTATCACCGCGCACAACATCGACCAAGCGCACGCCTTCACGTTTGAACAGCTGCACACCCGTAACCTCGCGGCCAATCAAGTTGGATTCCGGTGGGATAACGGCTTCGGTAAAGAAGCGCATCTTTGAGCGATCCGACAGAAGGTTCGCCATGCTATCACGGTCAGGCAGCAGTTTTGGCGCAATAACGCCAAGGTAAATCATGCCCCAAATGACGAGGACAACACCCAGCGGAGTGACCTCGAAAATTGTGAATGGCTCAAGTCCTTCGGCACGTGCAACACCGTCAACAAGCAGGTTGGTGGACGTACCAATCAACGTCAGTGTGCCCCCTAAAATCGCGCCGTACGACAATGGTATCAACAGCTTAGACGCCGAAAGCCCCATCGATTTCGCCAGTTGAACAAAGATCGGAATCATCACGACCACGACAGGCGTGTTGGACACAATTGCGGAGGCCAGCACAACAAACGCCATCAATGCGCCCAGCGCCAAGGCAGGTCGCGTCTTGGCATTGCGTTCGGCCAGCGCCGTCAGTGCATCCAGCGACCCTGTTCGCACCAATGCGCCCATAACGATGAACATCGCGGCAATCGTCCACGGCGCTGGGTTGGACAGCACTTCCAACGCGTCGTCATAGGGCAACACACCTGATGCGAGCAGCAGTGAAACACCCGTTAGGGCAACCACCTCGGTCGGGTAGCTTTCGCGCAAAAACAGCACGAACATGATGGCGACGACGGTGAGCGTTAGCACCGCCTGTCCTGTTTGCGAAATTTCGAAAAGCTCGAGCATTACGCGTCCTTCAATTGTGTTGATCTAGTTTCGCGTGGAGTGCAGGTCTGCGCAAGCCTCACATGGGGCCTTGCTGGCTTAACCGTCCGCCCTGACGCACGGGTTCAACGCGCGTGGCCTTACCCGTACGGTCATCGGTTTCCACATAGATGCCCGACAACGTCGCCTCGCCCTTGGCGGGCTCAAAGCGCGATTTGGGCATGCCTGTGATGAAACGGCGCATCGGTTCTTCTTTTTGCATGCCGATGACGGAATTGTAGTCGCCGCACATGCCAGCATCAGATTGGAACGCCGTGCCACCGGGCAAAATCATCGTGTCCGAAGTCGGCACATGTGTGTGCGTGCCAACGACAATCGACGCACGCCCATCGCAGTAATGGCCCATCGCCATCTTTTCAGAGGTAGCTTCACAGTGCACATCAATCAGGCTGGCCTGCACATTGCCACCCATCGGGTGGGTTTTCAGAACCGTTTCCACGGCGGAAAACGGGTCGTCAAATGCGCGCTTCATAAAGACCTGCCCAAGAACCTGAGCCACAAGGACTTTACGCCCACGGGTGGCCTCAAACACGCGAAACCCCTTACCTGGTGAGGCTTTGGAATAGTTCAGCGGGCGGATGATGCGCGGTTCGGCCTCGCAATATTGCATCATGTCCTTTTGATCAAAGGCATGGTCGCCAAGGGTCAGCACATCAGCACCCGCGTCGAGAAGTGCTTTGGCATGGGTCGCTGTCAGACCCGCCCCGTTGGACGCGTTTTCGCCGTTCACCACGACAAAATCGAGTTTCCAATCTTCGCGCAGCTTGGGAAGCCGTTCGATAATTCCAGTGCGGCCAGCGCGGCCCATGACGTCGCCAAGAAAGAGTATTTTCATGGAGGTGGGTATTCCAAGCGCAGGCAGGTGTTGCAAGGGCGGAATGGGGGCTAACCCCCGTCCTGCGGACTCCCCCTAGATATTTTTAAGACAAAGACAGGGTTAAGAGGGCTCGATGATGCCTTGTTCAGTGACAATCAGGTCGAGTGGTTGGTCCGTCGGTTCGAGCGGCAGATCGTCGAGTTCTTGTGCGGCGTAGGCGAAACCGATGGCCAGCGTCGGCTTGATCGCGCGCAAGCCCTCGAGGGTGCGGTCATAAAAGCCGCCGCCGTAGCCAAGCCGTCCACCGTTGCGTGAAAACGCAACCAGTGGGACGATCAGGATTTCAGGCGTAACCCAGTCACCGCTTTCAGGGATGCGCGCGCCAAATGCGCCTTCGATCATCGCACATTCAGGTGACCAAGCGCGAAATTTCAAAGGACTTCCAGCAGCCTCAATCACGGGCAAACAAACGGGGCCATGTGCGCTGGCTTCTTCCATAGCAGCGGATGGGTCTATTTCGGTGCGCATCTGCGCGTAACCGGCAAGCGGCACACCGCGGTAGCCTGCAAGCACAGATGACAGATGCCCAGCGTGCCCCATGCCTGCTTGATGGGCTATTTTGCGCGCAGCAAAAGCGGATTTTCGGGCTGCGTCTTTGCGTTCCTGAAGGGTCATAAGAGCATCACTGCGGCGAGGCTTAGGAAGGAGAAGAAGCCGACGACATCCGTAACGGTGGTCACAAATGCACCGGATGCCAAGGCCGGATCAACGCCCATTTTCTCAAGCACAACGGGGATTCCAGTACCCGCTAAGCCCGCGACGACCATGTTGATGACCATTGCCAGTGCGATTACCACACCGATCATGGGCTGGCCGAACCAAATCCAGCCAACGAGCCCCATAATAACAGCAAATATCGCGCCGTTCACAAGGCCCACGAGAACTTCACGTCTGATCACTCGCCAAACGTTGGCACCAGTAAGGTCTTTGGTCGCGATTGAACGCACAGCAACCGTCAGCGATTGCGTACCCGCATTCCCCCCCATGGATGCCACAATGGGCATCAATACAGCCAACGCCACAAGTGTCGCGATGGTTTCTTCAAACATAGCGATAACAAGCGAGGCGAAAATCGCGGTGACCAAGTTTACCGCCAGCCACGGGAAGCGGCGCTTGGTGGTCGCGATCACTTTGTCTGTCAGGCTCGATTCAGCATCGACACCCGCAAGTCGCAGAATATCTTCGTCGTGTTCCTCGTCCAGTACCACCATCGCGTCATCAATAGTAATTACGCCGACCAGCCTGTCATCTTCGTCAACAACAGGTGCCGAAATCAGGTGGTATTGATTGAAGGCATAGGCGACATCTTCTTCGTCCTGATCGACACGAAACGTACGAAAGCTTGCCTCTACCAATTCAGTGAGATGGATCGCGCGCGGCGTGCCAAGTAAACGCCCCAACGCTACATAACCTACGGGTTTCATACGTGGATCAACAAGAACGACGTGATAAAAATGTTCCGGCAAATCGTCGGACGCACGCAGGTAATCAATCGCTTCGCCAACCGTCCAATGGGACGGCGAACGCACGACTTCGACCTGCATAAGGCGACCGGCGGATTCCTCGGGATAGGCCAGCGCCTTTTCAACGGCGACACGGTCCCCAGCCTCAAGCGCGGCCAGAACCTGCCACTGCTGTTCTTCGTCGAGGTCTTCAACAAGGTCGACAACATCATCGGATTCAAGGTCGCGCACGGCCTCCGCCAACTCAGTTGGTTCAAGCGCGTTGATGACCTCTTCGCGCAGGTCATCGCCAAGCTCAGACAGGATATCCCCATCCATCCCGCCCTTCCAAAGCTGCAACAATGCAGCACGGTCACGTTGGTCGATTTGCTCATAGAGGTCGGCGATATCGGCTGGGTGAAGCGGGTCAAGAAGGGCGTCAACGACTGCCGCGTCACCGAGTTCAACAGCATCAGTAACGGTTGCGACAAGGTTCTTGGGCAAGCCTTCGTCTTCTTCAATCATGTCGACGGTATCAGCCATAATCACCCTCCATTGCGGTGCAGCATATCTATATGCGGACCACTCTCAAGCGGTGATCGGTGTTTTCGCGATTTACCTGCGACGATCTGGGGACTAACAAATAAACATGACAGATCAACTTCTTCTTGGCCAAACTTTGCGCTTTTCAGGTGACCCATTTCAGGGTGACGTGGACGCGGTTGTAAACATCAGCACGCGCGGCGGAGTTCTAGTGCGCAACGGGCGAATTGCCGCCGTCGGCGAGGCCGATGATCTGCGCCGTAAAAACCCGCAGGCAGCAGTTACAGACCACGGCAACCACTTGATAACAGCCGGTTTTGTCGATGCACACATGCACTACCCACAGACAGCTATGATCGCGTCTTGGGGGAAACGCCTGATTGACTGGCTCAACACATACACCTTCCCCGAAGAGATGCGTTTTGCAGATCGCGCATATGCGGATGACATTGCCGGGCGCACGCTGGACTTGGCCTTGGCGAATGGGACGACGACGCTGACCAGCTTTTGCACGATTCATCCGCAAAGCGTTGATGCGTTCTTTAATGCGGCGCGCACCCGTGGGATGGCCGTGGTCGGTGGAAAAACATGCATGGATCGAAATGCCCCCGACGGCCTACGTGACGATGCGAAGTCAGCCTATGACGATAGTAAAATTCTTTTGGAAAACTGGCATGGCAAGGATCGAATTTCCTATGCGATCACGCCGCGTTTTTCACCGACCTCGACACCTGAACAGCTAGAGGCCCTCGGCGCACTTTGGGCAGAACACCCCGAGGTGTTGATGCAAACACATCTCTCAGAGCAACTTGATGAGATCGAATGGGTTCGCGGGCTGTACCCTGAAGCCCGCGATTATCTTGATACCTATGAGAAATATGGACTCCTCGGTGAACGCGGCCTTTACGGCCATGCGATCCACTTGGAACCGCGCGAGATTGATCGTTTGGCTGAGGTCAACGCCGCCGTTGTTCATTGCCCAACCTCGAATACCTTCATCGGGTCCGGCCTGTTTGACATGGCTGGCATGAAAGCACGCGGCATCCGCACGGGGCTGGCAACTGACACTGGCGGTGGTTCATCGTTTTCGATGTTGCGCACGATGGCTGCCGCCTACGAAATATCGCAACTGCGCGGCATAGCGTTGCACCCTGCCCAATTGATGTGGCTAGCAACTGAAGGTTCCGCGTCCGCGTTGCATATGTCGGGCGAACTCGGCTCTCTTAATTTTGGTGCAATGGCGGATATAGCGGTGATAGATCTCACCTCCACACCGGAAATTGCGCAGCGATCAAACCGCGCAGATACGCTTTGGGAGGCGTTGTTCCCGACCATCATGATGGGCGATGATCGGGCTATTTCAAAAGTTTACGTTGCGGGTCGTGCCGTTTAGCACCCCCGCCCAAGAAGCATCACCCAGTGATTGTTGACCCGACCAATGCCAAACTCCCTGGCATCACTCAGCAAGATATTGCGACGGTGCCCTGCCGAATTCATCCATTCGTTCATGACTTCCGCTTCTGAGCGTTGACCCCATGCGATATTCTCAGCGGCAACGCAATTGTAACCAGCGGCACGGGCGCGTGAGCTTAGGTTAGAACCGTTGAGCCCCTGATGGGAGAAGTAGTTATTCGTAACCATGTCTTGCGCGTGGTCGCGCGCTGCACGTGACAGCCGCGCGTTTTCCGTGATTGGGCCACGGCCATTTGCGGCGCGCTGCTGATTAATCAATGCCGCGATACCGCTGACCGGACCTGGAGCCTGGGCAACAATTGGGGTTTGCGTTGACGGAGTTGGTGCCGGCTGGCATGCGGCCAAAGCTAGTACCGCCAATAAAGCTAGGTTTCTCATCTCTAAATCCTCCGTTTTATGCCTGTAAACCTTGCACAAGCCGGTTTTGCTTCACAATAGCACGCTCCAAATCAAAACTGACGACATGCCCATCGGCAACAATTTGCCGTCCCTCAACTAACAAATGTTTAACAGTCACAGGGCCCGCCAGCAAAATCGCAGCAGGATCCCATGACCCAGCACTGTGCACTCCAGATACATCCCAAATGGCAATGTCCGCCCGCTTACCCACGGCAATTTGACCGCAATCATCACGCCCCAAAACCTCCGCGCTACCGCGCGTCGCGATCTCCAACGCCTCCCGCGCAGACATCGCATCAGCGCCATTTGCCACCCGTTGCAACAACATCGTTTGACGTGCTTCGCCAATCAGCGATCCCATATCATTTGACGCAGATCCATCGACACCAAGCCCAACCTTAACCCCCGCATCCCGCATCGCCCGCACCGGCGCGATCCCAGACCCAAGTCGGCAGTTTGAACACGGACAATGGGCAACCCCAGTCTTTGATCTCGCAAACAAATCAATCTCTTGCCCGTCGAGCTTCACACAATGCGCGTGCCAAACATCCGGCCCTGTCCATCCCAAATCTTCCGCATATTGCCCCGGTCGGCAGCCGAACTTTTCTAACGAATAGGCGATGTCTTCGTCGTTCTCTGCCAGATGCGTGTGCAACATCACGCCTTTATCACGAGCCAAAAGCGCCGCGTCCCGCATCAAGTCTCGGCTCACGGAAAACGGCGAACAGGGGGCCACGCCGACACGCACCATCGCGCCCTCGCTTGCGTCGTGGAACGCATCAATCACGCGGATGCAATCCTCTAGAATATCCGCCTCACGTTCCACCAAACTGTCGGGCGGCAAGCCCCCGTCACTTTCGCCAATGCTCATCGCGCCACGTGTAGGGTGGAATCGCAAACCGACCTCGCCAGCGGCTGCAATCGTGTCATCCAAGCGCGAACCGTTTGGATAAAGGTACAAATGGTCGGAGGTCATCGTACAGCCGCTCAGCGCCAACTCAGCCAACCCAATCTGCGCCGAGATAAACATCTCTTCCGGTCCAAACTTAGCCCAAATTGGATAAAGCGTTTGCAACCACCCAAACAGCAGCGCGTCCTGACCACCGGGTACCGCGCGTGTCAGTGTTTGATACAAATGATGATGTGTGTTCACCAGCCCGGGCGTCACAACACATCCCGCCGCATGAATGACCTCGGCGCCCTCAGCACCCAGCTCAACGCCAACACCGGCAATCACACCGTCGCGCAGCAACACATCAGACCCCGCCAATTCACGTCGCGCATCATCCATTGTAAGAACCGCCGCTGCGCCCTTAATCAAAACATCAGGCATATGCCCTCCTCTCGACCCCGTTCGGTCAAAAATTCGCCGCCAGAACGGGTAAGGACGCGACGCATAGACCTTAGCAATCCGCGCTTTTTCTTCAAGCCTGTCTTTGTCTCACAAATATCTTGGGGGAATCGCGTAGCGATGGGGGCTAGCCCCCTCTGCGTCGGATTTGCACAGCAAATTCGATCAGTGCTTAGCCAATATCGCCAAAGCCTGAGCATGAATTTCAACATTGGCAGCCGCCAGTGCACGCCCGCCTTCATGGGCTGGGCCTCCGCGCCAATCAGTTACAATTCCACCCGCCGCTTCGATCACTGCGATAGGCGCTTGAATGTCATAAGCACTCAAACCCGCTTCAACCACGAGATCAACCTGCCCCGCGGCCAACAGCGCATAGCCATAACAATCCATTCCGTAACGGGTTAGCTTGCAGCGTGCAGCAACCGCTTGAAATCCAACGGCGTCTGCCTTCACACCAACTTCGGGAAACGTCGTTAAGATTGTCGCCTCGGCCAAATTGTTTGTTGTCTTGGTACCCAACGCCCGTGCACCCAAAGGCCCGCTCATCGCGGCATGTCCAAATCCACCTTCAAACCGCTCGCCAATATAAGGCTGGTCAATCATGCCATATATCGGGCCGGTCTTATCACGTACTGATACCAACACGCCCCATGTGGGCGTTCCGGAAATAAAACCGCGCGTGCCGTCAATCGGGTCTAGGACCCACTGCAACCCGCTCGTGCCGTCTTGCTCGCCAAATTCCTCACCCAAGATGCCGTCCAGCGGACGCATATCCGCGAGCACCTCCCGCATCGCAAGTTCTGCAGCGCGGTCCGCTTCTGTAACAGGGTCAAATCCGCCAGCATCTTTATTGTCTGAGGCAAGCCCTGAGCGGAACAGCGGCAGGATCGCAGCGCGTGCAGCATCCGCCATGACATGTGCGCACTCGCGCAGCGCTGTCGTCTCTTTTTCGGTCAGGGTAACTTTAGAAAGGGTCATGGCCGGCCTTTTGTCGTCTGTTCCCCAACGCGGTAGCGTTGGGGACAGTCAAAGGTCAAGGGCCGTTGCGCAGCTTAAGCAGCTTCGCTTAGTACGCGCGCCAGATCAAACAGGCGACGACGTTGGTTCTCAGGGATCGCGTAGTAGGACCGCAGAAGGTCCAAGGCTTCTTTGTCGGACAGAATATCGCTTGGCATGCCGCCCATGTCTGTAGGGATCAAATTACCATCTAGCCCCTCAAAGAAAAACGCAACGTCAACGCTCAATGCAGCGGCAATATCCCAAAGGCGGGATGCGCTGACGCGGTTCATCCCAGTCTCGTATTTTTGGATCTGCTGGAACTTGATTCCAACTTGATCAGCAAGCTGCTGCTGTGTTGTGCCGCTCACCCAACGGCGGTGGCGGATACGTTTACCAACATGTACGTCAACTGCGTGCTTCATAGCGTTCGTCCTGTGTCTTGGCTGGGCCCAGCAGGATGCGCTGGGCCGCAGACTATTCAAAATTGTGCAGATTCTTCTGCCTTGAAGCCTTTACACACGTATCGCGCTTAAACACGCAAGGGTTGCATCCCCTATCCTGTCCTTTTGGACAGGTTCGGGCCGTGTTACCCTGTCGGAAAGGACAGGCTTACTGTTTTTCTCGCCCTAAACGCTCACCCGATACCTTTCCCAAAATGCCGTTATCGGCCTGTGTCTGAAACGGTTTTTATTCTCGAAAGTTCCCCATGAAAGCCTTCCAAGTCCAAACTTACGATACGCCGCCGACACATTGCGCAGTAAATGCGCCCGTGCCCGCAGAAGGCGAAGTGCTGCTCAACATCGAAGCCTGTGGGCTAAACTTCGCCGATCTGCTTATGGCCAAAGGCACGTACCAAGACACACCGTCGCCGCCCTTCACGTTGGGGATGGAAGTTTGCGGAACGGTGCTTGCTTTGGGTAACGGCGTCAGCACACCCGAAATAGGCACGCGCGTTGCCGTTTTTGGTGGCCAGGGCGGGCTGGCTGAACAGGGTGTTTTCCCTGCGAACTTGTGTCGCGAAGTACCAGCTGAGATGTCATCGCCGGATGCAGCTGGCTTTCAGGTGGCTTACGGAACGTCCCACCTCGCGTTGACGCGGCGCGCCAAACTGCAGGCCGGTGAAACGCTTTTGGTGATGGGCGCAGCAGGTGGCGTTGGCCTTACGGCGGTGGAAATCGGCAAGGCGATGGGGGCCACCGTGATTGGCGTCGCTCGCGGCGCTGAGAAAATGGCCGTGGCGAAGGCCGCGGGCGCAGATCATGTGATTGACGCAAGCGCAGACATCACAGCAGAGGTCCGCGCCTTAGGCGGTGCAGATGTTGTCTATGATCCAGTCGGCGGCGATGCTTTTAAAGCCGCAATGCGCGCGACCAACCGCGAAGGTCGTATGATCACGATCGGGTTTGCCAGCGGCGATGTTCCGCAAATTCCAGCCAACCACCTGTTGGTTAAAAACATCACCGTCATCGGCTTTTATTGGGGTGGGTATTTGAAATTCGACCCAACTTCACTGACCGACAGCATGGGCGAATTGATGGACTGGTACGTACAAGGTCGCTTAAAGCCCCATGTCAGCCATACTCTGCCACTCGAGCAAGCCGCCGATGCACTTGAACTACTGCGCAGCCGCAAGAGCACCGGAAAAGTTGTCGTAACGCCTTAGACGCTGCGCAATTTGGCGGCTGTGCTTGCCCATTCAGACATATAGGATTCGCGGATCATGTCGTGCAATGCGGCCTGAACCGGATCTTCCTTGGACTGCATATATAAAACGATCTGCGACTTTCCGGGATCCGGTAAGTTTGCCTCTGACGGGACTGGCACGGTCTGGCGGGCATAAACGCCCTTGATGACAGCATGCACAGCGAGATCCGCGCTCACCACGGCCTCAATAGCCGTATCAGTTTGCGACTCTACGACCATTTCCCAACCGAAACTTGCATCATCCATCCGCTTTAAGACGCCAGACCGGAAGATACAGTTGCTGCAAAAGGCAACAGGCAACGGACGCTGCTTCCACGCCGTACCGCCAACCGCACCGACCCAAACCAGTGGCAATGTCACAAGTGATTCACCGCCAGGGCCAGGCTCGGCCTCTGTGGTGATGATCGCGTCACACTCGCCGCGTCCAAACATCGTACGCAGGGCTTTGGTCGGCTCAGACACGAGGTGAATTTTCATGCGCGGGAAATCAGCCGCAAAACGACGCAGAACATGTGGGATATAGGGATCAATAATATCATGCGGCACGCCAAGGGTAATTTCGCCCTCATATTCATCCGCCGTCATGCGCTGCAGTGCTTCGTCGTTTAGGGACAGCATCCGGCGGGCATAACTCAGCAACTGCTCCCCTTCTGCGGTGACAGAGATTTGCCGCGCAGAGCGATCAAGCAGCGAAAGATCAAGACTTTCTTCCAGCCGCTTCAGCTGCATCGAAACCGCCGATTGGGTCAGGTTCAAAACGCCGGCCGCCTTCGTGACACCGCCAGCATCCGCAACGGTTACGAAAGAGCGCAGTGCGGTAAGGTCCAGATTTCTTGCCATATCACAATTCCTGATGCTTCACATTTCAATCATTCATTTCCCTTATGTATCAAAATGCCCGATACATCAACACATCAAATACAACGAACCAAACGCATCACGAAAGGAAATGACATGACACTCTCCCTGAGCCGCACAACAGCCGCAACATGCACACCAGCCCGCAAGGCGCGCGTGCCATCTTTGTTCACCTTCCTGACCGTCTGGAAAGAACGCCGCGAGCTTGCAGCCCTTAGTGAAACCCGCCTGAAAGACATCGGTATTAGCAGCCATGCTGCCGCTATCGAGGCCGCACGCCCTGCATGGGATTTACCAACACGCTGCCGCTGAAAAGGATTTGTGGGCAAATTTATGCGATAATATGCCCACAAACCCGCAGTTTACCTTGAATTACAGGGGAAGCATGCCAATATCATCTCCAAGGGAGTTCCGGCGGCCATATGGTCCGTTTCTGGGGCCCGAATGAAAGAAATGATCACCTTGGAGGGATCTCATGGCTGACTACAGAACCCCCGGAATGGGCGCCGCAACAAGCGCGCACACCGCGGAAATCGACGAGGGCCTTCGCGCCCACATGAACAAAGTCTATGGGCTGATGTCCATGGCAATGGTTGTTACGGCAGTTCTTGCCTACGCAATCGGCACAAGCCCTGTCGCGCTTGAAACCATCTTTACAAACACACCGCTGCTTTACGCGATCATGTTTGGTCCACTGGCCCTCGTGCTGGTGTTGAACTTCAGCTTCGCCCGCCTGTCGGTTGGCGCGTTGAACGGTATCTTTTGGGCCTACGCAGCCCTGACTGGCGCATCCTTGTCGGTGATTTTCCAGATGTTCAATTTGGGCGAAATCTTTGTCGCACTCGGCATCACGTCCGTGGCCTTCCTTGGCTTGTCCCTTGTGGGTTACACCACAAAGAAAGACCTTGGTCCGATCGGTTCATTCCTGATCATGGGCGCATGGGGCTTGATTGCTTTGTCACTGGCGTCTTGGATCTTCGGGTTCAGCTTTAGCGGCATGACGTTCTTCATCAACATCGCAGCCCTCGTGATCTTTGCAGGCCTCACAGCCTACTACACGCAAAGCATCAAGAACGAGTATCTGCAGGCCCGCACATATGGCGGCCCAGAAGCGGAAATGTACCTTGAGAAAGCTGCCATCGTTGGCGCGCTGAGCCTCTACATCTCGTTCATCGCGATGTTCCGCTCTATCTTGTTCCTGCTGTCCGGCCGCGAATAAGCACCGGATCAGTTGAAAGATTTAGGGTCGCCTTCGGGCGGCCCTTTTTTGTTGTGCTTCATGTGGATTCGAATTGGCTGCGCCAATCCGACCGACTGGAGGGCCAGCCCTCCAGACCTCCCGGGATATTTTTGAAACAAAAGCAAGGGAAAGCGGGCTTTAGTGAATGGCGAGTTACCGCTGTTTAAGGGCTTGGAAGTTCAGCGTCATTCCCTCAAGCACACCTGCCTTGCTAACGTAGGCCCCAGTGAAGGGCATCAGCTGCGCCCTTCGGTTTGGGACAAAGGGCTGATCCATTGAAACTTATGCAGTCGTTTTTAGGTGGAACTGGCCCCCGTGACCCAGTCTCATTGGCGCTGGGTGCCGCTGGTCTGGCTGTAAATGTAGGCCCATGGACGCAGGTGGCGGTTCGTAGTGTTGGCGGGTTAAGCGCGGTTGGATTTGATCGCGCAAGTGACACCATGCTGGTGACCTCTGCGAACGGGCAAAGTGTGATTAACGGTGCAACTGGCGACATCCTGTATCGCAATCGCGAGGACGACGGGCTGGACGCATCTGCCCTAAAGGGGACGCGTCTTGATCACCCCGCGGATGAGCGGTTTGATATGGCGGGGCTTTACGGGGGCGGCCTACGAAGCGTGACCGACGATGGGTGGAGCGTTGAGCGCCTTGGGCACCACTGCGTGTTGCATCCTGCCGGTGCCTCAGTGCATTTCCTTGAGGCCAAGTGGGCGACGTACAACAAGGATGCGACGTTTCATGTGCTTGATCGCAGTGGTGAAGAAATCCGCGCCTTTGGTTTTTCTTGGACGGGACGCACACTTGTCTGCGCGACGCCAAGCACGTTGTTGATTTGGAACCGCCCTGCCCCGCTTGCCCTTTAAGAACCAAACCACAAACGAAAACGGGCCGCCCGAAGGCGACCCGTTTCTAATCATCTAAGTCAGGCGATCTTACTTGATCTTGCCTTCTTTGTATTCAACGTGCTTGCGAACAACTGGGTCATACTTATTGACGACCATCTTTTCAGTCATTGTGCGTGCGTTTTTCTTTGCCACGTAGAAGTGGCCGGTGCCTGCTGAGGAGTTCAGGCGGATTTTGATCGTGGTTGGCTTCGCCATGTGTTTTCTCCGGCTTCGCGCCTATTGTTCGGCGCGTGAATTCATTTGAACCCGCCTTCTAAGCGCTTGAGCGCCCGAGTCAACACCAATCACCGCTTAAACGCCTTCTGATGAATTGGCCCAGAGGTTCAGGCCCTTGTCTGCGGCGAATTTATCAATTTCTGCAAGCTCTTCGGCGGTGAATTCAAGGTTCTTTACCGCCCCCGCACAATCAACGATTTGGCTGGCCTTTGATGCACCGATCAGGGCTGTCGTGATGCCCTCATCCCGTAGCACCCAAGCGATCGCCATTTGGGCGAGGGTCTGATTCCGGTTCTCAGCGATCGCGTTGAGGCCCTGTAGCGCCGCGATCATCTCATCCGTGATCAGATCTTTGTTCAGTGAGGCGTCTTTTGTGGCGCGACTGCCTTCTGGGATGCCGCCGAAGTACTTCTTCGTCAGCAAGCCCTGCGCGAGTGGCGTGAACGCGATTGAGCCAACGCCAAGGTCCTTAAGCGTGTCTTTCAGCCCGTCCCGTTCCACCCAGCGGTTCAGCATGTTGTAGCTGGGCTGGTGGATAATGCAGGGCGTTCCGAGGTCTTTGAGGATCGCTGCGGCCTCGCGCGTACGATCCGAATTATAGGACGAAATACCGACATAAAGCGCGCGACCCGAGCGCACAATGTGATCCAACGCGCCCATCGTTTCCTCAAGCGGTGTGTCGGGGTCAAAACGGTGAGAATAAAAGATATCGACGTAATCCAGCCCCATCCGTTTCAACGACTGATCGCAGGAAGAAATCAGGTACTTACGGCTGCCCCATTCGCCGTAAGGACCATCCCACATGTGATAGCCAGCCTTGGAAGAAATGATCAGCTCATCGCGGTAGCCTGCGAAATCCGTTTTTAGAATGTCCCCGAATGCTTCCTCAGCGCTGCCCGCTGGGGGGCCGTAGTTATTGGCCAGATCAAAATGGGTGATGCCATGATCAAAGGCTGTCTGGCACATCTCGCGCTTTGTATCATGCGGGGTTTCTCCGCCGAAGTTATGCCAAAGCCCAAACGACACCGCAGGGAGTTTGAGGCCGGAGTTACCGCAACGGTGATAGGTCATACGGGAATATCGGTCGGCAGCGGGTGTGTAGGTCATGGTGGGCTCCTGTGTTGGCGGGAGTTTGCGGGAGTTTGCGGGAGTTTGCGGGAGTTTGCGGGAGTGGGTGTTACAGCACAAGGGGTGGTCAACCTGCTGCAATCAGCGAGCCTTAAGTTCTGAGTGGGCTGCACGTTTGCGAGCAAACATGCTTTGCCCACCCGTATTTCTGGCCCTGCGGCCAGAAATACGCGGAGGATCTATAAGCCGGATTTTGTTCCCCGCCGAAGCGGTTCGATGACCATTCATCTAAGGCGTTTGTTACCAAACACCTTCTAGCTGCCAACCCGGACCTGCTCGGATCAAGACGATCCTGTGGTTACCCACACGCGGCCCCTATTTGGCATTGCTCCTGATGGGGCTTGCCATGCCAGCGATGTTGCCATCGCCGCGGTGGGCTCTTACTCCACCGTTTCACCCTTACCTTCTTATAGAAGGCGGTCTGTTCTCTGTGGCGCTGTCCGTCAGGTTGCCCTGCCTGGGCGTTACCCAGCATCATGCCTTGATGGAGTCCGGACTTTCCTAGACAGGGGCGAACCCTTGCCTCGGCCATCCAATCCTCCGCGTGGGAATGTCCTAGGAAGTGAGGCCGTGCTTGGCAATAGGGAACCTTGCCGCCAGATCAGCAGCGATGGCACAATCCCAGCCGTCTAGCGGCCCGCTATGGCCCTGTCTGTGACGCAGACGGAAGGCAGACAGCAGCACATCCATATCTGCCCCTGTCCCGTAACCCACAGCCGCCAGATCGCGTGCAAAGACGTTCTCGTTCAAATCAATCGCCGCTTTCGGGGACGCTGAGATTGCGAGGCCAGCCCGCACCAAACGCGACCAATCAAACTTTGCGCCTGGGTCAATCTTGCGCCCCGGCGCGAGGTCGGAATGCGCGATCACCCGTTCAGGTTGGATCGCCCAACGGTCCATGATTTCGGGCAACAACCGTTCCAATGCGCCCATCAACGGAGCCGCAAATGGCGCGCTTCCGGTGTTGTTCAGCTCAATCCCGATAGATCGCGAATTGACGTCTGTTATATCCCCCCAAGACCCCGCACCTGCGTGCCATGCGCGTT
This sequence comes from Octadecabacter temperatus, assembly GCF_001187845.1. NCBI lineage: Bacteria > Pseudomonadati > Pseudomonadota > Alphaproteobacteria > Rhodobacterales > Roseobacteraceae > Octadecabacter > Octadecabacter temperatus. Next base: position 840,415 of record NZ_CP012160.1, on the reverse strand, counting down.
GATCTTCAGCCACCATTTGCACCACATCCCCTTGTTCGGAAATGATATAATGCGCGGATACCTCAGCTTCGGGGTTGCACAACCAATCGCGTGCCGCGCACCAATCTGGCATCGCGGTGTAGTGCAAAACGATAATATCTGGGGTCGCCCCATCGCGCCGCTCACCAAAGTTTGGTGAAAGGCTCAACGTTAGTTGCCAGCGGCAAATGCGCGGAACGCTTGTGGATCCCATCCACAGGCAAAACCGTCGCCATCTGGGTCAATGCCAAGGCGGTCGCGCTGTGGACCACCACGGCTGATGAAATCGCGCTGGGCGTCATCTGGCGTGCGGTACTTGGCGCAGTTGCGCTGGAAGCGGCCTTCGCCAGAAATGCTTGAACGATCAAACACAGGCTCGCCGCGATCATTGGGCGCTTGCAACGCGTATTGAATGATATTCGGGCCCGTACTTCCGGAACGATCCGGAAGCGCTGTGGCCTCGATCAACTGATAGGCTGCGGCTTGCCGTTCACGGCGTTCCGCATCACTTTCGATGCTTTCGCGACTGGACACCGCTGAAAAGTCTTGCTCGTCAGAAATATCTGGGTTCGATGCGAGGGCCGTTTGCGTCTCAGCGACTGTTCCATCTGCTTCAACCGGAACAATGCCTGCCTCGGCCAGTTCCGTTGTCGAAACAGCCGGCGCAGGTGGCACAATTGCACCATTTTGCGCCAATGTCGGGGCTGTTGTGCCCTGCAATGCGGCCTCACGTTGGGCGCGTTCAAGCTCATACTGGGCGTAATCGTTGAACCCAACACCTGCACCGCTGTCTGGAACTGGCTGGCCACATGCGGCCAAACCCAAAAGGCTCACGCCAATAATCGCTATCTTTTTCATACGTTTAGTCACAGGGGCGTAACGCCCCATCACCTTCATAAGTCGAGTTTAGACGCGGTTTACCACCAACGGTTCGGTTTTGCTACAAATTGCAGGGATTGCTCCAATGCGTAGGCAGTATTCAGCAGATCGCCTTCTTCCCATGGACGGCCAATCAGCTGCAGACCAAGCGGCAACCCGTTTTTATCTAGGCCCGCAGGAACCGCGATGCCTGGCAATCCGGCAAGGTTGGTTGTGACTGTGAAGACGTCATTCAGATACATCTGTACTGGGTCCGCATCCTTCATTGCGCCTAATTCAAAGGCCGATGACGGGGTCGCAGGTGTCAGGATCGCATCAACGCCGTCTGCAAACACGTTCTCAAAGTCGCGCTTGATCAACGCACGCACTTTACGGGCGCGGTTGTAGTAGGCGTCGTAGAAACCAGCAGACAAAACATATGTCCCGATCATCACGCGGCGTTTCACTTCGTTACCAAAACCTTCGGCGCGGGTCTTTTCGTACATCTCGGTGATGCCATCGCCAGCCTCAAGCTTGGCACGGTGGCCAAAGCGCACGCCATCATAGCGCGCAAGGTTGGATGACGCCTCAGCTGGGGCAATCACGTAGTAAGCTGGCAGCGCGTATTGCGTGTGCGGCAGCGAAATGTCTTTGATCACAGCGCCTGCGTCTTTCAGCATCGTGGTGCCATCATCCCAAAGCTTGGAGATTTCTTCGGGCATACCGTCCATGCGGTATTCCTTCGGAATACCAATGGTCTTGCCGCGAATGTCGCCGGTCAGCGCAGCCTCAAAATCCGGCACTGCAAGGTCAGCGGATGTGCTGTCTTTCGGGTCGTGACCGGACATCGCCTTCAACATGATCGCGGAATCGCGCACGTCTTTTGTCATCGGGCCTGCTTGATCAAGCGAGGACGCGAACGCCACAACGCCCCAACGAGACACGCGCCCGTAGGTTGGTTTGATACCTGTAATGCCCGTGAAGGCAGCAGGTTGGCGGATGGAACCACCCGTATCAGTCCCCGTTGCGCCAAGACAAAGGTCAGCCGCAACCGCAGATGCGGAACCACCGGATGAACCACCCGGTGTAAGTTGCGCGTCGTCATTGCCGCGCTTCCAAGGGTTCACAGCATTGCCGTAAACGGATGTCTCGTTGGACGACCCCATCGCGAATTCGTCCATGTTCAGCTTGCCGAGCATGACTGCGCCGTCAGCGAACAACTGGGTCGTCACGGTGGATTCATATTCAGGTTTGAAACCTTCAAGAATGCCGGATGCGGCTTGTGACGCCACACCTTTGGTACAGAACAAGTCTTTGATACCAAGCGGGATTCCGTTCAGATCGCCCCCAGCTTTGTTCGCATCGGCAGCTTTCGCCATGTCCAACGCCAGCTCAGGCGTTTTATGAACAAACGCGCCCAGCGCATCTGCTTTTTCGATCTCGGACAAGCAGGCTTGCGTCAGCTCAACGGACGTCACCTCACCCTTCTTCAGGGCATCGCGCGCTTCGGAGATTTTGAGTTTTGAAAGTTCAGACATTATTCAACCACCTTCGGAACTGCGAAAAACCCTTCGCGGGCATCGGGTGCGTTTTTCAGAACGGCCTCTTGCTGGCCACCATCGTTAACCACGTCATCGCGGCGCTTCAGGCGCTGTGGGGTCACGGATGTCATTGGCTCAATGCCGTCGACATCGACTTCGTTCAACTGTTCAATAAAACCCAGTATCGCGCTGAATTCATTGGCCAATTCTGGCAGTTCGTTTTCTGGCACAGCAATCCGTGCAAGTTTAGCGACGCGGCGGGCGGTTTCGATGTCGATGGACATGGGATTTCTCCGTTCAAATCTTTGTCCCGCTTTACCCGTGGTGCGCGCGGGCTTCAACCACCGCGACGCTAGCCTTGGCGTTTTGCAGCAAAGAACGTCTTAAGCAGCTCTTCGGATGCTTGCGCCGAAAGCCCGTCATAGACTTCAGGGGCGTGGTGGCATTGGGGCTGCGCAAAGATGCGCGGGCCTTGGGCCACGCCGCCGGATTTCGGGTCCGCAGCCCCGTAATAAAGGCGTGCGATGCGGGCGTTTGAGATCGCCGAGGCACACATCGGGCAAGGTTCAAGCGTGACGTATAGGTCATGCCCCGTCAGGCGTTCTTGCCCAAGCGCTTCGCAAGCCGCTCGGATCGCGAGGATTTCGGCATGTGCTGTCGGGTCATTCAGCTCACGTGTTCTGTTTCCCGCAGTGGCAATGACCTCACCAGTAGGGGAGACCACGACCGCGCCCACAGGTACTTCGCCGCGGGTGGCGGCAGATTTGGCCTCATCCAAGGCGGCGTCCATGTGGGTGCGGAAAGTCATGTGCTTTGATGGGCCGATGAAGGTGGGTTTGGCAAGTGTTGGATTTGAGTATTTTCGAGCCAAAGAAAATGGGTGTTTCTCTTTAGAATTGAGCGGGGTAGCGTGCAGGTATGAGTGATGATCCGTCCTATGACCCCGCCGATGTTGCCGCACTTTTTGACCGCTGTGCAGGGAATTACCGTTGGTGGAGCAATGTTAGTTCGTTTGGATTTGTGAACCGTTGGCGGCGCGCGGCGGTGCGCCAGTTGCCAGTGACGCACCCCAAAGTGGTGGTCGATTTGATGGCCGGCACCGGTGAGATTTGGCCCCATGTTCTGGCGCGTTTCCCCGATGCCGAGATCACCGCGATCGACATTTCGCACCAAATGCATGTGCATGCCCTTGAGGTCTTACATAGTGAACGGGCCGAAAAGATAACGCATTTGGAGGCCAATGCCCTCACCACCCCCCTGCCCGATGGGATGGCGGATGTGGTGGTATCTACGTTCGGGTTAAAGACGTTCAACGATGAACAGCACGTCATTTTGGCCCAGCAAGTGGCGCGGCTCTTAAAACCCGGTGGCGCGTTTTCTTTGATTGAGGCGTCAGACCCCAAGGGTTGGCTGCTGCGTCCGTTTTTCAGGTTCTACATGGACCGCGTTGTTCCGTTGGTGGAAAAGCTATTCCTAAATGGGGCCGAAGATTTCAGCATGGTCGGCCCCTATTCCAAACGGTTCGGGAATTGCGAAGGCTTTGCCCAAGCGATGCGCGATGTGGGTCTTGAGGTGACATATCATCGGCATTTCTTTGGCTGCGCGACCTCCGTTTCGGGGCGAAAGCCCGTTGCCTAAGCCCGCCTGAGGGACTAGGGCCAAGGGATGACTGAAAAACCAACACCATCTGGCGATCGCATCGCCAAAGTTCTCGCACGTGCCGGCGTCGCCAGCCGCCGCGGAGCCGAAGCCATTATCGAAGCCGGCCGCGTGCAGGTGAACGGGGTCGTTATCACGTCACCCGCATTGAACGTCACCGAGCGCGACCGGATCGTTGTGGACAACAAACCACTTGCGGAACCTGAAGCCCCGCGCATCTGGCTGTATCACAAGCCCGCGGGCTTGGTGACGACAGAGCGCGATGAAAAAGGCCGCAAGACCGTCTTTGACGCCATGCCGGCAGAAATGCCCCGTGTGATGTCTGTCGGACGTCTTGATATCGCATCTGAGGGTCTGTTGCTGCTGACCAACGATGGTGAGCTGAAGCGCACGATGGAATTGCCTGCAACAGGTTGGCTGCGTCGGTATCGCGTGCGCATCAAAGGGTCATTGTCTGAAGCCAAGCTGGATGAGCTACGCAATGGCATTACCGTTGATGGGGTCGAATACGCGCCGGTTGAGGTGAAATTTGACCGCCAACAAGGCGCAAACGCGTGGCTGACGATGGGGTTACGCGAAGGAAAGAACCGCGAAATTCGCCGCCTGATGGAAGCCATGGGTGTGGTCGTGAACCGCTTGCTGCGCATTTCATACGGGCCGTTTCAACTTGGCACCCTGAAGCCAGGGGCAGTTGAGGAAGTAAAACAACGCATTGTGCGCGACCAAATGGGCCTGCGCGAGACGCCCAAACCGTCGATGGTTAAGCGCAACACAAAGGGCAAACGCCCACCGCCAAAACGCGGCACCAACGCCTCGGCGAAGGCGAAGTCCACAGGTTCAACGGGGAAAACGCCCCGTAGATGACCCTTGCCCCTGTGGTTGTGGTGTGCATGGTTGTTGCGACTGTTTTATCTAAGTCTTTGGGGACGTTTCATGTGTTTTGTGTTTGCTGTAACCTTGCCATTGGCGAAACGTGGAGGCGCGCTTGCCTGATACTGTGAAAATGATTTCGTATATCTTGCTCATCCTGCTGATGCTTGGTGTTGTGACCGGCTGGCTTGGGGGGCTGTAGACATGGCTAAGAAGTTTGGTGGCAAGTTCAGCCCTGATGGGTCTGAGACGGGTGGCATTCGCGAAGCCGTTGTTGATGAACGTCGCGTTACGGCGGCGGGTGCCAAAGCGAACATTCTATTTATTCCTGGCATTATTTTGGCATTCCTGTCGCTGAATGAGGGTGCGTTGAATTTGCTGCTTGGTTTGGGCGGCGCGGCTGTGCTGACATTGGCCGCTTGGCTAACACGTGACGGGCTGAAGGCTGCAGCGGCCTATGATCTGCGCAAAGTGGCGCGAAAGCCTGTTTTACCGCGCAAGTTGTTGGGATCCGTCCTTACGGGCGCCGGCATCACAATGGCGTCTTTGTCCAATGATCCTAGCGTTTTGGCGGCCGCTCTTTATGGCATTGTCGCCGCTGGCTTGCACATCACGGCCTTTGGCATGGACCCGATGCGCGACAAACGCATGGAGGGGATTGATACCTTCCAACAGGATCGCGTTGCCAAAGTGGTGGATGAGGCCGAGGCGCATCTTGCGTCTATGAAGGACCACATCGACACCATCGGCGATCGCCATCTCGAAACCCGGACCGCGCAGTTTCAAGCAACGGCACGTCGCATGATCCGCACCGTGGAAGAAGACCCGCGTGACCTGACAGGCGCGCGCAAGTTCTTGGGCGTTTACTTGATGGGTGCGCGGGATGCGGCAGCGAAGTTTGCTGACCTTTATAAGCGTGATCGCAATGAAGGTGCCCGTACTGAGTTCGAAAGCCTGCTCACCGATCTTGAGCAGAATTTCGCCGCACGAACAGACAAGATGTTGCTCGATGACCGCAGCGACATGGATATTGAAATCAAAGTGCTGCGCGATCGTTTGCAGCGCGAAGGCCTATAAACAGGCCACTACATAGGGGGACAAATATGTCTGACACAGTCGCAAAAAACATGGAGGCCGCACAAGCGAGCCTTAAATCTGTCGAAAAAGTCACTGCTGTGATTTTGGCGGAACCAAAAAACGAACTCGTCACGTTGGAAGCCGCCAACAAGACGACAACAACCGCGATCAATAAGCGGATGAAAGAACTGAATATGGAAGACACGAATTCCATTATCTCGTTCGGGTCATCCGCACAGGCTGAATTGCAGGAAATCTCCCAGTCCATGCTGCAAGGCGTGCGCAACAAGGACGTTGGTCCTGCTGGCGATAGCTTGCGTGAGATCGTGACAACCATTCGCGGCTTTAACGTTTCCGAACTCGACGTGCGCCGCAAGCGCAGCTGGTGGGAACGCCTTCTGGGTCGTATGGCCCCTGCTGCAAAGTTCGCCGCGAAGTTCGAAACTGTTCAAGGCCAGATTGATAACGTCACCGACGATCTTTTGAAGCACGAGCATGTGCTGTTGAAAGACATCGAAAGCCTTGATGTTCTGTACGACAAAACGCTCAGCTTTTATGATGAACTGGGCCTCTACATTGCGGCTGGTGAAGCAAAGCTGACTGAAATGGATTCCAAAACCATCCCAGCTAAGGAAGCGAAAGTTGCCAAAGCGTCTGAAGAGAAAGGCGTGATGATGGCACAAGAACTTCGTGATTTGCGTGCAGCACGCGATGATCTGGAACGCCGTGTTCACGACCTTAAGCTGACACGTCAGGTGACAATGCAGTCCTTGCCGTCCATCCGTTTGGTTCAGGAAAACGACAAATCCCTCGTGACCAAGATCAACTCTACGCTGATCAACACAGTTCCACTGTGGGAAACACAGTTGGCGCAGGCCGTAACGATCCAACGCTCTGCTGAAGCTGCTGTTGCCGTGCGCGAAGCCAACGATCTGACAAACGAATTGCTGACAGCCAACGCGGAAAACCTGCGCTCTGCCAACAAGATGATCCGCACCGAAATGGAACGCGGCGTGTTCGACATCGAAGCTATCAAGAAGGCCAACGCTGACCTGATCGGTACGATTGAGGAAAGCCTGCAGATTGCTGATGAAGGCAAGCGCAAGCGCGCTGAAGCCGAAGTTGAGCTGAAGAACATGGAAGCCGAACTCAAGGCGACATTGTCCGCAGCCAAAGCACGCGGCACTGCGTCCGGCCACAACATCGGTTCCGCTGCAGGATCCGAATAATTGACAGCAAACACAGGCGGCATCTTCAAGACGGCAGTAGGGCTTTTGGCCCTATTGTCGCTTGCCGCCTGTGACCCTGCCGACAGTATTGAAACCTCTGTTACGCCAGAGATACGCCCTGCGGTTACACCCGAACCCCTTCCCTTGCCCCCGATTGAGCTGCGACCGGTGGATGAACGCTCTGCCACAAGCATCGAACTGGCGACCCACTTTCGCCGCGTTGAAAACGACCTCAGAACCCGTGGGCTTTTACGCACCGATGGCGGCGGGCCGGATACGACATTTACCGACACCATGCTTGCCCGAAATTTCGTGCGCATCGCGCTGTTTGACGAATTCGTCATGACACCGACCGGCCTGCGCGCACAGCCAACCATCAGCCGTTTGCGCCGCTGGGAAAAGCCCGTGAACTTCACGGTGCAATTTGGTGCCACGGTCCCCGAAGACCAACGCCTTGAGGATAGCCAAAACGTGCGCAACTACGTGTCCCGTTTGGCGCGGGTGTCCGGCCAGCCGATGTCGATGAACGACACGGATCCCAATTTCCACGTGCTTATCCTGAACGAAGACGACCGTCTGGGATTTGAGGGCGAACTACGTGCCCTCGTCCCTGGAATTGACGACTCCAGCGTGCGCGCATTCCTAGACGTCCCTCGCGACACACTGTGTCTGGTCTTGGCGTTTTCCCAAGACGGAAAACCACAATATTCACAGGCCGTTGCGCTGATCCGTGGCGAGCACCCCGACCTGATGCGCCTGTCTTGTATCCACGAAGAATTGGCGCAGGGCCTTGGCCTCGCCAACGACAGTCCGCAAGCGCGGCCGAGTATTTTCAACGACGACGAAGAATTTGGCCTGCTGACCACCCACGATGAACTGCTGCTAAAAATGCTCTATGATGATCGTCTGCAGACTGGGATGGCTGCCGCAGAAGCCGCCCCCATTGCGCGGGTAATCGCGACTGAATTGACGAACTCTGGGCCAAGTTAAACGAATACTGAACACATCTGACTAAGGAGACCCAACATGGGCATTCTCGATTTTCTCACTGGCGAATTTATTGACGTCATTCATTGGACAGACGACACCCGCGACACGATGGTGTGGCGGTTTGAACGTGAAGACCATGAAATCAAGTACGGTGCCAAGCTGACGGTCCGCGAAGGCCAAGCCGCTGTATTCGTTCATGAAGGTCAGCTGGCGGACGTGTTCACGCCGGGCCTTTATATGCTTGAAACCAACAACATGCCGATCATGACGACGTTGCAGCATTGGGATCACGGGTTCAAATCACCGTTCAAATCGGAAATCTATTACGTCAACACAACGCGGTTTAATGACCTCAAGTGGGGTACGAAAAACCCGATCATGCTGCGCGACCCTGAATTTGGCCCAACCCGCATTCGCGCGTTTGGTACTTATTCGGTTAAGGTCTCCGACCCTGCCACGTTCCTGCGCGAAATCGTGGGCACGGACGGCGAATTCACGATGGACGAGATCAGCTACCAGATCCGCAACATCATCGTTCAGGCCTTCACCCGCACGATCGCAGCGTCCGGTATTCCGGTTCTGGATATGGCCGCAAACACCGCCGACCTTGGCAAGCTGATCGCGGGTGCAATTTCCGAAACGGTTGCGGCTTACGGTCTCAGCATTCCTGAATTGTACATTGAAAACATCAGCCTACCACCAGCAGTCGAGGCTGCTTTAGACACACGCACATCCCGCGGCCTGACGGGTGATCTTGATGCGCATATGAAATACGCCGCCGCAGAAGCGCTGCGGTCGGGTGGCGAAGCATCCGGCGCGATGGGTGCTGGTATGGGCGCAGGCATGGGCATGGCGATGGCGCAGCAGATGGCAAATCCGTGGGCACAATCAGCCGCACCTGCCGCCGCTGCACCCCCACCACCGCCCGTCGAAAACGTCTGGCACATCGCCGACGACGGCAAGACCAAAGGCCCCTTTTCCAAAGCCGCGCTTGGACGCATGGCGGCTGAAGGTGCGTTAACCCGCGAAACCCATGTATGGACCCAAGGGCAAGACGGCTGGAAGACCGCAGATGAGGTCGACGAACTGGCGAAACTGTTCACTGTGTCGCCTCCACCACCCCCAGGCGCTTAATGTCCTCAGGCGACATAGAACGTATATTTTCCACCGTGCAGACCCGTTGGGGCCTGCGCGGTGATCCACTGCTTTGGGACGCGATAAAGCAGCGCATGATCTTACGCGGTTTACCTGACACAGCCGATCAATTCGCTGCACAACTGGCGCAGGACTATTTCGAAATTGTCGGGCAGCACCTTGATGAAAGTGACGATTTTGTTGGCGTAACGACCCTGCGCCGCGAAAACGGTGGCATGTCGAACGGGATGGTGTCCCCGAAAGCGTGGCGCGAAGGGCTGATGCCTTTACTGCTGAGCCGTTTCAACGAGAATGTCTGAAATTCCCCTCATAAATCTACGTGACAATGCGTTGCGGATTATGGCGCCTCAGGTGTTTCACGGCTATCTTTAGCTCATGGAGAATCTTGAGCAGATAGCCCCCGCCGATGAGCACCGCTTTCCTTGTGATCAATGCGGGGCCGACCTGCGGTTTGATCCGGGTGAGAACCAGTTGATCTGCGATCATTGCGGCAACACCCACGCGATTGGCGATGGGCTATGGCGCGGTGGCTCGTTGCAAGAACTTGACTTTCGAAATGCCGTCTCGGGCGACATGCCAGAATCCGAGATCGAAGAAACGCGCGTTGTGTCCTGCCCCAACTGTGGCGCGCAGACCGAGTTTGACGAAAGCGTGCATTCCGCCGAATGCCCGTTTTGCGCAACGCCAGTGGTCACCGACACAGGGCTGCATCGACACATCAAACCCAAAGGACTGTTGCCCTTCGCGTTAGATGAACGTGCCGCACGCCTGAAAATGACCAACTGGCTTGGCAGCCTTTGGTTCGCTCCGAACGGCCTTAAGGAATACGCGCGAAAGGGGCGCACGTTGTCGGGTATCTACGTCCCCTATTGGACGTTCGATGCTGATACCAAGTCCAAATACTCAGGCCAGCGCGGAACCCATTACTACGAAACCAAAACCGTCACCCGCAACGGCAAACGTGAACAGGTTCGTGTGCGAAAGACGCGTTGGCGCCACGTTTCAGGCCGTGTAGCGCGGTTTTTTGATGACGTGCTGGTGTTAGGGTCCAAATCCCTTCCCAAGAAATACACCGAAGCACTGGAACCGTGGGACCTGTCCGCGATGGAACCTTACCAGCCTGAATATCTCGCTGGTTTCCGCGCCGAAGGGTACACAATCGAGCTTGAAGAAGCCTTCAAAGATGCCCGCCAGTATATGGATCGTGTCATCCACCGTGATGTGAAATTCGACATCGGTGGCGATGCACAGCAGGTCTCAAACGTGGATACCAAGATCGGCACACTGACGTTCAAACACGTGCTCCTACCCGTTTGGATGGCCGCGTATAAGTATCGCGGCCGCACGTACCGTTTTGTCGTGAACGGGCGTACGGGCCGTGTTCAAGGAGAGCGCCCATTCTCAGCCATAAAGATCGCATTTGCCATCTTTATTGGTTTGATTATCGCTGGGTGCATCGGGTTTGTTATCGCTAACAGTCAGTGATAGAAGCACGGCCAAACGAAAGGATACGTTATGATTCTGGCCTGCGGCGAAGCCCTGATTGATATGTTACCGCGCGAAAGCACCGACGGAGAGGATTGCTTTGCACCCTACCCTGGTGGCGCGGTTTTCAACACTGCCATCGGCCTTGGACGGTTGGGTGTCGACGCGCAGTTTTTCTGCGGCATGTCGGCGGATTTCCTTGGTGACATCCTGCGCGGCGCATTGGACGCAAGCAACGTGGATCACACGCCATCCCCACGCATGGTTGCGCCCTGCACGGTGGCATTTGTGAAACTTGTCGACGGTCAGGCAACTTACGCATTCTACGATGAAAACTCAGCCATGCGCACCTTGGCAGCGGCACCCGAAATAGAGGCTAACGCTTTGTTTTTTGGTGGCATTTCCTTGGTCGGCAACGGATGTGGTGACGTCTATGAAGCGTTGATGCTGCGCGAATCTCCGCGCCGTGTCACCATGATTGATCCCAACATTCGCCCGTCTTTCATCAAAGACGTCGTGGCCTATCGCAAGCGGATCGATCGCATGATGGCCGCTGCAGATATCATCAAACTCAGCGATGAAGACCTGCATTGGCTGGAAGGCGAAGGCGATTTGGCGGAACTGGCCCGTGGCTTGGTCGCCAAGGGCGCTAAACTGGTTTGCATCACGCAAGGGGCCGACGGCGTGACAGGCTACACCGCCAATCACGAAGTATTCGTGCCGTCTGAACGTGCCGAAGTGGTGGATACGGTCGGCGCTGGCGACACGTTTAATTCTGGCACCTTGGCGGGTTTGGATCGTTTGGGATGCCTTAGCAAAGCGCGTATCGCAAATCTGACTGCAGAAGAAATCCGCGAGGCCCTACATCTCGGCGTGCGCGTGGCGGCGGTTACCGTGTCGCGAGCGGGGGCAAACCCGCCAACAGCCGCAGAACTCGGACTTTGAGGGCGCTGATCCAGCGGGTTCAATCCGCACAGGTCAATGTTGACGGCGCGCTGGTAGGTGAATGCGGCGCGGGTGTTTTGGTGCTGATCTGCGCGATGCAGGGCGATACCGATGATATGCCCGCCAAACTCGCGGCCAAGATCTCCAAACTTCGGATATTCAAAGACAATGAGGGCCGGATGAACCGCTCGGTCGCTGATATTGGCGGCGAAGCACTGGTTGTTAGCCAGTTCACCTTGGCTGCGGATACGTCTCGTGGAAACCGCCCTGGCTTTTCCGCAGCTGCCGCCCCGCAAGACGGTGAACGCCTGTACGAGGCTTTTGCCGCTGAAATGGGCGCGTTGATCCCAACACAAACGGGTCAATTCGGCGCGGATATGGCGGTGTCTTTGGTTAACGACGGCCCAGTGACCATCTGGATGGATACCGACGCTTAACCGCGCCGATTAAAGCGTTTTCCCGAAAATATGTAGCCGGTGCATACGGCTACTGCCCGCTTTCTCTGCTTGGGCAAGGCTCATCGGGTTCACGTCTGCGATCCACGTATTGCCCACCTCAGTATATCCCGCTGCCTTCGCATTCATCATCACATGTCGCAGGATAACAGGGTTAATCCCCTGCCCCTGAAGCTCGGGCATGATGCCCGCAAAAATCACAATCGCACGGGTGTTGGTCATCCGATGCCGCAAGAAATGCCATGGCGTCGACAGCCCAAAGCGCGAGCGGATACGCCGTAAAAACGGGTTCAAATCGGGCACACAAATGATGCAGCCAGCAGGTTTGCCCTTATGATGCAGCACTGCCGAGATGCGCTTGTCCATCACCCATTTCATATCTTTGGCTTGAAAATTGAACTCCTCGGCACTCACCGGAACGAACATCGGATTGTCAGCGAAAGATGCATTCAAAATCAGCCGCGCCTCTTCGATGCGCTGCGTGATGGTCCGTCGATTGATCGGCGCAAAGGTAAAGTCGCGATTATCCAGCACCGCCTGCTGTTTCGGCCCAATGCCCATATCAGGCGCATCTTGCAGGTTGCGCACCTCCATCGTGGCCATCGGGAAACTCGGTTCATATCCGTTCTCGGCTAGCAATCGCGCGATGTGCGGCGGCGACCACGTCTGATCAAGGTATGGCGCATGTTCAAATCCCTCCGTCACAATGCCAATCTGCTGCATCGCCGTCAGGTTAAAGTTTCCCGCGATCTCGGTTAACCCGCGCGCACGGCACCACGCCTCAGCTGCCCCAAGAAGCGCAGCCGCCGCCTCAACATCATCGCCGCAATCAAAATAACCGAAATATCCGCGCTTAACCCCGTGCAACCGGTTCGAGGCGCCATGTTCATGCGCCGTTATTCGCCCAACAACAGCCCCATCCCGATGCGTGGTAAAATAAGTCAACGCGCCTGCACCCGCACCGGACACCAGTGGGTTTCGATCCGACAAGAACCGCTTCAAATCACCCTTTAGGGGCGAAACAAACGGGCTATCGCGCCCATAAACTTTGAACGGCGCCTCAAAAAACGCTTCAAAATCCCGCTCGCGTAACTCAATCGACATAGGTGCTCCAGATCATCCGCTGGAGCACCCTACCCCATTGTCTTTGTTTTATAAATATTCCTAGGGACAGCGCTTAAAAATCCGTCGGCGCGCCGCCCTCAGATTTCCGCCGCGCAACGAAATCATCCAACTCGCTGCGAATACCCGCATCCATCGGTGGTTCTTCAAAATTGTGAATGATTTCTTTGAATATCCGGTGCGCACGCTGCGCCGTCCACTCCGCCCCCGCAACTTCCCAAGCCTCGAAGTTGCGCCAGTCAGATGCAAACGGCGAGTAAAACGCGTTCTCATAGCGATCTTGCGTGTGTTGGATGCCAAAGAAGTGTCCGTTTGATCCAACCTCTTTGATTGCATCAAACGCAATGTCTTCGGGCGCAGTCGCTGTGACCGCCGGTTCCATATATCGCTGGATCATCTGCAAGACTTCGCAATCCATCACGAACTTTTCGGGGGACGCAATTAGCCCGCCCTCTAACCAACCTGCCGCGTGGTAAACCATATTGGTCCCCGACTGCACGGATGCCCAAAGCGCGTTGGTGGTCTCCCACATGGCTTGCCCATCAGGGACATTGGCGGCACAAGACCCACTTGAACGCAGTGGCAACCCGTAAAACCGCGCCATCTGCCCCGTCATCTGCGTTGCGCGCATGTATTCTGGGGTGCCAAACGCAGGCGCACCCGATTTCATATCAACGTTCGATGTAAACGTTCCGATCACACATGGCGTGCCGGGGCGCACGTATTGGAACAACGCAATCGCCGACAGCGCCTCGGCAACTGACAACGCCACAGCGCCCGACATGGTCACAGGCGCCATCGCCCCTGCCAACGTAAACGGTGTGACAACCACTGCCTGCCCGCGCCGCACGCAACGCAAACATCCGTCAATCATCGGCACGTCATGCTTTAGCGGTGAGGTAGAGTTGATGTTGGTGTACATCTTGGGTGAGGCTTCGAATTCTTCATCCGTCCAGCCGCCCGAAATCTGGATCATATTCATGACGTCTTCGACCCGTTCTTTCCCCAAACTATACGCATGGGCAACCTTGTCGCTGATCGTCATCTTATCAAACACCACATCCAGATGACGCACGGATGCATGCACATCGACGGGTTCCACCGGATAGCCGCCCGCAAAATGGATGCAATTAAAGTGCTGTGTCAGTCGCAACAGATCCGCACATTGCTTGCGGTTGCCGCTGACCTTCTTGCCGATTTCCATGTCGAAATAATTCGGCGGAGAGGACACATTGCCAAACAAGATATGCCCACCCCCCACCGTAATTTTGCGATCCGGATTGCGCGGCGTGATGTCAAATTGTTCCGGCGCCTGACCAATCATCTCCATGACCCAATCACGGCCCATTTTGACGTTGGTGCCATCGACCTTGCAGCCCGCCTGCTTGAACAGTGCAATCGCTTCTTGGTTCAGAAACTCGATACCGATTTCTTCAAGAATGCGCATCGCGCCGTCATGAACAGCCTGCACACCATCCCCATCAAGGGGCTCAGTTGGGCGGTCCGTGTTCACAGGAATGCGCCAAGGCATTTGGTTTATGTCGGTGGTTTGGCGTTTCGCAGTATTGGCTGCGCGTCCACCGGAACGGCGACGGCGGGGCTGGGCGGCATCAGACATCGGAATATCCTTTGTTGGTCCTCTTCAGACTGACACGCTACCTCCCCTTCGTTTTGCCTTTTGCGACACATCTTGTCGCGAACCAAACTTTGCCGCGTGCTAGATTCCCAGCCACTCTGGCAGCTCAGCAATTGAATTCAGGACAACGTCGGCATGCGGCGCGAGCTCTTCACGCCCTGCTACACCTGTCAAAACCGCAACAGTCGCCATGCCCGCCGCGCGCCCCGCGTGTAGATCATGGGTGCTGTCGCCGACCATTGCGCAGGTGTGCGCCGCAAGACCCGTCGCCTCACAAAACCCATGCAGTTGCCCTGCTGCGGGCTTTCCGCCAAATCCGGAATCAGACCCTACTATGAAGTCGAATAGCGCTTCGGTTTGTGCCGCTGCCAAATGCGCACGGGCGGGCGCTTCGCCATCATTCGTGGCTACCCCCAATTTTAATCCCGCGTCTTTAAGCGACGTCAAAAACGGCACCAGCGCCGTTGTTTCAACCTGCGGCGCAAGAATTGCTGCCGCGTTAAAGCGATCGACCAGCGCATCAACTGAAGTTTCTGGAACAAAAGGCAATGCCGCTTGTGCGATCTCACTAACAGTACTCGCGATCACAAGGCTTCCCGGGCGAAACAGTCCAGCATCAAGATCGTACCCAAGCGCATCCGCAAGTTCCACAAGACGCGACGGTTCGGCCTTGGTTTCTGCCACGAACACGTCCCGCGCCCATGCGCCCCAAGTTGCGTTGAAATCAAACAGGGTCCCGTCTTTGTCGAAAACTACGCCTTTGATCTGCTGCACGGTCATGTCCAATGTACCACCTGCGCGCCTGGTAAAGCATAACGCGCCATTAGTGGTTCTTCATACTTTAGGGCGTTCACATCACAAAATGCGACCACCCAAGCGTCATCCATGGTTAGGAATTCCAACACCGAACCCAGGAAAGCGGGGTTTTCCGCCTGTGCACGAATATCCTCTGCCGCGGCACCGGATGAGCCAAGAAATAAAGGCAAAAGCTCATCATTTCCGGCCAGCCACGCAAGGGCTGAAATGGCAATATGTTCTGCGCGTTCAGGAGTCATTCAGGATATTTACCAATACAGAAAGAGTTTCTTAACCATTCAAGGCCAAATCTATTTGCGAGGAGACTGGGGTAAAGCTCTGAAGGAAACAAGAATGGCTGGTGAAATTCTTATCATAGACGCCGTCGCGACAAACCGGATTGTTCTGAAGGTCAAACTTCTGAGCGCGCAATATCGCGTGCGGCTTTGCGAAACGCTCGCTGAAGCGAAGGCCGAAATCGACGCGTCCCTACCGGATCTCATTCTGCTGGACACAGCTATTGGTGCAAAGTCGGTTCATGCATTTTGCGCTGCACTTAAGGCCGATGAGCACGCAAGCCTTATTCCCATCATCGCAACAGGCGGGTTCGCAACTCCGCATGACCGCGTCGCAGCACTCGAAGCAGGCGCAGACGACGTGCTATCGAAACCCTTTGATGACCACATTATGCAAGCCCGTATCAGAAGCTTGTTGCGCGGCCGTGATGCCCGCCAAGAACTTCGCATGCGTGAAGGGACCCGCACGGCCCTTGGTTTCGCCGAAGCGTACAGTGAATTTACAGCGCCGACACAGATGATCGTCGCCTCACACGGTGACACGTTAGCGCCGGATCTTGGATACTTGGCAAAGACCTTAGAAAACGTGCAAATCACTGCATCTGCAACCGAAAGCATCACGCGCGGGACGCTCCGGCAATATCCCGTCGACCTTTTTCTGCTCGATTTCCGCGCCGGACTTTCCGATGACAAGGTCCTCTATCGCATCTTATCCGAGCTTCGAAGCCGATCTGCTACGCGGCACGCTGGGATTATGGCATTACTGCCCGCCGATGCGCGTCACGCCGCAGCTATGGCATTGGACCTTGGGGCCAGTGATATCGTTTATTCTACCGTCGATGCCGATGAAATCCGGCATCGTTGCGCTGTTTTGATCCAAGCGAAACACGAAGCTGACGCCCTACGCCGCACCGTTGAATCCGGCCTAGAAGCCGCCATTACGGACCCGCTGACAGGGTTGTTCAATCGCCGCTATGCTATGCCGCATTTGTCGCGACTGTCCGCCGAAAGCCGCAAGAATGGGCGCCAGTTTGCGATCATGGCGCTCGACCTCGACCACTTTAAGTCGGTGAATGACACCTATGGCCACTCAGCAGGGGATGAAATTTTGCGTCAAACGGCGCAGCGTTTGCAGGGAAACCTACGCGCCGTTGACCTGCTTGCGCGGATCGGCGGTGAAGAGTTTCTTGTCGCGATCCCAAACAGTGATGTCATCCATGCCAAGAAAGCCGCAGAACGCCTGTGCCAACTGATCGGTGGAACACCGTTTTTCGTTGGCCCCGACCGCCAAGAGGTGCGCGTGACAATGTCAGTTGGCGTTTACCTTAGCGACGGGAACGACACCGGTGAGGTTGTCGAAAACCACGGGGAATTGGTAAATGCAGCAGATGTCGCACTTTATGCTGCCAAGAACGGCGGCCGTAACAAGGTCAGCTTGTCCGCCGCTTAATTGCTTTGCCTGCGTGGGGCCGGCGCACGACGTGCTTGGTCTTCCAAACGGTCTGCGAATGCCGCACGTTCTTCGGAGTCCATTTCTTCAATCTGCGCTGTGACCGCATCTAGAACGGCATTTTGCCCCGATTGTAGCCGTGCACGTTGACGCGACAACGCGTCGCGAAACGCAACCTCGTCGAACTCGTCCGCCCGCAGGGTCGCGAGTAAAACCTGCATATCTTGGCGGATTTCCGAACGATCGCGACGCTCAAACGCACCACTTTCACGCAGGGCTGTGCGTACGGCATCGCGGCGCTCACCCTCCATCGCACGGGTTAATGGGCCTGCAGTCAAGTCAACGCGTTGCGGACCGCCAGGCCCGTTACCCGTGAATACAGTGCCGGCAACAACGCCCAACACAAGCAAGTTCAAAGCCAACGATCCGATCAAAAGCCCGCGTTGCAGGCGACCAGATTTCTTTTGCTTTTCGGCCATCTTTAGCCCTCCAACCCAGCGAACATATCGCTTTCTAACAAAGGAACTTCAATCGTTGTTCCCCAAATACCAGCCGACAGGTCCGTCAGCGCCGCGGGTGGCGCGACGCCAATCCACAGACCGGCAACCGTTGCTGTGGCCAAGCCGCCAAACGCGGTCCAACCACCGATTGCATCAAGGATCATCGCACCCAACTTTTGCTTGGGACGCTTGGCTTCGGGGGCAACAGCTGACACAGAATCCGCATCCATCATGATCCGGTTCAACAGCGCCTCAGACGGCTTCATGTCAGGCGTTCGTGCCTGCGCGAAAGCGGCCTCTAGCATTTCATCATCTGTTGTCATCGTCATACCCCAATTCTTCTTTGCGCCCTGATAGTTTCGCGATCAAGGCACGTTTGCCCCGCGCAATCAGACTTTCAACGGCGCGCACGTTGGTGTCCATAATGGTGGCAATCTCAGGATTGCCGAGTTCTTCTAGGTGGCGCAAGGCAACGGCCTGCGCTTGCCGTTCCGGCAGGTCCGCCAATGCGTCATGCAGCGCCGTTGAACGGGCTGTGTCCTGCATGTTGTCTGCGGCCGATTTCGCATCATCTGCGGGTTCTTCGATAGCATCTAACGCGACACCCCGACCCGATTTTCGCAACCGATCTGTACAAAGGTTAGCGACAACGCGATACAGCCAAGTGGTGACTAGCGCGCGATCCGCGTCCCATTCCGGTGCGATCTTCCAAAGCCGCATCATCGCATCTTGCGTGACGTCTTCGGCTTCTGCCCGGTTCCCGAGCATACGATACGCCTGCCCCATCAAACGCGGCGTTAACCGCTGCGTGAGTGTCAGAGCAGCGTTACGGTCACCGCCTGCAAAGGCCGCAAGCAAATCCGCATCGCTTTGAACTGGAGCCATCTTGGTCATCAGTTAATCAGCTACCCACATCATCCGTTTCCCGCAAGGGAGTGCAGCGCGAGGGACGTCCCCCCGCGCCACGTTTTTAGTTAATTGTCGCCGCGACGGCCGTTTTGGCCACGATCACCGCGTTCGCCACGGTTTTCCATGCGGGTTTGCGCTTCAGCAAACTCTTCCGCGCTCAGGGAACCATTATCGTCTGCGTCAAAGCGATCGAACATACGTTCTGCGCCGCGGTTGCCGCGACCTTCAGCACGCTCTCCAGCCTGCGCTGTCAGCTCTTCAGCTTGCAACAGACCATCGCCGTTGGTGTCAGCCTTTTCGATCCGATCAGCGATACGATCGGCCATACGCTCTTGGCGTTCGCCTTCAACGCGGGCAACCATTTCTTCAGCGGACAATGCGCCGTCACCGTCAGTATCGGCTTCAGCGAAACGTGCAGCGGCTTGCGCTTGCATTGCGCCTTGGATTTCTGTCGCAGTGACTTCGCCGTCACTGTTCAGGTCGAGTTCTTCGAATGCTGGCATTTGCATACGCGGGCCGTTTGCTTCACGTGCTTGGGCGGATGCCGCCAATGTGATGCCTGCTGCGATTGCTGCCACAAGGAAAGTCGTTTTCATTTTCTAGTCCTTTTCAGGTTTTGTTATGACGCCCTCTCTGGGGCGTCGATGCAAGTAAAACGGGCAGCGCGCACAATTCCGTCGCAAATTGTGAAAAAAAGATTCAGACTAGAATGTGCCGCGACACTTTCGCCCATATGAATCTGGGGTTTGGGGCTGCACAGTTGCCCCAACAAAGTTGAGGAATCTATGCCCGATCAACCTACAAGCACGGCCAACGCCATCGTCGAACGCGAAACCAAGCCAGCAATCTGGAAAGGTCTGCGCCGTCGTTGTCCAAACTGTGGTGAAGGCGCGTTGTTTCAGGGCTACCTGAAGGTTGCAGACAGTTGCCCTGTTTGCCACGAAGAATTCCACCACCATCGCGCAGATGACGGCCCCGCCTATCTTACGATCTTGATCGTGGGACATATACTCGCGCTATTGATGCACTTTATCTGGTCCCAGTTTCGCCCTGACCCGCTGATCTTTGCGACGGTGTTGACGATTGTATGCGTCGGGCTTTCGCTCTACCTATTGCCAAGGCTGAAAGGCATGATCGTCGCCATCCAATGGGCGCGACGCATGCATGGCTTTGGGGGCAAATCCTAACCCCTTTTGTTTGGGGTATCGGAATGACTGACACGATCGACAAAACCGCAATTCGTGACGCCGCCACGATCATCGTGGTGCGCAACCGCTTGACCAAGCCCAGTATTTTGATGGGGCAGCGCGGCGCGTCTGCTGCGTTTATGCCGAACAAATACGTCTTTCCTGGTGGCGCGGTTGATGCGGGCGATGAAGGCATTGCCCTAGGTGCGGGGCTTTCAGACCTCGACACAGCGCGGTTAGCGCAGGAAAGCACCCGCCCCGCAGCAACACTGGCAACAGCGGCCATTCGTGAGTTGTGGGAAGAAACGGGCCAAATTCTTGGGACACCCGCTGTTTGGGACAACGCACCAACCGATTGGCGCGGCTTTGCCGAGCGTGGCCACCGCCCCAATGCATCGGCTTTGACGTTCATGTTTCGCGCGGTCACACCGCAGGGCCGCCCACGCCGCTTTGATGCACGCTTCTTTACAGTGGATGCGGACCATCTGGTCACCGACCCTGATGATTTCCGCGATGCCGAGGACGAGCTAAGCCACCTACATTGGGTCCCCCTGCAAGACGCGCGTTCCCTCGACCTGCCCTTTATCACAGAAGTCGTCTTGGCCGAGCTTGCCGCGAACATTCGCACTGACGGACCGCCACCGTCTGTGCCGTTTTTCCGCAATGACGATGAAGCCCATTTGGTGACACGTCTCGGCGGACGAAGTCCGCTAGATCACTAGGATCAGCACGACCACCGACAACATCAACAACCCGCCGCCCTGCAACTCGCGCCGGCTGATTTTCTCGTGGAAGATGAACACTGAGAACGCCAAGGAAAATAGCAGTTCGATCTGCCCCAACGCGGCGACATAGGCCACGGTTTGCAATGTAAACGCCACGAACCAACAGGTTGATCCGATCATGCTGGTCACCCCGACCAATCCCGCAACCCGCCACGCCGCAAACACACGGGTGATTTCGCCGCGTTCCCGCCAGCGAAGCCAAATCCCCATCGCGATTGTTTGTGCCGTCGTCACACAGGCCAGCGTTACAGTGGCCCGCAAAAAGACATCACCCGTCTCCAACGACAAAGACGCGCCGCGGTACCCAACACCTGACATCGCGAACAAAACGCCCGACAACAGCCCAAGCCCCGCCGCGCGGTTCATAATGCGTTTGCGCCACGGTAAATCGGAAATGCCCGATGGATCCGACAGCAGCAGAACGCCCGCCAGCCCAATCAGGATCGCTCCGAGGCCAATGAAGGAAACCCCCTCACCCAGCACCACGAACCCCACAAGAACGGACATCAAGACTTCGGTTTTCTTAAACGTGATACCCACCGCAAAGTTGCGATGCGCAAACAGCGCCACCACACACATGGTTGCCAGTATCTGCGTCGCCCCGCCAGTCAGCGCGTAAAACCAGAATACCGTTGGGATTTCGGGTAAGGCCTGCTCGGTCAGGTTTGCATAGAAAAGCACGCCCAACACCACCAACGGCGAAGAATAGATGAAACGCGCAAATGTCGCGCCGCCCGTGCTCAACCGCGTGGCTTTCAGCTGCTTTTGCAATCCAAAGCGCGCGGTTTGGGCAAGTGCTGCGAGAATAGTGACTGGGATCCATGCGGTCATACCCAGTTACATGACGCCTCAGCCGCGCGGACGCCAGAGCGGATGCGCCACTGTATCTTTTGCCCGCCAAAAGTGACGCCGGAACACGTCACGGTAGGACGTGAACACATAGCCCTCGTTGCGCCGCAGATAGTGGGCTTTATTCTGCGCATAAAGCGACGGCAAATCATACCATGCCACGTTCGGGTGCATGTGGTGAACGACGTGCAAGTTGTTGTTCAAGAACAACAAAGCCAACGCCCCATTATCTTCAACAATGACGGTTCGGGCACGTGCAAGCTCATGTGCGCGGTGTTCAAGAAAGGTTCTTATCCGCAAGATCGAATGCCCTAAATAGGCCCCCGCAAAGTAAGCCCAGAACGGCAACGGCGCGATCCAAACCAACGCGACAATCACGCCCAAAGCTGGAATATGCGCGAGCCAGCCAAACAAAACGGCTCGGTCCCCCGCTTTGCATGCGCGAAAATCGCTCATCATCCACATCACTTGCCCAAGCAGCGGCCCAATCAGCATTCGCCCTGCCAACGTGTTGTTAATTCGCAATACGGTTTTCATTGGCGCGAGCAGGCGTTGCCAGACAACAGGATCAAGATAGTTGGTTTCAGGATCATCATACGGGTCTGTCAGCATCTCATCACGGTGATGCGCCAAATGCGTCGCTCGAAAACGCGCATAGGGAACAGTCAGCGTCAGTGCGGGAAAAACCATCGCCGCATTCGCCAACCTGCTTTGAAACGGATGCCCATGCACAACCTCATGGGTCAGCGACGCATGCAACGCAATGGTCGGCCCCAACACTAGGATCGCAATCCAAACCGGTAAAACCCACAGCGCACCGAAAAACATTCCATAGCAAACAATAGCCAAGCCAACGGTCGGCCACTCAACCGCACTCTTGGCAGAGGTCCGAACGCAATCAGACACGCCGGCCCCAAGCCACGCGGTTCCAAATCCGTTCGTAGATGACATACATCGACAGCCCGAGTGCCGCGTTCACCAGTGCCATTGCACCGCCAACGGCCAAGGATCCTGTCGCGATCAACCCAACCACTGCCATCGAAACCAAACCGATCAAATTCCAGATCAATGCTTTGGTTATTGTGCGTTTTGGGCTGTCCATGCTGTCTCCGATAAATGGTCCCCCACAGTTAAAGCGCGCTCAGCTGATTGGGCATTCTGGAAATGGTTAGCAAAACTCACATATGGTGATATATTTCACCTCATGCCGCATAATATTGACAAACGAGATCGCGCCCAATTGCTTCGCACCCGCTTGGCTGAATCCATGGAAACCCAAAACGCTACGCAATCCGGCCTCGCGCGTGCCATCGGCGTTGATCGCTCAACGATCTCCCAGCTCCTTAGCGGAAGCGGCGCACGCCTGCCCAATGCGCATGTCGTTGCGGGGTGCGCCTCCGCCCTTGGGGTCTCGGCCGATTGGTTGCTTGGGTTAACTGAGCGTCCCGAACTTGTCGCCGAACTCATCGCGGCCTCCGTTGAGGTCACCAAAGCCCCCCGCGCCCTTGTGGATGAGCAAATCTTCGCATGGCACCAAGAGGCGGCGGGCTATAAAATCCGCCATGTTCCAGCTGGCCTGCCCGACATGCTGAAACTGCCTGATCTTTTGCGTTGGGAATACGGCCCGCATTTGGGGCGCTCAACGGAACAGGCCATCGGCGCATCAGAAGACCGCCTTCGCTGGATGCGTGAGGCCAAATCCGACTTTGAGATGGCCCTGCCGCTTGATGAACTCTCCAGCTTCGCCGCTGGTACTGGCTATTACGAGGGCGTCCCAGCAAGCCTACGCGCAGCCCAACTAAACCACATCGCGCAATTGCAATCGGACCTTTATCCAACGCTAAGACTTCACCTTTTTGACGCCCGCCGCCTGTTTTCGGCTCCGATCACTCTCTTCGGCCCACTCCTTGCGGTGCTCTATTTGGGGCAAAACTATCTCGCCTTTCGCGACACCGAACGCGTGCAAATGGTGACCCGCCACTTTGATACGCTCGTGCGCGAAGCCACAATCACGCCACCCGACGTTGTGCCCCATATCCAAACATTAAAATCAAAGTACCTTTAGTGCTTCTTTGGCTTAAAAATACTCAATTCAATATCACGGTTTGGGATCGGGGTTCTCGGTGTGCCCGTCCACTGAAATCACCTGCCCCGACACCCGCTGCGCCCCATTAGACGCCAGAAAAACCGCCATATTTGCGATGTCTTCAGCCGTCACAAAGGTGCGCAATGACGTGCCTGACGCGTAACCTTCATAAACCGCATCCCGCGTCATGCCCTTGGCCGCCGCTTCGCGCTCCAACACACCTTCCATGCGTGGCCCTTCCACAGCCCCAGGGCAAATGGCGTTGGCGCGAATGCCGAACGGCCCCAATTCCATCGCGAGCGTTTTCATCAACCCGATGACACCCCACTTTGCCGCAGAATAAGGTGCACGGTTCGGATATCCGAAGACGCCAGCCGTGGATGAGGTCAGCACAATCGCACCCTGACCCGCCGCTTTCATCATCGGTGCTGCGTATTTCGCACATAAAAACGCGCCACCTAACGTAACATCAACGCAGGTCTTCCAATCGTCCCACGCCACGTCCTCAACATGCGCAGTTGGACCGGCGACACCAGCATTGGCGCAAACGACGTCCAATCCTCCGGCCACTGAAATCTCATCGAACAACGCACGCATTTGCCCGTCGTCGGATGAATCAACCCGCCGCGCAGTCCACGCATCAGGACAACGCGCCAAAGCGGCGTCATCAACGTCTGTTACCCAAACCTCATATCCAGCCTGCGCAAAGGCCTCGCCCATCGCGAACCCGATGCCCGACGCCCCTGCTGTGACCAGTGCGCGTTTCACCGCACACCTACCGCGGCACCTGCTCCCTCTGGACGCGGCAAGTCTGCATGCGCTGTCGCCAAACGCGCCAATGGGTCTGCAACGCTTGGCGCAGGATCGCTGGCTTTGCGTGTCTCAAGGCTCACATGGATCAACATATGTTCACCCGTGGCCAACAACCGATCGCCTTCATACATCGCGTGAAACAGGTGCATCTTTTTGCCAGCCCCCGCCAAGACCTGCGTCTCAACCCTAATTTTTGCGCCCGCATGCACTTCATCGATGTGGCGGATATGGGTTTCTGCGGTGAAATAGCTGCCGCCTTCGGCAATATAGTCTGGTGTGCAGCCGACGATCAGCATCAAGCGGTCCGTCGCATCGCCAAAGGCCTGCAGATAGCGCGCTTCGTTCATGTGGCCGTTGTAATCGGTCCAATCGATCGGCACCGCGCGTTCCACGGTTTTGACGGGTTTGCTCAGGTCAGAAACATCCGCCAACCGCTCAGCAATCCCACCCGTCTGGTTCATCACCTTGTCATGGGTATTCAACAACGCACCCGCGCCCCAATCACGCGCCTTTAGTGTGCGCATCATACCGACAAGGTTTGCGTCGCGGTGACGTTCAAGCTCGCGGATCGTGTACATACCCGACTGCGCATCAGATTGGTCCGCGATTTGATCGATCAGCTCATCTGTCAGTTCCGGCACGTCCATCAGTTTGGTCCATGGCCAAGACAGACACGGGCCGAACTGTTCGATGAAATGGCGCATGCCCGCCTCACCGCCCGCAATGCGGTAGGTTTCAAACAGACCCATTTGCGCCCAGCGCATCCCGAACCCCATGCGAATGGCTTCGTCGATTTCTTCGGTTGTCGCGATGCCGTCTTTAATCAGCCAAAGCGCCTCGCGCCAAACCGCCTCAAGGAAACGGTCCGCGATATGGGCATCAATTTCTTTGCGGACCTCGAGCGGAAACATCCCAATTTCTGTCAGAACTGTTTTGGCCCAAGCGACAGCACGTGGATCATGGTTGTCCCCGGGAACCAGTTCGATCAGTGGTAACAGGTAAACAGGGTTGAACGGATGCGTCACAAGGATTTGCGTCGGATCCTTAGCGCCCTCTTGCAGCTCAGACGGCTTAAAGCCGGATGTGGACGACCCGATCACCGCTTCAGGATCAAGGTGGGCTTGAATTTCGGCGAACACTTTGTGCTTCAGCTCTAGACGTTCTGGAACGCTCTCTTGCACCCATTTCGCGCCTTTGACGGTTTCAGCCAGCGTATCGCAATACGTCAGCGTTCCTTCATCAGGCATCGCCATGTCATAAAGGCCTGGCAAAGATGCACGCGCATTGTCCAGCACCTCACCGATCTTACGCTTGGCCTCGGGATCAGGGTCAAATACCCGCACGTTCCAACCATTCAACAAGAACCGTGCAGCCCAGCCGCCACCGATCACGCCACCGCCAACAATCGCTGCAGTCTTCATATTTTGCCCCTTCGCATTTGCGCAAAAAACGGGTCGCTCGCCCGTCTGTTTCCGGTTCATACCATCCAACATCAGGAGGCACAGCATGAGACTTACATTTTCAGGACTACCCACGACGACAACACGCGACATCAAAGCCAGCGGTAGCGACACCTATGATTTACCGATTGAAACGCACACCTCTGACGGGTCAGCGTCCCCATGTCGCCATTGCTTTGGTGCGACCCCCAAGGGTGAACCCTATCTAATCCTAGCGCACCGTCCATTTGAGACCGTGAACGCCTACACGGAAACGGGGCCAATCTTTCTATGTGCCGCTGATTGCCCAGCCTATGACGCAGGCGCAGTCCTACCAGACGCATTGAACAGCCCTACCTATCTGGTACGCGGTTACTCAGCGGATGAGCGCATTAAATACGGGACGGGTTCCGTCGTTAACCGAGACAGCATTTTGGAACGCGCAGGTGAAATCCTAACAAACGACGCAATCGCGTTTGTCGATGTGAGGTCCGCAATGAATAACTGTTGGCAGGGTCGAATTACGCGGGCGGTTGATTAACCCTCAACCGCTTCGGCGACTTGTTCAACGGCCTGCGGAACGGGGCTGCCCGGGTGGTCAAATTCATTGGCTGGCACAGGCTCACGACGAACGCGCGGGTCGCAGGCAATCATTGGGCTGCCTGCATCACGGATGATAATACCGCCCCGCGAGCGGCATTCTTCAAAACTCATTGTTGATCCAAGGACAAGGTATTCGCGGAAACCACCGCCACCACCAGATGATGCAGCAGCAGTCGGTGAAGCAACACCAGCCACGCCGGGCAACGCGATTTCATCGCAGCCAACAAGCGCCATCATCAAACCAAAACCAACAATTACACGTTTCATCTGTCCACCTCTTCGAGTCGTGACACATTATAGCCAAACCAATCCATAATGTCCCGTGCTGCCGTGATCCTATCGCCGCCTCCGGTGATGTTTTTATCCATGATCCAGCCAAACTCCCCCGAAGGGGTGCCAATCGCCGCTGTGCGGCTGTCAAATTCCATCCACATCACCCAAAGCTCCCCATTAGGCAAGGCAGCCTGCGGGCCTTGGGCAGTCCAGCGCCCCGGTCCTGATTTTTCCAACAAAATAAGGATTTCTTCTTCGAAACACACATCATCTATGCACTCCCCGCCCAACACGGACAGCTGCAATGCCTCATTCGGGAGCGCTTGTAACGACATGCCGGAACGCGGGGTGCGCGGGGCGGCAAACCTTTGCCGAATAGCCCAATCTCCGGCCATCCGTGCGGCGGTCACATCCGTTTGGGACGCAATCTGCGCCGATGTATCGCGGAAAACCTCAGCAGGTGGAGGGGGTGCAGGCGGTTCCTCTGTGCAGCCCAACAAAAGGGCTGGAATCAAAGCCAACACAACCCGCTTCATACGTACTCCTCACCGTCCCATCGCGCAAAACGCGCCGTCGGGCCCCATCGTTATCCGTCCACCCATTCCGTTGCAGGTGGTTTCTTCTACCATCGTCACCCCAAAGGGTTCTGGCAAGGGCGTTTTAGCACAGGACGCTAGGGCGATCACCCAGACAGCGCCCAACGCAGAAACCAGCCTCATAAACAAATACCGGGAATCAACGTCCCAACACTGTCAAAATAGTCCAACCCACAAGAGTCTCGTACCGTTTCTCGCGAACATTGTCCGGTGACGCCATCTTCGTTGGCAAGGCACATTCCGTCGCACTGGTTAGCTGCAGTGCAGGTCTGACCGGCATCGTCAAACGTAAAAAAACAGATCTCGGTGTTGTTGACGTTTCGGGACACTTCACCCCCCGTCGCGAGGCAAGCAGCGCGTTGATCTTCCCCCATCTGCCCGACGTCAAGCAGTTGACAGGCAGCCAAGAGAAGCAATGAACAAATACATAGTCTAATCAAAGAAACATTCCTCGCTATCACGCAGTCCAGAATTTGACGCCGCTCAACCACGCATCCTTGGAAACTAAACGGGCGCGCGCTTCACCAGCCCCAGCTTTTCACGTACTTCAGCTGGGCCAATGACCCGTGCACCTAGGTTTTCAATAATCCCATGTGCGCGCTCAACCAGTTGCGCGTTGGTCGCCAACACGCCCTTATCCAGCATCAGATTATCCTCAAGCCCGACACGCACATTGCCGCCCGCCAGCACGGACGCAGCAACGAATGGCATTTGTGAACGCCCAAGACCAAAGGCGCTGAACGTCCACTCTGGTGGGACGTTATTAACCATCGCCATAAACGTATTCAAATCATCCGGTGCGCCCCAAGGAACACCCATGCAAAGCTGAACCAAGGCATTCGGTTCCAAAATCCCTTCGGCCACCAACTGCTTTGCGAACCAAAGGTGACCAGTGTCAAACGCCTCAATCTCTGGCTTCACGCCAAGGTCCGTCATCATCTGGCCCATCGCACGCAACATGCCAGGCGTGTTGGTCATTACGTAGTCAGCCTCGGCGAAGTTCATCGTACCGCAATCAAGCGTACAGATTTCGGGTAAACATTCCGCGACATGGGCCACACGTTCCGTTGCGCCAACCATGTCGGTTCCCGCTACTGTCGGCAGCGGCGCTTCCACGCCACCAAAGACAATATCGCCACCCATGCCAGCAGTCAGGTTCAACACCACATCAACATCCGCTGCACGAATGCGATCGGTCAATTCACGGTACAAATCCAAACGGCGGCTCGGCACACCACTTTCAGGATCGCGCACATGGCAATGCACCACAGCAGCGCCCGCCTTGGCCGCATCTATCGCGCTATTGGCAATCTGTTCAGGTGAGCGCGGCACATGCGGGCTGCGATCCTGCGTGCTCCCCGATCCAGTGATGGCTGCGGTAATAAAGACGTCGCGGTTCATGGTCAAAGGCATGGGAATCTCCTGTATTTCGCCTGAACCCTAGACGCGCGATCTTGACAAGCAAGTCCTCAAAACGCCCTTTAAGCCCCATGACCGACATTTCTTTTGCGACCCGCTCAGACCTCCCTGCGATCTATGATATGATTTGCGCGTTATGCGCCTATCATGGCGATGAAGCGCAAGTTGGATTGCTTCAGCTTGATGACATCTTTTTTGGCACATCTCCCACGGGTACCGCATTAATTGCCAAACAAGGCGACACGCCTTTGGGCTACGCGGGTGTAACCTCGGCGACGGCGATTCACGAACGACGACCGCGCCTCGATATCCACCACCTGTTTGTGATTGAATCTCACCGCGCACGCGGCATCGGCAAATCCCTGATCACGGCCGCCAAGGCCCATGCCATTTCCGTCGACGCCCTTCGGCTGACCATCGGCACGGACCCCGGAAACGAAACCGCAATTGCAGCGTACCGCGCTATGCCCGACCTTGAGGAAATCACAGGCAGCGGTCCACGTTTCGCGATTGACCTAAGTCCAACCTGAACGCTGGGGCGCTAGAACGGCATCGGATGCGCACGGTGGGCAACGTCGATATCCGCCAAACACGCCTCAGTCAGCTCAATATCTTTGCCTTCCAACAAGTACGCCAGTTGCTCTGATGTGGTCGCTCCGAAAATCGCACTGACCTTGAACGGGCGCGAGCGTTGGAACGCCATCGCCATATGAGGCAATGACAGCCCATGCCTTTCAGCGACTTTTGCATATGCATTCACTGCCTCAAAAGCGCGCTCAGTTACGCGTCCGCCAAGTTGCGGACCGAAAGTCATGCGCGACCCTTCTGGTACGGCCCCATTCTGATATTTCCCCGTCAAAAGCCCCGTGGCCAACGGCGAATAAGAGAAACACACAACATCTTCGTTCACCGACATTTCAGCAAGGTCGGTATCATAGTGGCGATACAGCAACGAATATTCATTCTGAACAGACGCCAAACGCGGCGCGCCCAATTCTTCGGCGACATCGATCCACTTGGTCACGCCCCAGGCGCTTTCATTGGACATCCCAAAGGCGCGAATTTTGCCAGCCGCCTGCGCTTCTTTCAGCTTCTCCAAAACGCCGCCCATGTGATCCAACGTTTGCTGGCGGTTCTGTTTGCTTGGGTCGTACAACCAGTTCTGACGAAACGCGAAGGATCCGCGCATGGGCCAATGAAGCTGATACAAATCGATGTAATCCGTCCCGAGCCGCTGAAGGTTGCCGTCCAGAATGCGCAGGATATTTTCACCGCTATAGCCCTCGCCGCCACGGATCATCGGGCTATCGCCACCCGCTTTGGTGGCCACCACAACGTCCTCGCGCCGCCCTGACTTTGCAATCCAATCCGCGATGCATTTTTCGGAATTGCCAACCGTCTCTTTTCGCATCGGGTTCACCGGATACATTTCCGCCGTATCCAGAAAATTGATCCCCGCGTCCAAACACATATCAATCTGGCGATGTGCATCCTCGGCTGGTGTTTGCGTTGAAAACGTCATCGTGCCGAGGCACCAATCGCTGACGGAAATGCCTGTGCGGCCAAGCTCGATCTGTTTCATAGCATCCTCGGTTCTATTTGGGGCAAACCATACCCCCCGACAATCGAGGCACAACCCATTGAACCCGCGCTTGGAATTCCTATGCCCCCTGTTTCAAACATTTCACATGCTTCAAACAGCACTTTGCGACACAACACGTCGATTTACCCCTAGCACTCGCCACGGGTTCCAGCGTTTATAACCTCATGCGAATGATCATCTCCTTTGCGGCGCTGTTCCTATCCGCCCTTCTGTTGCAGCTCTCATCGGGGGCTGTTGGCCCTCTTGATGCGCTGACGGGGTTGGGCAGCGGGTTTAGCACGGGTCAGGTCGGTTTTCTGGGCTCCATGCACTTTGTCGGCTTCTTTGTCGGCTGCTGGTGGGCTCCGCGCCTGATGGGGAACGTCGGCCATTCGCGCGCCTTCGCTGTTTTCACAGCTATGGGCGCGATTGGCATGGCGGGGCATATCCTTGTGTTCGACCCGACCGCATGGGCGTTTTTGCGCGTGATGTCAGGGGTTTGCATTGCTGGCTGCTACACGGTCGTCGAAAGCTGGCTGCAGGCCAAAGTCACCAATGACAACAGGGGTCGCGCCATGGGCATGTACCGTGTTGTCGACATGGGTGGCAGCCTGATGGCGCAGCTTTTGATCGGCAGTTTGGCCAGCATGGAAACCTATATCGCCTATAATTTGCTGACGATCCTATGCTGTGCTGCGATGCTGCCCTTGGCGCTCACCCGCGTTCCCCAACCCGAAACCCCAGACGCACCGCGCCTACGTCCAAGCCTTGCATGGCGCATGTCGCCACTTGCGGTTGCTGGCGTTCTGGTTGCTGCCCTCTCTGGCGCGTCGTTTCGAATGGTCGGCCCAATCTACGGCCAAGAAGTCGGCCTCGCCGCCAGTCAGATCGGCCTGTTCCTCGCGGCGTTTGTCGCGGGCGGAGCGGCGGCGCAGTACCCCGCAGGCTGGCTCGCCGATAAGTTTGACCGCCGTTGGGTTCTTATTTGGCTGTCCGTCGCGTCCGTTTTGTCCTGCGCCGTAACCGTTGCCGCCTCAGGCCTCGGCACAGTCGGTGTAATGGCGAGCGCGGCCTTCTTCGGCTTCACAACGTTCCCCGTCTACTCGGTAGCTGCATCCCACGCCCACGACTTTGCAACCTCAGAGGAACGGATCGAACTGTCCGCCGCGCTGATGTTTTTCTACGCCGTCGGAGCGATTGCCGCCCCGTGGACGACCTCGGTCCTCATCGAACTCTATGGCCCCGCCGCGCTGTTCTATTTCATCTCACTTGGCCACATCGGGCTTATCATCTTCGGCCTCAGCCGCATGCGCGTACGCGAAACCCGCGAAGACAAAACCCGCTACATCTATGCCCCGCGTACATCCTTTACGATTGGGCGGCTGCTGGGCAAGTCGCGGGATCGGTGAGGTCAAAGGTCCGCTTTGAGCCCAATTTACCGGATTTCTGCGATACAGCTAATGTCTGCTGTCTCGTCGCTTTTGCGAATGAGGTGGTGAACTTGAACCGATAATTCTGAGAACGAAAATGACATTTGTTAATCCAAAACTAAAAAATTATACGATCTGGGCGCGTGCAAGGCGGAAGTCGGCGTCAACACCGGCATCTCTCAATGCTTGCGCCAGTGAATCACTTATAAAGAACGTTCCGTTGAAATTTGGCTCAATCCAGACATGAGCGCCCCCAAGCGCATCCGAGGTCACACCAACCGCGTCGTCGGGTATTCTAGACTTAGCACGCCGAGAGCTAATGTCTTGCGGGTTTTCCAAAGCGGCAGCCGCGTTGTCCGGATTTGAAAATCGAAATGCGTTCTTTGGGTTTGCTGGAATCAAAATATAAACAGGTTCATCAATCTTGGTCGCCCCGCCAGCTTCCATAAAATCAACTTCGTAGAACTGCGCTTCGCCCAAATCGAACTTTTGAAAAACCTCAATTGCTTCGTGGGCAATGCAAAAATAAGTTTGATAGAACATATTCGGAAGCCGACGGCCTTTTTCATCAGTCGCTGGTTTCTTCTTTGAACCGATCGTTCCATCGCCATTCAATTTATGGGCACACTGCATTTCCAGCGGCTTGCAATCATCAGGAAATCGGCCACCAGCTTCTTGGACCCTTTGCCAGCCATGAACGCGCTCTCTTAGGCTGACTTCAGGTTTCGTTACGCTGAACGCCCAACGATCTTGGGCCAAGGGGTCTGTGCGCACCCACCAAACACAATTACTCATCTTGCATATCCTTTGCCGACGTTTTTGCGCCCATCTTTTCCAAGGTCTCTTTATCGACCAAGCGGGTCACGATCTGCTGCAAACTATGTCGAATAGTCTGGATCGTCGAGTGGCAGAAAGTCCCGCACACGGGAAATCGAAGCACCCCGCAGCGAGCGTCCGCTTTGGGATTTCAGCCTGTCCCAAAAAGGACCGTTTTGGGAAACGGTTGCCAAAGCGGACATTTATGTACGTCTGGTGAAGGTCGGGTTTGTCCGCACACCAGACATTCCCAAAACTCAATTATCAACGCGACTAGCCCTTCGCAGCCCTGTCCGCTAAACCCCTGCCAACACCGCACGAACAGGACTCCCATGGCACGTCACCTCATCACTTCCGCGATTCCCTACATCAACGGGATCAAACACCTCGGCAATCTGATCGGCAGTCAACTGCCCGCAGACCTTTATGCACGCTACCTGCGCGGGCGCGGGGATGAGGTTTTGTTCCTGTGCGCCACGGATGAACACGGCACCCCTGCCGAGCTTGCCGCCGCCAAAGCGGGCAAACCGGTTGATGAATACTGTGCCGAAATGTGGTCCGTTCAGGCCAAACTCGCCGAAGGGTTCTCCCTGTCGTTTGACCACTACGGCCGCTCCAGCTCTGAGCAAAACCGCAAGCTTACCCAGCATTTTGCGGGCGTTCTGGCGGACAAAGGCCTCATTGAGGAACGCATGGAAACGCAAATGTATTCCCATGCCGATGGCCGCTACCTGCCGGATCGCTACATCGAAGGCACATGCCCGAATTGCGGGTTTGAAGATGCGCGTGGCGATCAATGCGACAACTGCGGCAAGCTGCTTGATCCGGTCGATCTGATCAATCCGCATTCCACGATCTCTGGGTCCACCGATCTGGAAATGCGCGACACAAAGCACCTCTATCTGCTGCAATCCAAGCTGAAAGACGACATCGATGCGTGGGTCGATAGCCAAACTGGCTGGCCTGTGCTGACGACCTCAATCGCCAAGAAATGGTTGCATGACGGCGACGGGTTGCAGGATCGTGGCATCACCCGTGACCTTGATTGGGGCGTGCCTGTGAAACGGGGCGACGAAGACTGGCCCGGCATGGAAGGCAAGGTTTTCTACGTCTGGTTTGACGCGCCAATCGAATACATCGCCTGTTCTCAGGAATGGGTCGATGCAGGCAAAGGCGACGATTGGGCACGCTGGTGGCGAACCGACAAGGGCGCAGACGATGTACGCTACACCCAGTTCATGGGCAAAGATAACGTTCCATTCCATACACTTAGCTTCCCAGCCACAATTATCGGGTCGGGTGAACCATGGAAGCGCGTCGACTACCTCAAGTCGTTCAACTACCTGAACTATGACGGCGGCCAGTTCTCTACGTCACGTGGGCGCGGCGTCTTCATGGACCAAGCGCTTGAAATTCTGCCTGCCGATTACTGGCGCTGGTGGTTGCTGTCGCGTGCCCCTGAAACCTCGGATTCCGAATTCACGTGGGAGCAGTTCCAAACCGACTGCAACAAAGACCTTGCTGATGTACTGGGCAATTTCGTGTCCCGCGTCACCAAATTCTGCCGCTCGAAATACTCCGAAGACGTCCCTGCCGGCGGCGAATGGGGAGAAGCCGAAACCAAGCTAATCGAAGACCTGCAAACGCGCCTTGCGTCTTACGAGGCCGCGATGGACGGCATCGAAATCCGCAAAGCCGCGGCTGAGCTGCGTGCGATGTGGGCCGCGGGCAACGAATACCTGCAAGCCGCAGCCCCTTGGGCGCTGTTCAAAACCGACCCCGAACAAGCCGCCGCACAAATCCGCCTCGCGCTGAACTTGATCCGCGTTTACGCCGTTCTATCCGCGCCGTTCATTCCAACCGCCAGCGCCAAACTGCTGAGCGCGATGAACACGCTGGATATGGCGTGGCCAAGCGACATGAACGCCGCCGTCAACGCCCTGCCTGCGGGCCACGCATTTACCGTACCGGACAATCTGTTCACCAAGATCACCGACGAACAGCGGGAAGAATGGACCGAGCGATTTGCAGGCAAACGCGACTAAACCCCATCGGCGGCACTCCGCCACTTGGTCGCGTTTTCCTGACTTTGCACCCGCTTAAAACCTGCTAACCTCCGGTTAACCTATATTTTACCGGAGTTTCCCCATGCGTTTCGTTCTTGCTGCTGCCTTTACCGCCCTCGCGGCCCCCGCTATCGCCGCCCCATGTGGCAACGACGCGTCGGGCTTTGGCGCATGGAAACAAGCCTTCGCACAGGAAGCGTCCGCAGCTGGCGTTGGATCAGCCGGATTGCAAGCCCTTGCAAACGCACAGTATTCCACATCAACGATCCGCGCTGACCGCAACCAAACTGGCGTGCGCTATGAGCTGAACGAATTCATCCGCATCCGCCTTGGATCCCTCGACAGCTTTGCCAACCAAATGCGCCGCGAGCAAAACAAAAACCCGAACTTCTACGCCTCACTTGAATCCGCATACGGCGTGCCAGCGGGTATCTTGTTGGCGATCCACGGTATGGAAACCGGATTTGGCCGCACCATGGGCAGCACGCCCGTTGTCGACAGCATCACAACCGTCGCCTACGACTGCCGCCGCTCGGCGTTCTTCACACCACACGCGATTGCTGCGTTGATGCTGGTTGACCAAGGCGGCCTTGGCGCAAACCAACAAGGGGCTGCGCATGGCGAAATGGGCCACACACAATTCCTTCCAGGCAACGCGCTGCGCTACGGTGTTGATGCAGACGGCAACGGCCGCGTTGATCTCTATTCTGTCACCGACAGCCTCGCCTCAACTGCGAACTTCCTGCGCCAAAAAGGTTGGCAGCCCGGTGCGTCTTTTCAGGAAGGCAGCGCAAACTTCCGCGTGTTGAACGAATGGAACGCTGCGACGGTCTATCAACAAGCGATCGCGCTTTCGGCCGCTCGCCTGCAATAAGCTAATAGAAAATCAAACATTAAGGCTCTCGCTTAACGGCGGGGGCCTTTCTTGTTCTCATGGTTAGACAAGGCTGCTTGTTAGAATTCGTTTTCGCTTTGCGAAAACGCGCTGGTACCCGCGGCCGGACTCGAACCGGCACGGCCGTAAGGCCAAGAGATTTTAAGTCTCCAGTGTCTACCATTCCACCACGCGGGCCAGCCCCCGCAACATAGGCAAATCGTGGTGCGCGTCCAGTACATATCGCCTATAGATCGGTCTCTAATTCCTCGGTCAGCAGCGCGCGCTCTGCGAGCCACGGATTGATCGCCAAAGCAGTGCGCAGAACCTCTTGGGCCGCATCGTCACGCCCCATTTCAATCAAGGTGCGCGCCTTACCTGTCAGCGCGCCCAAATGCAGCGGCTGCAAATCAATCGCGATGTCCAAATCCACCAAAGCGGCGTCAAAATCGAACGCCAAAAAAGCAGCATAAGCACGCTGGTTATATCCTTCAGCGTAATCGGGGCAGTATTCGACAAGCTCGCTCAACACTGATCGGCTAGCCAGATAGTCCCCGTAGCGTTGGTTCGCCAACCCTTCGTCCAGCATAGCTTGCGCCAAGGCGTCAGGCGCATCGAGCCAGATTTCCCACATCTCACCCGCCAGCTCTTGGGCGCGCCCTCTATCTGGAGCGAACTGCATCTGGTCCACGATGACCACCAACTCGTCGCTGTAATCCCGCCCGATCGGACAGTCTGCAGCTGCAGATCCCGCCAAAAACGACGCACCGATCAGGCTATAGGCGAATGCATGTTTCATACCCACAGGATGGCGCAGTTTGTTGTTTCGTCAACTATTGCCTTTCTGCGGCGCGACGGCCTCTTCTTTCACGGCCTGCATCGCGACATAAGTCGATGTGTTCGCTACATTGGGTAACGTCGATAATTTCTCAGCCAAAACAAGCCGATAACTCCCCATCCCTGCGGTGCGAACTTTCAGCAAATAGTCAAACGAACCCGCAATCAGATGGCATTGTTCAATCTCGGGGATCTGCGTCACTGCCTTGTTAAACGCCGCGAGCGCAGATTCGCGCGTGTCGCTAAGCTTCACTTCAACAAACGCCACGTGATCACGACCAAGCCGGATTGGGTCAAACAACGCGCGATACCCACGCACTACCCCCGTTTCCTCCAACCTTCGCAGTCGTGCTTGGGTCGGAGACTTAGACAGCCCAATGCGCTTCGCCAGATCAGTGACAGTGATTCTGCCGTCCACTGCAATAACGTCCAAAATCTTGCGGTCGAAACCGTCCAGATCAAAAGCATTTTCGACCATAAATCCTCCCAAATTTCAGTCAAAATGAATGTCCTAGAACATAAACACAGTTCAATTGACGTGTCATTTCCAAATATACTGGATCAAACACCTAATCGCAATTCAAGTAAATTGGAGCGTAACATGATCAAAAATGCAGGTCAGCATCTTCGCGCAAACATCGACAACGCATACCTACGCGACGAGGCGGAAACTGTGGCCGCGCTTGTAAAAGCCGCAAACCTGTCAAATGCGGATCGCGCTGCAATTGCCGCAAGCGGGGCTGATCTGGTCCGCCAAATCCGCGCGGCATCTGACCCCGGCTTGATGGAGATCTTCCTTGCGGAATACGGGCTGTCCACGGATGAAGGCATCGCGCTAATGTGTTTGGCCGAAGCCCTGTTGCGCGTGCCAGACGCCGACACCATTGATGCCTTGATTGAGGATAAGATCGCGCCGTCCGATTGGGGCACGCACCTTGGTAAATCCGCATCCTCATTGGTGAACGCATCAACTTGGGCGCTCATGCTCACGGGGCGCGTGTTGGATGATGAAAAGCCTGGGTTAACCCGCCACCTGCGTTCCGCTGTGAAGCGTCTTGGCGAACCCGTCATCCGCACCGCCGTGGGCCGCGCCATGCGTGAAATGGGCCGTCAGTTTGTGTTGGGCGAAGACATCACCAAGGCTATGAAACGTGCCGCCGGAATGGAAGCGATCGGATTTACTTACAGCTATGACATGCTCGGCGAAGCTGCCCGAACCGAGAAAGACGCAAAGCACTACCACCTCGCATATTCCCGTGCGATTTCAGCAATTTCAGACGCCTGTACCCATGACACCGTGGCCGAAAACCCCGGCATTTCTGTCAAACTTTCCGCCCTTCATCCCCGCTACGAAGAAGCCCAGCGCGATCGCGTCATGGCGGACCTCGTACCGCGCCTTCGATCCCTTGCGATGCTCGCGAAATCTGCCGGCCAAGGTTTCAACGTGGACGCAGAAGAGGCCGACCGCCTGTCCCTCTCGCTCGATGTTATCGAAGCTGTCGTCTCAGATCCTGCCCTCGCGGGTTGGGACGGGTTTGGAGTTGTCGTCCAAGCATTCGGGCAGCGCGCGGGCCATGTCATTGACTGGCTCAATGACCTCGCGATCCGCACGGATCGCAAACTTATGGTGCGCCTTGTGAAGGGTGCGTATTGGGATGCGGAAATCAAACGAGCACAGGTTCTTGGACTTGATGGCTTCCCCGTGTTCACCTCAAAATCCCACACGGACGTCAGCTATATCGCCAACGCCCGCAAGCTACTGGGCATGACAGACCGTATTTATCCGCAGTTCGCCACGCACAACGCCCACACCGTGGCAGCAATTCTCCACATTGCGGGCGACATGGATGTCGACGCGGATAAATACGAATTCCAACGTCTGCACGGGATGGGCGAAACGCTCCATAAACTCGTACTGAACGCCAACAAAACCCATTGCCGCATCTACGCGCCCGTCGGCGCACATGAAGACCTGCTCGCCTACCTTGTGCGCCGCCTGCTTGAAAATGGTGCCAACAGCAGTTTCGTCAACCAGATCGTTGATGAGGACGTCGCGCCAGAAATTGTTGCGGCGGACCCGTTCGGTGACATTGGCGACATACCAAACCTGCCCAAAGGCCCTGCCCTATTTGCCCCCCACCGCGCCAATGCCAAAGGCTGGGACATCACCCATCGCCCGACTTTGGACCAAATTGATCTGGGGCGTAGCCCCTTTAAACGGCATCAATGGTCCGCTGCACCGTTGTCATCCGCGCGTGGAAACGATGCAACTTCAAGCCCTCGCGCAGTTCTCAACCCAGCGGTGTCGAACGACACCGTCGGGCAAATCACATGGGCTTCACCCGAAGACGCGACAGCTGCAATCGGGGCCGCAAAGCCGTGGGACGCATCTGCGAATGATCGCGCCGTTGTCCTGCGCAAAATCGCCACCGCCTATGAGGACAACGCGACCGAACTTTTTGCGATGCTGCACCGTGAAGCTGGCAAAACAATGCTCGATGCCGTCGGAGAAATCCGTGAAGCCGTTGATTTCTTGCACTATTACGCAAACGAAGCCGAACAGAGATCCCCAACCCCACGCGGCATCTGGACCTGCATTTCACCTTGGAACTTCCCACTGGCAATCTTCACAGGCCAAATCTCAGCCGCCCTCGCTGCTGGCAATGCCGTCCTCGCCAAACCCGCAGAACAAACCGGCCTGATCGCCCACCGCGCAGTGCAATTGATGCTTGATGCAGGCGTTCCGGCAGACGTCCTTCACCTTCTCCCCGGAGGTGGCGACATCGGCGCGGCCCTCACCTCTGACGCCCGCATCAACGGCGTTGCGTTCACAGGCTCCACACCGACGGCCCTAAAAATCCGTTCAACCATGGCCGAAAACTGCGCCCCCGGAACGCCGCTTATTGCGGAAACGGGCGGCTTGAATGCCATGATCGTGGATTCCACCGCCCTGCCCGAACATGCCGTACGCGACATCGTGCAATCGGCGTTCCAATCGGCAGGCCAGCGCTGTTCGGCGCTGCGCTGTTTGTATGTGCAAGAAGACGTGGCCGACAAAGTCATCGACATGCTCAAAGGCGCGATGAACGAGCTGCACTTGGGCGACCCGTGGCACCTGTCAACGGACGTTGGCCCCGTTATCGACGAAGCCGCTCGCAAAGGCATCCAAGACCACATTGATACCGCAGCCGCGGATGGCCGCGTGCTACATGCCCTGCCTGTTCCTGACACAGGCACCTTCGTCGCGCCCACGGCGATTAAGGTGGACGGCATCGCAGACCTCACCCGCGAAATCTTTGGTCCCGTGCTGCATATCGCCACCTATAAATCCCAAGACCTCAACAAGATCATCGCTGACATCAACGCCACGGGGTACGGCCTGACGTTCGGTCTGCACACCCGTATTGATGACCGTGTTCAGCAGGTGGTCGAAGACATCAACGCGGGCAATATTTACGTGAACCGCAACCAGATCGGTGCTGTCGTTGGCAGCCAACCCTTTGGTGGTGAGGGTCTTTCTGGCACTGGCCCTAAAGCGGGAGGCCCGATGTATATGCCGCGCTTCGCTGCCTCTGTTGATTATCCAGACATCCCACCTGCCCCCGTTGATTTGCCCGGGCCAACAGGTGAATCCAACCGCCTGTCGACGCATTCCCGTGGTGCGATCCTGTGTCTCGGGCCGGACAAAAAGGCGCAAGCAGATAAAGTTCTGGACCTTGGCGGCACGCCGATGGTGCACGACGACGAGGTTTCAGATTCTGAGCTGCAAAAAATGCAGATTGCCGCTGCCGTCTGGCACGGTGACGTCGATGCGGCACGCGGCATTGAACAGGCGCTTGCCAAACGCACAGGCGCGATCGTTCCCCTGATCACTGAACCGATAAACGCAGGCCATGTTCTGCATGAACGCCACATCTGCATCGACACAACAGCGGCTGGCGGCAACGCAGCCCTTTTGGCCGAAGTCGGTGGCTGACAACGATAACTGCTTGACCGCCCGCCGCCATTCGCGGACGGTCAGGCATGTTTCCAATTCGCGATCACAACCCGTCCGAACGAACCCCATACGTGACCTTCGCCCTCATCGGGCTGAACGTCTTGGTTTTTGCATGGCAATACGGCGTCCTGACGGACGTCCCGTCCAGCAATCAGTTCCTAATTGATTACGCCTTCTGGCCCAGCCAATTCGAAAACGGTGGCGGCAGGGTCGGCTTTTTCACGCATATGTTCTTGCACGGTGGCTTTATGCACCTTGCGGGTAACATGCTATTTTTATGGATATTTGGCGACAACATGGAAGAGGAAATGGGCCATCTCCCGTTTCTTGGGTTCTACATCCTTAGCGGCTTCGCGGCGGCCTATCTGCAATATCTCCCCAATCCGTCCAGCGCCATTCCAATGGTCGGCGCATCCGGTGCGATTGCAGGTGTCATGGGGGGCTATCTGCTGTTGTTCCCTAAAGCCCGCGTCGACGTGCTTTTGTTTTTCGTTATCATTGTGCGCATCATCCCGATCCCGTCCTTTATCGTGTTGGGTGTCTGGATGGCGCTCCAAGTGTTCAACGGGCTCGGAAGCGACCTAAACGGTGGCGGCACCGCGTATTGGGCGCATGTCGGGGGCTTTATCGCTGGCTTCGTTATGACAATCCCGATCTGGTTGCGCCGTGGATCAACCCGCTATTGGGACCGCACCGAGGGCCACCCGCCCCACCCTGAGGCAACCTACACGCGCTCAAACATTCCAGTCATTCGGAGGGACCGATGACCAAAGTAACCTGTCATTGTGGCGCAGTTGAACTGCGTGTCACCCTCTCAGACGGCCTGAACACAGCGCGGCGTTGCGATTGCTCATTTTGTCGGCGGCGTGGTGCGCCTGCCGTCAGCGTAAATGTGGGCGACCTTGAGGTTGTCAAAGGCGAAGAAAACCTGACGCTTTACAGTTTCGGCACCAACACCGCCAAGCACCATTTCTGCAAGATATGTGGGATCTATACGCACCACCAACGCCGCTCGAACCCGAGTGAATATGGGGTGAATATGGGTGGCATCGAAAGCGTGAACCCTGCCGAACATGAACCCATCGGCTGGCACGATGGAGTCAATCACCCGTCAGACCGGAAGGCATAGCATGATCAAACTAAATGCAGTTGCGGTGTCTTCAAAGGACATCACCAAGACGGTCGCGTTCTACAAATTACTTGGCTTTGAATTCCCTGAATTCGGCCCAGATGACAAACACGTCGAACCCATAACAAAACCCGGCGATGTGCGCCTGATGATCGACACTGCCGAGCTAATGGAACAGCTCACAGGGCATCCACCAACGCCGCCGAACCATTCCAGCTTTGCCATGTTGTGCGATACCCCTGCCGAAGTCGACGCCGTAGCCGCCGCGCTAAAAGACGCAGGGCACGTCCTTACGGTCGAACCGTGGGATGCCTTTTGGGGCCAGCGCTACGCGACGGTGAAAGATCCTGACGGATACCAGATCGATATCTTCGCAGAGCTTTAGGAAGATTTGTCGCGGATAACCTTCGAGAACTTTTCAAAGATCGGCTCAGCCGCGCAAATCACTTCGCCAGACTCAAGGATATCATTGGCTGGGTTAATGGATTCGACCATGCCGCCCGCTTCGCGAACGATGATCAGGCCAGCGGCCATGTCCCATGAATTCAAGCGACGTTCCCAGAAGCCGTCGTAACGGCCCGCAGCAACATATGCCAAATCAAGCGACGCGGTCCCCCAACGACGCACACCAGCACAGGTTGGCAAAATGCGTGCAAGGTCCTGCAATGTGGCAGGCAAATCGGTACGGCCAGCAAATGGCAAACCGGTTGAGAAAATGCTCTCGATCATTTTTGTGCGGCCAGAAACGCGCAGACGCTTTTCGTTCATCCATGCGCCTTCGCCTTTTTCAGCAAAGAACAGCTCGTCTTTCATTGGGTCATAAATGACGCCGATCACGATCTGGCCCTTGTGCTCAAGTGCAATGGAAACAGCCCAATGCGGCAGACCGTGCAGGTAGTTCGTAGTGCCGTCCAACGGATCAACAATCCAACGGCGTGTTGGGTCCGTGCCCTCAATCTCCGTGCCCTCTTCGCCAACGAAACCATAGGTCGGGCGGGCTTCCATCAGCGCCTCTTTGATGAGGTATTCTGCATTGCGATCGGCACGGGTCACAAAGTCTCCTGGGCCCTTGGTGGACACCTGAAGGTTCTCGACCTCACCGAAGTCTTTTAGCAACGCACGCCCCGCACGTCGGGCTGTCTTCATCATCACGTTGAGGTTTGCACTGGCAACCATGTCGATCTCCTTTGTGCGTTAACCCAAAATCGGTTTCGCATCAGTTCTGGGGGCGTATAGGGGCTGCTTCATTTACGAACAAGGGGGATGAATACGCAACTTAATTGCTATTCACCTTTAAGTTTAACGCATCACCCTATGATTGTATGGTTTAACCGCAACTAACGTCATTTGAGGCAATATGTTTCGATTACTTATACAAAAGAACCGTATGCATTACGCAGCAATCACGCATCTCGCGACGCGCGATTACCCATTGCAGTCTGTGACTGTCCTTTTCC
Organism: Octadecabacter temperatus; assembly: GCF_001187845.1. Taxonomy (NCBI): domain Bacteria; kingdom Pseudomonadati; phylum Pseudomonadota; class Alphaproteobacteria; order Rhodobacterales; family Roseobacteraceae; genus Octadecabacter; species Octadecabacter temperatus. The sequence goes on along the minus strand of NZ_CP012160.1, from coordinate 797,187 downwards.
TATGTGCGGTTTGCCACTACCTCGGACATACAACCTTGGCTGTGTTTACGGCTGTGTGGCTCGTGATTTCAAAGGTGTGCGCCTATTTCGTCTGCAAACGGCAAAGCCCCTTTGATCAGCTTCCGAAAGACTGGGCCTTGTTGGCGCTGATGGCTTTGTTTTTCGTCAACGCTATTCTTTATGTCGTGCCAGCGTTGGTCTTGGCATCTGATCCTTCCATTGCGATGAAACTATCGGCCGTTCTTTGGGTAATAGGTGCGCAAGTTTATGTAACGAACACGTGGTCAGGTGTTCCGACCTTCGTTTATACGATGCTGTTGCCGATTATGCTGCTGATGGTGATCGTATTTTTGCGGCTCGGCTCAACAGTTCCCGTTGCCTCAACGCTAAGCCATTGGATCGTGACCTTCGCCTTTGTGGGCCTTTTTATCTATACCTCAATCGATACCTTACGTGGGCATTTGGCGACCGAAGCTGCGCTAAAGAACGCGGAACGCACGGCCACTTCGCGGCTGTTACAACTAGAAGAAGCCCAGCGGATTGATGGTCTTACAGGTCTTCTCAATCGTCCGGCTTTCGATGTCGCATTACAGATCATGTTAGAAGACCGTGCACATGGCAACGGTGAGGTTGCAGTGTTTCTCGTTGATCTCGACAGCTTCAAACCAATTAACGACACCTACAGCCATGAAGCCGGTGATCGGGTCCTGATGGAAACGGCGACCCGCCTGCAAAAACATATCGGTGATTTGGGCATCGTTGGACGCCTTGGCGGGGATGAGTTCATTCTCGCCATTCAAATCGACAACGGCGTGGATGCATTGGGCATCGCAGAAACGCTTTACCAGAACATCGCTTTACCGGTCTTGTGGACCCAACACATGCTCAAGGTCACGGCAAGTATTGGCGTATCAACGACTGGCGCTAACCTGAGGACCGTCCCTGCCTTATGTTCGGCGGCCGACCAAGCAATGTTTGCCGCCAAGTCTTCGCCAAACCGTGCGCCCGTTTTATATGAAGAGCAGCTGTTCACCCCGCGTCTTTCAAGCGACGAAAAACAGGCGCTTGTCGACAGTATCGCGAATGAAACTGTTAAGCCGTATTACCAACCCAAAATCCACCTGCCGACAGGTGATATCATTGGATTTGAGGCGCTCGCCCGTTGGGAACACCCAAACAATACCCTGCGCCTTCCGTGTGATTTCTTGCGACAGATCAATGACCTCGGCTTGCAGGGTGATTTCATGATCAGCATTGCCTCGCAGGTTTTTCGCGATGTCGAAGCAATGCTTGAGCACGGACTGGACCCTGGGCAAGTGTCCTTGAACATCCCAGAAGTCGCGCTGGCGACCTACAGCGGCCGCCAAGACCTGCATCGTATTGTCGCCGCACGGCCCGCTTGTGCCAAACACGTCACCTTCGAGATTACAGAAGATGTCTTTATCGCGCGTGCAGCAGACATGATCCAAGCCTCCATCGCAAGTTTTCGTGACCTTGGCTTGCGCATTTCACTGGATGACTTCGGCACTGGTTTTGCCTCATTCGACCACCTGCGTCAGTTGGATTTTGACGAGTTAAAAATCGACACAAGTTTCGTCTCGGATTTGGGACAGGACAACACAGCCGACGTCCTCGTACGTGGCTTTCTGGATATCGCGTCTGGCCTTGGTGTCAGCGCAATCGCAGAAGGCGTCGAAACAGAAGCCCAACGCCAGCATTTGGCCAACATGGGTTGCTTGATCGCGCAGGGTTACCTTTTCAGTGCGGCGCTACCGTTTGATGAAGCCACGGCGCTCTTAACCACGAACCGACTGATTAAGCCCGCTGTAACTTAACCGCTTCTTGGCGTGCATGGCGCACCAGATGTGCGACATAAGGCAGTTCCGCTTCATCTTCGCGCACGGCCGCATAAAGACGGCGGGTAAGCCCTGTCTGCGTCAACGGTCGCGTCACATAATCAGACCCATAAGACGCCTGCCGCACGACCCAATCGGGCAACACCGCTACACCGCGCCCTGATGCCACAAGCAGTAAAATCACTGCCGTCAGTTCAACCTGACGCACATCGCGGGGTTCCACATGTGCTGGCGTCAAAAGCTGCGAAAACACATCCAAGCGCGATGGCTCCACCGGATAGGTAATCAGGGTTTCGGTGCTAAAATCGTCTGCTTCAATATAGGCTTTGCTTGCCAACGGATGGTTCTTCGCAGCCACAAAAACAGGCTCATAATCGAACAGCGGCAAGAACGTGACGCCCGGAATGTCTTCAGGATCCGAAGACACAACCAAATCAACCTGCTCTTTTTTCAACGCTGGCAGCGCATCGAACGCCAATCCGGGTCGAATATCGACATCCACGTCCGGCCACGCCTTGCGAAAACCCTCAAGCACTGGAAACAGCCACTCGAAACAGGCATGGCACTCAATGGCGATGTGCATGCGCCCCGCGTGCCCTTGAACCAGCCCAGAAAATTCAGCCTCCAACGCCGCAACTTCCGGCAATATCCGGTCCGCCGCCGCCAACAGCCGTTTCCCCGCCGCAGACAGCTTCAACGGCTTTGATCGACGCACGAACAATTCCACGCCGGCTTGGTCCTCAATCCCTTTAATTTGATGGCTCAACGCCGATTGCGTGATCCCCAAACTATCCGCCGCCCGCGCCAAACCGCCCATCTCGTGGATGGCTTTTATCGTGCGCAAATGGCGAAACTCGATGTGCATAACTGAACCAGCCTCATGATGTTCGTGAAGGTTATGAATTTGCCTCATGTACGCCAAACCGCCATAAGGATGCAACCTTACGGAGCACGTCCCCATGTCCAGCCCAGCCATTTCCTTTGAATTCTTCCCGCCCAAATCGGTACAGGCATCGTTCCGCCTGCGCGACTGCGTGCAGACACTGGCTCCACTGGACCCAACTTTCGTTTCCGTGACCTACGGTGCAGGCGGCACAACCCGCACGCTCACCCATGAAGCGGTCGATGCCCTTGTGAAAACCAGCGACCTCAACGTTGCAGCGCACCTGACTTGCGTGAACGCAACCCGCGCCGAAACATTGGCCATCGCAAAAGACTACAAAGCCGCAGGCGTAAACCACATCGTCGCCCTGCGCGGCGACCCGCCAAAAGGCTCCGACGGGTTTCGCCCACACCCCGAAGGGTTTGACGGCTCAATCGACCTAACCCGCGCCCTGGCTGATGAAAGCTTTGAAGTCACAGTCGGCGCCTATCCCGAAATGCACCCTGATGCCTCCAGCCAACAGGCCTGCATTGACCACTTGAAAGCGAAAATTGACGCCGGCGCGACCCGCGCCATCACCCAGTTCTTCTTTGAAGCAGACACATTCCTGCGCTTTCGCGATGCCTGCGCGGATGCGGGCATCACCGCTCCAATTATCCCAGGCATCCTGCCGATTGAGAACTGGAATGGCGTGCAAAAATTCGCCAACAGCTGCGGTGCGAACATCCCGCAAGTCCTACAGGACGCCTTTGCAAAAGCGAAAGATCCAGAAACAATCGACCTTCTGGCCACAGCCCAAGCAACCGAGCTTTGCGATGACTTGATGACCCAAGGCGTTGACCACCTGCATTTCTACACGCTGAACAAACCAGAACTGACCCGCGATATCTGTCACGCTCTGGGCGTTACCCCAAAACAAAGCCTTCAAAACGTGGCATAACCCACGGGCTTCTTTGGCTCAAAAATACTCAACGCGACACTGACAGCACAAACAGGCCCAGCGATGTGGGCTCACACCTGCCAAGCACACCAAACAAAACTGCACACAAGCCGCGCTTGTGTTCAATTTGGCAGCGCGAATTTGGCCTCTTTGGGGTGACGTTGCGCGACGCTTGGGTGGTAAGTTTCAGACGGATCACGCCCAACCACACGCGCACCACGCACAAAAAACATCTTCGACCAGCCCCGCCAACGCCCCATGGACGGTGCCGTTGGATCGGTCGGAAACCGTTTGGCCCAATCGGTTGGCAACGGAACCTCGCATTGCTCCAGCCGCTCTAACATCCAAACCAGCGACAAGTTCGCCAAGGGACGCGCGGCCTCATATCCACCAAGCTGCCCACCAACGTCGCCATGGGTGCCAGAAAACCAAACCTGCTCCATGTGGCCTTTCCATCCCGGCGGACAGGCCCAAAGCACCGGCGAATAGGCCTCGCGGGTCTCATCCAAAGCCAACGCATGAAAACCGTGTTTGATCGACCCGCCAAGCGCGTGGTTGTGAAACGCATGTTCTACCACCGACCATCGCCACAGAATAGGCAATCGAACCCCAAGCGCTTTCACGGTATCCCAAACGGCGACAGCCTCAATTTCCACCGCGGCGTGACAATGACGCTTGCGAAACGCTTCTGCCGCGACCCCGCGCCCGCCGCGTCGATAGTGACGATACGCCAATTGAACATTTCGCTCGGTCGCGCTGGTGGTCTTCACCAACCCAACAAGGTCAATCACCCCCGCAAGCGATCGCGCAGCGTAAGCGCCACGCGAATAACCCGCCAAAACAATGCGATCACCCACTTGGTAACGCGATGCCAACACGCCATAGGCGCGCTTGATTTGGCGGTTGATCCCCCGCCCCTGCATCACATCCAACGTCGCGCCCCAGTCTTTCCACTGGATGCCCGGCTCATAATAAATCGTCAGGTTCGCCCCGAGGTTCGCCGCATCGTTGGCTTCTTTCAGCAACTTATAAAGCTGCCCCGCATGGGTTTCCTCACCCCCATGAAGCGACGACATCGTGCCATCTAGAATGATCACATGGGTCGCTTGCCCGCGTTTACGCACGCCCGCCGTTTCATGTTGGCGTCCGCGCCCAAAGACGCTTTTTATCCAGTTGGTCAGCGCCATGCAGCGCCCTCTCTTTTGTGAACACGGCTTGCGATAGCGCGTTTGGGTGTCTCATTCATCGGGCCAATATCAACCTTAATGCTTTCAAAATCGCAACGCCTGCTTTGCATCCTTAGAACCTAATCGCCGTGCGCGGCAGGTCCAATCCCCTTTGCGTGAAATAACGAAGGCTTGTTTTTGTGTCGTATCGCGAAAGCCAACTCCAACACCACCAATTGCGCAATGACCAGCAAAACGCCACAGTAGCTGAGATATCGATCATCTGTTCAGAAAGCCAAGCTATGGATCACGTCAAATTCACCCAAATGAAAGACGGCGACGCCGAGGACTATGCCTTCCTGACCGAACACGAAATCGCCTATACCAAGGGCACCGCAGATCGCTTGCTCGGCGCGCTTGTTAGCCTTGATGAAAGCCTGTCGGGATATCAAATCAGCCGACTTGGGCACTCCCTTCAGGCCGCAACCCGCGCTGAAAACGACGGCGCAGACATCGACTGGATCGTCGCGGCGCTGCTCCATGACATCGGCGACATTTTCGCGCCCTACAATCACGACGAATACGCGGCCAGCATCCTGCGCCCCTTCGTGCGCGAACAAGTTACATGGGTCGTCGAAAAGCACGGCGATTTCCAACTGGCGTATTACGGCAACCACGTCGGCGCAGACCCCGACAAACGAAACGCCTACGCGGGCCATCCATATTTCGATGACTGCGCGACGTTCTGCGAACGCTGGGACCAAAACTCGTTCGACCCCGACTACACCCACAAACCCATCGAACATTTCGCCCCAATGGTCCGCGCCGTCTTCGCCCGTGAGCCCTATGACCCTGCCGTTATCCGCGAAAGGGAACGTGAACCACTTGTCAGGAGCTAATCCACCGAGCAATGAGGTTCAAAACAGGGTACACGCGTAGACGGAATTTCTGGGTAAGTGGTGCCTACATACGAGTCGATAGGAATATGTATTAACATGCACCCTGTTTTGCGGGGTTGCAGCCCATCCCGTTGCATCCCGAAGTTGTTTTGCAACGGGAAGTCCTAACAAATCGTTAACATCTGTTCATATTCCATTAACCGACGTCAAATTTTTTGGTTTCGGCCCGCTGCCGCTTTCCCTTTCCGTCCCCTTTGGCTATTTCATGCCCAACTTGATGAAAGGCACACCCCCATGCCAATGGAAAAGAAATTCGACGCAAGCGAGGCCGAAGCCCGCATCACCGAACGCTGGTTGTCAGGCGACGCCTTCGTCGCGGGCGCAAATGCCAAGCGTGATGACACCTACTGCGTCATGATCCCGCCGCCAAACGTCACCGGCGTTTTGCACATGGGCCACGCCTTCAACAACACGCTTCAGGACATTCTCGTCCGCTGGCACCGCATGCGTGGGTTCGACACCCTTTGGCAACCGGGTACGGACCACGCGGGCATCGCTACGCAGATGGTGGTGGAACGCAAACTGGCCGAAAACGGTGAACCCAAACGGGTAGAACTGGGCCGTGAAAAGTTCCTTGAAAAGGTCTGGGACTGGAAGGCTGAATCCGGCGGCCAAATCATCAACCAACTGAAACGCCTCGGCGCGTCTTGCGACTGGTCCCGCGAAGCCTTCACCATGTCCGGCGCCCCTGGTGCCCCCGCCGACGCGCAGGGGAATTTCCACGACGCCGTGATTAAAGTCTTCGTTGAGATGTACAACAAAGGCCTGATCTATCGCGGCAAGCGCCTCGTGAATTGGGACCCACATTTCGAAACCGCGATCTCCGATCTTGAGGTTGAGAACATCGAAGTCGACGGCCACATGTGGCATTTCAAGTATCCGCTCGCGGGTGGTGCCACTTATGAGTACGTCGAGAAGGATGAAGACGGAAACGTAATACTTAGCGAAACGCGTAACTATATCTCAATCGCGACGACGCGCCCCGAAACCATGCTCGGTGACGGCGCTGTTGCGGTGAATCCAAAGGATGAACGTTACGCGCCAATCATCGGAAAACTATGTGAAATTCCCGTTGGCCCGAAAGAGTCGCGTCGCCTGATCCCGATCATCACCGATGACTATCCAGACATGGAATTCGGCTCCGGTGCCGTAAAAATCACCGGTGCGCACGACTTCAACGACTACATGGTCGCCAAGCGTGGCGGCATCCCGATGTACTCCCTCATGGACACCAAAGGCGCGATGCGCGCCGATGGGAAGCCCTACGTTGAAGAAGCGGCAACCGCCCAAGCCATCGCCAATGGTGAACAGGAATTTGACGAGGCGATGATCGCCGCGATGAACCTTGTGCCCGAAGCATACCGCGGCATGGATCGCTTTGAAGCGCGTGATGCGGTTGTTGCCGACATCACGGCCGAAGGCCTCGCCGTCATGCACGACGTCACCCGCACCGTTAAGAATGATGACGGTGAAAAGGTGGAAATCACCGAGACCGTCCCGATGGTCGAGAACAAGAAAATCATGCAGCCGTTTGGCGACCGCTCCAAGGTCGTCATCGAACCCATGCTCACGGACCAATGGTTCGTTGAAACCGACAAAATCGTAAAACCCGCGCTGGACGCGGTTAAGGACGGGACCGTAAAAATCCTGCCTGAATCTGGCGAGAAAACATACTACCATTGGCTCGAAAACATCGAACCATGGTGTATCTCCCGCCAGCTCTGGTGGGGCCACCAAATTCCGGTTTGGACCGCGATGGTTCCGACCCTAGACGGTCAATTCGGTACGTGGAGTATCGGAGTTGGGGAAGGCATTTCTCGCGAAAAAGCCAAAAAGTTTCTCGACGAAAACAAGTACGACGAAGAAGCAATGGGTGGCAAGCTTACCGCCGGCGGAATGCTAACAATGGATTTCTGTGCCGCCAGTGTTGAGGAGGCTCAAGCACAGATCTCAAAAGTCTGGCAGGAAAGAATGAACGTAGTCCCACAAACGTTCGCAGAACTCGAAGGCGACCCCGGCGATTGGTATCAAAACCAAGATTTGGTGCTACCTGACGACAGTGGGTATCAAGCGATACCGATGTGGCGCGACCCCGACGTCCTCGACACGTGGTTCTCCTCCGGCCTCTGGCCCATCGGCACGCTCGGCTGGCCCGAAGAAACCGATGAACTCGCGAAATACTTCCCGACCTCCGACCTCATCACAGGTCAGGACATTCTATTCTTCTGGGTCGCGCGGATGATGATGATGCAGCTGGCTGTCGTCGATCAAATCCCGTTCGACACCATCTACCTCCACGGCCTCGTGCGCGACGCCAAGGGTAAGAAGATGAGCAAATCCACGGGCAATGTCATCGACCCGCTCGATATCATCAACGAATACGGCGCCGATGCCCTGCGCTTCACCAATGCGGCGATGGCCTCCCTTGGTGGTGCGCTGAAGCTCGATACACAACGCATCGCGGGCTACCGAAACTTCGGTACAAAGCTTTGGAATGCCTGCCGTTTCGCTGAAATGAACGGCGCGTTTGGGCAAGACGCTGTATATACGCAATCTATACAGGATATATACGCAATAAATACGACCCAATCCGTTAACAAATGGATCATTGGCGAGACGACGCGCGCATTAACAGACGTTAACGCCGCCCTCGACAGCTACCGCTTCAACGACGCCGCCGACACGCTGTATAAGTTCGTTTGGGGCAAGGTTTGCGATTGGTACGTCGAACTCTCCAAGCCGCTGTTGATGGACGGATCAGACGCAGAAAAGCAGGAAACTCAGGCAGTTATGAACTGGGTCTTGAACCAATGCCTGATCCTGATGCACCCGATTATGCCCTTCATCACCGAAGAGCTTTGGGCGCTGGATGGCAACGAAACCCTGTTAACACATCAGGACTGGCCAGAGTACGGCGCAGACTTGATTGACGAGGTGGCTGACGCCGAGATGTCGTGGGTCATTCAAGCCATTGAAAACATTCGCTCAACCCGCGCTCAGATGAACGTTCCAGCGGGGTTATACGTACCGCTAATCCAAACAGAAGCGGATGATGCTGCCAAGACGGCATGGGCCAACAACGAAGCCCTGATCAAGCGCCTCGCACGGGTTGATGATCTGGCCGTTGGGGATGCCCCAAAAGGGTCCATGATGGTCGGCACCAAGGGCGCGACCTTCGCCTTGCCACTGGCCGACATCATTGACGTGGATGCGGAAAAAGCCCGCATTACCAAGTCGTTGGGTAAAGTTGAAAAAGAAGCAGGCGGTTTGCGTGGGCGTTTGGGCAACCCCAAGTTCGCAGAAAACGCGACAGTGGAAGTGGTGGCAGAAGCCAAAGCCAACCTCGCCCTGCGGGAAGAGGAAATCGCGCAGCTGACGGCCGCTTTGGCGCAGCTGAACGAAATCTAAATGAAGGGGTGGTCTTAAAAGACCACCTTTTCGACCGCCCGCATCATGCCAAGCGATTTATCGTAGACCAGCGTCAAGATACGACGGCCAGATCCACTGCGTGCCAGCGGGGCGACACCGCGCACGCCAATGGCTGCACCTGTCGTCGCTAAAAATCCACGTCTCGTAAGTTTGGGCATCTAAATGTCCTCCTCTAATATAGGTGGTCGTTGCGTTAACCCTTTTCAAAGGGGAACAGACACACCAAAGTCCCCGCATGACCAAAGATACAGAAAACGACCCACGCCTGACGCCACTGGCGGCGTCCCTGCCTTCAACTGTCCCCTTCATAGGACCAGAAGCGCAGGAACGCGCCAAAGGAACGCCGTTTAAGGCGCGACTTGGTGCGAACGAAAGCGTGTTTGGTCCGTCGCCAAGCACCATCCGTGCCATGCGGCAAGCGGCCAAAGATGTGTGGATGTATGGCGACCCGGAAAGCCACGACCTGCGCATGGCTCTAGCCGTGCATCACGTTGTTAATCCTGATGAAATCGTCGTTGGGGCGGGTATTGATGGGCTGCTCGACAGCCTTGTGCGCCTGACGGTTACCGATGGCACGCCGGTTGTGACCAGTGCCGGTGCCTACCCGACCTTCAACTACCATGTCACGGGCTACGGCGGCACGATCCACACGGTGAACTACACCGCTGATTTTGAAGACCCCGACCACCTTATCGCCAAGGCGCGCGAAGTCGGGGCGAAGCTGATTTACCTTTCTAACCCTGACAACCCGATGGGCACTTACCACACCGCGGCAACCATACAGCGTATGATTGAAAGCCTTCCTAAAGGCTGCCTCTTGGTGTTGGACGAAGCATATGTCGAACTGGCCCCGAAAGGGACCGCCCCTGCGATAAACACCAAGGATAGCCGCGTGATCCGTATGCGTACCTTTTCAAAGGGGTATGGTATGGCAGGTGCGCGGATTGGATATGCTGTGGGGCATAAGACATTGATTTCGGCCTTTAATCGCGTGCGCAATCACTTCGGTATGGGGCGTATTTCACAAGTTGGCGCACTTACCGCGTTAGAAGATCAGGCATGGCTGGAAGATGTCTGCGAACAGGTCGAAGAGTCGCGTCAGCGACTTTATGAGATCGCCACTGAAAACGGGCTGGAAGCGATCCCGTCCGCCACCAATTTCGTCGCGATTGATTGTGGGAAAGATGGCGCCTTCGCGCGCACAGTTCTTACAGCGCTTGGCGAATTGGGTGTGTTTGTGCGGATGCCGTTCGTTGCGCCGCAAGACCGTTGCGTCCGAATTTCATGCGGTACGAAAAAGGACATGGCCCTTGTGGCGAAAGCCTTGCCAAAAGCGTTGGCGCAAGCCCAAGCCGCGGTCGACACACAAAAGGTTTAGGTGATTTTTCACAAAAAGCGGTTACGATAGGCGGAATTTCTGCTGGAGACCGCTATGCGAACCTTCCCAAACCGCGTTGAAAACTACACGAATACGTTCTTGGCCATGGCTGGCTTGATCTTATTTATGGCGCTGTTCACCTTAGCAGCCACCATGGGTTTCATTTGGGTTTTGCTATCCGCAGCAGGTATCAACGCCAGCCTTCGTTTCGCCGCAACACGCGCTGCGCGTTCCAGCTAGATCCGCCAAAGTTTGGCTCGCCGCTTCAAGTGCGCCTTTGCCATGCGGGATACCCAGCGCCTTTAGGCCTGCATCAATCGTTCCCAAGAACCCCAACACCATATGCCCGTTTACATGGCCCATGTGTCCAAGTCGGAAAAACGCGCTTGCAGGTGTGCGTCCCAATCCAATGCCAAGCGTCACGCCCATGTTGTGTTCGCACCACGCGCGCAGCGCATCGGCCTGTCCTTCCTCAAGGCACAATGACGTCACCGCGCGCGAGCGTTCAGCCGGATTCATGACATTGATCTCCATCGGACCTTCCGCAGCCCACGCATCAATCGCGGCCCATATCGCACGGGCCAACCCGTCATGGCGTGCCCAGACGTTTTGCAGGCCCTCTTCGTTGATCATATCCAGCGCCTCACGCAGCCCATAGATGTGGTGCGTTGGGGACGTGCCATCAAAGAACTTCCAGTACTCGTCCGCATTGACCCGCGGGCGCCAATCCCAATACCGTGAGACCTTTGGCGTCGTTTCACGCACGGCATTCGCTTTGTCGTTGAACCAGACAAAGCCGATTCCGGGGGGTGTCATCAGCCCCTTCTGGCTGGCGGCAACAGTGATATCCACGCCCCAGTTATCCATGTAGTACTCGTCGCACCCAAGCGAGGCGATGCAATCACACATCAACAGTGCAACATGGCCCGCCGCATTCATTGTATCACGTATACCTTTGACATCGTTCAGAACACCGGTCGACGTATCCACCAAAACAGTCAGTACCGCCTTAATGCGTCCCTCAGTATCTGCCTTCAACACAGCCTCAACCTGCGCGAGGTCAACTGCGTTGCTGTTCCCAAAATCAATTGTCTCGACAGATGCACCAAGGCCGTCGGCCATCTCGCCCCAACCTTCACAGAACCGACCCGTTGCCAGAACCAATACCGTATCGCCCGCGCCAATTACGTTAGACAGGGCGGCCTCCCATACTGCGTGGCCGTTGCCGATATAAATGGCGACGTCATGACGTGTGCCAGCCAGCGTCTTTAGGTCGGGAATAACACTGCGTGTCACGTCATGCAGCTCGCCCGTATAAATGTTGGGCGCTGCGCGATGCATCGCGCGCAAAACACGTTCGGGCATCACCGAGGGGCCTGGAATGGCCAGATAGGTTAAACCATTTGCAAACATCCGAACCGTCCTTATGTAGGTTGATCGGTTCGACACTAGCCAAGGTTTGCCGAGCGTCAATGCCACCCTTTCGCAAACACGCGTTTACGCTTAGATGATACATAGGCCTCGCACATACGAGGCGTTGAAGTGGACTTTTTTGTATGCAGTCACAATCAAATTCATCGCCGTATTCAAGCAGGCAAATGCTGCTTTGGCTTTGGGTAAATTACCTAAGCCATTTCAAAGGTTGGCTCGCAGTTGCGGTGCTTTTAATGGCTATTGAGGGTGCGACGTTCGGATCCATTAGTTTCATGATGCAACCGATGTTTGACCGCGTCTTTGTGGGCGGGGAAACAGGCAGCATCTGGACTGTCGGCTTAATCATTTTGGCGATTTTCGTTGTGCGCGCGTTCGCTGCATTGATCCAAAACGTCATCATGACATACGTGTCTCAAAGAAGCGGTGAAAACCTGCGATCTGACCTAATGGGTCACATCATTGGGCTAGACACAGCTTATCATCAGACCCACCCACCCGGACAAATGATTGAACGTGTGCAGGGCGATGTTGCGTCCTTAAGTACTGTCTGGGTCCAATTGGTTGCTGGTCTTGCACGGGATATGGTCGCAGTGATCAGCCTGTTGTCGGTCGCGTTCTGGATTGATTGGAAATGGATGTTGATCGCCCTGATCGGCATCCCGATTGTCATCTTACCAGCCGTTACGCTCCGTGTATTTGTGCGCCGTAAGGCACTTGCCGCACGGGCTGTTTCCGCAGAAATCTCCACCCGCATGGATGAGGTTTTTCACGGTATTACCCAAGTCAAACTGAACAGCCTAGAAAACTATCAGACCCGCCGGTTCGATAAGCTTCTAAAGCGCCGCGTTGGCACCGAAGTCGAAGCAAGGTTCGGCCAAGAGCTATTATCTGGAACCGTAGATATCATGGCTGGCGTCGGCTTTCTGGCCGTCATCGTCTTTGGCGGTTCTGAAATCATTGAGGGTGAGAAAACTGTCGGCCAGTTCATGGCCTTTTTCACCGCTATGGCGATCGCGTTTGACCCAATTCGCCGCCTCGCTAAGATTTTTGGCAAATGGCAGGTCGCAACAGCAGCGATTGAACGCATACTGGACGTGTTTGACACTAAGGCAACGCTGCTGTCCCCACCTACACCTGCAACAGCGCCAACCGCAGCGCCGGAAATCACATTTACGGACGTCTCGCTAAGTTATGGTGATCTGCCCGTATTGAACGGCACGTCCTTCACGGCGCAAGCAGGCCAAACCACGGCCCTCGTTGGGGCTTCGGGTGCAGGTAAAAGCACATTATTCAATGTTTTGACCCGTTTGATTGAACCCCAAGATGGTAGCGTTACGCTGAACGGAACACCGATCAACGCACTTGCCCTCACGGATTTGCGTGCTCTAATCTCTACAGTGTCACAAGATGCGGCCTTGTTTGATGAGACGCTACTCGAAAACATCCTGCTTGGGCGCGAAGGGGTCAGTAATGAGGCGCTTCAAGCGGCATTGAAAGATGCCCACGTTGCCGACTTTCTTGAGAACCTGCCCGACGGCCTAGACAGCGCAGCGGGACCGCGTGGGTCAAACCTGTCAGGCGGTCAACGCCAACGCATCGCGATTGCGCGTGCGCTGTTTCGCGACACTCCCATTTTGCTTTTGGACGAAGCGACAAGCGCCCTAGACACCAAGTCCGAGACGATCGTCCAAAGCGCGTTGGACCGTCTTGCTGAGGGGCGCACGACACTTGTGATCGCCCACCGTTTGTCCACTATCCAGAACGCAAACAAGATCGTTGTGATGGATAAGGGCCAAGTCGTTGACCAAGGCACCCACGAAGACTTGTTGGCACGTGGTGGGCTTTATGCTGATCTCTATCGTCTGCAATTTCGTGACGGCAAACAGGTTGTGGACCATGAAAACCGCCCCAAACGCACGCCGATTGCAGCCAAGTCGCAAGATCGCCCACAATCATGGCTGTCACGCCTGTTCAAACGCCGCCAGCGCCCCTAAGTGGCAACTATGAACACACGCTCCCTCCTGCGCCTTTCGGGCACCGACGCCAATGATTTCCTTCAAGGGCTCATTACAAACGATGTGAGCAAAGCCAAAGACGGCCTTGTTTACGCAGCCCTCCTGACACCGCAGGGCAAGTTCATCGCGGATTTCTTTGTTGCCGCAGATGGCGACGCGCTTTTGATCGACGTCGCAACGTCCCACGCACCGACCTTGGCACAACGTTTGACGATGTATCGCTTGCGCGCCGATGTGCTGATCGAAGAAAGCCCGCTGGTCGTTTCGCGCGGCACAGGTCCAGCCCCAAGCGGTAGCCACCCTGATCCGCGCCACAGCGCATTAGGCTGGCGGTTATTTAGCGACACCGACCAATCAGACGACACAAATTGGGACGCCTTGCGCGTAGCGCATGTCATTCCTGAAACGGGAATTGAGCTCACACCGGACACTTATATTCTTGAGGCAGGGTTTGAGCGTTTGAACGGCATCGATTTTCGCAAAGGCTGCTACGTCGGGCAAGAAATCGCAGCCCGCATGAAGCACAAAACCGAGCTAAAAAAGGGTCTGGCACAGGTTGCGATTGACGGCGCAGCGCCCATTGGGACACAGATAACCGCGGATGGAAAACCCGTTGGCACACTCTATACCCAATCGGATGGGCTCGCGCTCGCCCATCTGCGCTTTGATCGCGCGAAAGGTGCCATGCAAGCAGACAAGGCCACCTTGCAGCGCACCTAGCCTTTATGCGCGCTCTGAGTATTCCATCGTTTCGGTATCAACGACGATATCCGTGTCCTGCCCAACAAACGGCGGAACCATAACGCGTACACCGTTGTCCAAAATTGCAGGCTTGAATGAATTGGCCGCTGTCTGACCCTTAACAACAGGCTCGGTCTCGACAATTTTGCAGATGACCTTTTGGGGAAGACGTGCGTTCAACGCTTCTTCCTCATGGAATTCTACAACAGCGATCATGCCGTCTTGCAAAAACGGGCGGCGCTCGCCCAACAATTCAGCAGGCAATTCGATCTGCTCGTAGGTTTCCGTATCCATGAACACCAACATTCCGTCTGTTTCATAGAGGAATTGTTGATCTTTTTGCTCCAAACGGACCTTCTCAACTTTGTCAGCGGACCGGAAGCGTTCGTTCAACTTGGATCCATTGCGCAGGTTGCGCATTTCCACTTGCGCGAACGCACCACCCTTACCGGGTTTCACATGATCCGTCTTAACTGCGACCCAAAGGCCACCATTATGCTCGAGAACATTGCCGATGCGGATTTCGTTGCCGTTAATTTTTGCCATGACTCAAATGTGTCCAAAAGTTGTCAAAAGGTTGAAGGAAAGCTGCCAATGCCTATATCTTGGGTTGTGGAACCGTGCAAGCCAACCAGATACTGTTTACCGGCTGGCTGAGGTATGCAGAAATTGCATGCCTGCCATTCCAAATGAAGAACCCCGAATCGGATAAGAGCTGTCATATTGCCCAAACTGCCAGCTTCAAGGGCAAAAGCAAAACAAGGACCGACTATGCGAGATTTCGTCGACGGCACTGCATTCAACAACGAACAAGGCAACCGCGCGCGCAAACTATTTGCTGCCGTCGTGTTGGCCGCGTTGGACGACGCCATTGCGGACGATAAGAAGTATGGTAACGGCCCAGAACAGATCGCACGCTGGGCACGTTCCCGCGATGGTCGCGAAGTTCTGTCTTGTGCTGGCATCGACCCCAACGAACGCGTTGTGACTGGTCTGATGGACTTCGTCGGTAAAGGTGTACGGACTTCCGTAGCCCTGTCGCGCGAAGAAAGTGAACGCCGCGCTGTGGCTGAAGCGGAAGCTGCGGACATGGAAACACGCGCCGCTTAAGCACTTCAAAAGTTTAGACTGCCAAAGAACGCGATCCTCTGCTCGGGGTCGCGTTTTTCTTTGCCTACGTGCCAAACATGAATATCCAGACAATACCGGGAAGCAGCTGACCGAGCGCAAGAAGCATCGCAAGCCCGCGCATTCCTAAGCCGACAAACCAATGTGCGATTGCAATCGGCAATGAGAAAATCCCGGCCACCGATCCGAACAAACCTAAGATACGATTGGTTCGGCTTTGGATGCCATCCGGCCATTCATATCGACGCCAAAGAACACCACACAAAATAAGCGACACCACAATTTCTATTGTGGCGACGATGCTCCCGTAGTGATTGCGATCCCAATAGCTGACGGGACTTTCGAAAATCCAGTTCGTTATCGGCCAGAAATGCGCGCGCCCGTCATCATGATGTAATGGAAAATCCAAACCGATATGCAAAAGCGCCGCCCCAGCGAACGCGATCACCCATGCTTTTCTCAGCGCGATCGCAAGGCCAAGCACCACTCCCCAAACAATAAACGAATTATCTATCCGGAAAATGCTCTGCCACAGATCCGAGAAATACAACTCTCCAAAGACAACCTGCGGGTCCGTTCCAAGCACGAACAGATGCACACCAGCCAAAAGATAAAGCGAAACATCAGGGAGCAATGCTCCCACAATCGCGGCGGCTGTCACCTTTGGCGCATCCGCTTTGCCAAAGGCGGCAAGACCGAAAATCAAATGAGCGGGTGTATTCATCTTCGTTCCTTGGCCCTTTCCTCTTTCGACGTGACTGCTAGACAGAACCGTGGAGGATGAACATGGCTAAAGCAATCATGATTCAAGGCGCAGGGTCCAATGTGGGGAAATCCATGTTGGTTGCGGGTCTGTGTCGCGCAGCTGTGAAGCGCGGACTGACTGTCGCGCCATTCAAGCCCCAAAACATGTCCAACAATGCGGCTGTCACGATGGATGGCGGCGAAATTGGCCGCGCACAGGCGCTGCAGGCGCGTGCATGCGGGCTAGAACCACACACAGATATGAACCCCGTGCTGTTGAAACCAGAAACCGATGTCGGCGCGCAGGTTATCGTGCAGGGCAAACGTTTCGCCACGATGAAGGCCCGCGAATATGGGTCACGTAAGGCGGATTTGATTGGGCCTGTGTTAGAAAGCTACCACCGCCTTGCCGCTGCCTATGACCTGATCATCATTGAGGGTGCAGGCTCCCCCGCAGAAATCAATCTACGCGCCGGTGACATTGCCAACATGGGCTTTGCCGAGGCCGCTGGTTGCCCCGTTGTGTTGGTCGGCGACATCGATCGTGGTGGCGTAATTGCGCAGCTGGTTGGCACGGACGTAATTCTTCCAGATGAGGACCGCGCCCGCATCAAAGGTTTTGCAATCAACAAGTTTCGTGGCGATCCATCCTTGTTTGCTGACGGCATGACGGCGATTGCCGAACACACAGGTTGGGCGCCACTCGGCATTGTGTCTTGGTTTGAGGATGCATGGAAACTTCCCGCCGAGGATGTGATGGACGTGGCGACACGCAAAGGCGGTACCATTAAGGTTGTTGTGCCACGGCTGAACCGCATCGCGAACTTTGACGACCTAGACCCGCTTGCCGCGCAACCCGATGTCACCGTTGAAATAATAGAGGCTGGTCGCCCTCTGCCCGCTGATGCGGACCTGGTGCTGATCCCCGGGTCCAAATCCACCATTGCCGACCTCGCGCATTTTCGCGCCCAGGGCTGGGACGTCGATCTGCTCGCCCACGTGCGGCGCGGCGGGCATGTGCTGGGTATCTGTGGCGGATACCAGATGCTGGGACGCGAAATTGCGGACCCTGACGGTATTGAAGGGCCAGCTAGCAACGTAGAGGGCCTTGGGTTGTTGGATGTGACCACGACCATGTCAGAACACAAACGCCTCGCGCTGAGCAATGCGACGTTCAACGCCACGGGCGACGCTGTGACGGGTTATGAAATTCATATCGGGGATACTGTTGGGCCGGACTGTGCCAACGCATGGCTTACGCTTGATGGTCGCCAGATCGGGGCGGCGAGCACGGATGGGCGTATCAAGGGGTGCTATCTACACGGACTGTTTGCCTCTGACCCGTTTCGCACGTCCTACATGGACAGCATCGGCGCGCCCGTTCAGGCAATGAACTATGACGTCGGGGTCGACTCCACGCTCGATGCGCTTGCGCAGCATCTTGAAAACTGTCTCGATGTGGATCGTTTGTTCGGCTTGGCGCAGACGGTTTCGTAACGACCTGCGTTAGTCGAACTCTTGGCTCGACAGGATGCGGTAGATTTCGCGGCGGACCAATTTGCGGACGTTGCGCGTAATACGCTCACCCAATGGACCCGTCAGTTCTTCGCGCACAACCTCTGAGACCAATGCACGCAGCGCTTCTTCGTCCAGCGTAACGCCACCCGCCTCAAGCAACCCATCAAGGTCGTCGTCGCCGTATTCATCCTGCGTGTCAGCGATACCCGCCTCGGGTTCGTCTTTCGCTTCGACTTCGCCCGTTTGCTCAGCTTCCGTTGTCCGGTGCTCGAATGCGATTGGCGTATCGTCCGCCTCAAGGTCTGGATTGAACTCGGGCGCAGCGGCTTCTTCTGCATCTTGCGCATCATCAAAATTGCGCGCAACGGCACCTGGCCAAGCGATGGTTTCACCCATGAAATCGGCAACGTCTTCGCTGCCATCGGGTTCAAATTCTTCAACTTCGTTGCTGACAGCCGCTTCCAGTTCCGCGATCGTCGCTACAAGTTCCGAGCGATCTGGCGTATGCGGTGGGGTTACTTCCGCTTCGACATCACCAGGAACAGCGGCAATGCCGGCCTTGCGTGCATCGTTAACCGAATCCCAAACCATGTCGGTCAGTTCTAGCGGGCCTTCGTCACTTTCAACATCAACCTCAGGTTCGGGCTCAGATGTTTCAGAAATTTCTTCGACCCATTCATCTTCGTCGTAGGTCTCTTCAGCGGTTTCGTCGGCATGCTGATGTTCCACAGCGTCCGCTTTTGCCGCCTCTTTAGACGGCGCATTGTTGTCTACGACCAAAAACGCGGGTGTTAGGACGAATTTATCCTGCTTTGATTCGGAGGTTTCAGCGGCGTCTGCAGGGGTGTTTTGAGCAGGTGCTGCATCGGCTTCAATAGGCGCTGGATCACGCGTACGGGCCTTATCTCCATCGCTTACAAGCCGACGGATGGAAGACAGCACGTCTTCAATTTCTACGTTCGTCACTGGATCGGACATTGTTCATCCTGCTTAAGCCTCAGGCGTGCAGTTTAACCTGCCCGAAGCAACCAAACAACCGATAGTCGGGATTTGATCTATTCGCCGATGGATCGCAGAACCCTATCCAGTGCTTGGCCCTGCTCTGAATAGGTCGCAGGCGCTTCACGGACGAGGTTGTAATAGGCAGCAGGATCATAGCTTTGCACGCCGAGGTTAAGGTGCTCAGCTGTGAGCAGCCCCATTGTCGCCAGCACGCGGTAGCTTGCCACGACCTCATCGGCTTGCGCGGAAATCGTGTTGGCCTGCGCATCGAGAAGTTCTTGTTCGGCGTTCAAAACATCCAAGGTCGTGCGTGCGCCCAATGTCGCCTCTTCGCGCACACCGCGAAAGGCTGTGCGTGCAGCACGCACTTGCAGGTTCGACGCTTCAAGGCTGGCACGCGCAACGTTCAAGATCGCATAGGCATTGCCAACATTCTGACTGACGCCTTGGGTCGTCACGAGAAGGCCAGAGCGCGACGCATCACGGTTCGCTTGTGCTTCGCGAATAAGAGATTGCAACTGCCCACCCTGATAGATTGTACCACCATAGGTTAGCCCCAATTGTTGCGACGCTGTGCCTTCATCATTCAAGCCGACAGATCCATTCAGGCTTAGACGCGGGTTCAATGCCGCTTCGGCGCGGCGGATGTTGAGCTCGGCCGCTGAAACACCATGTTGTGCGCCAATCACATCTGGGTGGCGACGCATCGCAAATGCACGTGCATCTTCAAGATTGTGCTGTAACGCTGCCGGTGAAACGACATCCAGACGACCTGGCGCACGCCCAACAGCAGCGCGGAATTCTTCATTGGCTTGGGCCAACGCCCCTTCAGCAGACGCCAGAAGGCTTTGCGCTGCAGCCAGCCGCGCTTCTGCCAACGAAACATCGGTACGTGTGACTTCGCCAACTTCAAAACGATCCCGCGCCGCGCGCAGTTCTTGGTTGATCACACTCACATTACTGCGACGAAGCGCAAGGAATTCAGACTGACGACGCACATTCATGTAGGCGTCAATCGCGCGGAAAAGCACCTGCTGTTCAACCTGAACAAGGCCCTCTCGGGTTTGAAGAACGACTTCTTTTTGGACTTCCGTCGCCAAGGCGCTTGCACCACCGTCATGCAACAATAGGCTCGCAGAGACGGAGACCGTGGCGCTCAGATCGTCGGACAGGCTGCTCGACGTCGATGCTGACGAAGTCGCGTAAATCGCTTGTGCTTGCCAGCTGACAACCGGACGCAATGCCGCCAAAGACTGGGCAACGTCTTCATCAGCGGCCCGCAACAGTGCGCGGTTCTGATCGAGAAGGCCAGAGTTGTGATAGGCATCGCGCAACGCATCCGCCAAGGATTCCGAACGCGCAGGTGACGAAACAACAATCAAAGCGACGCACATTGCGCCAAATAGACGTCTTAGTGTCATGATCGTTTCCTTATCAATCAGGTCATCGTACCAAAATGGACCTCTGACAAAAGTGTTTTGTCAGAAGCTGAAGGCAGCTTCTTTACCAAAGTCCGCCAATACCGGTGCGCTTGCATTGAAAGACATGCGCCAATTCACAGAACCGTCAATCTTGCGGCCCACACGAACGACGCCCAAAGCGCCCTCTGCGAAGATCGCAACAATGCGTCCGCCGTCTTTAACTTGCGCCAACAACGCCGCAGGAACTTGTTCAACGGCACCTTGCAGCAAGATCACATCGAAAGGGCCGTTCTTTGCCGCACCCTCAACAAGTGCGCCTTCAAATACGGCGGCATTGTCGATGCCGTGATCGGACAGGTTTTGTTGCGCTTCTTCAGCGCGCCCGGCCTCGTCTTCGACGGCAACAACGAAATCGGCCAACTGTGCAAGGACCGCAGTCGAATACCCAAGCCCGCACCCAAGATCGAGAACAACATCCGTTGGCTCGATCTCAGCAGCTTCAAGCATTTTGGCAAACGTGCGCGACTCAAGCAGCACCCGGCCTTCGCCAATATCGATATTTTCACCGATGTAAGCCGCCTCGCGCTTGGCGTCCGGCACGAAGTCTTCGCGCGGCACGCTCAACAGCGCATCGATAATTGGGAATTTGGTCACGTCTGATGGGCGAACCTGTGTGTCCACCATCATTGTTCTGCGGGTTTGATAATCAGCCACGAGCTAAACTCTTTCGTTCAGAATCTACGGCCCATTCATGCCACAGCGATTGGCTGTCGGCAACGGCCCATTGTTGCTAACAGCGTTGTTCTTCCGGCAGACATGCAAACACCCTATTGAACCGCCCCAGATTCGTCGCTAAAGCACACCCACAACCACAGGACGGCGAGTTGGCGGAGTGGTTACGCAGCGGATTGCAAATCCGTGTACACGAGTTCGATTCTCGTACTCGCCTCCAAACGGTTGTGATAACTCCGACCTCTCGCAGATGATCACTCAGCGTCGGCTCCCCAACCCTGAGCGGCATCCCATTCCACGTAGATCCATAGCTGCGCAATTAGCGCCCCGTATTGGTCGACATGCGCGATGGACCGCAAATTGGCTTCACCTAAACGCACTCCTCGCGCCACCAAAACATCGATATCCGGCTTATGCAGATGCGGTTGGCCGTAGCCTCTTAGGTAGTCGAAACGGGGCTGATCAGCCATGAACGAATTGTCCGAAACGGTGGATCAACTAGGGTAAAGTGTGCAGCTCATGCAACGACTCGAAGCGTCAGGTCTTTCCCTTGCCCCGTTTGGCGACAGTATTAAGCGCGTGTCGTGTTTACTTAAACGTGTCCGGCATCAACGTTTGTGGCAGCCACAGTGCGATGCTTGGGAAAACGATAATCAAAAGCAGGATCAGCAACATTGGCAGCAAGATGATACACACTTCACGCATCACTTGCACAACGTTCATCCCACCGATTGAGGCCGAAATCAGCAAGCACAATCCGTACGGCGGAGTCACCAGCCCAAAGGCGAGCGAAACAATACCGATAATCGCAAACACCACCGGATGAATTTCTGCCGCCGTCGCAACAGGCAATAGAACCGTACCGAGGATGATGATCGTCGGGATCGCGTCAATGAACAGGCCGAAGAATAAGAACAGGCCTGCAATCACAAGAGCGGTTCCGAAGGTACCAAATTCAAGGCTTGTCATCGTGTCCACAACCAACTGCGGCACATGATAGAAGGCCAGCAACCAACCAAACGCAGACGCAGATCCAATCGCGAAAAGTGAGATCGACGCGAAGCGCCCTGTGTCATAGAAAATATGACCTAAGTCTTTGATCGTGACTGTTCGATAAACAAACATCCCAAGGATCAACGCGTAACCCGCCGCAATGATCGCGCTTTCCGTTGGCGTAACAATGCCGCCGACGATGCTGCCGATAACAAAGATCGGTGTAAGCAACGCAAGGAATGCGCCCTTAAACGCCACCCAGATTTCGTTCAGGGTCGGCTTGCCGATAATCGGGTAATCATAAACCTTTGCATAGCCGTAAACCGTTGCCATAAGCGCAAGCCCGATCATGATGCCCGGAATGGCACCCGCCAAAAACAAAGCTCCGACCGACGTCTTCATGACCCCGCCCCAAACGATCATCAAGATCGACGGAGGGATGATGACGCCCATAACGGACGAACAGGCAGTAATCGCAATTGCGAAACGGCGGTCGTAACCCTCGTTGATCATTGCGGGGATCAAGATTTTCCCACAACCCGCCGCATCCGCGGTAGATGACCCTGAAATACCAGCAAACAGCATGGAAACAGCAACATTAACGTGCCCCAATCCACCAGGCATCCATCCCGTTAAAACACGCGAAAGATCAATCAGCTTTTCCGTAACTTTCCCCGAATTCATGAGGTTCGCGGCAAGCAAGAAGAACGGCACAGCAAGCAAGATGAAGGCGTTATAGGACTGGAACATACGGTCCAGCACAATGAACGGGGTCAGGCGCAGTTCCAGAACCACAATCGGCACCGTCGCAATCGCAAGTGAAAACGCCACAGGAATGCGCATGGCGACCAAGAAAATAAAACTGCCGACAAGAATGGCGCAGGCGAGGCCCGTTGAGATAATCATGCTGCGTCTACCGCCCGATTTTTATATTTGAGAATAGCTTCGTAAAGCCTGTAGCCCGCGAACAAGATCCAGATGACACCTGCAATCGGCACCGAGATATAAGTGACCAGCATATTCGCGCGCATCATAACGGAATTCTGGATGTAGCCGAATTTGGCGTATTCAATCCCGTACCACGCAAAGATCAGCGCGAAGGCGAGGATCATAACCAGCACAAACCCGTCCTGTAACAGGACAAGCAGAGGGCGTTTGGCATCTGGGATTACGCGTACATCAAAGTGGGACCCGTCCCAAACCGCAATCATCGCGCCGATCATGACGGCCCAAACGAAGATGAACGTCGCCAGCTCTTCGGTCCAAAGATACACAGGAATAAGACCAGTGTAGCGTGCGATTACCTGCATGCCGACAGGGATGGCGAGGACGGCGATAAGAACTCCTAGCAACACCCGTAAAACATTGCAAAGCTGCTCAAGCGCCTGCCCGACAAAGCCGCTGCGAAGCAATTTAAAGACCCGAATTATCATGACGTCCCCTAAGTAAAATTATCGGCGCCGTTGACCGGCGCCGATAATCATTTTCAATGTCCGAGACTTACTTAGCGCGGATTGCTTCAAGCAGATCAGACGCGCCCAGTTCAGCGGCGTATGCGTCTTGCACAGGGATCACCATCTCAAGCAGCGCATCGCGGCCTTCGAATTCAGTGACAAACACCTGACCAGCATCGATCATCTCTTGCATCTTTTCACCGTCCTGACGGCTTTCCAGCTCACGGCCGAATGCGCCCGCTGCGGCACCGGCTTCAAGAACAACAGCTTGAAGATCGGCATCCAAAGCAGAGAACGTGCTTTCAGACATCACCAATGGGCGCACGGTAATCGCGTGGCGCGTCAGTGTGATGTGCGGGGCAACTTCGTAGAACTTAAGGTTCTGGATGGACGCCGCTTCGTTTTCGAAACCAGCGATCACGCCTGTCTGAATCGCGTTGTAAACTTCGTTATACGCAATCGCAGAAGGTGCCGCTTGAATGGCTGCGAAGATTTGCGCCTGAATTGGCGCACCCATTACGCGCATCTGGTGGCCTGTCAGCTCATCGATGTTTGTGATGGCTTCAGCGGATGCGAGGTTACGAACACCGCCACCTGCATAACCGATGACGCGGATGTTTGCCTTTTCAAGGAGCTCAGCTTCGAGGGGGGCCATAACACCGCTGGCCAATGCAGTATCCCAGTGCTCAAGGTCACGGAACAAGAATGGCATGTCCATCAAAGGAATGGATGGTGCGAATGTCGCCATGTTGGACGGCGCCATGATGGCGTAATCGATCGCAACACCCTGCTGCAAGAACGTCACGAAATCGCTCTCGTCGCCCAGTTCGCCGTTCAAGCTGATGTCGAATGAAACGTCGCCATCATAGCCCTCAGTGACCAAGCGTTCGAACTCGCGAAGTGTTTTGGTGTAGGCGTGCTCTTCGTCAAACAAGCTCGCGCCGCGCAATGCAGTTTCCGCAGAAACGGACGTCGCCATAACAGCTGTTGCAGCGATCGCGCCGACGGTTACAGCCTTCATTGATTTGAAGTGAAACATTGTGTCCTCCCAGACTTAAAAGTGCCCGCAAAATGAATGCAGACTAGTATACCTGTTGGTTTGGCGAGTTGGGCACACCAAATTAGCTTTGTAAACACCTGTCGAGATCACATACATACGAAGCGGCAAAATCCACCAGTAAGTATTTGAAAAGATAACGCATTTACTGCGGGCAATCTTCAGGTTCCGCTAGGCTGGTCGCGGATTAACCGATATGGGAATCGGTGCCTCGAGATCATATCGGTCGGCTTTTCCAGGCTTGGCGGGACGACGTGAACGAAAAAGGGGCGCATTACTGCGCCCCCAAACACTCCGTTCTGATGCCACTTACGGCATGGGGATATCGGTCGTATATTTAGGAATGTGGTAGCCCTTTTGTACTGCGGGACGATCCACGATGCGCAAATACCAATCGCGTACGTTTGGATAATCCTTAAGGTCAATTTCCTGCCAGTCGTGACGGGCAATCCAAGGAAACATCGACATATCGGCGATGGTGTAATGACCTCTGCCCTCACCCACGACGTAGTCACGCCCCTCAAGACGGGTGTTAAGAACCCGATACAAACGCTGCGCTTCTGTGGAATAGCGCTGTTCGCCGTACTCAGACTTACCTTTGTTGTATTTTACGAAGTGGTGAACCTGCCCCAACATCGGGCCAAGACCACCCATTTGCCACATCAACCATTCAACCATGCGCCAATATTCATCACCCTCGCAGGTGAACTGCTTATGCTTGTTGGCCAGATACAGCATGATCGCACCCGTCTCCATCAAGGACATGCCGTTGTCCTGATCAACAATCGCTGGAATTCGATTGTTCGGCGCGATCTTCAAAAAGTCAGGATCAAACTGCTCGTCCTTAGAAATGTCGACTGGATGCGCGGTATAAGGGATGCCCAGTTCTTCAAGCAAAATAGAAACCTTACGGCCATTCGGTGTCGTCCAAGTGTAAAGATCAATCATTTGGTTTGTCCTGCGTAAGTCCGGAATGTGGAGTCGTTGATAATAGCGTCGCTTCGATATTAGGGCGTTTGCATCGGCTGACAAGCCCTCACAACCAAACTAATCACAACCAACTGGTCAACCAATGCGGAATCATTGCGATTCACTTAAATTCGAATTTTCTACCCATTACACCTATACAGCCCATTATTGCAGCATTATCCTTACTCAACGACTCAGCGCGCTCAATCAAAATTGGTTGACCATTATACATAAAGATCACTGATTATTAGAGGCCCCGCATGACCCGCGAAACTCCTGAATGGAAAGCTGTAAAGACGTCCCCAAATATGCCTTTGCCAAACGAAATGAAGGCATGGGTTCTTGGAGACCCTGAAGAGCTGACGCTGACCGAAAAGGTTATCCCTGCCCCTGGAAAAGCCGAGGCGCTGGTGCGGATCGATGCGGTTGCGATTTGCGCGACCGACTTGGAAATCCTGAAATACGGAACGCCCGCTTTGATCGAAGGCGGCGCGCCCTTCAACAAAAACTACACGCCCGGCCATGAATACATGGGCACAATTGCCGCGCTAGGGCCTGGGGTGGATGAATTCGAAATCGGCGACCGTGTCACGGTTGAAATCCACGCAGGTTGTGGACAGTGCAAACGCTGTCGCATGGGCATGTACACCTCGTGCCACAACTACGGCAAAAACTACGGTGACGTCGACAAGGGCCACCGCGCCAATGGGTTCACGACAGACGGTGGCTTTGCGCAATATGCAGTCAACAACATCAACACGATGATCCGTGTGCCCGACGATATGTCCGACGAAGAAGCCACGTTGGTCGTCACCGCGGGCACATCCATGTACGGACTGACCGAACTTGGCGGATTAGTTGCCGGCGAAAGTGTCGTCGTTATCGGGCCCGGCCCGATTGGGCTGCTGGCAGTTGCCGTGGCGAAATCCCTTGGTGCATCGCCTGTTATCCTTGTGGGAACGCGTGAAAACCGCAATGAGATCGGTCGCAAACTGGGTGCGGACTACGTTATTGATGCGCGCAACGAAGACGTGGTCGCGCGGGTCATGGAATTGACAGGCAAAGGCGCGGATTACGTCGTTGATTGCGCAGGCAACGAGACTACAACAAATCAAGCGGTCAAGATGACCAACCGTGGCGGACGCATTTGCCTCGCGGCCTTCCCAAAGGAACCGGTTAAGTTCGACCTTGGCTATTTGGCGGTGAACAATATCTATCTCTACGGTATTCGCGGCGAAGGACGTTCCGCGACGCACCGCGCTATGGCGTTCATGGCGGAAAAGCGGTTCGATGCCCGACTGGTTCACACCCACACGTTTTCCATGGAAGAGCTACCGACAGCGTTGAAATATGCGCGCGAACGCATCGATGATGCGATCAAAGTTGTTGTGTCGATGGGCAACGGCCCCAAGGACCCGAAAACAGTAAAATGAGCGTAGAAGGCTAGACCTATGACCAAAGCAATTCGTGGCATCTATGCTGCCGCAATCTCCCCGTTCAATGCCGACGGATCTCTAAACACAGACCTCTTGATTGGCTATTGCAAGCATCTGATGACGGATGGTGGGTGCGATGGGGTCGCGCCAACTGGAACCACCGGTGAAGGCACATCCGTTCCCATGCGTGACCGGTTGGCCCTTCCCGAAGCGTTTGCAAACGCAGGTATCGCTAAGGACGCAGTTATTTTCGGGACTGGTGCGCCTTCCGCTGAGGACTGCGTCGCGTTGACCAGATCTGCCGTCGACGCAGGCTATATGAACGCGCTTGTTCTGCCGCCTTATTACTACAAGAACCCGTCCGATGATGGGTTGTTCGCCTATTATGCCAATCTCATCGAAAAAATTGGGTCCGACGATTTACGGATTTATCTGTACCATTTCCCACAAATGTCGGCCGTGCCCTTGTCCGTCAATCTGGTCTTGCGGTTGCGCAAGGCCTTCGGTGGTATCATCGCAGGGCTAAAAGACAGCAGCGGTGATTTTGAACAATCGCGCGCTTTCATCGAAGCGACCGACGGCGTCACCGATGACTTTGATGTATACCCGTCCTCCGAGGCGTTCTTGTGGGATGGTCTGTCGATCGGGTCTGCTGGCATTATCTCTGGGTCAACGAACGTCTTCGCAAACGGGGTTCAGGCCGCCAAAGCCGCACCAGAGGGTGCAGCGCGTGATGCCGCGATGGACGTTGTGAGAACGGCCCGTGCCGTGGCCGGTAAGTACCCATTGATGGCCGCGATGAAACAAATCGAGGCGTGGCGCAGTGGCAAAGACTTATGGACACGAATGACGCCGCCATTGGTCCCGCTAACGGCCGAACAAAGATCATCTTTACGCGCAGACCTCGAAGCTATCGGCGCGATGCCTGCCACCAAAGCCTAAGAAGAACAGGAGATACTTATGTCAACGAACCTGAAAACCGTATCAAACCACGTTGAACGCAACACCGATCCGGCCGCGTTCGCCCATTGGCCAGACGGGTTTTACGAAGAAATGCTGGCCGGCCTTGAGAACGGGTGTGTGGGTTCGACACTGGTGTCTGAGACGGCCGATATGCGGGTTTGGCATTTGATCATCCCAGTGGGCGGACGTGCTGGATTTCACTGCCACGTAAACCGCTACTTTTGGTCAGCCGTGGCTAGCGGAAAAGCGCGCGGTTACTTTTCCTCCGGCGAAATCAAAGACGTTGAGCACTACGTCGGTGAGACCAAGCATTACAACTACGGCGCAGGTGAATCGATGGTGCATTCCGTCGAAAACATCGGCGACACAGAACTGTCGTTTGTCACGGTGGAATTTCTGGATGGCGAGAACCCAGCTTGGCCCATCCCCGACGATATGCGCCTTAAAACACCAGCTTAAATTGGGAACTCGCCCAAAAACTGAGACAGGATAGTCCGATGAAAACCACACGCATTGTAATGCGATCGCAGGGCAGCCCTGAGGTCATGGAGCTCGAAACAATTGAACTGCCCGCCCCGACTGAAGGCGAAGTTCAAATTGAGCACACGGCACTTGGCCTAAACTACATGGATATCTACCAGCGGTCCGGTGCGTACAAAATGAACCTGCCCAGTCCGCTTGGCCTTGAGGCCGCTGGCACGGTTATCGCCGTCGGGGATGGTGTTGATGGGTTTGCCATAGGGGATCGCGTAGCCTACGGGCCGATCCTTGGGGCTTATGCGACACACCGAAACGCACCGGCTGCGCGGGTCGTGAAAATTCCAGACTGGATAGACGATGAAACTGCAGCCGCCGTTTTGATGAAAGGTACGACAGTCGAATACCTGCTGACGCGTACCTATAAAATTAAGGCCGGTGAGAATGTGCTGTTTTGGGCAGCAAGCGGCGGTGTGGGTCAACTCGCTGGACAATGGGGCAACCACATCGGGGCCAACATGATTGGCGTGACGTCGGGGCGCGAAAACTGCGACGCGATCCTTAAGCTTGGCTATGCCCATGCCATTGATCGTAAATCGGAAAACGTGGCTGAACGCGTGCAAGAAATCACGGGTGGTAAAGGCGTTCCTGTAGTTTACGACAGCGTCGGTGCCGCCAGCTTTGATGCCTCGATTGCCAGCCTGTCGCGTTATGGAATGTTTGTATCTTACGGCGCCACCACGGGCGAAGCGCCCGCTGTCGCGCCCAGCCTTTTGCAACATAGTGGGTCTTTGTATTTCACACGTCCGACGCTCGCGGACTACATCGCGGATCGCGCCGACCTTGAACATGCCGCAAACGAGATTTTCCGACTTGTCCGTGACGGCGTTCTTTGCGTGAACATCAACAAAACCTACCCACTTGATCACGTGCAAGTGGCGCATCGCGCCCTTGAAGATGCGTCGCTTACGGGGTCGACCCTATTGACGCTTTAACGTGCCGTTTAGTCCTCGTCGTCAGCCTGAATGGTATCAAGCGTCGATTTAAGGTGTTTGCGCATCGCCTTCTTTGCGGCGCTACTGTCGCGTTGCTCAAGCGCGTGGACAATTGCGTCGTGTTCTGTGAACGAATGATAGTCTTTGGAGGGCATTTCTTGTGGTGTGCTAAGGCGACGCCAAACCACAACCATACGCACCTGATTGATCACGCTGTGCACCTCATGCAGCAAGGAATTGCCGGATGCGCGTGCGATCATGTCGTGAAAGTCAGAATCCAACTTTTCGTATTTGCTCCA
Source organism: Octadecabacter temperatus (assembly GCF_001187845.1). NCBI lineage: Bacteria > Pseudomonadati > Pseudomonadota > Alphaproteobacteria > Rhodobacterales > Roseobacteraceae > Octadecabacter > Octadecabacter temperatus. The sequence goes on along the minus strand of NZ_CP012160.1, from coordinate 767,198 downwards.
GGTTTCGGCGGTTTTCATTGCCGCGGCCAAATCCGCAATGTCACGTAGCTGCCTTGAAGACGCATGGATCGCCGCAAGCGAGGCCAGTTCAGGCTCGATTGCGATCCGCGCGGTCATCGCTTCATATGGGCCTGTGCGTTCGGCCAACTCGTTGATCCGCGCATTGACTGTTGATTTCTTGGCAACCGCGGCACGTTTTGCAAGGAACGTACCCCGCCCGACGATCCGCTCGACGCGCCCTTCAACTTCCAAGACGAACATGGCTTTGCGCAATTCGGCGCGACTAATGCAAAGGGTCTGTGCCAACTCGCGTTCTGCCGGAAGCCGCGCACCTTCTTTCATGCGGGATGTCTCAATCCAAGTGCGCAATCGCGTCAAAATAGTTTCATCCATTGTGTTACCAATCGCAGTCTTGTGTTACAGTCGCGGCGTGGAATGCACCTCTGAAAACAAACCAAATTCAACGGATTATCACTATAAATCCCAGAAAGCCTTCATGTCAGGTTTGCCAGCATGCTCGACAATGGTCAACCATTTCACGAGTAAGCCAACCAGCGTGGCTTGGCCTACCCGAATTACACGTCACCATACCAAAGGAACCTAGCCCAATGTCTGAAACAGCACCGCGCACCTCGCTCAGCACGCTTCAATCGTTCATTCAAAACGCGTTTGTGGCCGTTGGCATGCCCCATGAGGAAGCTGGAAAGGCCGCCGCATTGATGGCGCAGGCCGATCTGATTGGGCAGGATGGGCACGGGGTTTCCCGACTGCCAATGTATATCAAACGCATTCAGGCTGGCGGGCTAAACGTCAAACCCGACTTTAAGATCATCGAAGAACGCGCGGCGACCGCATTGATTGATGGCGACAATGGGCTTGGACATCTGGTCATGCAAAACGCGACAGAACTTGCGATGAAGAAGGCCGAAACCACAGGTGTTGCATGGGTCGGGGCGCGCCATTCCAACCATGCTGGCCCTGCATCCCTTTACGCGATGATGCCGCTGAAAAAGGATATGATCGGGCTCTATGTCGCGGTGGGAAGCGCCAACCATTTGCCGCCCTGGGGTGGCACGGAAATGTTGCTTAGTACCAATCCGATTGCGGTGGCCATTCCGTCTGGCGCCAACCCGCCAATCATTCTGGATATGGCGACCACAGTTGCCGCCTATGGCAAAGTCAAAACCGCGGCGCAACGGGGTGAAACGATGCCCGAAGGCTGGATGGTCGATAAAGACGGCAACCCGCTGACGGATCCGTCCCGCGCATCTGAAGGGTTTCTTTTGCCAATTGGTGGCGCCAAGGGATACGGGCTTGCGTTGATTTTTGGCATTCTCGCAGGCACGTTAAACGGGGCCGCATTTGGACGCGACGTGATCGATTTCAATGCCGACAGTAAAAAGACAACGAACACGGGCCACTTCATTCTAGCCCTTGATATCAAAGCCTTCGCAGATCCAAAGATGTTCAAAGCCAGCATCGATAACGTGTGGGCAGAAATGAAGTCATCCGAGCTGATGACCGGTGTTTCCGAAATCCGCCTCCCCGGTGAGAGGTTGGCGCAGGTGACACAAGATCGCACGGACAATGGCATCCCTCTCGCCCCCGCTCTGCGCGAAACGCTGAAAGAGCTTGCAGCAGATCTTGGAATTGCGCCGCTCTAAAAACTTGGGACGCGCCGTCAATTCGGCACACCCCAAAATCTGTTTTAATACGGGCGCTTTACGCTGCCCCTTCGCTCGCGTTCGCGATGTCGCGCTCAAACAATGCGATCAAATCGTCACCAAACCGGCTGCGTGTCTTATCGACCTCGCCGCGTGTTGCGTCAGCAAACGCCGCGCGTTCGTCTGCCGTCAACTCAACCAATTCAACACCGTCTTCTCGCATAGCCTTTGCGCAGATCACATCGTCTTCTGCCGCGAAGCGACGTTGATCTTTTGTCGCCTCGGCCACGGCTAGTCGCACCGCATCGCGGACGTCCTTGGGCCAACTTTCAACCTTTTCACGATTAAACAATACCAGCGCGACCCCCAAAAGATGTCCAGTCATCGTCACCGAACGGTGCGTTTCATGAAGGCGGAAGTTGTAAATGTTGGTCAGTGGATTTTCCTGCGCGTCGACGGTTCCGTCAATGACAGCCGCTGGCAGATCCCGCACATCGATGGCTTTTGGGTCAAACCCAAGCGCGCGAAACACACGCTGATGATCGTCGCTCGCCAAGGTGCGTAGCTTTAGCCCTTCGCAAGCTGCCGGCGTATTTAACTGCCCGCCGCGCGACGAAATATGGCGCAACCCATTGTCCCAATATCCCATGACTGAATATCCGGTCTTGGCTTCAACTTCTTGCTTCAAGCGTTGTCCCAACGATCCATCCAAAACACCGTAGGCATGCGCCCGTGACGGAACAGCAAAATGCTGGTCAAACAACGCCAGTTCAGGAACTCGGCTTGCCAGATAGCTCGACGAGAAATAGCACCCGTCCAGCTCACCGCTTTCTGTCATCGACAAAAGGTCGGACGCCTTATGGCCATCTTCCACGATATTTTGGCGAAACTTGATCCGCGCGGCGCCGTCAGAAAGCCGCTCAACGGCCTCGGCAAGGGATCGTGCACCGCGGGTGTGTACAGAGTTGTCCCCCTGATACCCGCCAAACGTAATTTCGATTGTCATCCAGTCAGTTCCCTCATCAATTCTTCCGGATCAGCGGGTAACGCGACAGGAACGCCGCGTTTAGCCGAGACATCCATCGCCATCGTCATCAACAGATTGCGATGCCCGTCAGCCGCCGTAGCGTGGGGCGTTTCTTGCCCGGCATAAATACGTTGGAACCACGAATTTGTCTCTTCGCGCATCGGCCCCCAAAGCTGTCCGTTGTGCAGATCACCGGGGGGATAGCTGGTCAAGAAATCAACGTGTCGTGGTGGTGGATTGTACCCATCTGGCACATAGCCACCACCCTGTTCGTGATTACTGGCCAAGACCACATCGCGGTGCGTGTCTTCGATATCGATAACCCCGTCAGTGCCGACGATTCCTATCTCAAGCCCGTAAACAGAACCGGGCCAAACTTCGGGCAAAGCCCATGAAATATTCATCGACCAGATTGTGCCGTCTTCCATCGTGAACACGCCAAAAGTCGAATCTTTGGTGCCCCATTCGCTTAGGACTTTGTCGCTGGATTGGGCGAAGACTGATTTCGGTACTTTGCCCTCCATCAGCCACATCGACATATCCAGACTGTGCGTTCCCGAGACCACCATCGGCGTCAACGTTGCGCGGTCCTGCGTGCGGCGCACCGTGGCGATCGGCACCATTCGGTTCATAAACGCGCGCGTGACGACCGAATGCACATCCCCGATCTGCCCTGTTGTGAGTTTTTCCTTAATGGCAAGGAAACGACGGCGGAACCGTTGCGTGTAGCCGACAACGGCATCGATGTTGTTCGCCTCTATCGCTTCAAGGATCTTTGCCGATTGGCGCGCATCCGTTGCGAGTGGTTTCTCAATGAAAAGGTCATGCCCCTTTTCAATCGCAAGCATCGTCGGATCGAAGTGAAAGTTTTCATCCGTTGCGATGATCGTCGCCGTTACCTCAGGGCGGTTGAGGAGCTCTTTGTAGTCGTTGGTGAAGAAATCCGCATCGACATCATCGCGCAACTTGTGGCCCAGATCGGATTTGATGTCACAAACCCCGATCCACCCGACACCAGGATAAGCACGCGCAAATTCCGCGCGGATCCGTCCAATCGTACCACATCCAATAACTGCAAGACCGATCTCTTTTCTCTGTTGTTTAGCCATCTTGTTCTCCTGTTAGCTGGGCGTCTTCGTCGATGGCGCGACCTGCCCGCATAGCTCTTAAAATTCCTTCGATCACCACGATTGCCGTGAACAGCATCAAGATGGTTCCGATCCATTGCGACGCCACGAACGTCCATGATTTGCCCTCAAAGACGAACAGAGACCTGCGCAGGTTTTCGTCTGCCAACGGCGCCAAAATGACCCCCAGTACGATTGGCGCGACGGGGAACTTGAACACCGCAAGCAACCACCCCGCCAATCCGGCACCAAACATGATCCAGACATCAAAGATTGAAAGCTTCACCGCATAAGCACCGATCACGCAGACCGGAATGATCAGCGGCATAAGGATGCCGCGCGGCAGGCTGAACAGCTTCACGCACGGCCCAATCAGGGCAAACGCCGCCAAATACATCATCACATTGGCGATAAAGAGGGCACCGTAGATGAAATAAATCAGACCCGGGTGGTCGATTTCGATCGTCGGGCCAACGGACACGTTTTTTAACGTCAGCGCCGCCAGCAATGCCGCCGCAGCCGCATTGCCAGGAATACCAAGCGCCAACGTGGGCAACATAGACCCGCCAATATTGGCATTGTTGGCTGTTTCAGCACAGACGAGCGCTTCATAGCTACCCTTGCCCCACTTGGCCTTTTCCGCAGGCGACGCGCGGCGTTTGCCGATGTCATAGGCGAGGAAGGATGCCACATTGGCCCCTGCCCCTGGAATGGCACCGATGAATGTCCCAAGCACACCAGAACGGATCGCAGACGGAGTGAACTTCGCCAAAATCCGCAACGGTGGAATGATCCGCCCAACATTGTCGGGAATGGCTGTGATATCTTTTGACGGCAAAGTTCGAAAGATCTCGGCCAGACCAAACAGTCCGATCAACACGGCGACATAGGAAATACCGTCAAACAGAGCGAAGCTGCCCAGCGTGAAGCGCGGTACCGCATGGATGGTTTCCAACCCGACGAAGGCCACGAGCATTCCAAGCCAGCCCGCGATCCAACCCTTGAGCGGCATGGTTCCCGCCGCCATAGAACCGGACACAAGAATCCCAATAACGGCGAGCCAGAACATCTCCCAGCTTTTGAAGTTCAAGGCGAACGTCAGGATGACAGGGATAAGCGTCACCAGCAGAATGATCCCGACCGTGCCGCCGACAAAGGACGCGGCAATCGCCATTCCAAGAGCCTGACCACCTTCGCCGCGTTGCGCCAGTTGGTGCCCCTCGATCATGGTTGGCACGGCGTCCGGCGTTCCCGGAATGTTGATGAGCACGGCTGAAATCGCACCACCAAAGACGCTGCCGGTATATACACCGAGCATGAAACAGATCGATGCGTCTTGCGACATGCCAGCGGACAAGCCGATCAACAGCCCCATCGCCATCGTCGTTGATAGGCCTGGTAAGGCTCCCCAGATAATACCCAGGCAAACGCCGGACAACGTCATGATCATCAGCCATGGCGTAACCAATTGTTGGATGGTTTCAATCATGGCTCAAAACCCTCCCGGCAAGGGGATGCTGAACACTTTTTGGAACACCAATGACAACGTCAGGGTCCAGCCGATTGAAACGAGCGAGGTAATCCACAACGGACCGCGCCAGAAAATGTGAATGATTGCGGACAGCGCGATGATCGTCACGGGCTCGAACGCGCTGAGCACCATCGGAATCGATCCGATGTCAAAATAGTATTGGAACGCCAACCCCTGAAGCGCGCCGACGTAGACTGCAACTGCGACAACCAAAACGATGGCGCGTGCATCTTCGCTGCGGTCTCGCGAGGTTTCGTCCCATAGGGGCGTTCCGTCGCGACGCCGGACAATCGCTGAGATTCCGAGCAGAACCGCCATGATCGCCAACGATCCGGCTGTCAGGAACGGCAAAAGCCCCGGCGCAGTAGTCCACGTCCCTGGAACCGGCAAGCGCCATGATGCCACTAGCACCAAAACAGAAAGCCCCAGCAAAAATGCTGTCGCGATAAGATCCAATGCAGGTGAGGCATATCCTGCGTTGCCGTCCTCGCCTTCGAACACAACTTGATTGTTGTCAGCCTGACTCATGTCATCGCCTTCATAAGCTTTTAGTGGAATTTAAACCGACCGAGGCGATCGTCTACCTCGGTCGGTTTCAGGAAGAACCTTAGGTAAAAGATGGCGGTGTGTAGCCTTGCGGCGGCCACCAGCTGTCGAAATCTTCAGGCGCAGGCAGGCCAAGCTCTTCGGCCGTTTTGACTTCGGCACCGATCTGTTCCTGATTGCGGTTGAAAATATCCGTGGTGATCGTTTCCATCAAAGCACCCTCACGGTCAGCTTCTTCGCCAACCTTCACGTCAAGCTGGAAGAACTTGGAGTCGACCAGCTCTTTGAAGCCGTCAGAGTTTGCCGCAGCGCGGAACCCGTCGACGATTTCTTGTTGGATTTCCGCAGGCAGATCGCGACGGAACATGAAGTTGTAGGTCGCGCCAACAGGCAGAATGCTGCGACTTTCAGGCAGGATCGTAGCGATCGAACGTAGAACCTGTCCGTCATCCAACGTGATGTCGTCCCCGCTTGTTTGCGTCAAGTTACGCATCTCGCCAGCACGGATCAGATCGATGTGTTCGTGCAAGCCACCACCGGAGATATCTGTCTCACCCTGAAGGCCCGCCAATGTCGCAGGCTTGCCGCCTTGGTACGGCACGTACTTCAGCTCAACACCTGCGATGTTTGCAACGATCAGTGCCAATTCATGCCACACGCCACCGGTGCCTGATGTGGAAATCGAAACAGAACCTGGGTTCGCCCGCGCTGCTTCGATAACGTCTTCCATCGTCTGGAACGGGCTGTCTGCACGCACCGACCAGCTGGCCAACGCATTTGCAGCCTTCATGGAAATCCAGTCTTCCCACGGCGTAAATTCGGCATGACCAAGCACGCGCACGAAGCGGTTGTAATTGGCACCACCGAGCAGCGTGTAGCCGTCCGGACGCGCAGCCCCAACGAACTGGGTCGCAACACCACCAACCGCGCCCGGGCGGTTGGCTACGTTGATCGTCCACCCTTTCGCAGCTGCCATTTCTTCAGCAAGCTTGCGCATGATCGTGTCCGTGCCACCACCAGCAGAATACATAACCACCAGCGTAATCGGACGCCCCGGATAGGTTTGTGCATGTGCGGTGTTCGCGATTGTAATATGCATCGCTGACAGGCCCGCTACGCCCGCAGCACCCGAAATAAATCCTCGGCGGTTTAGGCCGGCTTTCTTATTATCGTTCATCTCTCTCTCCCTTTTGTTGTCAGTTTTTCGAAGGCGCGGTTTACTCAATTCAGTCGGTTGTCCGCGCTTCTTTTGCTCCCTTGTATTTCCTCTCCTCCAGGAAATCGGTCACCTCTGGCTCCACGTCAGTGGCCATCAAGGCATTCCAGCGATTGTTAAATCCGAACAATGCAATCACCGCCCCGATCTCAACCACTTGCGCATCTGAAAAATACGTACGTAGCTCCGCCATATCTTCGGGCGTGGCGTAGGATGGGCACTGTCCGCCCGTCATCGCGATCCGCAAGGCCACCCGTTCGGCGGATGAAAACAGATCCGACGTTTCGAAATCCCAGATCGCGTCCAGCTTGTCTTGCGGCACCCCATTATCAGCGCCGTTCTTGAACGTATGCGCGGAACAGTAGCTGCATCCGTTGGACAAGCTGGTGACGTGGGCCACCATCCAACGCAGTGCAGGATCGACCGTGCCATCTGGCGTTCGAACCACAGCACGGATCAGGTCAAGTACGGCTTTTGCAATCTCGGGGCGGTAGGACAGGGTTAGCATCGAATTGGCGGTAAAGCCGGTGGCAGAGGCAAGCCACGCGATATCCGCCTGCGCCTCATCAGTTGCGTCGATCTTCAGTGGTTCAATGAATGGCATTCTAACCCTTTTCCGGCAAATTGGTTGACCAATGTAGAAAGTTTAACTAAGGCTAGCTAAGCACTTCAGTACAACACTTGGCAACTATTCTATTAATTTACTTTACGAAGTCTCTGATTCAATCAAATAATTTCCAACAATGGTTGACCATTTAAGTGGATACATTAAAACTCAGCAAGCAACTTAAAACGTCAGAAAGCCAGAGAAGCGACGACAAAAGGAATCACTTATGCCTGCCCCTTTACATGGTTCGTATCTGCACCCGATCCATCGCGTCACTGTCGGAGAGACCGACGTCACGACCGTGCGCGACGGTGCTCTAACGATGGAAGTTAGCCCGCCCTTTTTGTTGGATCATAACGCTGAAGACATTGCGCAAATATCGGCCGCAGCACACCTTCCCGCGACGCAAATCGAAAACGGTTTCACTCCGACGCTGGTCAATACCGGTTCTAAATTGGTGTTGTTTGATACCGGATTTGGCGCAATGGGCCGTGACAAAGGGGCCGGGAATTTGCGCCAAAACCTAGCGCTGGCCGGATACGCACCCGAAGACATCGACGTCATCGCCTTCACCCACATGCACCCTGATCATATCGGTGGCTTACTTGAAGATGGGAAACCCGCCTTTCCGAACGCACAATTGATGATTGGCCGCCGTGAATTTGATGAATGGTTCAGCGGCGCATCGATCCCTCCGCAGCGCGCGCAAAATCGCGATCTTTTTCTCAAGATCATCGCGCCTTTAGCGGATCAATTCACCTTTCTCGAAGACGGCAGCGAAGTGTGCAGCGGTGTGACGGCCATGGCGGCCTTCGGGCATTCGCTTGGCCATATGATGTATCACCTTGAGAGCGGCGGAGACCGCGCGCTTGTCTGGGGCGACGTTGCAAACCATTACGTTTATTCAGTTGAACACCCTGACAGCCCCGTCGGGTTTGACGACGACAAAGACATGGCTATCGCGACGCGTAAGCGCGTGTTGGATATGGTTCACACCGACGGAATTTTGGTTGCAGGCCACCACATGCCCTTCCCTTCCATTGGTTATATCGAGCGCGGCGGTGACAAATACCGTTGGGTCCCGGCAAGCTATCAACACCGAATTTAAGCGGTAACGGAGACTAGAATGGCCGAGCGCGTTGGCATTATCGGATTAGCTATCATGGGATCTTTTTATGCGAAAAACCTCATTGCCGCGGGATTTGAAGTTTGCGCGAGCGGTCCATTAAGTGGCGCACGCGAACGGTTGAAAACGCATGATACGGCATCATTGTTCGAAGTATACGCAGCAAAGCAGGCACAATGATTACAGGCTTCCCCTCACCGATCATTATGGTTGCGATCATGATCGTTTTCTTGATTGCAGGGACGATTAAGGGGTCACTCGGTGTCGGGTTCCCGGCCTTCGCGATGTCTGTATTTCCGATCTTTATCGACTCGTCCTTTGGTGTCGCTATTCTTGCAATCCCGATCTTACTGACAAATTTCATGCAGTTTTTCACTGTCAAAGGCTGGCAGCCCATTGTGCGCCGGTTCTTGCTTGCGGGCAGTGTGATCCTCGTCACCACCTTTATCGTCGCGCAGCTTGCCGCCGATGTCCCCAGCCGCTGGATCAACATTATCGTTGGCCTGTCACTGACGCTGTTCGCCTTGTCGTCGTTGTTCAAACTCAACATTCCGGCAAAGGAAAGCCCGCACTGGCAAATCGGTGTCGGGATTGTCTCAGGTGTGATTGGCGGAATTGCTGCTGTGACGGCCCCGGTGATGGTTTACGCGGTTGCGTTGAAGATGCCGCGCGAAGAATTCATGGCAGCGGCTGGCTTCATGTTTTTTACCAGCGGCGTCGGACTTGTCGCCGGATTGTCGACTGCCAGCGTCCTAAACAACGTCACGCTCTCGCTTTCGATCTGTGCGGTGTTTGTCTCGCTGGCTGGATTTCGAATTGGCGCTTGGATCAGACCAAAGCTAAGCGAACGTGTCTTTCGCACGGCCCTTCTCTGGACGATCCTCGCGCTTGGCCTACGTCTGACCCTCGTGAACATACTTTAGTGCCGCCGTGGCGCTTGCTCGCGCGACTTACTTGTCCGCCAAGTCGCCCAACGCTGGATACATCCGTGTGAAATCTTCTTCTTCCATTCCCGCATCAACTGCCGCTTGAATCCATGCGAGCGTCTGATGCCCGATCCGCATCGGGCTTCCGACTTCTTTGGACAGCGAGACCGCCATTCCAACATCTTTGCGCAAATTGAAAATGCGCGAACGGCCATCCCATGTTTCCGAGAGGATATGATCTGGAAAGCGGCGCTCGGATATAAAGCTGCGGGCATTTCCGGCGTTAAACACCTTGATCATATCTGCGAGGTCGATACCCGCCGCCTCGGCCAGTTGCCCTGCCTCGGAACAGGCCAGAAAGTTGGTGTGTGTAATGAGGTTGTGAACCACCTTCATCGTGTGCCCTGCCCCAGACGGCCCAAGATAAATTAGTTCACCAGCGCAAGAGTTCAGCACAGGTTGTGAGGCCTCAAACAGCTCAACCGGTCCGCCGATCATCAAGGTCATTGTGCCGTCATCGGCCCCTTTAGCACCACCACCCGTCATGCCTGCGTCCATGTACCCGACACCGACTTCATTGGCTTGAATAGCCAGTTGTTTGGTGTGGGTCGGGTCTGACGTGGTGAAGTCCCACAAAATCAAATCAGCCTTCGCCGCGTTTAAGATATCCGGAAGGATACTTTCGATTTGCTCTGACCCGGGGACGACGAAAATAATGACATCCGCTTGCGCTGCCATGTCCGCAGGTGTCGCTGCCTGACCAAGGTCTGCAAGCCCGTCGCGTGCGTCCGCCATCGCGTCCCAGACAAGCAACCGATGCCCGCCCTGCGCGATGTTTTTAGCAATGCCACGGCCCATATTTCCAAGGCCGATCACCCCTACAGTCTGTGCCATATGCGCTTCCTTTTATGTGCGAACCAGATTGACCTATAGGTCAAGAAACCTTTTGATGGACGCATTGAACGCCTCTGGCGCGTTGATGTTTGCTACATGGGCCGCGTCCGCAATTTCGATATATTTTCCACCAGGTGTCGCCGCTGCCATTGCGCCCATCGTCTCGGGCGATGCACCAACGTCTTCGCGTCCACCGACAAACAGAACCGGAATTTTCACATCGCCAAGCGACTTGAGGTAATCCAGTTTCTGCAAAGCCTTACAACAGGCGATGTACCCATCCACGTTCGTCGCCGTTACCATGTCCCGCACGGATTTCGTCCGCGCAGGGTTCGCGGCTTGCCAATCAGCCGTTAGCCACGTCCCCAACGTTCCGTCTGCAATAGCCTCAAGCCCGCCATCGGCAACGGCGGCCATTCGCTGGTCCCACATCGCAACAAACGGCGCCGGCGCATCCGCGCGGCCATCCGCACAGACCACGCGCGTAATTCTGTCGGCATGGTTCAGCGACAATCCAAGCCCCGTCATGCCGCCCATCGAAAGCCCCATGAAATGCGCCGTTTCGATCTCAAGCGCATCCATTAAGCCGATCACATCGCCAACCAAGCCATCAAACGAATACGGTCCCGACGGCACATCACTGGCCCCATGACCGCGCGTGTCATAGCGCAATACGCGGTAAGAGGCGGTCAGGAACGCGATCTGCTCGTCCCACATGGTCAAGTCCGCGCCCAAAGAGTTTGACAAGATCAACCAAGGCGCAGTGTCAGGGCCATCGATTTTTGTATTCAACGTCACGCCGGACGCAAGTTTAATGCTTTGGTTCATCGTGTTTACTCCTTGGGGTCGGCGTCGAATGACGCCTTTTGGCTGGGCTTGCCTTGCAAAAGCTAGCTGATCTAACGCAGCTTATCGTCGCGCTTTTCAGACCATCACAGCCGAACTGTTTCTCTGGTTTCCGCCGCTTGTGCGATGGCCTCCAGCACCTCGATGTTGTGAACCATGTCGCTCACGGGAATTGGGTACGGCGCACGCCCGTCTATAGCAGCGGCAAACGCTTCGAGGTTATGAACCACTGTGTCCTCCCACGGGAAGGATTTAGTATCTATCGGCTTGCCTGTTTCGCTGACGGACAAATGCGCAAAGCCACCCGGTGTATCGGGGTGCGTGTCATTGCGGACTTCGGCCCAACGATCAGACCCGAAGACGTGGCATCGAATGAAATGCGGAGTCTTCAAAACAGCCGACAACGTTGCCGTCATCCCTGCCTTAAACCCAAGTTGAACAGACACCAGATCGCCTGTTTCCCAGCCTAAAACGCGGTCTGCCGTTAGGGCCTGAACCACTTCGACGGGGCCGAACATGCCGATGAAGGCATCCGTTAAATGAATGCCCATTCCGGTCATTCCTGCCGCTGGTGCTGTCGTTTTTTTCGTGCGCCAATTGTCCAATGGGACGCCGATTAGCTTGTCGTGGCTGAACGCCGCTTCCGCATGCATGATCGTGCCCAGCGCACCGGTTTCCACCATCTCTGACAGGGCGCGCATTCCTGGTTCAAACCGCCGCTCATGCCCGATGGCAAGTTGAACGCCGTGCTCATCAATCGCAGCCGCCATCCGGCGTGCGGACGCGCCATCTAAGGAAAACGGTTTTTCACAAAACACATGCTTACCCGCAGCCGCGGCGCTAACTGTTTGTGGTTCATGAAATTGGTTCGGGCTTGTCAGGATCACGGCATCGACAGTTTCATCCGCGAGGACTGCCTCGTAATTCGGATAGACGTGGTAGCCTTCCGGCGTTGTGGATGACGTCAATTCTGGGGCGCAAATCCCCGTCAAAGACATGTTTTCATTCTCGGCGATCCGCGGCGCTAAATGCTGCCCCCACCATCCATAACCAATCAATGCCGCTTTCATAAATTCTCCCCTGTCGTGCAAATTTACGGGCAAACACTGAGCGCACCAATCATTTGATATGATCGCCGGTAGCAACAAATCTGTTGGCCTTACGTTAGCCCACCCGACACACGACCAATCAGTTAAACGCAACAAACGGCCAAACGCGTTTAAAACTTAATGCTTCCGCCTATCCTTTCGTCCAGCACGTACCCGATCGAACGAACCAAGTAGCTTTCCCAGATACGCGTTTACGGCCATAACACAGGGACTGGCGGAACCGCCCGCCTTGCGCTCGCTCGAAAAGTCGCAAATGTTGAATTCAGACACGAATACCCCCGCAAAATGAGAGTGAACCTATGGACGCGCTGGATAAGAAATTTATGGAACTGGGTGCGGATAGCGCTCCGGGGCAAGAGGTTCGACAGGACAACAGTGCATTGGCCGCCTTAACCCGTGGCGAAAATATTGACGGCGTTCCTGTGGATTTTTCACACGGAGATGTTGACGCCTTTGCACCGACACCTGGCGCACTTGAGGCGTGGCAGGAAGGCTATGATCGCGGCGGTCAACAAGCCTATACCGAATATCGGGGCGACGCGGACATCCGCAATGACGTTGCCGCGCGCATCGCTACGTTCACCGGCGCGCCGCTTACGGCGGATCAGGAACTGATCATCACACCCGGAACACAGGGCGCGCTATTCCTTGCGCTTGGGTCGGTAGTTGAAGTTGGAACCAAAGTCGCCGTTGTCGAACCTGACTATTTTGCCAACCGCAAACTGGTGCGGTTCTTCAATGGAGAGGTCGTGCCAATCCCCCTCACTTACGGTGCGGCTTCAGACAACAATGGGCCAGACTTAAACGTGCTCGAAACGGCGTTCAAAGCCGGCACGCGGGTCATGGTGTTTTCGACACCGAACAACCCGACTGGCTTGATCTATTCCAAATCAGCGATTGACCAGATTGCGGAATTGGCATCGCGCTATGACGTAACGGTCATCGTGGACCAGCTGTATTCGCGTTTACTTTATGAGGGCGAAACATACTGCCACCTACGCGCCAGCGCGTCGTGCCCCGAAAACATCATCACGATCATGGGGCCGTCCAAAACTGAATCGCTAAGTGGTTTCCGCCTTGGCGTGGCGTTTGGGTCAGCCAAGCTGATCGAACGCATGGAAAAGCTACAGGCTATCGTGTCCTTGCGCGCAGCTGGTTACAATCAGGCGGCGTTGTCGACCTGGTTCAATGAACCCGACGGCTGGTTGGCGAACCGGATAGCCCAGCACCAAGCGATCCGTGATGACCTGCTAAAGGTGTTTCGCGATGCAGGTTTGGAAACCGCCGCACCGCAAGGCGGAAGCTACATTTTCCCAAAGCTGCCTCCACTGATTCATGAGCCCGAGGTTTTCACACGGCTATTGCGCAGTCAGGCTAATGTGACAGTGACACCGGGCGCCGAATTCAGCCCACACACGGTCAACAGCATCCGGCTAAACTTCTCGCAAGATCACAAGGCAGCGGTCGCAGCGGCGCACCGGATTGTCGAAATGGTTGAAAGGTATCGCGCATGAAAGTCGGAATTGCAGGAATGGGCGCTGTGGGACTAAGCGTGGCCAAGGCTTTGGATCGCGGGACATTACAGGGGTTGGAGTTTGCGGGCTTTTGCGCAAGTTCTGACAGCCGTGGTGCTGAGCTGAACAAGGCGCTCACTACACCTGTGCCGATCTATGGCATGGATAGCATCGCGGACCATTGTGACATCGTAGTGGAATGCCTTCCCCCAGCAAGGTTCGCAGACATCGCGGATCCGGTGATTGAAGCTGGAAAGACCCTCGTCGTACTGTCGGCAAGCCAACTTCTTGGTCGCGCTGATTTGATTGAACGGGCCAAAGAAACCGGTGCGCGGATCATCGTCCCGTCCGGCGCGATGCTTGGTATCGATGCGCTTAAGGCCGTCGCCGTCGGCGAGTTAAAGTCCGTCACCATCAAAACGTCTAAACCCGTCGCGGGCCTATTGAACGCCCCCTACCTTGCGAAAGTCGACGTTGATTTAACGAAAATCAAGGAACCATATCGCCTTATGGCCGGAAGCGTCAGCGAGATCGCGAAGGAGTTTCCCGCCAACGTCAATGTCGCCGCCGCCCTCAGCCTTGCAGGGTTAGGACCAGAGCGCACTAAGATGGAAATTTGGGCCGACCCGTCCCTTAGCCATAACCTACACACCGTCGGCGTGACATCGGACAGTTCGGATTTCACGGTTTCTATTCAGAACCGCCCAAGCGACGAAAACCCAGCGACCGGACGTATTACCGCACAAAGCGTTATCGCCCTATTTCAGCAAATGACATCAAACCTCATCGTCGGCACATAGCGCGGCCATATTGCTAGAGGACTGCTCGACCTTACGCGTCGGGACATCACGACAATTAGTCGATGTAGTCCTTCAGAAATGCGCCTGTCCGCTCATAGTGCGACACCAAAAGTGCCGCCGCCGCATCGCTATCTTTCGCAATCACCGCATCTAGAATTTGGCGATGCTCATCATCGACCATGCGGCCCTTATAATCTGACGAGCGGCCAGCAAGATACCTGTAGCGAATGTTAAGGTCGTATAGCTGGCCACAAAACCGCAACAACAATGGGGATTGGCAATTGCCGATCAGCTCCATGTGGAAGAGCTTGTGCTGATGTTCGAATGCCTCAGATCGCTCCGCCTGAAGCCGCGTCATACGGTGGTGAACAACCACGAGGTTCTCAATCCATTCTTCCGTAGTGTTGGCCATACTTTGACGCAACGCCATGCTTTCCAGCGAACAGCGCAGCGTCAAAATTTCTTGAAAGTTCTCACGGCTGGTTTCAGCAGCACGAAAACCACGCTGCTCGTGGCGAACGACCAATTGGTCGGACACCAGCAAGCTGAGCGCTTCGCGGATCGGGGATGCCCCCGTTCCAAGCAAGTCACGCAATCTATCAATCTTAAGTTTCTCGCCAGGCGCTAGATCACCGGTCAGGATCAAATCACGCAGCTTGTTATACGCAAGCTTCGTGGCTGATCCCTCGGATGGCGTCTGGCTCTGGTTCAAACTTATATTCATGCGCGCGTCATAACCTTATTTTTTCGTCATCGCAGCAACAATATTTGCGAACTCATCGTTGGTAAGAACGTCACGCTTTGCGATGCCTGCAGCCTTCACTTCAGCCAAGATAGCACCGATCGTGTCGTCGTCGAGTTCGCCCAGACCCATTTCACCCATTTTATAGATGATGGACGCCTTACCGGACTTCTTACCGAGAACAACTTCACCCAGTTTCCCAGTAAGGGACGGGTGCGTTGCGAACATGACCAGCGGATCGTTCATGACATAGTTGATGCCAATACCGGATTCACGGATGAAGTTACCGTGGCCCAAAACAGGCTTATTGCGCGCGATTGGGATGTTGGATTTCTGCGCGATCATCTCGGCGAGCTCTGGAATTTTGTCGAGCTTGTAGTTGGTGTCGTAGCCATACAGCAGGTGTAGACCCATCATCAGTTCTTCGAGGGCCGCGTTACCTGTGCGTTCGCCCAAACCGTTGGCGCATGAGTGCACACAGTTCGCACCAGCCGTAACAGCCGCCAATTCAGTGGCGACGCCCATGCCGAAATCGTTGTGTGTGTGAATTTCGATCGGCAGACCCGTCATGTCATTCACCCAGCGAACCATATGTTTGATCGCTTCAGGTGTTGCACAGCCCATGGTGTCCACGATGCCGATGGAATCCGGCGCAGTGTGATCCATAATGTAATTGCACAGGTTTGTCAGGTCATCCTTGCGTGCGCGCGTTGTGTCGTATGGGAAAAACAGCGCATGCAACCCGTTGTCTTTGGCATATTTGATGATCGGCGCGGTCTTTTCCGCAACATCACGCCATGTCCAACCGAACTGGGTAACCAGTTTCGGGTAGCCAATTGGTACTTCGATCACAACACCATCGGCACCGCATTCAATCGCCAGATCAATGTCGGTCTTCATGGCACGCGCAAAGGTGAAAATCTTGGACTTCAAGCCCAGCTTAGATATCTCTTTGATCGCTGTCACATCGTCCGGTGACACGGCTGGCATGCCAGCTTCGATCCGGTCAACGCCAAGCTCGTCCAGCTTGGTCGCGATTTCGATCTTATCATCGACAGAGAATACGACGCCGGGCGTCTGTTCACCGTCACGCAGGGTCGCGTCGTGAATTTCAACCTTTTCTGGCAGGTTCAGGCTTTCACGGACGCTCGGTTCGAAATTGTACGGGCTGACCCACCACTTACCGTCTTCTAAATGTGTTTCGCGCATAGGATGTTCCTCTCGGGGTCAGAAATTAATTAGGTTCAGAGACAAGGGTGAAATCGAAATCAACCTTGTAATAGGGCAGTGTGACATCGCGTCCGACTTCTAGATCATCTGGAAGCGCGTCGAGGTCTGAGGTTTCGACGTAGTCCATGATCAAGTCGGAGCGCACGCCAAATACCGCGTCTTTGTCCAAGTAAGGGTCACCATTGGCAAAGACTTCGGTGACCAAAGATTTTAGGCCATCGGCCTGAACTATGAAATGCAGGTGTGACGGACGCCAAGGCGTGCGACCTGTGGCGCGGAACAATTCCCCTACGGGGCCGTCATCCGGCACCTTGTAAGGGGCGGGTTTCACTGTGGTCATCGCGTATCGACCATCCGGTCCGGTTTTCATGGAACAACACAGGTTGAAATCGTCTTGCCCGCCGTCTTGCGAATAGTAGAGGCCGTTTTCGGCGGTCTGCCACAACTCGATCACAGCGCCTTCAACAGGGTTGCCATCGATATCACGCACATGGCCTTCAATCACGACAGTCGTGCCGTCGTTATCTTTCTTAAGATCCCCGCCCACTGGCAAAAGCGGCGCACCAACGGAATGGAACGGCCCCAACACGCTTGAGGAGGTGCCGCCATGTTGTGACCCGATCATATCTACAAGTGAGGACATGCCCGTGACGTCTGAAATCAGAACGAACTCGTTGCGCTCATCGTCGGTGATCTTTCCGGCATCTGTCAGGAACTTCAGCCCCCGCGCCCATTCTGCATGGGTCAGTTCGGTTTCCTTCGCGAAGGCATGCATATGCTCGACCATTTTTTGAAGGACAAACATTGTGCGTGGATCGGTGTCATCGCCGCAGTAGTCCAAAAAGGCCTGAGTGATTGTATCGATGCTGACATTCTTCATTTGAATAGCGCTCCTGACGCTAAATTAAGGCGGTGGAAAGGACTGGGTATTGGATCAATAGGATCAGAACCAAAAGCATAAGAACCGCGAACGGGAACGACCCAAGGAACACGTCTTTGAGAGTGATGTTGGGATTATTCAACGTGCTCTTAATGACGAAACACGAGATGCCAAGCGGTGGCGTTAACAGGCCGATTTCAGCACCGATAACCGTCACAATGCCGAACCACACAAGGCTGAGTCCCATGCTTTCAATCAGTGTGATGAACAATGGCACGACGATCAGAATGATCGACGCCGTGTCCAGCAATGTGCCCAGAACCAACATCAACACCACATAGATCAGCATGATCTGGAAGAACGACATGTCCCAAGACTGCAACAACGCATCAAGCTGGTTGGGCAAGCCCGCGTAACCCAGCATTCGGCTGTAGAAAGACGCCATCGTAATCAGCAACAAAATCGCCGCTGTGATGTGGCCTGTCTCAACCAATGTGCGCCAGAAATCCGGCCATGATATCGAACGTCGTACTAAAGCCACGATCAAGGCCAGAGATGCGCCAGCCGCCCCTGCCTCAACGGGTGTTAACCAACCCGTGTAGATGCCACCAAGGACCAAGATGATCAGGGATGCTACGGGCCATGTCTTGCGGATCATTTCATCGCGCGGCATCGCCGGAAGCTCTTCCGTGCTGATGTTCTCGCCGATATATGACGGCCATGCCCGCGCCATGACGTAGATCGCTGCGACGTAGACACCTGTTAGGATCAAGCCAGGAATGATACCAGCAAGGAACATGTCCCCAACGGATTGTTCCGCCACGAAAGAATATATGATCAACATCGCGGATGGCGGAATGATCATGCCCAACACGGACGAACCCGCCACAACGCCAACGGCAAAACGTTTGTTGTAGTTGTAGCGCAGCATCTCAGGCACAGAGATTTTGGTAAACACGGACGCAGACGCGATGGACGATCCGGTGATCGCCGCGAAAACGGCGTTGGCACCAACAGTTGCCATACCGATGCCGGCTAGCACTTTGCGGAAGGCCGAATTCATTACATCATAAATGTCCCTGCCTAATCGGGCCTTGGACACAAGTAGCCCCATCAGCGTGAACAGCGGGATGGTGGCGAAGTTGTATTCGGTAACCCCGTCCCCCACAGCGACTTTCAAGAAGTTAAACGCGAGGATCGATTTCCCCGACATTATCCAGATCGAGACGAAGGACACGAGGCCCAGCGCGACAGGAATATAAAGGCCAAGGTAGACCAGAATGACGATCGCACCGACCGACAGCATACCAATTGTTAACGGATCCATGGTTTATTCTTCTCCGCTCGTTTGGGCAGTTACGTGCCGTGTGTCTTGTGTGTCGCCCAATATGGTCTTGAAGAAGAACAGGATCGCCGCCCAAGCACAGCCAAACGCAATGGCAAGACGGACAGGCCACCAAGGGGCCTGCAAGATTCCTGGTGTGCCGAAGTAATCGCAGCGCCCAAGCGCCGTTTTGAAATCGACCCACAAATTACCAGTCGCAGGCGCACCGAATTCAGGTGGGGTAAAGAAATGGCAGCTTTCAAAACTTTCGGTAAATTCGGGCCAGACCGTCCAAACGATCAGGCACATGAACAAGAATGCAATGCCGTCCAGAACACGCGTTAGCGCGTCGCCAAGTCGTGGCCTATGGGTGCGTAACAGCCCCAAAAACCCGTCAGACCGCGTCAAGCGCCCCGTGCGAACAACATCTGGAAGCTGCAAGAAAACAATCAATGCCAATGAAAAGACAACGACCTCTACGACACCTCTAAAAGGCGCGTTAAACAAATTTCGTGACACAACGTCGACGTTCATGATGGCCACCAATGACAGCAGCACAAACGCACCGCTGACATTGGCAACTATCGCGACCGCCACGACCCAACTTTCAATTTTTCGAAGACCCGTGACGATCATTTTCAACACTCACTTATCTAGAGTTCGATTACTCGAGTTCAACTGCCCAGTCGCGCAACGGTGTAAAGCCAGCATCAGCCAGCTTGCCCATGTATGCGTTCAGCATGTCGGAACCGGGTGCACCAGCAGTGTCCAAACCTTGCGCCCATTCAGCGGCGATGTTTGGCATGCTGTCAGCCCAAGCCTGACGTTCTTCTGGGCTCATCACGACGATTGTGCCACCAGCGTCAATGTAAGCCTGACGGGACTCTTCAGCGCGATCCATTGCGATACCTGCTACGTGGTCACGATATTCGATCGAAACCGCCTGCAGGACCTCTTTGACCTCATCAGGAAGTCCTTCCCAAACGTCAGCATTCACTGTCACCGTTTTGGAGTTCACTGCCCCAAGGTCCGCCTGAAGCATGTAAGGTGCAACTTCTACAAAGTTGAACGTTTTCGCAGCTTCCGGCCATGTCATCGCCGCTTCAACAACGCCTGTTTGCAGCATGTTGTAGAAATCTGGCAGACCGCCACGAACACCAGCCGCACCTGGAATACCTTCAAGGTAACGCAGGTTATAACCCGCGCCAGCAACCTTCAGACCTTCAAGGTCAGACAAGGAATTCAGCGGCTCGGTTGAGAACATCTGATAGGTGTCCAGAACAACGCCTGTTGCCAGATAGACCTGGTTTTCAGCAGCAAGTTCAGCCTGCATCTGCGGGAATTCACGTGCAATTTCGTCCACGGCTTGTGCTACGACGCGTGCATCAGAAGATACGAACGGCGTTACGGCCGAAATACCTTGTGATGGCAGCGCAGAGCTGTGGAAAATTGTGGTCACGATACCGATATCGCCAAGACCCAGCTTGATGCCCTCCAACACCCCGCGTGGCTTTACGATCTGGCCGCCGTAGGCTTCCATCCATTCGATCTGATAGTTGCCTGACTCTGCCAGCAGTTCATCCACACGTGGAATGAAAAAGCCGGAAAACTCAGCAACCCACATTGAGCGCTCTGGGTAGCCGTCGATGGCTGTCAGGTTGATGGTTTCCTGAGCCGAGGCGGCTCCTCCCATTGCGCCGGTCAAACCGACCGCAACGCCTGCCGCGAGGGCAACTCTTCTTGTAAAAGTCATAGTCTCTCTCCCTTGGTTTTAGTTAACTGGCAGTGCGCCAGTCCTGGTTGATAACCGTCCCTGCGCTTTTAAATAACTTCGATACTGCACAGTATTTCGCAGTTTCTTCAGCCACTTGCGCCAGTTCCTCCTCCGACGCGGGGCCATCTGCGATGATGGTTAAATCAATTTGTTCGAACGGGTTTTCCAGTTCTTCGATCAGCATAACGCCGAGCTTATTTAGTTTGCATTTCACGGTGACGTCCAAATTGCCGATGTCGATGCCAAGCTTGGCAGCACACTTTTGGCCAATCGTGTTGGTGCAACCCGCCAAGGCCGCCAGCGCCGTTTCCGTCGGCGACGGGCCCAGATTGGTACCGTGACGCTCCTTTGGTTCATCTATCAACATAGACACATCGCGCGTCGTCACCTTGGTCAGTGAATGCGACATGCACTCCGCTTTGACCGTTGTTGTGACGGTGGTTTTCATTTTAATCGCCATATCAATTAGCCCCTTTGATCAAACTATTTCGCAAACGTCGTCGAAATCGAACCGTGGCAACCGCTGGAACAATGCGGCTTCGTCCGCATAGCCAAGGTTGCACAAGAAGTTCGATTTAACGCTCGTTCCGGCAAAGAATTCTTCATCAACAACCGCATTGTCGAAACCAGAGATAGCCCCGATATCAAGGCCCAGCGCACGCGCAGCGATCATGAAGTACGCGCCTTGCAGGGTTGAATTGCGGTAGGCAGTGTCTTCGCTGTGTGCGGGCTTATCTTTGAAATGCGGGCGGCGGTCCTCATGGGGAAACAGTTTTGGCAGTTCCTCCCAGAAATTCACGTCATAGGCGATAATCGCGGTGACCTGTGCGTTCATGACTTTCGGCACGTTTGCGGGTTTCAACGATTTGGCCAACCGTTCCTTGCCTGCTTGCGAGCGCACGAAGATGATCCTGCTTGGGCAGGTGTTCATGCTTGTAGGGCCCATCTTCATGATGTCGAAGATCTTGTGCAGTAAATCATCTGACACTGGCTTATCCGTCCACGCATAGTGCGAACGTGCCTTGGTCAAGATCAACCCGATCTGTGCATCCGTCAATGTTGTGATTTCACTGCGCAATGCACGAACGTCGTCCTGTGCCGCGGCCCGCATGCTTTCAAGTGATATGCCGTCTTCCATGAATTCTCCCAGATTCGCTTTTCACAAAAGTGTCGTGATTTTTGCCTCTTGTCCAATAAAATCGATTTTTTATTTGCAGTGCGCCAGACTCGCGTTAGGGTCGGCGCAACAGAGGAGCCTGAGTCTATGCCAAAATGGGAAGAATATAAGAGTGAAGCGAAGGAACGCGGATCGCTTGCGATGGAGTTGTTTGTCGTGCGCACGCGACCCACTAGCGACATGGGTTTGGTGAAGGCCACCCTGCCCGACCACCTCGCCTACCAAAAGAAGATGGAAGATGCTGGCGCTTTGGTTATGGCTGGCCCCGTTTCGGACGAGACCGGCGATCTGATGGAAGCTGAGGGTATGATCATTTACCGCGCGGCTGATCTGGATGCTGCCCGAAGCATTGCTGACAATGATCCAATGCATAAGGTCGGCGCACGTGCCTATGAAATCCGCAAATGGCTGGTGAACGAAGGCAGCCTGACATTTTCCGTTTCGCTGTCATCCCAAAGCGTAGCATTGAGCTGAGAACACCCATGCAACGAAATCGCTTTCTTCCAGATATGTTGTCCACGTTGTTTGATCGCAGCCGCGTGAAATACAAGGACAACGACCCGCGTGATACAGCGCAGCTTTGTTATGCGTTGCTGTCCGAAGAGGGCGAAGTGTCAGGTCAAAAGCTGGCCGAGGTCATTCTTGATCGCTACCGCGCCTCAAGCGACGAAGACAAGCTGGCGTTCTTTCAATTCATGAACGAAGAATTGGATATCGACGCAAGCAAACTAGCCGAATTGGCAACGGAATACGCCGACAACCCGAGCGCCGAAGCCTATGCTAGCGTCGCAAACGAGTCCGCGCCGAAGCGTCGTCAATTGCTGCGTCGCCTCAATCAACCATCCGGGGCCACCTCGGATCTGGTGAACATGCGCGTTGATTTGCTTCGCTTGATGAAAGATGCGCCAGAACTTGCCCGCAGTGATCTCGACTTTACGCTTTTACTGCGCAGCTGGTTTAACCGCGGCTTTCTTGTTCTCAAACAGATCGACTGGGATGCTCCGGCTTCGCTTCTTGATAAAATTGTTGCTTATGAAGCGGTCCATGAAATTGACGATCTGGACGACCTGCGTCGCCGCCTTAGCCCACCGGATCGCCGCTGTTTTGCGTTCTTTCACCCTGCGATGCCGGACGAACCGCTTATCTTCGTAGAGGTCGCCCTGACCGCGACGATCCCTGGTTCTGTTGATGCGCTTTTGTCTGAGGACCGCGCACCTTTGCTGGCGGCGGACGCGCGTGCTGCTGTGTTTTATTCGATCTCTAATTGCCAGTCAGGGCTTAAGGGGATCAGCTTTGGCAATCTGTTGATCAAACAAGTCGCCAAAGAACTGGCACTGGAGTTCCCGCAGCTGA
This sequence comes from Octadecabacter temperatus, assembly GCF_001187845.1. Lineage (NCBI taxonomy): Bacteria > Pseudomonadati > Pseudomonadota > Alphaproteobacteria > Rhodobacterales > Roseobacteraceae > Octadecabacter > Octadecabacter temperatus. Next base: position 743,785 of record NZ_CP012160.1, on the reverse strand, counting down.
ACGACTTCGTAACGCTGTCCCCGATCCCACGGATGAACACTTGGTTGCTCGATCAAACGAGCGATCCGGTCATTGGCCATGTCGCTGCCGCCGTGCTGGCAGGTGAAGCCCCTCCCGAGGACGTTCGGGCGATGGCGGCGCGATATCTGGTTGAAGCAAAGCGCGGCAATGGAACACCCGTCGATCCGGTTGCACGGTTCCACCTTGGCAATGGTGCCGAAGTTCATGCGGTTCACGCGAATGCCGACAGCTCTGACAATGGGCGTTACCAATCGGGCGGCGCGATGGTGAACTACCTATATGATTTGTCCGTTGTAGAGAAAAATCATGAGGACTTTGTGCTCAACGCGAAGGTCGCAACATCCAAATCAATCAAGGCGTTGGTCAAAGCGCCCTTCAAAACAAAACCCGAGGCTTTGGCTTCATAACGACACTTCAAATTACATTTTACAAAGCTCGCGAACATGAACAGTCTTGCAAAGTCACGCGACCCGCGTCTCAATAGGAAACGCAAATAACGATAAGATACGGCAAAATGCCAAAACCATCTGGGAGGATGACATGAAACTAATGAAAAAGATGTCCTTTGTCGGACTGCTCCTTGCGTCCACATCGGCAGCAGCGCAGACCGTTGAAGGCCCTGAAGTAAACTGGAGCCTGTCTATGTGGGGCAACCCGCGTGCCTTGTCTGCTGGGATGGAAGCGGTTGCTGAACAAGTCAGCGAACAGACCGGCGGCAACTTCAACATCGAAATCTTCTACGGAGGGCAGCTGTCTGGCAGCCGCGAAAACCTCGACGGCATTCAGCTGAATGCCTTTGAAGGTGCTGCGATCTGTAACTTCTACCACCCGGGTAAAAACCCAGCGTGGATGGTGTTCTCGCTGCCGTTCCTGCCGCTGGGCGATCCGGCCGTTGACCAATACGTGCGTTCGCGCATGTTCGAACACCCTGCGATCGTCGCGGATATGGCTGCATGGAATGCAATTCCTTACATGTCCGGCTTGCTGCCACAGTACGAGGTTCTCGGCAAAGGCGACGCACCAACTGAACTTTCCGGTTGGGAAGGTCTGCGCGTACGTGCGGGCGGTGGTCTTGGCGATGCGATGGAAGCCCTTGGTGCAACCAAGCAGACTTTGCCAGCCGGCGAAACGTCCACTGCATTTCAACGTGGCGCGGTTGATGCGGCAGCATTCCCATACACTTATGCACACGTTAGCTTTGGTATCGCAGAAGAAGCTGATTGGTTCACATCCAACATGGCACCAGGCACATCTGAGTGCGGTTGGGTCCTGAACAAAACAGCTTACGACGCACTTCCAGAGCAATATCAGACGCTTCTGATGGAACTGCGCGGCATGGGCATGGACGTGGAGCAAGCAGCCTACGCTGCGGCAGACGAAACAAACCTGCCAGTGTTCCGCGAAACCATGCAGGAAATCGTCTATTCAGACGAGCAGATCTCTGAATTCCGCGAAGTGGCTGGTCAGCCGGTGTGGGATGCATGGATTGCTGCAAACGCAGACGCGTTTGACGCGCAAGGCGTGTTTGACGCGATCTGGGAATATGCAGAAGAAGCACAGAACCAGTAAGGTTCTCTGACGGCTTAGTGTTCGGGCGCATTCTGTGCGCCCGAACGCACAGTTAACTCCCCAAATTTCTGCCCCTAAAACAAAGGACGCCACATGTCTTCGGAAACTGAGGTGCAACGTTCAATCCTTGCACGCTTGAACAAGGTATTGATGCCAATCGAGGATCTTGCCAACTTGCTGGCTGCCTTCGCGATTATGGCTCTGATGTTTCTAGGGGTCTTACAGATTGTCATGCGGACGGTCTTTAACACGCCCATCACAGGCTACATTGATCTGGTCGAACTTTCGATGGCGAGCATGGCCTTCCTTGGCGCGGCCTACACCCAACGTCTTGGTAGCCATATCCGGATGGAGCTTTTGGTCGGAAAACTGTCCGGCCGCGCGCTGTGGGCGCTTGAGGCATTTGGCGCAGCGGTGGCGATGTTTATTATCGGCGTGCTGATCTATTACAGCTACGGCCATTTCCTGCGCGCTTACACGCTTGGCGACACAACGATTGACGCCGAATACGTAACTTGGCCGTCCAAGCTCTTGGTTCCGATTGCGTTTTCCATCTGGTGGTGCCGCTTGGCGTTACAATGCGTCGGAGCCTTGCGTCTTGTTATCAACCCTACTGCGGACCCAATCGGCGTCGTCATTGCAAAAGACGTCGCTGAGCAGGCAAAAGACGAAATCCACGAAGTTATGGGTGACGACGCAGACCTTACTGATCCGGGAGCATCCTAATGATTATTGGTATCGGAATGTCCGACCCTTTCATGGTTGGGATCATCACGCTTTGTCTTCTTTTGGTGTTGATCTTGCTCGGCGTGCGTGTGGTTTTTGCCGCCGCGATTGTCGGTTTGCTCGGTTTGATTGAATTGCGCGGATGGGGTCCTGCTGCGGGTATCATTGGCACGATCCCCCACTCAAAATCGTCTACTTACGCCCTGTCGGTTCTGCCGATGTTTATCTTCATTGGGTTCTTGGCGTTTCACGCAGGCATGACCCAACAACTGTTTGACGCAGCGCGCAAATGGCTTGGCTGGATGCCGGGTGGTTTGGCTGTCGCAACCGTATTCGCAACAGCAGGCTTTGCCGCCGTGTCTGGTGCGTCCACCGCGACAGCAGCGGTCTTTAGCCGCGTGGCGATTCCAGAGATGCTCAAATACGGGTACGACAGACGCATGGCCGCAGGGGTTGTGGCCTCGGCGGGGACCTTGGCGACGTTGATCCCACCGTCCGCGATCCTCGTGATCTACGCGATTATTGTGGAACAGTCCGTGGGCAAGCTACTGCTGGCTGGCTTCCTTCCCGGCATTTTCTCGGCCATCGTTTACGCGGGCATTATTGTCGTCTGGGCAACGATGAAACCGGGCTCAGCACCTTCTGTGAAGGGGTTCACGTGGGGCGAACGCATGCGCACCCTGCCCGGCATTTCACCGATTGCACTGGTCGTCGTCATCATCATGACAGCCATCTACGGCGGCTGGGCGACCCCGACCGAAGCAGGCGCACTTGGCGCGTTCATCGTCTTCGTCCTCGCGATCATGCGCGGCACGCCCCTTAAGTCGATCAAAGACTCGCTGATGGAATCCGCCAAGCTGACAGTGATGATCTTTTCCCTGATCTGGGGCGTTTTGATCTTCGTACGTTTCCTTGGGTTTTCGGGCATTCCAGGTGCTTTCACCGAATGGGTCGTGCAATTGCCCTATTCGCCAATGACGATCATGATTTGCATCCTTTTGGCCTATGCGGTCTTGGGCATGTTCATGGACGCCATCGGGATGCTTCTGCTGACATTACCTGTCGTCTATCCAGCGGTCATTGCCCTTGGGTTTGACCCGATCTGGTTCGGCATCATCGCCGTCAAAATGGCTGAGATATGTTTGATCACACCGCCGATTGGCCTCAATTGTTTTGTGGTTAATGGTGTGCGACCGGACATACCGCTCGGCACGATCTTTCGCGGCGTCGCATTGTTCTTTATTGCGGACGTAATCACCATCGCGGCCCTGTTGATGTTCCCAGAGATCGTCACGTGGTTGCCAAACTTTGATTTCGCCGCATGGTGGGATGGCCTGTGGGCCGCCTCGTCAGCCGCCAGCTAAGGAAACACCATGCGCCTTCATACGTCTCTGTCACTCGATCGCGCCAACGCCATTGTAACCGAGGCGCTGGTCTTGGGACGCAAGGCATCCTTGTTGCCGCTTACCGTTGTCGTTCTCGACGCAGGCGGCAAACTGGTCGCGATGCAATCTGAGGATGGCTCTGGATTGGTCCGTTTTGAGATTGCGTTTGGCAAAGCCTACGGCGCACTCGGCATGGGTATTTCTTCGCGACTGATCAGGGACCGCCTGTCCGAACGGCCCGCCTTCCAAAACGCTATCGCTGCGGCGTCAGGTGGGCAGTTCATCCCCGTCCCCGGTGGTGTGTTGGTTGAGGATGCCAAAGGCGTGACGCTTGGTGCGGTCGGCATTTCCGGCGACACCTCAGACAAAGACGAATACTGCGCGATTGAGGCGATCAAATCCACGGGGTTTGCCCCTGAACCGGCTGAACCGAATCCTGAATGGCGGACGTCGTCCCTTTCAGATCACTACAAAGCATCGACCTGAACAACATGATCGAAATGCCGGTGTGTAATCTGAAGTCTCGGCAAATCAGCATCCTTTGGCGACTGCAACTTGAACGTCGACTGCCCAACATCGGCCAGTGGAATGACCATACACCGCACAAACCGCGTGTCCCCCCTTTCCTGCAACGCAACCGCGCGCACGGGACTTTGGGCCGGCTCAAACCAGCTGTCGCCTGTGCTCATAACCGTGGTGTCATGCTCAGCCTCAATGCGCAGCGTGCCCGCCACCAGATGCCGCCAACCGCTGCCAGAATGGGTATGACGATGTGCCACTGCCCCAACCGTAAAAGCCACTTCATCAAGACGCAGCGCCCAGCCATCCAGTGGCAAAACCACCGGATCGCAGCCCAGCACACCAGTGCCCGACAAGGCATTACGTGTAACAAGGAAGCACAAATCCGCCTCACCATTCCCGAGATCGCCGTGCCCCAACGGAGCGTCGCAACCGGTGTCCACGTTTTTGGTCCAACGGGCCGTCGCTACTGGCTCCACAGCCTGCCTGAAATCTCTGTTAACCACGCTCATGAACATGCTATTGCCTCGCTCTCGTTGACAGGAAACCTAGCATGAGAACCAGCGCACTCGCCATAGTTTTGATCGTCCTTTCGGTCCTCGTCCTTGGTGAGCGCACAGTGGGTGGCCCGCTGTTTGGCTGGGGTGCGGGATTGGGGTTTGCAACGCTGTGCCTCGTCGGATTGAAAACCAGCACCATTCGGGAATGGTTACTGCTTGCTGCAGCATTGGTTTTGTCGATGCTTCTTCTGAACGCAGAAAATGGCGTTAAGGTCTTCACAGAAGCCGTTGATCTCGCGGCTTTCTTTGCGGCCTTTATCCTCCTTTTGACCGCCCTTAAAATCGCGGCCGAGCGGTCCAATTCAGTGTTGACCGTTGGCCGTTACCTTTTGCGCCAGCCTGCATCGGGGCGCTTTATCGCGACCGCAGCAGGTGGGCATCTGCTTGGGGTTTTCCTCAACTTCGGTGCAATTAGCCTAATGTCCCCATTGATCCAGAACGCAGCAAAACGCGAGGACGGGACCACAGATACGGACCTCGAACGACGCCAATTGTCTGCTCTGTTGCGTGGCTTTGCGTGGATACTGTTGTGGGCACCGACGACCCTCGCGCAGGCGGTTTTGTTAACACTGTTTACCGAAATCGATCTGGGCAAAATCATCGTTCTCGGCATCGCGACCTCGGTGATAATGATCACGGTTGGCCTGTTTTATGATCGTGCCGAATGGCGTGGGCGGACGTCTGTTCAGTTTAGCCCGCCCCCATTCCCAAACACTGCTTTGCTAAGATTGGGTGTCGTTTGTGGCACGCTTATCGCCGCGACGGCTTTGCTGCAGATTACTTGGGGCTTTTCCACGGCGCTCGCTCTGATGTTCGTAGCGCCAACTGTCACGCTTATCTGGTTCATCGCACAGTGCCCACCTGAAACGGCCATGACGCAGCAGCTTGCAACGTTCTGGCCCGCGTTGAAAGACAACGCGCCGGGGCTTGCCCGCTCAGCGATCGCGCTTGGTTTGTCGGGCTTCATCGGACGCGCCTTGGCGGATGTTTTACCAATGGACACCCTAACGGCGCAACTGGACCTCGCGGGCATACCGGGATGGTTGTTCCTTGCAAGCCTTCCGGTTCTTATCACGCTGGGCGGTCAAATCGCGCTCAGCCCGATCATCCTTGTCGTCTTTATCGGTCAAGTCGTGCAAACAATCCCAAGCCTGCCGGCAGACCCAACGCATATCGTTTTCGCCCTCAGCGCTGGCTGGGCGATTTCGATGTTTGCATCACCAAACGCGACGGCAACATTGCTGATATCAGCCACAACGAACATCCCCCCAACGCACCTGACGTGGAAATGGAACCTTCGTTATGGCATTTTGTGTTACGCGATTTTGGTCGTGATCTTTGCGGTGATCGAGGCAGTCTAGCGCGGCGGAATACCTTTGCCGCCACCCGCCTGCGTTACACCGTCGATCAACACGAACATGATGGTACAGGGTTCAGTCCCGCGATTGGCCCACGCATGGTTCGTGCCACGCTGAACAACAACATCGCCTGCCTTTAGCAACACGTCGTCTTCTTCGTTGTCCATCAGCATCCAGATTTCACCGTTCATGACGATGCCGTAATCCACGCTGTCCGTGCGGTGCATCCAAGGGTGGCGACCACCCTGCACGATGTTGGCCCCTGCCCCCATTTCCGCAAAGGCATTCGCACCGTCCTCAGAGGACAAGCGCGCCATGACTTCGGGATCCTCGGGCATGAATTCAACACAGCGAAAGACCGATCCATGCTGTGGAGGATGCAGAATGAAATCGCCTGTGCAGGTTTCCGTTGGGCCGTCGTATTCGGCAGGCGTTTGATCCGTAAGCCAGAAGTTCGTCAGACGCACACCGGGGCGATTGGGCCGCTCTAGCATCTGGCTGGCCATTTGGTCGCTTTCGATAATGGCTGTGCCTTCAGCGTTATGTCCGGTGACAACGCGGCGGTATTCTTTGTGCTTCATGTAGAGACCTCAATTGATTTGGAGTTGCTGCGATCAAGTATGATCACACCAAGGAACAGCGCAATACCGACAACCGCACTCATCCATCCTTGGAAAAGTAGACACAAGCCAGCGGCAGCGGCGATCAGGCGAACAGCAGGTGATAGCCGCGCTGTGAGCGTGCCAATGATGCCAACCGCAACGGCGAAGGTGCCCGCGGCAGCGGTGACGACGGCCAAAATATTCTCAAGCCACGTGCCACCCATCAACAAACCAGGCCCGTAAACGAATGCAAACGGCAGCACGAAGGATGTCGCCGCGTAGGCCGCAGCGGTCCAACCAACCTTGTTCACGTTGGCCCCCGCGATGCCCCCAGCCACATAAGACGCGAGCGCAACGGGCGGTGTAATGGTCGAAATACAACCGTAATAGAACACAAAGAAATGCGCGGTCAGGACCGGCACGCCAAGTTTCACCAAGGCCGGCGCAACGACTGTTGCAAGGATCAGGTAGGCTGCTGTTGTTGGCAAACCCATTCCTAAGATGATCGAGGTGATCATTGTGAAAAACAGGGCCAAGAACAAATAGCCACCCGATGCGAGATCAATCAACGTCGCAATCTTCGACCCAAGCCCTGTGACCCCCAAGATACCAGCAATGATGCCCGCCGCGGCACAGGCCGCCGAGATTGTGACGACAGATCGTGCGCCCTCAGAAATGGACGTCAGAAGTTTGGTGAAAAACACTTTGTCGATCTTGCGGTTCCAAACGATGTCCCCAGCGATCAGGACAACCATTGCCCAAAGGGACGCCATGAACGGAGAATAGCCGATCAGCATCATGGTGATCAGCGTACCGAAGGCGGCGATGAACGGGCTGCCGTTAATCAAGACTTTGCTCAACGGTTCGTCACTGACTTCAGTACCAGCGTTTGGCGCAATGCCAGATTTCACGGCCTGCAAATGTACGACTACAAAGGCTGATCCAAAAAACAACATCGCTGGTAGGATCGCAGCCGCCATAACCGACGTGTAAGGAACGCCCACGATTTCAGCCATGATGAAGGCCGCGGCCCCCATAACCGGTGGCATGATTTGCCCGCCGGTTGATGCGACAGCTTCAATCGCAGCCGCCTGATGCGGAGCGTAGCCTTCGCGTTTCATAATCGGGATCGTCACGGTTCCGGTCACGGCTACATTGCCCGCAGCCGACCCACTTACCATTCCAATCAACGTTGAAAATAGCACTGCTGATTTGGCGGATGCGGCCCGTAGCCCGCGTGTGCAGCGCACGGAAAGTTCAAAGAAGAAATCCCCCGCGCCGAAGTTGCTGAGCAGTGCGCCGAAGATCGTGAACACGATGATATAAGTCGCAGCGACCCCAACGGGGATGCCGTAAACACCAGCTGTATCTGTCGTGAGAACCTGCACAATACGTGGGAAAGTCGACCCGCGTCCTTCAAGCACACCGGGTAAATACGGGGCGAGGAACGGGTAAAGAAAAAAGACAAAGGTGATCAGCGCGAGAATGAGTCCAATGCCACGACGTGCGGCCTCGAACACGACAATCAACAAGATAACACCTGCGATGAAATCACCGTCGGTCGTTATGCCACCGCTAAACGCGATTGGCTTCCAGCGCGTCAGCATCCAAATACTCGCGCCAACTGTTGCCCCAACCAGGACCAGCGACAACGCCGAGTTCAAAACCGTTCCGGCCAGTCGTTCGCTCGCCGGTTTGATCACGAACAGTAACGACAATGCCAACATCACATGTGTCAGCCGCATCGGCATGGTCGAGATCGCGAACACGCCAGACACGACCATTAGATGATAAATTCCCAGCGCCAAGCCGGCCAGAAAGATTGCGTTTTTAACGCTGAGGTGTCGTGTCATCGATGTCATGGTGGTGTCTCTAAATAAAGCGGGATGAGGCGCGAGATTGCGCCTCATCCAGTATCAAATCGTACACTTACTGAGCGTCGAAGTAGGCCTGCGCACCAGCGTGCAACGGAATAGCCAAGTTCAACGACATCGCCGGATCGATCTGGCGTGCGTTAGCATTTTCAGCCTGAAGCTCTTCGAGATTGTCGAAGATGGCTGCAGTCACAGCCTGAACTGTCGCCGCATCAAGGCTATTGGGCGCGATCAGCATGTTGTTCACACCAATTACCGTGCCGTCCTCTTCCATACCGTAGACGTCGGCTGCAATGTCGACAGGGATGTAAGCACCGTTGGCTTCAAGTGCCGCGTCCAACATCCCGTCAGAGAAACTGATAAAGCGCAAATCAGCACCAGCGGATGCCTGCATAACAGCGCCAGCTGGGTAGCCAGACAGCGCAAGTGCTGCATCAACTGTGCCATCGGTCAGTTGGCTAAAGCCATCAGAATAGGACACGAAGCTTGGAGTGATGTCTTCAATTGTCATGTCGTGCAGCGGGAACAAGAAGTTCACAAAACCCAACGTGCCGCCACCTGCTGGACCAACCGCAACGCTTTTACCGCGCAGGTCTTCGATTGTTTGAATGTCGCTGTCAGCCAGAACAACCATGTGCAAGACGGATGGGTGCAATGCCGCGACTGCGCCAATATCAATGGCCCCAGTTGCGCTATACGGACCAACACCCTTGGTCGCCAAAACAGCCAAGTTGTTGTTTGTGATCGCGATTTCGACTTCGCCGCTGGCGATCAAATTCGGGTTCTGAACAGAACCGCCTGTCACGATCGGCACCATAGAGATGCCGTCGCCCGCGTGTTCATTTACAACGTTCGAAATGCTCTGCCCCATTGGGTAGAAAGCGCCCCCCAGTGATGCAGTCCCGATGCGCAGCTCTTCTGCGAATGCTGTCGTTCCGATAACGGCAAGCACAGCTGCGCCTGTGACGTTCTTCATTTTACTAAACATGGAATCCTCCCTGATATCCGCCGCCATATTACCTAGATTTTTACGCTAATCCACAAAAAATCGATTTTATTGGATTACCCATAAAAACCTCGTAAGAATAAGCCTGTAGGCCCTTCCCCTAGGTCAGCTTTCAAGAACGCGGCGGACCAAATGGCATGATAAATTTTAAGAAGTGGAAGAATCATCCGCATCGAGAACGCGAGAAAACGCCCTCGGGAAAGACGATTTAGCCGGTCACGACATGATCGAAAGCGATATCGCGCTACGAATCCATAAATACCCGCGCCGCACCTAAACGGCGATGTTGTCGATCAATCTTACACCAGCGAGCCATGCCGCGGCGAACAAGCGCGCGCCTGGTTTCATGGAATTCAGCAAGGACAAATCAGACCCGTCGCGTAGTTCCAGATAGTCGACTTCATTGAAGCCCGCGGCAAGCAAGCGTGCGGTTGCATCTGGAACGATATCGCCCATCGCCTCGCCCTTGTTCAGCGCATCAGCAATGTCACCCATCACTTCGGCCAAGAGCGGCGCAAATATGCGGCTGCGGTCAGATAGCAGCAAGTTGCGTGAAGACATCGCAAGCCCGTCTTCTTCGCGGATCGTTGGGCAACCAACAACGTCGATCGGAATATTCAAATCAGCAGCAAGCCGCGTAACGATCTGTAGTTGCTGATAGTCTTTCTCACCGAAGAAGGCTTTATCGGCTTGGGTCTGCATGAACAGCTTGCTCACGACAGTGGCAACGCCATCAAAATGCCCAGGCCGTGCAGCACCACACAGCATGTCCGTCAAACCGCTTACAGAAACTGTTGTGGCAAAGCCGTCGGGGTAGATTTCTTCGGGGTTTGGCACGTAAATCACATCGACCTTAAGCGAGGCCAATTTCTTGGCATCTTCATGTTCAGTGCGTGGGTAATTCTTTAGGTCATCAGGATTATCGAATTGCTTTGGGTTCACAAAAATCGTGACGATCACGCGGTCGCACTGTTCTTTTGCGGCCCGTACCAGTGACAAATGTCCCTGATGCAACGCGCCCATCGTCGGCACGGCACCGATCACTTCATCTGCTTTGTGCCACGCGGTCGTATACTCACGCAGTTCGGCCAACGTCCGTACAATCGGGGCCGTCATTTTGCAGGAACTTCGTCTGCAAATGTGTGTTCTTGCGCTGGGAATGTGCGTGCGCGAACTTCTTCGGCGTAGGCGGCAATCGCGGCCTCACCGTCATTGGCCAGATGCGCATAGCGTTTCACGAACTTCGCTTTGAATGCTGTGAATAGGCCCAGCATATCGTCCACGACCAAGATTTGGCCATCACAGCCAGCACTCGCGCCAATACCAATCGTCGGGATCTCGATTTGCGCGGTCACTTCGTCGGCCAATCCTGCCGGAACCTTTTCAAGTACAACAGCAAACGCACCTGCATCTGATACTGCCTGCGCATCAGCCATTAGCATTGCACGTGCATCACCACGACCCTGCACCTTATAGCCACCAAGCGTGTTGATCGACTGCGGCGTGAGCCCGACATGCGCCATCACAGGAATGCCACGGGCAACCAAGAACGCAATCGTCTCAGCCATCGCGACGCCACCTTCAAGCTTAACAGCGCCCGCATTTGTTTCGGCCATCAATTGGGCCGCATTCGCGAAGGCTTGCTGTGGACTTTCCTCATAGCTGCCGAACGGCATGTCGATCACCATCATCGCGCTTTTCAGCCCGCGTGCGACGGCCTGACCGTGCATGATCATCATTTCCATCGTCACGCCCAAGGTGGACGGCAACCCGTGCAGAACCATGCCAACGCTGTCGCCAACCAGAACGAAATCGCAATGGGCGTCCATCATCTGCGCCATCGGCGTTGTGTAGGCTGTCAGGCTGACAAGGGGCGTACCACCTTTTGCGGCACGAATATCGTCGGCCATCGGCGCGCTTTTCTTGGCTGTAGCACTCATGTTGCGTCCTCGTCTTAATTTATTTGAAGCGTACGTATCAGTCGCTGAAACGTGTTTCTACCGCCAAACCGTCACAGCGGCACGAATGAACGTAAGCATTGCCTGTAGTCATTCAATGAAACGCCTTATTTAGGCGCGGCATGCTAGCTAACGTCCGAGGGCGCAATTGCAGTTGCTTTAAGGATTGCAAAGACTTGGTCGCCGTCCTTCAACTTCATCGCCTGGCAGGATCGCTTTGTAATGCGTGCTAGTAACCTTGCGTCGCCGGCTTGTAATGCTACCGCCACACCTGGCCCTTTGCCGTGCTCGAGCGCGGTAATTGTCGCGGACAGTACGTTTAGGGCGCTCATATCTTTCGGGGCTGATCGCGACAGGATCACGTCTTGCGCGGGAATTCGAACCCGCGCGTGGCTACCTGTACGCCCGACTGCACCCGGAACCCAAAGCGCGCCTGCACCCGTTTCGATCTTGGTTAAACCATCATCGGCAAGCCCGACGACACGCCCCGTCAAAACCGCGCCAGCAGCTCCAAGGCCCACGAAAGGCACCGCAGCAGGGTCCGCCAAAACATCCTGCACTTCACCAGAAAGCGCGACCTTCCCTTGGTCGATCACAACGATACGGCTGGCCATACGTGCGACCTCGCCCATGTCATGACTGACATAAAGGATCGGGATGGACGTTTGATCGCGCAGTGCTTCGAGATATGGTAAAACTTCGGCTTTTCGCGGTCCATCAAGCGCTGAAAGCGGCTCATCCAGCAGCAAAACTTTCGGCGCCGACATCAAGGCACGACCAAGCGCGACCCGCTGTTTCTCACCACCCGATAGAGACGCAGGGTAGCGTTCCAGCAATGCACCAAGGCCGAGAACCGCAATGACAGCTTCTTCGTCATGCGTCCCGCCGTACCGTAGATTTTTCAGAACCGTCATATGCGGGAAAAGGCGTGCGTCTTGGAAGACATAGCCCACTTTTCGTTTGTGCGGCGGCAGGTCTGACAGTACTTCACCGTCAAGCGAGATGTCCGCGCGATCACAATCCAGCACCCCCGCAACCGCGCGAATGATGCTGGTTTTTCCCGACCCAGACGGCCCAAAAATTGCCGTGACACCTGCGGGCGCTTCAAAAGCAACATCTAGCGAAAACCCTTCAAAGGATTTGGCAACCGAGACCTTTAACATCACAAAGCCCTCCGCTTGCTAACCCGCTGCGCAAGGACTTCCGAAACGATTAACGCACATGCGGCGATGGCAATAGACACGAGCGCAAGGCGCAGTGCTAACGGCTCCCCACCGGGAATTTCCAGCAACGTGTCGATGGAGAGGGCCAGTGTTTGGGTCTGTCCGGGAATGTTGGACACGAACGTTATCGTCGCCCCGAATTCACCCATGCCCTTCGCGAAGCCCAAGATGGCCCCTGCCAGTATCCCCGGCCACGCGAGGGGTAGCGTAATGGTGCGCAAAACCTTCCACTTCGATGAACCAAGTGTCGCGGCGGCTTCTTCTATTCCGGTATCGATCGCCTCAAGCGACAATCGGATCGCACGCACCATCAAGGGAAAGCCCATAATCGCAGCCGCTAATGCAGCGCCCGTCCAACGGAAGGCGAAGATCACGCCAAACAAGTCCTCGAACAATTCACCGAGCGGACCCGATCGCCCAAACCCCAAAAGCAACAGGTATCCCGTCACAACCGGTGGCATCACCAGTGGCAAATGCACCAAGACGTTCAACGCCTGCCGACCAAAGAAATTCCCACGCGCCAATGCATAGGCGGCAGCAAACCCGAACGGCAAACTAAGCAACGTCGCCCAAAACGCGACTTTCAGCGACAGCCAAAGGGCCGTCCACTCCGCAGGGCCGAGCCAGTCCGTCATTGTTGAATTTCCAAAGCTTCGAAACCCCAAAGAGCCAAGGAATTTTGCGCCTCAACAGATTGAATATATGCCATAAAACTCGCGCCTGCTGGGGTTACTTGCGCCCCCGAATAAACGATTTTCGGATGGGTGTCAGGTGCAAATGAATAGAGCTCGGACAGGGTCGGTAGCGCGACGAGGTCACTGGCATATCCAATCCCGAAACGTGCATCACCCCGTTCAACAAATCGCAACGCCGCACGCACGTTGGCCGCTTGCACGACCTGTGGTTCCACCGTCCGCCAAACACCATGCGTGATCAATGCAGCTTTCCCATAACGCCCGGCCGGAACCGCTTCGACTTGCGCCATGGCAATTCTGCTGTCGCCCAAGTTCGCGACTAGGTCTGCCATGCCCGCGATAGATGTGTCTTCGCGCCCAACGACAACCAAGCGGTTCGTCGCAAACGGTGAAACCTCCGTGACGGCCCCCTCAGCCAGCAACCAATCCGCCCAATCTTTGTCCGCCAACAACACCGCATCTGCCGGCGCACCTTGGGCCACCTGCCGCGCCACCGCTGAGGATGCCGCAAAAACGAGGACAACGTCGTCGCCTGATTGCGTCTCAAAGTCAGTAGCGATCTCACCCAATGCGTCACGCAGGCTTGAGGCCGCGAAGACCGTGAGCGTTTCAGCCTGCACGATTTGCACAGCGGACACCCAAATAGCGACGCAAGTCGCCAGATGGCGGCCCTTAATGCCTTCAAATCTTTGCAATAGGTTCGATATGTGGTTTAGCATCTTCATCAGATAATTGTGCGCACCAACGCGCACGAAGGGCAACAGGCGGATCAGCAAACATGAAAGGTTTGCAACAACAGGAAATTGAACTGGGGGACGCGTCGAAAACAGACCTGCGCACCCAATTCGCGGCCCTATGCTATCGCATCAAAAACGACAAACTGCAGTTTTGCGTTATTACGTCGCGTGGTTCGGGTCGTTGGATCATTCCGAAAGGCTGGCCAATGGATGGGCAAACCCCAATGGATGCCGCTGCGACAGAGGCCTATGAAGAAGCAGGCGTACGCGGAAAAATCCTTTCCCGTCCGATTGGGGTTTTCAGCTACAGCAAGACGCGACCCGAAGACGATTTACCTTGCATCGCGGTCGTCTACCCGCTTCGTGTTAAAAAGGTTCTACGCACATGGCCCGAGAAAAAAGAGCGCGATCGTAAGTGGGTTTCGCGCAAAAAGGCCGCGGCGATGGTCGATGACGTTGAACTGGGCGATATCATCCTTAGCTTTCGACCTGAGACTGCTTAAGCTACGTCGAACCAAACCATGAGGCTCTTTTGATCCGCTACACGCTCATCTGTGACCAAGATCACCAGTTTGAAAGCTGGTTTCAGTCGTCGGAGGCATTTGATGCCTTGGCAAAGGCTGGGCATCTGGCGTGCGCGGTTTGTGCATCGACCGCGGTGTCACGCGCATTGATGGCACCGTCGGTGCCTGCCAAGGGCAATAAAACAGACCTAAGCGCGCCCATGTCGGACGCTGAGGAATCCCTAACAAAGCTGCGCAAAGACGTCGAAGATAACAGCGACTATGTCGGCAAAGACTTTGCAGATGAAGCCCGCAAGATGCACGACGGCGATGCACCCGAACGCGCAATTTGGGGCGAGACGAAACTTGATGACGCTAAAAAGCTAATCGACGACGGCGTTCCGGTGATGCCGTTGCCCTTCGTTCCGAAACGCAAAACGAACTAGTCGTTATTCACCTTCAAATTCACACAGAATATGAACATCCATACCCAGCGCCTCTAACTTGGCACGGCCACCCAGTTCAGGCAGGTCGATCACAAAGGCACATCCCACGACTTCGCCGCCCAACTGTTCTAGCAGTTTGATCCCGGCCTCAGCGGTCCCGCCTGTGGCCAACAAATCATCCACGACCAGAACCTTAGAACCCGCCTCAATCGCATCGTCATGAATTTCCATGACCGCCTCGCCGTATTCCAGCGTGTAGGGTTGCTTGATCGTCTTGCCCGGCAATTTACCTTCCTTGCGGATCGGCACGAAGCCTTTGCCAAGCTGGTGCGCAATTGCGCCGCCAAGAATGAACCCGCGTGCTTCAAGCCCGACGACCACATCGATGTCTTCGCCCGCATAGGGGTGCAGCAGTTGGTCAATCGCCATGCGAAACCCACGCGGGTGGGAAAACAGCGTTGTCACATCGCGAAACATGATCCCCTCATGTGGGAAATCGGGAATTGTGCGGATGTAATCGCGAACGTCTTTCTTTGGGGCTTTCATGGTCGATCCTATGGGTAAGTCATTGGGCTGGATAGTGAAGTCGCAGGGCAGCGCGGTCTTGTACACCCAGTTTCGCGACTGAATTGCTGTCTTCTGAAAAAACCGAGCGGGTTTCGTAATATGGATTGCGGATATCCGTCATCAGCCCCATCGCTTGGGTCAGTTCCTCAAGCATGATGGGCCCTGCTTGGTCGATCGGGATATCACGGGCGAAGGCGA
Source organism: Octadecabacter temperatus (assembly GCF_001187845.1). Lineage (NCBI taxonomy): Bacteria > Pseudomonadati > Pseudomonadota > Alphaproteobacteria > Rhodobacterales > Roseobacteraceae > Octadecabacter > Octadecabacter temperatus. The sequence continues at coordinate 727,838 of NZ_CP012160.1, read as the reverse complement.
TCAACGCTTCGGTAAGCTTCATGTCGTCGTCCCAATAAATCTGTACTATCGCAGCGCCAATCGGGGTCCCGTCGAGTTCGGCGTACCCCGTGCCACGGACCGCATCGCCAGATCGGATCGGTTGTAAAAACAAACGCACATGCGCGGACTCCGATTTGGCGACACGTCTTAGGTTTAACCCAGGTGCTGCGGAATTGATCTGCGAGATTGAGGTATCCAAAACGCGGTCAAACTCGCGCGCCAAATCAGTCGGGTATGACGGCACCATGGGTTCGAACCCTACGGTGACAACCGGTTGGTCCCATCGGACGATGGGCTCGTTACATCCCTGCCCCGGCCGCGCGGCGCAGGACACGACACCGTAAAATTCGCCGTCCGTCAGCGGGCCGTCTGTGACAATATATTCCTGCGCAGCCAAAGGCGTTGCGAGCATGAGTGACAGCAAACAACGGATCACAAAACCCGACCCGCGACGGCATCAAGCTTTGCCAAAAGTGCAGGATCTCGCGCATCTGGTGCGGTCATGATCGCGTGTTCCAAGGCGCGATCGCATCCATGTGGGCAGTCCTCGCGCACTGCGCCCAGTAGCGCGGGAAGACCAGCGACCATCGCTTTGGCCGCATTAGAATTCGCCCCTAGCGTCTTGATAATGTCAGAAATGTCGACGCTTCCGTGATCAGGATGCCAGCTGTCATAGTCGGTAATCATCGCCACGGAGGCGTAACAAAGTTCAGCTTCGCGGGCGAGTTTGGCTTCAGGCATGTTGGTCATACCGATCACATCACAGCTCCAAACCTCACGGTACAACTTGCTTTCGGCAAAGGATGAAAACTGCGGTCCTTCCATCGCCAAGTATGTGCCACCGCGATGAACCGTCACGCCCGCCGCCTTGCCCGCTGTTTCGCATGCATCACCAAGGCGCGGACACACCGGATGGGCGACACTAACATGGGCAACACAGCC